>NZ_AKIV01000099.1 GCF_000282655.1 Polaromonas sp. CF318
CCGCGCCCTGCCGGTGGCGGCCATCAGCGTGAGTACGCTGATGTTCCGTCAGAAAGAAAACCCCGAGCAGGCCTATGTGGCGCCGCTGCTGGAGGTTTGCTGGGCCATCTCGGCACGGATTGCCGAGACGCCGGCCTTGTCCTCGGCGGAGGTCTGGTAGGCCCTAGTCCAGGAAATTTCGCAGGGCCGCCTCGATGGCCGCCGCGGTCATCAAAGGCTTTTCCATCGGAAACAGATGACTGCCGTCCAGCATCATGATGCGCCCCTTGGTGACTTTTTCGGTCATCGCCATCCCCACCTGCTTCATCTCGGCCGACTGCCGCCCGCCGATAAAGGCGACGGGGCATTTCAGGGGATGTCGCTTGAGCAGGCCTTCAAGGTTGTCGGGCAGGGTGTTGTAGATCGCGGTTTCCACGTCGCGGTCGAAGCTCAATAACTGCTTGCCTTCGTCCTCGCCCGTTCCTTCATAAGTGCCGTGCGCGATGTAGTCGCGCAGCACCTGCTCGTCCCAGGCGGCAAAGGCTTTTTTGCCGCGGAAATGCTCGAACACTTCGTCCTTGCCCAGCCACTGGTTTTTGCGTTTGCGGCTGATGGCGCCGGGCGAGATGGCACCGACCAGCTGCGCGCGTTTGGCGACGCTCAGGGCGCGGGCGCGCCAGCCGCCCAGGATGGGCGAATCGACCAGTACCACGCCCTTGACGGGCTGGCCGCCCAGCTGCGGGTTGCGCGCGGCGCACATCAGGCTTAAAAAACCGCCCAGTGAATGGCCGACCAGGAAGGCCGGCTGGCCCGCCTTTTCAACCTCATGCGCGGTGAAGTCAGCGAGCTGTTGAACGAGATTCGGCCAGTTGCTGGTGACGGGGTAGCTTGGGTCATGGCCGAATTTGTCGACAGCCTTGACCTGGAAGCCTCGGGCTTTCAGGCTCTGGAAAACCGCGCTGTAAGTGCCGGCCGGAAAGCTGTTGCCGTGGGAAAAAATGACCAGCGGTTTTGACGAAGTGGGCACGGTTTAACAGTACCTGCTAAATCAGCTTTTCGTCGGGCGTGCTGATTTTCTTCAGGGGTTCATGGCGCGTGGCCGGCATCTTCAGCGGGATGTCGGTGTGCGCGTCGTCCCAGACCGGGTCCTCGATGCTGTCAAAGACCTCGCGCAGCTTCTGGCCCCAACTGCTGTGCATCATGCGGTAGTAGGGGTTGTCGTTGTCGATGCAGACGATTTTGTCGCTTTTGTAGGTGTCGGCCTCATAGACCACCAGGTCCAGCGGCAGGCCTACCGAGAGGTTGGACTTCATGGTCGAGTCCATGGACACCAGTACACATTTGGCGGCCTCGGCCAGCGGCGTGGCGGGGGTCAGCACGCGGTCCAGCACGGGCTTGCCGTATTTGGACTCGCCGACCTGGAAGTAAGGCGTCTCGTCGGTGGCTTCGATGAAGTTGCCGGCCGAATACATCTGGAACAGGCGCATGTTCTCGCCGCGGATTTGCCCGCCGAAAACCAGCGAAACGTTGAAGTCCACATCGGCATTCTTGAGCGCCTCGGCGTCGCGGTCGTAGACGCGGCGGATTGCCGAGCCCAGGACGCGCGCGGCGTCGAACATGCTTTTGGCGTTCCAGATGGTGATGGGCTCGCCGCCTTCGTGGTCCTTGAGCTGCTCGACCTGCAGGATCTCGCGTATCGACTGGGAGATCGACAGGTTGCCGGCCGACAGCAGCACCATGAAGCGGTCGCCCGCTTTTTCATAGACGATCATCTTGCGGAAGGTGCTGATGTGGTCCAGGCCCGCATTGGTGCGGGAGTCTGACAAGAACACCAGCCCGGCGTTGAGTTTGGCGGCGACGCAGTAGGTCATGAGATGGCTTTGGGATGTGGGGGAGGTCGGTTTGCGCTGGTTCACGGCGAGGCGGACATCTTTTTGAGGCGGTACAGGGCGTCCAGCGCCTCGCGCGGCGTCAGTGCATCGGGGTCTATGGTACCCAATGCCTTGTCCACCGCGCTTTGTTCGGGCGCGGCCGCCTCGGGCGGGGCGGCGAACAGGTCGACCTGGGCGCGCGCTTCGTTCTGGTGGGCCTCCAGCGCATTGAGCGCATGGCGGGCGTGGTTGACCACGGCGGCGGGCACGCCGGCCAGCTTGGCCACGGCAATCCCGTAGCTCTTGCTGGCGGGCCCGGGCTCGATGTGGTGCAGGAACACGATGTCGGCGCCGGACTCGACCGCGCTGACGTGCACATTGATGGCGCCGTGGTGCTGGGCCGGGAATTCGGTGAGCTCGAAGTAGTGCGTGGCAAACAGCGTGAAGGCCTGCGTCTTGTTATGCAAATAGGCGGCGATGCCGCCGGCCAGCGCCAGGCCGTCGAAGGTGGAGGTGCCGCGGCCGATTTCGTCCATCAGCACCAGGGAGTGCGGCGTGGCGGCGTGCAAAATCTGCGCGGCCTCGGTCATTTCGAGCATGAAGGTCGACTGCGCGTTGGCCACATCGTCGGCCGCGCCTATGCGGGTGTGGATGGCATCTATGGGCCCGAGCCGGCAACTGGCCGCCGGCACGTAGGAGCCCACGCTGGCCAGCAGCACGATGAGCGCCACCTGGCGCATATAGGTCGATTTGCCGCCCATGTTGGGGCCGGTGATGACCTGCATGCGGTGTTTGCCGCTCATGGCGCAGTCGTTGGCGATGAAGGAGCCGCCGCCCGTCTCGGCCAGGCGCGCCTCCACCACCGGGTGCCGGCCCTGGACGATGTCTATGCAGGGTTCGCGCACAAACACCGGCGCGGCCCAGTTCAGCGTGAGCGAACGTTCGGCCAGCGCGCACAGCGCGTCCAGCGAAGCCAGGGCGCGCGCCAGCCGGCTCAGCGCTGGGATGAAGTCCTGCAACTGGTCCAGCAGCTGTTCGTACAGCCATTTTTCGCGCGCCAGCGCGCGTTCCTGCGCCGACAGGGCCTTGTCTTCAAAGGCCTTGAGTTCGGGCGTGATGTAGCGCTCGGCGTTTTTCAGCGTCTGGCGGCGGCGGTAGTCGTCGGGCACCTTGTCGACCTGGCCCTGGGTGACCTCGATGTAAAAGCCGTGCACCTTGTTGAACTGCACCCGCAGGTTGGCAATGCCGGTGCGGGCTTTTTCGCGCACTTCCAGGTCCAGCAAGAAGCTGTCGCAATTGGTCTGGATGGCGCGCAGCTCGTCGAGGTCGGCGTCGCAGCCGTGGTTGATGACGCCGCCGTCGCGTATCAGCGCAGCGGGTTCGTCGAGCACATAGCGGCCCAGCAGCGCGGCGCAGCCGGCCGGCGGCTGCAGGTCTTCGAAGATGCGGGTGAGCAGCTCCGGGAAATCGTTGCCCGCGGGGGCGGCCAGTTCGGCTTTTTGCAGCGTGTCCTTGAGGGCCACCAGTTCGCGCGGCCGCACCTGGCGCAGCGCGATGCGGGCGGTGATGCGTTCCACGTCGCTGCAGCCCTTGAGCCTGGCGCGCAGGCTTTGCTGCGAGCCGCCGCGCAAATGCGTGATGGCGTCCAGCCGCGCGGCCGCCTGGGCGCGGTCGCGGCGCGGCGTGAGCAGCCAGCTCTTGAGCGCGCGGCTGCCCATGCCGGTGGTGCAGCTGTCCAGCAGCGAAAACAGCGTGGGCGAGTCCTCGCCGCGCAGGGTCTGCGTGAGTTCGAGGTTGCGGCGCGTGCTTTGCGGCAGCTCGATGAGTTCGCCGGAGCGCACCACCTGCAGGCCCTGCACATGCGACAGCGCCCGGCCCTGGGTGTGTTCGGCATAACCTAGCAGCGCCGAGGCGGCCGCATGGGCTTCGTTCAATGCCTCGGCGTTCCAGGAGGCCAGCGAGGCGACCTTGAGCTGGTCCAGCAGGCGGCGCGCGCCCAGGGCGGCGTCGAACTGCCAGGCCGGGCGGGCGGTGCTGGCGCAGCGCTGGGCCTTGAGCCGCTGCTCGAAGGCCGGCGTCACGTCGATGTTGTAGAGCAGCTCGCTGGGCGCCACGCGCGCCAGCCAGGCCTCGAGTTCGTCGCCGGCGCAATGCGCCAGATGGATTTCGCCCTGGGTCACGCTGAGCCAGGCCAGGCCGCAGGTGTTGCGCGCGCCCTGGTGCACGGCCAGCAGGATGGATTCGGTCTTGTCGCTCAGCAGCTCGGTGTCGGTCAGCGTGCCGGGCGTGACCACGCGCACCACTTTGCGCTCGACCGGCCCCTTGCTGGTGGCGACGTCGCCGACCTGCTCGCAGATCGCGACCGATTCGCCGAGCTTGATGAGCTTGGCCAGGTAGCCTTCGAGCGAGTGGAAGGGCACACCGGCCATGACCACCGGCTCGCCGGCCGACTGTCCGCGCCGCGTCAGCGTGATGTCGAGCAGGCGTGAGGCTTTCTCCGCGTCGGCGAAGAACACTTCATAGAAGTCGCCCATGCGGTAAAAAACCAGCGTGTCGGGATAGTCCGCCTTGATGCGCTTGTACTGCGTCATCATGGGGGTGTCTTCTGCCCCCGTTGCGGAATTTTTGCCCCGAATTGTTTCCTTTTGCATCAATGAACCGGCGCGCCGGCGCCCCCTTCTTTTGGCATTTTTTTCACTCAATCCGCTATCTTAGGTGGAGCTTGTGCTCCCCCCGTACGCCCCGATTGTCCTTTGATTGTCCTTCAGTCCCGGATACCTGCCGCGCCCCGCCGGCTTACCCCCGAAAAGCCCGGCGGGCAGCCACCGGACGGCGTGAAACCTGACGCCACAAGCCGGCAATCGGCCGGAAAACGGCTGTCGCGCAGAGGTAGACTCGCTGGAATTCCTTCATTCCAGCCACGTCCAGCCGGCGCGCACCCGCCCGCGCCGGGCTTCACAACCCTTCGCAAGGCCGACATCCGGGTCGCCGAGAGCACCGAAACCAGCGCAAGCCAAAAACCATAAGCCATCCTGCGAACCGCTCCATGGACAACAAATCCGACGCCTTGCTTGCTGAACCGTCCCCGCTGAACACGGGCCGCAGGGCCGTGCATGAGACGGTCCGCCTGTGCCTGGGCTATGCACTGCTGGTGGTGCTATGCCTGAGCGTTTCGGTGATGGCTGTCGCCATGCGCGCGCTGCTGCCGAGGGCGCTGAGCCGGCGCTGGGGGCGCAAACTCGCGGCGGGCAGCTTTCGCGGCTACCTGCGCCTGCTGGCGCTCATGGGCGCATGCCGCTTCGACCTGGCGGCGCTGGACGCGCTGCGGGACGGCCCGCCGCTGATCATCGCGCCCAACCATCCCTCGCTGCTGGACGCCATCATGATCCTGTCCCGCCTGCCGGATGCCACCTGCATCATGAAGGCCGACATCGTCAACAGCGTCTTCTTCGGCGCCGGCGCGCGCCTGGTCGGCTACATCCGCAACATGCCGCTGCGCACCATGGTGCAGCTGTCGGTGGCCGACCTGCGCCAGGGCAGCAGCCTGCTGCTGTTTCCCGAGGGCACCCGCACCCGGCGTTTCCCCGTCGGGCGCATACAGGGCACGACCGGCCTGATTTCCAAGCATGCGGGCGTTCCGGTGCAGGCCGTCTTCATCGAAACCGATTCGGCTTTCCTGGGCAAGGGCTGGTCCCTGCTGTGGACGCCGAAAATGCCCGTCACCTACCGCGTGCGCCTGGGCAAGCGCTTTGAACCCGCCGGCGACATCGCGCAGTTCACGGCGGAGCTGGAGCGTTACTTCGAGGCCGAACTGCAACGGTCCCAGCCGCTTTCGTCCATCGCCGCGGCGCCGCCGGCCTAGGGCCGGCGCAAGCTTTGCGACCCGTTTCCCGCCTCCTTCATCTCTCGATCCTCCCGCCGATGAACAATCCCCCCCGCGCCGCCTCCGCCACGCACCTGGTCCTGATTCCGAGCTACAACCCCGGCGTCAAGGTCGACGAAACCGTGCGCGGCGCGCTGGCGCAGTGGGCGCCGGTCTGGGTGGTGGTGGACGGCAGCACCGACGGCAGCGCCGCGCGCCTGCAGGCGATGGCTGAAAGCGACGATCGGCTGCGCGTGCTCGTGTTGCCGCGCAATGTCGGCAAGGGCGCCGCCGTGCTGCACGGCATAGCGCTGGCTGCGGCGCAGGGCTTCACGCATGCGCTGACCATGGACTCCGACGGCCAGCACCCGGCCCACCTGATCCCGGACTTCATGGCCGCTTCGCAGGCCCAGCCCGCCGCCATGGTGCTGGGCGTGCCCGTGTTCGCCGCCGACGCCCCGCGCCTGCGCGTCAACGGGCGCAAGGTGTCCAACGGCTGGGCCGACCTGGAAACCCTGTGGGCCGGCATAGGCGATTCGCTGTTCGGCTTTCGTGTCTACCCGATCGCGCCGCTGCGCGAAGTCATGGCCGGGCAGCGCTGGATGCGCCGTTTCGATTTCGACCCGGAGGCGGTGGTGCGCATGTGCTGGCTCGGCGTCAAGCCCATCAACCTGCCGGCCACGGTCCGGTATTTCCGCCCCGACGAGGGCGGCGTGTCGCACTTCAACTACCTGCGCGACAACCTGCTGCTCAGCTGGATGCACGGCCGCCTGCTGCTGGGTTTTTTGCTGCGCCTGCCTTTGCTGCTGGCACGCAGGATTCGTGGGAATTAAATTTCCGACGGGCCACCCCTAGGAAATTTGGCCCCCTCGGGGGGCAGCGCTTACACGCAGTGAAGAAGCGTGGGGGCTAGACCATTCCACCGTTGATCGAAATCACCTGCCCGCTGATGTAAGCCGCGCGCTCCGAGGCCAGGAAACTGACAAGGTCGGCGACTTCCTGGGGCTGGCCGGCCCGCTTCATGGGCACCAGCCGGGCAATCTCGGTCGCATCAAAACTGTCCTGGCTCATGGGCGTGGCGATGATGCCGGGCGCGACCGCGTTGACGGTGATGCCGCGGCTGGCGACTTCCAGCGCCAGCGATTTGGTGGCCGAGTGCAGCGCGCCCTTGGCCGCCGCGTAGTTCACCTGGCCGCGGTTGCCGGCCACGGCGGCGACCGAGGTGATGTTGATGATGCGGCCCCAGCGCGTGCGGATCATGGGCATCATCAGGGGCTGGGTCACGTGGAAGAAGCCGTTGAGCGAGACGTCAATCACCTGCTGCCATTGCCGCAGCTGCATGCCGGGGAAGACCGCGTCGTCATGGATGCCCGCATTGTTCACGACCACCTGCACCGGCCCCTGCACCAGCAGCGCTTCCAGGGCCGCGCCGGTCGCCGCGGCGTCGGTCACGTCGAAGGCCACGGCCTCGGCCTGGCCGCCCGAGGCCCGGATGGCCGCCACCACGGCCGATGCGGCGTCCAGGCTGCGGTTGCCGTGCACCAGGACATGAAAGCCGTCGGCGGCCAGCTGGCGGCAGATTGCGGAGCCGATGGCGCCGCTGCCGCCTGTGACCAGCGCGCGTTTGGGTGCAGAGGGGGTCATGGGGTCTCCTTGGGGTTGATGGGCGCCATGGACGCCATGGCCGCGTCCAGCATCACCACGGCGCGGCCCGACAGCAGCAGCGCGTCCCCCGCATGCACGGTGAAGTCGTACAGAACGCTGGCGGCGTTGCCGCTGCGGCGTTCGGCGCGCACGGCCAGCGCTTCGCCCAGGTCGTCCAGGCGCTCGACATGCAGGGTCACGCCGCGCACGCTGACCAGGTAGCCGGATTTGGGCGCCTCATCCGGCGCGGCGGCCTGTGCTTCGGCGACCAGCGCCCCGTGCACAGCCATGGCCTGGGCCGCGTATTCAATGCCGCAGGCCGCGCCCAGCCGTCCGTGGGCGCGCAGCGGATTGTCGGGATCCAGGTGGCTGGTGGCTTCGCAGCTGATCCGCTCGCTGTCCCAGGCACTCACGCGCTCGAGCAGGCACATGCTACCCTGGTGCGGGATGCGGCGCGCGATCTCCTGGCGGTCCAGGCTTGCGGGCGGGGTGGCGGCAAGAGGCATGGCCGGGGCTCGCAAAGCTCAGGGCGCGACCTGCAGGGCCAGTTGTGAGCCCTCCAGGTAGTCGAGTACGACGCGGCCCGACTGCCGGCCCGCGACGCCGCGCAGCAGGGGCAGGCAGCGCGCCGCCGGAATGTCCCGGCGCAGTTTCTCGAGCGCGGGGTCGTTCAGCCGGTCCGCGGGCAGGCGGCTCAGGCAGCCGGCCGGCTCCAGCGTCCATTGCGCGAGGCTGCGTTCGCTGCGGGCGGGCGCCAGCACCAGGGCCACGCCGAAGCTGTCGGGAATGGTGCGCGCGCTGTACAGCGGCTCCGGGTAGTCGGTGTCATAGGCGACCAGCAGCACCGGCACCTGCTCCACCGCCACCTGGGTGATGGCCTCGAGCAGGCCGGCGGCAAAGCTGGCATCGCGCGCGCACAGCACCGACGAGGTCGCCATGGCGCCGCTGGAGATGCTCCAGTAGCCGGCCGCGGCGTTGTGCACCGAGTTGTGAAAGCGCGTGGGGGAGATCAACCTGTCGCTGGAGGCCAGCGTGCTGCAGATCTCGTGGCAGTTGACGGCGTCGCCGCTGGAGGACGAAAACACCGAGGCCAGCGTGGCCGCCCGCAGGCCAGAAGCCGCCACGGCTTCCTCGCCGACCGCCAGCGACACCTTGACCACCGCGCCGGCGCGGCGGCGCTCGGCCTGCGGCAAGGCCATGGGCGGCGGCAGCACGCAGCGCGCGGCCTGGTAGGGCGCGGCGCCCAGCAGGCATTCGCGGCCCTGCGCCCAGTTCGCCAGGCCGGGGCCCAGCAGGCCTATGCCGTCCACAAACACCGTGAGGGCCGGGGACGGGGCAGGGGGAGGGGATGTCTGCGTCATGTCGGGGTCCGGGATCATGCCCTGGCTTTAGCCGGCGCGGCCCAGCAGCAGGCTGCAGTTGGTGCCGCCGAAGCCGAAGGAATTGCTGAGCACGTGACGCGGCGCCGCTTCCTGGTTGTCCACCAGGTAGTGGACCGGCAGCGCCGGGTCGGGCGTGCGGGTGTTGAGGCCGCCGGGCAGCAGGCCGTGCTGCAGCGCCAGTGCGCAGACCACGGCCTCCAGGCCGCCGGCGGCGCCCAGGGTGTGGCCGGTCGCGCCCTTGGTGGAACTGCAGGGAACGCCGGTGCCGAACAGCGCCGCAACCGCCTTCGCTTCGGCGGCGTCGTTGCTGGGTGTCGCGGTGCCGTGCAGGTTGATGTAGTCGATGTCGGCCGCGCCCAGGCCGGCCATGGCCAGGGCCTGCTCCATGGCCAGGCGCGCGCCCAGGCCCTCGGGGTGGGGCGAGGACATGTGGTGCGCGTCGCTGGATTCGCCCACGCCCAGCAGCAGCACGTCGCCGGGTCGGGGCCGCGCCGGTGCGCGTTCGAGCAGCGCAAAGGCGGCGGCCTCGCCGATGGAGATGCCGTTGCGCCCGGCGTCGAAGGGGCGGCAGGCCTGCCCGGAGATCAGGCCCAATGAATTGAAGCCGTACAAGGTGGTCAGGCACAGCGAATCCACACCGCCCACCACCGCCGCGTCGATCAGGCCGGCGCGCATCATTCTTTGCGCCGAGGCGAAGACCTTGGCGCTGGACGAGCAGGCCGACGAGACCACGACGGCCGGGCCGGCCAGACCCAGGTACTGGCGCGTGAAGTCGGCCGCCGAGAAGGTGTTGTGGGTGGTGTTGTAGTGGAAGTCCGCGGGCAGCGCGCCGCTGTGCGGATCGCGCCGGCGGTAGGCCAGTTCGGTTTGCAGGATGCCCGATGTGCTGGTGCCGATAAAGACGCCCACGCGCTGCGCGCCGTGGCGCCCGGCGGCGGCGGCCACGGCGGCCTCAAAGCCGTCCTGCTGCAATCCCAGCAGGGCGAGCCGGTTGTTGCGGCAGTCGAAAGCGGTCCAGGGCTCGGGAAGCCGGGTCTCGTCCACGCCTTGCACCTCGCCGACAAAGGTGGGCAGGTCGACCGTGTCGAAGCCGCAGGGCACCAGCCCGCCGCGCCGCGCGCGCAGCGCGTCCAGGGTCTGTGCCAGGCCGCGGCCCATGCTGCTGGTCGCGGTGAAATGGGAAAGCCAAAGGGGGTACAGGGGAGAGGGCCTCTCTGAAGAAAAAGACACTTTAGCAAACCGCCCACAGGGGCGGCCGCGTGCCGCGGCGCGGGCCGGCGCTCACGCGCGTCCCCCGCGTTGCCGGTGCAGGCGCAGGGACAGCCAGGCCGCCAGCCCGCCTAACGCGATGCCGGCGGCGACGTCCACCGCGACGTGCTGGCGGGTGGCCAGCGTCGAGTAGGCGATGCCGGCGCACCACAGGGCGTTCAGCCACAGCAGCCAGGACGGCGCGGAAAAGCCGCGCAGCAGGCGGTGCAGCCACAGGCCCGAAAAAACGGCCGTCGCCACATGCAGCGAAGGGCAGGCGTTGCCCGCCGCGTCGATGTTTTTCAGGAATTGCATGTCGGGGTATTTCAGCCAGTCGACGTCGGCCGGCGGGGCGGCCGTGGGCCAGACAAAAAACACCGCCAGGCCGAAGAGGCAGGTCAGCGCCATCGCCAGGCCGTAGTGCAGCAGTTCGTGCCTGTCGCTGAAGAACAGCGGCGGCAGCGACACATAGACCCACAGCGACAGGTAGACCGGCAGGGCCAGCGGCGCAAAGCCGATCCAATGGTCGGGCCAGGTCCGCGGCATCACGGCGACGGGAAAGGCCGGGTGCTTGAGCAGGTAAAAATAGGCGCCGAAAAACAGGGCGATGAACAGCGCCGTCCCCACGCCCTTGAGGTAGAAGTGCCGCGAAATGGCTTGGGCCATCCGGGACCACTCGGTGGGGCGCGTTTGCGGTGGCTTCATGCGAGGGCCTCGCGCAAGGTCACGGTGCGCAGCCCGACCGCGCTGATCGATTCGAGCAGGGGCGGCAGCACCTCGAGGATGACCGGAACGCCTTGCGGCGTGCGCGCCGCATTGCCGTCATGCAGCAGCACGATGGCGCCGGGACGCAGCCCGGCCTGGAGCCGGCGCAGGACGCGCGCGGCGTCGCCGGTGCGCGTGTCGAAACCGCGCACCGTCCAGCTGGCGAGCTTCAGGCCCAGCAGGGCCAGCACCGGGTCGAGGAAAGGGTTGCGCAGGCCGGCCGGCGCGCGAAAGAACAGCGGGCGCTGGCCGCTGGCGCTGGCCAGCGTGTCCTGCGCGGCCTGCAGCTCGCGCAGCATGCTGCGCGGGCCTGTCACGGAAAAATGGTGGCGGTGGTGCTGGCTGTGGTTTTCGACGGCATGGCCGCGCCGCACCATGTCGCGGCACAGCTCGGGATGGCGCGCGGCTTTTTCGCCGACGCAGAAAAACGTGGCGCGGGCCGCGTAGCGGTCCAGCAGGTCCAGCACCAGGGGGGTGACGGCGGGGTCGGGCCCGTCGTCGATGGTCAGGGCGATTTCGCGCCGCGCTTCGGCCGCGGCGGGCAGGCGCGTCCAGTTCGGGCCCAGCCAATGGCTGCGTGGCCACAGGCCGGCAAAGGCGATCAGCCCGTGGTTGAGCACCACGGCCGCGAGGGCCCAGGGCCAGAGGCCCACCTTCACAATGACGGCCGCCAGCGCCAGCACATGCACAGCGGCGCTGGCGCGCAGCAGCGCGCCGGGTTTCCACGCTGTGCCTGGCTCAGGCATGGGCCCTCCGCGCAAAAATCGCCGCATACAGCAGCGCCAGGATGACGCCGGGCGCGACCGTGGCGCCCATGGCCTGCAGGATGGAGACCTTGGAAAACGCCAGCAGCCCGAAGCCCGCCACCGTGGTCAGGTTGGCCAGCAGCATGGAGGCCAGGGTGCGCGGCGCGATCGGCGTGGCCGGGTCGGGCCGGTCAAAGAACAGCGCGTAGTTGGAGCCGACGGCCACCACCAGCAGCAGGCCGACCAGGTGCAGGATGATCAATTGCTGCCCCAGCAGCGCCAGTCCGGCCGTGACCGTGACGACCGCGGCGGCCAGCGGCGCCAGGATGCGCAGCACGCGGGCCGGTGACCGGAACACCGCCAGCAGCAGCACCACGATGATGGCCAGCCCGCCGAGCGACAGCACGATGGCCTCGTGCAGGTAGCCCGCGTACAGGCGGTCCGATTCGGTTTTCAGGTCGACGAACAGCACGCCGGGCAGGGCGGCGGCCGCCAGGGCGGCGCGGATGTCGGCGGCCCGGATGTTTCCGCCCTTGGGCGCGGTCAGCGGCAGCAAGGCGTTCCAGCGTTCGGCTTTGCCGAGCAGCAGGGCGTCCAGGCCCATGGCCATGGAGGTTTTTTCCAGGTCGGCCGCTTGCAGCGGGGGCCGGCCGCGGGCCGCGGCGACGTCGGCCAGAAAGGGCGCGAAGATTTCCGCGCGCACCGGCAGGCCCTGCACCGCCCGGGCCAGCCGCGGCTGCAGCTGTTCGGTCGGCGGCAGGCTGGCCTGGCGGGCGTTTTGTGTGGCCAGGCTGGGAAGGTAGCGGCTGGGGCTGTCAAAGCCGGCGATCTGGCCGCGCTCGACCTGCGCCTGGAGCACGACGGACACCCGCTCGGCACTTTGCAGCACCGCTTCCCGGCTGTCGCCGGAGACCACCACCACATAACGCACATCCGGCGCGCCCATGTCGGCGCGCAGGCTTTCGTCGAGCGCCACATCGGCCTGTGAAACAGGGCTCAGCGAGGAGATCTTGTCGTTGAACAGGCTGGCATGGTTGCCGGCCAGGACGGCGCAGGCGGTCAGCAGCAGGGCCGCGGCCGGCCAGCGCAGGGCGGGCGCGCGGCCGGCCAGCGCCTGCAGCACACGCCCGACGGCCGAGACGTCGTGGATGCGAAAGCCCGCCGGCAGCAGGTGCGGCAGCACATAGCGGGTGACCGCGGCGGCCGTGACCAGGCCGGCGATCGAATACAGGCCCAGCTGCGCCAGGCCCGGAAAGCCGGACAGCAGCAGCGAGGCAAAACCGGCGATGGAGGTCAGCACGCCCAGCCGTACCGTGGGCCAGAAACGCCTGACCCAATGCTGCGGGTCCGCACCGCTGTCTTCGGACTGCACGAACAGGTAGATGGAATAGTCCACCGCCTCGCCGATCAGGGCCGTGCCGAAACCCAGGGTGATGCCGTGCACCGAACCAAAGCCCAGGCTCACCGCGGCAATGCCCGCCAGCGCGCCGGTGATGACGGGCAGGAAACCCAGGACCAGCGCGCCGACGGATCGGTAGACCAACAGCAGCAGGCCCGCGATCAGCACCACGCTGACCATCGAAAGCAGGCTGACCTGGCTCTGGATGGCCTCGCGCGAGGTGACGGAGAACACGCCGGGTCCAGTCATGACGAGCGAGGCGCCGCTCTGGCCGGCGGCCGCGTCGAAGGCCTTGCGGACCGCCGCCATGGCCTGCTGCTGGGCGTCGGTGTCGGAGCCCGCCGCGCGGGTTTGCAGCAGCATCAGCGCGCGCCGGCCGTCGCGCGAGGCCCAGGCGCCGTCGACCTGCCTCGGCTGGCTGCCGGCGTTGAACTGTCCCAGCAGCTGCACCATTTCACCGGTCGGGTCGCGCGGCAGCAGGGCCTTGGCCATCAGGCCCGCGGGCGAGGCGAGCAGGTCTATGCTTTCGCCCAGGGCCGCGCGCAGGCCGGCTTCGCTGAAGCGCTCGGGCGTGACGGCGGGGCTCAGCACATAACGGTTGGCCAGCAGGAACTCGCGGTCGCGCGCGGTGTTGACGGGCTCGCCGTTGGACACGCTGGCGAAGGCGGGGTCGGCGCGCAACTGCTGCGCGAGCTGGCGCGACAGCCGGGCCCGGGTCGGGGCATCGGCGCCCTCTATGCCCACCAGCACCAGGCGCGAGGCCAGGCCCTCGGTGATCTGGTCCTTGAGCAACTGCTGCTCGGGCGTGGGCGTGCGCGGCAAAAAGGCCGACAGGTCGGTGGTGAAGTGGGTGCGGCTGATGACCAGCGCGCAGCCGGCCAGGAACACCAGCCACAGCGCGATGGCGGCCATGCGGCCGCGCGGCGCGCCTGCCGTCACGGCGCCGCCTGTTCGATGGCCATGCTGGAGCTGTCGCCGTCGGCCTGGGCGATGTCTATGCCGCGCACCTGGTTGCGCACGCCGCTGATGCGGATGCGCTGGATCACCGCCTGCATCTTGGGGTCCAGCGGCTGCAGCTGCAGGGTCCAGCGTTCGGCGCTGCCTTCCAGGCTGAGCCGGTAGCTGCGCTCGAGCGCGCCGCGGTCGCCGGCCAGCGTGCCGCGTATGCTGTCGATGAAGGCGGCCAGCTCGGGGTAGGCCTGCAGCTGCAGCTGGTATTTCTGACGGCCGCGTTCTATCACCAGCTCGCCGCCGTTGACGACCATGGATTCAGGCCTGGGCTTGAGCGTGCGTTTTTCGAGCCGGTCGGGCGCGGTGTAGAGCAGCTCCCCGGATGACTCCACCGGTTTGTCGAGCAGCGCGATGTGCTTTTTTTCGATGAAGGTGGCGCGGCCCGACTTGGTTTGCGCCAGGGTATCCATCAACTGCTGCAAGTCCCAGGCGGCCATCGCGCCGGGACTCCACACGGCCAGGGCCAGGCCCGCGAGGACGGCTGCCAGCCTCGCCGCCAGGGAGTATGCAGGGGCCGGTGTGGTGTGCGAAAGAAGGTCTGTCATGCGCTGCTCAGGGCTGTTGTCCGGGACGGCCGGCCTGCGGCGGCGCGGCGTGCCAGAAATCGAAAAAATTGAACCAGTTGTAGGGTGCGCTGCGGCAATGCCGCGCCAGCAGTGCAGCATAGCGCGTCACGGCGTCGTGCACCGCCTGCGTGCGGCCGCGCGCAGGCAGCGCGGAGAAGTCCGCGAGCGCCTCGAAGTGGACGTCGTAGCGGTTGCCGCCGCGGTACAGCCCGGTCATGAACAGCACCGGGCGTTTGAGCACGGCGGCCATGCGAAAAGGCCCCAGCGGCAACTCGGCCGGGGCGCCCAGGAAGTCGACGGGACAGGTATCGCCAGTGCCCAGTGTGCGGTCGCCCAGCATGCCGACGACGGCGCCCTGGTCCAGCAGTGCGTGCACGCGGATCATGGAGTCGATGTGCCCCAGCGCTATCACGTCCATTTGCGCCTGGGGATTGATGGCGCCCATCGCGGCGTTGATCTTGCGCGCGTTGTCCTCGTACATCGCCATGGCGACGCGCAGCCCGGGCTGGCGCCGCCCTATGGCGCGCAGCACTTCAAAGCTTCCCAGGTGGGCGCCTATGAGGAAGACACCCTTGCCGCCGGCCACCGCTTCGTCGATCAGCGCCTGGTTGTGCACCCGGATGTCGAACAGGTCGAAGCGGTCGTTGAGCAGGAAGACCCGGTCATGGACGGCCGAGGCGAAACTCAGGAAATGCCGGAACAGGTGGCGCCAGCCGACGGCGGCGGGCGAGGGCAGCCCGAGCACGCGGTGCAGGTAGTTGCGCGACATGCGGCGTGCCGTGGGTGCGAAAGCCAGGAAGTAGGCCGCGATGCCGTACAGGACGGCGCGGCTCGCGCGGCGGCCCAGGCGCAGGGAGATCAGCGTCATCACGCGCAGCATGAAGACGCTGCTGCGCTCAGGCTGGCGCCGCCATTCGGCCGCCGATGCCTGGGCTTCCCGATGCGGCGCGTTCATGGCGGGGGCGGCAGCACCAGGGTGCCGGTGGCCGCTTGTCGCGTACCGCTGCGGATCTCGAAATGGATGCCGCGGGCGCCGGGGCTGCAGGATACCGTGAGGGTTTCGCCGGGCCCCACGGGACTGAGGAACTTGGCGGCGCTGATTTCGCAGGGCCGGGTCGCGGCGCCTGCGGCCTCAAGGGCCTGCTGCACCGCGTGCACGGCCGCATCGAGCAGCAGCACGCCGGGCACGATGGGGTTGCCGGGGAAATGCCCGGCAAAGGCCGGATGGTCCGGCGCCACGACGAACCGGGTTTCAAGCTGCATGGCCGGGCCTTTTGCGAAGATGTTCGCGCGCCAGGGCCAGCAGCGCTTCGCGCGGCAGTTTCCCGGTGCTGTTGCGCGGCAAGGCCTCGAGCAGCACCAGCGGCCGGGGAATGAAGATGGCGTCTATGCGCTCCCTCAGCGCCGCCAGCAGGGCGGGCGCCGCCAGGCCCGGCGCCACCACAAAAGCCATCAGCCTCACCACGCTGTCGCCGCTCTGCTCGTCCGGCATGAAGAAGGCGCCGTCGAGCACGCCCGGTATGGCGGCCAGCTGGTGGTTCAGGTAACCCAGCGAGCTTCGTTTCCCGGCGATGTTGACCAGGTCGGCGGTCCGGCCGTGCAGCAGGAAGCGGCCTTCGGGCAGCACCTCGAGCTCATCGGCCAGGGGCGTGGCCTGCTCGACATGGCCGCCCGATGCCCAGGCCTGGCCCTCGCGGGCGCTGAGCTCGACGTCCGGGAACAGCGTCCAGGCTTCGCCCTGGCTCAGGCGCCGGGTGGCGATCTGCCCGGTTTCGGTCGATCCGTAGATTTCAAGCAGCGGGGCCTGCAGCCGGGTCTCGGCGGCCAGCGCCAGCGGCGGCGGCAGGGCGGCGGTGGCGGACAGCAGCAGGTCTATGGGCGGGATGTCCAGACCCGAAGCGAGCAAGGCCTTCAGGTGCACCGGCGTGGTCACCAGCATGCGCGGTCGCGCCGCCTGCGCCAGCACGGCGCAGATATCGGCCGGATAAAACGGGTGGCCGGCGTCCAGCACGCCGCCGCCCTGCAGGGGCAGCAGCACGGTGGATTCGAAGCCGTACATGTGCTGGGGAGGCACGGTGGCCACGATGCTGTGTCGCCGTTCACCGAGCAGGCCGAGGCGGCCCGCTTCGGCCCGGGCGCCGCGCACCAGGCTGCCCCAGCTTTTGCGGTGCGCCACCGGCACGCCGGTGGAGCCCGAGGTGAACATGATGGCCGCGACACGCGAGGCGGGAATTTGCGGGACCTCCCATGCGGCGCCGGGGGCCTGCGCGTGCGGCGAGGCGCCCGCCATCGCGTCGGCCCAGGCCAGTTGCGGCAGCGCCAGGGACTGGGCCTGGTCTGTCAGGCAGAACACGTCGGGCGCAAAGGCCTGGATCTGCCTGACCATTTCCGGTGTCAGCGTGGGCGGCAGCAGGCTGAGCTTGTCGGCCAGCAGCGCGGCCGCCATGCCGACGGCAAAACGGTAGCGGTCCGCGCAGGCGTTCAGCACATGCCGGCCCGCCGGCAAGGCCGCGGCCAGCCGCCTGGCGTCGGCGAGGAATTGCCCGGCGCTGACGGACTGGCCATGGCGCAGGGCCAGCAGGTCCTGTTCGCGGGCGTGGGCCAGCAGCGGCAGGCTGCTCATGGCCGGGGCGCGCGGCGCTGTGAGGCCTGACGGTAGGCCCGGATCGCCTCCAGTGGGCCGGCTCGCTCCTCTGGGGGCAGGACGTAGCAGCGCGCGGCATATTCCGCAGCAAACATCAGTCCCAGCAGGGGAATGCCCAGCAGGTAGGCAAAGGTGGACCAGACCGCCATGGGCGCGAGCCAGAACAGCAGCAGGGAAAGCCCCGCGATGCCGGCGAAATACAGGGTCCAGGCCCAGGTGGCGGAGCGGGTGTAGGCGCTGGTTGCCGGTGTGAGTTCGCCGTGCACGATGCGGGCGAACTGCGAAATCATGGGGGTTTGGCCCGGCGCCAGGGTGCGGCCGAAGGTGGCGCACAGCAGCGTGTAGGTGCCTGCGTGTTCCAGAAAAAACACCCAGCCGTAGTGCGAAAGCAGCCAGTCCCTGGCGGCGTAGAACCCAAGGCAGGCCAGCGCGCACAAGGCCAGCATGGCCGGCCGCCGCGGTGAGCGCCAGGCCAGGAGCAGGGCCAGCGCCAGCAGGGGCAGCACGGCGACCGATGCCTGCAGCAGGCCCGGCACGTCCGATGTGGCGGCCAGGTGGGAGACCAGGGCGTAGCCTATGCCCAGGGCCAGCGCGCCGCCCCAGCGCCAGGCCTGGCCGAACCGTGCCGCCCCGCTGCCGTTCACTGGGTTCGCCAGGCGGCGATATGGTCGCCCAGGCTGCGCAGCGAGTGGAAGATGGCGTGGTTGTCTTCGTGGTCGGCCCTGAGCTGAAGGCCATAGTGTTTGGAAACCACCAGCGCGATCTCCAGGATGTCGATGGAGTCCAGCCCCAGGCCGTCGCCATACAGGGGCTCGTCGGGCTGGATCTCATCGGCGCTGACTTCCAGGTTCAAGGCGCTCACCACCAGTTCCGCGACTTCGCGCAGCAGGGCTGCGTCGGCCGACGCTGTAGAGGCTTTGACAATGGATTCAGGCATGGTGCTCGCTAGGGTACGGGGAAGGGTTCGGAGGACAGGGTTGCCGCGCACGCGCCGCCCTGCTTGAAGCGGAAATTTTAGCCGAGGCGACAGGGGCGAAGCCCTCTTCGCGGCCTTTCGCGGCCTTTGCCTACAGCACCTGGCGCTGGATGGGCGCCTGCGCCGCGGCCGCGGAGCCCGTGCCCCAGGCCAGTACGCGGGCCTGGGTCAGGCGCAGTTCCCGCGCCATGGCGCAGGCCAGGTCCAGCCGGCGCAGCAGCCAGGGCGTGAGGTCCAGGATCATCAAGGGATCGGGCCGGGGCTGGAAGGGCTGGCCGGTGACGGCCGGGCCGGCTTCTGTCGCGGCGGCCCCGGCGCCCGAGAGTTCGGCCTCTATGCAGCCGGCGGCCCGCGCCAGCGCGGGCCTGACCACCGCGAGGTTGAGCTGGGCGCGGTGCAGCAGCAGCAGCGATTTGACGGCCGTGAGCTGGGCCAGCAGCTGGTAGCTGCGCGCCTGCAGGGCCTCGAGCGGCTCCAGCGCCGGGCGCACCTTGTGGGGCTCGGCCAGGCTGCGCTGGGTGGCCAGGGTGAGGTCGGACAGGCTGTTGTAGGCTTCGCGACGCGCCAGCCGCCAGGGCAGGTCGGACGCCCGGGCCTCGTCGAGCAGCGCGAGCGCCAGCTGCGCGTGCCTGGCCTGGGCGCTGGTGCTGCGCAGCACCAGCGCCGGCAGCTGTTTGCGCTCCCAGGCCGGCAGCACGTAGCTGAACAGCCAGGCGATCAGCGCGCCCAGCAGCGTGTCGGCCAGGCGCTCGGCCATGGCGAAACCGGGCTCCACACCGGCCAGCAGCAAATGCGCCTGCAGCAGGCCGGCGACGGTGGCCGCGATGGAGGTGTACAGGTAGCGCCGCAGCGCGAAAGCATGGGCCAGGCCCATGCTGAGCGCGATCACGCCGAACAGGGTGCGGGCGCCCGGGTGCGGCGCCAGCACGGCCATGACCAGCGCGCAGCCCAGCAGCGTGCCGGCCACCCGCTCATTGCGGCGCTGCACGGTTTGCGCCAGGTTGCCGCGCATCACCACCACGATGGTCAGCAGGATCCAGTATTCATGCGCCACCCAGGGCAGGCGCAGCGCCACCGCATAGCCGGCCGCCACGGCCAGCGTGCAGCGCAGGGCGTAGCGCAGGATGGGGGCGCTCCAGCCCAGCTGGCCCAGCAAGGGCTTCCAGGACCAGTGCACCGTGCTGACGAACAGCTGCCACTGGGTGCGCACGGCCGACAGCCCGGGCGGGATGTCGCCGCGCGCCAGCGCCGCCATCTTCACGGCCTCGTCGTTGATGTGGCCTATGCGGTCGGCCATGTTGTGCAGCAGCGCCAGCGGGTCCGAGGTGTCGACAAGCAGCGGGTCGGGCGCCAGCGGGTCGGCGCGTTTCGTGCGCGGCGGCAGCGCGCCGGCGAGTTCCGGCCGCAGGTCGGCGATGGCGGCGACCGCCGCGCCGCGCCGACTCAGCAGCAAGTCCATGCCCAGGGTTTCCAGCCGCGCGGCGGTGCTGTCCAGCGCCAGCTGCAGGGCGGGCAGCACGGCCACGGTGGCGCTGTGCTCCAGCAAAAAATCCAGGTCCAGGTCGCAGGCGAGCTGGTGGTCGCGCGCCTCCAGCAGGCTCAGCAGCATGGCCGCCAGGCGCTGGCGTTCCGGTGTGGTGGGCGACTCCAGCACCACGTCGCGCGTGTTCTGCAGGTGGTCGGCCAGCGCGGCCTGCTGCTGCAGCATGCGCGCCAGCAGCGCGTTGTGGTCGGGCCGCGGGCCGAAGCGCTGGGACTGGGTGCGCAAAATCTGCGCGAAGCTGTGCAGGCATTCGGCCAGCAACTGCGCGCGAAAGCGCCGGTTGAGCAAATGGGTGGTGAACACGGCCCACAGCAGGTAAAGCCCGGCGCCGGCGACAAACCAGGCGCCGTGCAGCGCGATCTGCTGCAGCGAGGCGGCGGGCGGTGCAGCCATGGAAAACAGCGTGGAAAACAGCAGCGAAAAACAGATGGGCCCGCCGCGCTTGCCCCAGGCCATCATCATTACGGCCAGGAAAGTGGAGGCCGCGACCACGATGCCCAGGAGCAGATCGTCGTGGCGCACCAGCTGCACCAGCGTGAAGAGCGGCGCGCCCAGCAGCGGCGCGGGCAGCATCTGCATGATCTTGCGCCGGCGCGGCGCAGGCACGTCGGGCAGGCTGGTGATCATCACGCCGACGGCGGCGGTGGAGGCGGCCGCCAGGCCGGCAGCCTCGAAAATCGCGAGCATGATGAGCACCAGGCCCAGCGACACCGTCAGGCCGTTGGCGACGTACTGGCTCAGCAGCACGTGCAGGCTTTTGTGCAGCCAGCCCCGCGCCCGGCGCTGCAATCGGGTCGCCAGCGCGGCGGGGGGAGCGGGGTCGGGCCGGTTCATGGTGTGCTGGCTCACACTTTACCTTTCCCCCAAGCCGCCGCCATGAAAAAAGCCCGCGAGGCGGGCTTTGTTTAGAACGGGGCGTCAGGCGCTTTGGGGGCCGCGCTTTCGCCGGCCTTGATGCGCTTGGCTTTGAGCGTGGGTTTTTCGGCCGGGGCGGCAGGGGCCGCGTTGTCTTCGGCGCCTTCTTCAGGCTCTTGCGCCGCGGGCGTGTCCTGCAGAGCCTGGCGCACCACGGCTTTGTCGCCGGCGCCGGCGAATTTGCTGTATTTGCCCAGAGTAGCCACCAGCTGGCCGTAAACGCGCGGGTTGCCGGCCACACATTCACCGTGGTCCATGAAGTCGGCCTCGCCGGTGAAGTTGCCGATCAGGCCGCCGGCCTCGGTCACCAGCAGCGAGCCGGCCGCCACGTCCCAGGGTTTGAGGTTGGCTTCAAAAAAGCCGTCGCTGAAACCGGCGGCCACATAGGCCAGGTCCAGCGCCGCGGCGCCGGGGCGGCGCACGCCGGCGGTCTGGCTCATGACCTCGCCCAGCATGTTGAGGTAGGCCTTGAGCTTGTCGCCGGGGCGGTAGGGGAAACCGGTGGAGATCAGGCACTCCTGCAGCCGGGTGCGCTTGGCCACGCGGATGCGGCGGTCGTTCATGTAGGCGCCGCGGCCTTTGGTGGCGCAGAAGATGTCGTTGCGGGTGGGGTCGTAGACCACGGCCTGCTCGACCTTGCCCTTGACGGCCAGCGCGATGCTGACGCAATAGACCGGGAAGCCGTGGATGAAGTTGGTGGTGCCGTCCAGCGGATCGATGATCCAGACGTAGTCGGAGTCCTTGGCGCCATGCTCGCTGCCCGACTCTTCGGCCAGGATACCGTGGCCGGGGTAGGCGCTCAGCAGGGTTTCGATGATGGCCGCCTCGGCGGCCTGGTCGACCTCGGTGACGAAGTCGTTGGTCTGCTTGACCGAGACGCGGACTGCTTCGACGTCAAGCGCCGCGCGGTTGATGATGGCGCCGGCAGCGCGCGCAGCCTTGATGGCCACGTTGAGCATGGGATGGAGATTGCTGGACATAACTTGTAGGGAAGAACGGGATAAACCGGCGCCGGCGATGCGGGCGGCGGGCAATGGGGCGTATTTTCCCATAAATGGGACTTTGGCCCGGTTCTAGGACAATCCAGCCCATGCGTACCCGATTTGTCCTGATCAACACCAGCCATGCCGGCAATGTCGGCGCCACCGCCCGCGCCATGAAAACCATGGGTTTTGACGACCTGGTGCTGGTCGCGCCGCGCTGGGCCAATGTGCTGAACCGCGAGGAAACCATACAGCGGGCCAGTGGCGCGCTCGACGTGCTCAGGAATGCACGCATCGTCACCACGCTGGACGAGGCCCTGGACGGCATGGCCCACCTGTGCGCCACCGCCATGACACCGCGCGACTTCGGCCCGCCCACGCGTGCGCCGCGCGAGCATTTCGCGGCCCTGCTGGGCGGTGGCCCGCCCCCGGGTCCGGCTTCTGCGAGGCCTGAGTCGGTGGCTTTTTTATTCGGTTCCGAGCGCTTTGGCATGCAGAACGAGGATGTCTACCGCTGCCATGTGGCGCTCAGCATCCCGACCGACCCGAAATTCGGCTCGCTGAACCTGGGCGCGGCCGTGCAGCTGATTGCCTACGACTGGCGCCAGGCACTGGGCGGCTTCAGCGTGCAGCCGGCGACGGCTGAACCGGCGCAGGCCGACGCGGCGGCGGTGGCCGGCATGCTCAAACACTGGGAAGAGGCGCTGGTGGGCATAGGCTTTCTGGACCCGGCCTCGCCTAAAAAGCTGATGCCCCGGCTCAACCAGCTGTTCAACCGCGCCCGGCTGAGCCCCGAGGAAATCCACATCCTGCGCGGCGTGGCCAAGGCCATGCTGCACACAGCCGCCCAAATGCCGCCTAAAGACAGCACGCCAGCACGGTCTGCGGACGGCCACTAAACTCCCACCATGTTTTCCCGACTCCGCTCCGACATCCAGTGCATCCTCGACCGCGACCCCGCCGCCCGCACGGCCTGGGAAGCGCTGACCTGCTACCCGGGGCTGCATGCCCTGGTGCTGCACCGCCGCGCGCACTGGTGCTGGAACCACGGCTTCAAGTGGCTGGGCCGCTTTATTTCGCATGTTTCGCGCTGGATGACGGGCATTGAAATCCACCCCGGCGCCAAAATCGGCGAGCGGGTGTTTTTTGACCACGCCATGGGCGTTGTCGTCGGCGAAACCGCCGAGATCGGCGACGGCTGCACGATTTACCAGGGCGTCACGCTGGGCGGCACCTCGCTCTACAAGGGCGCCAAGCGGCATCCGACCCTGGGCAAGGACGTGGTGGTGAGCGCCGGCGCCAAGGTGCTGGGCGGTTTTGTGGTCGGCGACGGCGCCAAGATAGGCAGCAACGCGGTGGTGATCAAGCCCGTGCCCGCCGGGGCCACGGCCGTGGGCATCCCGGCGCGCATCATTCCGTCCAAGACCGGTGAAAGCGCCGACGTCACGACGACCCCGTTTTCGGCCTACGGCATCACGCTGGAAGACGACCCGCTGTCCCAGGCCATGCACGGCCTGATCGACAACGCGGCCGGCCAGGAGCACCAGATCGCCCTGCTGTGGCAGGCGATTGAAAAGCTCTCCGGCCCGCAAACCGCCATGAGCAAGGACTGCGTGCCCAAGGATGCGGCGCTCACCGAAACCTTTGAGGCCGACAAGCTCAACCAGCTGGTCGGCAAGTAAACAGGAAGCAGGGCGGCCAAAAAAAAGGAAGGGCAAGCCTTCCTTTTTTTTGCTTTTCCGACTGGGGGCGGTCAACGCATCAGTTGATCAGTTGATCAGTTGATCAGGCGCAGCGCGAAGGGCACGCGAAAGGTTTTGCCGTTGGAGGCGCCTATCGCGCCCATGACGCAGAACACCAGGTGGCAAATGCCCAGCGCCACGAACACCAGGAAGCCGATCAGCACAAAGGTGAGGATCATCGCCGCGACATAGCCGATGGCCGCCGTGATGGACCAGTTCAGCGCTTCTTTGGCCTGGTCCAGAATATAGGCGTCGTCCTTTTTCACCAGGTAAACGATCAGGCCGGGGATAAAGCCCAGGAACAGGGTTCCTATCCAGATCAGCACGGCGGTGTTTTTCGAGTCCTTGCCCGGCGTTTCAATCAGCTCGTCCATCTCAGCTCCTCGAGTTGTAAAGCCCGAATACTACGTGAGAAAACCGGTGGGCCGAAAACCCGCGGCAGCAAGGTTCAGCGCGGCGGGCGCTGGGCGCTTTTGGGCCTGAAGGCCTGGCACACGGTGTCGTCGGTTTCCAGGTAAGGGCCGCCTATCAGGTCTATGCAATAGGGCACGGCGGCAAAAATGCCCGCCACGGCCTGCGAACCGTCGGGGTTTTTCAGCCCCTCCAGCGTTTCGGCGATCGATTTGGGCTGGCCGGGAAGGTTCAGGATCAGGCTTTTATCGCGAATGACCGCGCACTGGCGCGACAGGATGGCCGTGGGCACAAATTTCAGGCTGATCTGCCGCATCTGTTCGCCGAAACCGGGCATTTCCTTGTGGGCCACGGCCAGCGTGGCCTCGGGCGTCACGTCGCGCGGCGCGGGACCGGTGCCGCCCGTGGTCAGCACCAGCGAGCAACCGGCGTCGACCAGCGCGATCAGCGCGGCACTGATGCCGGCCTGTTCGTCGGGAATCAGGCGTTCTTCAAACGTGATGGGGTTGCGCAGCGCACGCGTCAGCCACTCTTTGAGCGCCGGCAGGCCCTTGTCGACGTAGACGCCGGCCGAGGCCCGGTCGCTGACCGAGACGATGCCGATCCTGACCGCATCGAAGACCTGGCTCATGCCTGGGGCTCCTCGGGCTCTCCCGGCCCTTGGGCCATGGCGTGGCGCACCAGCTGGAAGATTTCGCGGTAGGACTTGCCGTGCCGCGGTGCTTCGCCGGGTTTTTCGGGCTTGGCGTCCTTGCGGGCCTGGCGCACCAGCGCGCGCAGCTGTTGTGAATCGGTGCCGGGGTATTCGCGCAGCCAGTCGCCCAGCGCGGCGTCGTCGGCGATCAGCTTGTCGCGCCACTGCTCGGCCAGGTGCAGCGCCAGCGTCAGGTCGGCCGAGCCGTTGAGCTGCTCGTTGATCGCCTCGCGAATGGGCTCAGGGTCCAGCGGGCGCATCAGCTTGCCGATGAACTGCATCTGGCGGCGCTTGCCCTCGAAATTGGTGATCTTTTTGGCGTCGGCGATCGCGTCGCGCAGCTTGTCGGGCAAGTCCAGGCGCGCCATCAGGTCGGCGCGCAGGGTCAGCAGCGCTTCACCGAGCGCCTGTTTTTCGTCGGCCTCGGCCTTGAGTTGGGTTTTGCTGGGCGGGCCGGCTTCCTCGAGTGCGATTTCCTCGGGTTTGACGAAGCGGCCGTTGGACCAGTAGCCCTTGATGGCCTTGGGAGTCTTGTTGTTCATGGCAGTCAGTATCATAGCTACCCATATGACCCAAAAAGCTTCCTCTCGCGCCAGCGGCGCCAAACGCGGCGCATCACAGCCCTCCCATCCGCCTGAAAGCGGCTTCAGCTACCACCGCGATTTTTTCGAGGACCTCGTTGACACCGCCCTGGGGCACGCCAAAAAACTGGGTGCCACGGATGCCGCGGCCGAGGCGTCCGAAGGCTGTGGCCTGTCGGTCAGCGTGCGCAAGGGCGAACTGGAAAACGTCGAGCGCAACCGCGACAAGTCCCTGGGCATCACCGTCTATATCGGCAAAAAACGCGGCAATGCCGCGACCAGCGATTTCTCCAAGGCAGCCATAGAACAGACCGTGAAAGCGGCCTACGACATCGCGCGCTTCACGGCCGAAGACGAAACCTCGGGCCTGCCCGACGAGCGCGACATCGCGCGCGTGCACCCGGAGCTGGACCTGTTCCATCCCTGGTCCATAGACTCCGAACAGGCCGCGCAGCTGGCCCTGCAGTGCGAGGCCGCCGCGCTGGGCACCAGCCGACTGATCACCAACAGCGAAGGCGCGGGCGTGTCGGCCCAGCAAAGCCATTTTTTCAGCGCCCACACCAAGGGCTTTCGCGGCGGTTATGCCAGCTCGCGCCACAGCATTTCAGTGGCGCCTATCGCCGGCAAGGGCGACCAGATGCAGCGCGATGCCTGGTACAGCTCCATGCGCGACGCGGCTGAGCTGGCGCGCCCCGAGGCCGTGGGCCGCTACGCCGCCGAGCGCGCGCTGGCGCGCCTGAAAAGCCGCAAGATCCCGACCACGCAGTGCCCGGTGCTGTTCGAGTCTCCGCTGGCCGCGGGCCTGCTGGGCGGCTTTGTGCAGGCCGTGAGCGGCGGCGCGCTGTACCGCAAAAGCACCTTCCTGGCCGACAGCCTGGGCAAGCCGGCTTTTCCCAAACACATCGATGTCGCCGAAGACCCGCACCTGCGCAAAGGCAAGGGCAGCGCTCCTTTTGACGAAGAGGGCGTGAAAACCCAGGCGCGCAAGGTGGTGGCCGGCGGCCGTGTCGAGGGTTATTTCCTGAGCACCTATTCGGCCCGCAAGCTGGGCATGCGCACCACCGGCAACGCCGGCGGCTCGCACAACCTGATACTGACCAGCCGTCACACGCGTCCGGGCGACGACCTGGACGCGATGCTGCGCAAGCTGGGGCGCGGCCTCTTCGTGACCGAGCTGATGGGCCAGGGCGTGAACTACGTGACCGGCGACTATTCGCGCGGCGCCTCGGGCTTCTGGGTGGAAAACGGCCGCATCGCCTTTCCAGTCGAGGAAATCACCATTGCCGGCAACCTCAAGGACATGCTCATGGGCATCGAGGCCGTGGGTGCGGACGCCTACAACTATGGCGCCAAAACCGTGGGCTCTATCCTCATCAACCGGATGAAGGTCGCCGGGTCTTGAAGGGCCCCCACGCTTTTCACTTCGTGTAATACGCTGCCCCCCGAGGGGGCGCTGCGCCTGCGGCCCGGCAAAGCCGGTTCCGCGGCCCCGGCTTGACTTGAAGCTTCTTGCTGCGCGCGCTGGCTTCAGCCGGCCAGGGCGGCCTTCACCGCTGCCGAGACTTGGCCCATGTCGGCCTTGCCGGCCAGTTTGGCTTTCACCGCGCCCATGACCTTGCCCATGTCGCCGGGGCCGCTGGCGCCCAGCTCGGCCACGATGGCCTTGACGGCGGCCGCCACTTCGTCGGCGCTCAGGCGCGCCGGCAGGTAGGCCTGCAGCACGAGCAGTTCGGCGGCTTCCTTGTCGGCCAGGTCCTTGCGTTCGGCCTTCTGGAAGGCTTCCAGTGAATCCTTGCGCTGCTTGATCAGCTTGTCGACGATGGCGATCACGGCCGCGTCGTCAAGCACCACGCGTTCATCGACCTCTTTTTGCTTGAGGGCCGCCAGCAGCAGGCGTATGGTGCCCAGGCGCTCGCTGTCCTTGGCGCGCATGGCGGTCTTCATGTCTTCGGTGATTTTGTCTTTGAGGGCTGACATTCGGGGCTCCTGAGGGCGGGAATAGGGAAGAGGGATGGATTGGCGCGGGCCAAAAAGCACAAAAGCCCGCAGAGCGTCCTCGTGCGGGCTTTTTTGTTGCCGTGAGGCGGTACTAAGGGATTAGTACAGCTTCTTGGGCAACTGCATGGAGCGGATGCGCTTGTAGTTGCGTTTGACGGCGGCTGCCTTCTTGCGCTTGCGTTCTGCCGTTGGTTTTTCGTAAAACTCGCGGGCGCGCAGGTCGGTCAGCAGGCCGAGTTTTTCAATGGTGCGCTTGAAACGGCGCAGAGCCACGTCGAAGGGCTCATTGTCTTTTACACGGATGGTGGTCATTGTTCAATTGATCCAAAAGGTGCGCCCTAAATGATCTGATCAGGATCAGGCCAGGCGCGGGTTTGCTAGCAAAGCCTAGGATTATAGCACCCCCACGGTCGTTCACTGCGTGTAACTCCCTGCCCCCCGAGGGGGCCGCCCGCCTGTGGCCCGGCAAAGCCGGTTCCACGGCTCATGCTGGGTTGAAGATTCAGGGCTTAACCAGCGCGGTATTTCACCAGTGGGGGCCGCGGGACTGGCTTTGCCAGACCGCAGGCGCCCGCCCCCTGGAAGGGGGGAACAGGCTACACGCAGTGAGCCTGGACGGGGGTGGGCTTACTCTTTGATGAAAGTCAGCAAATCCTGGTTGAGCCGCTCCTTGTGGGTATCGGCCAGGCCGTGCGGTGCACCGGGGTAGACGATCAGCCTGGCGTTTTTCACCAGTTTCGCGGCTGCGCGGCCGGAGGCGTCGATGGGCACGATCTGGTCGTCGTCGCCGTGGATCACCAGGGTCGGCACGTCAAAGCGCCTGAGGTCCTCGGTGAAGTCGGTGGCCGAGAAAGCCGCGATCGAGTCATAGGTATTCTTGTGGCCCGCCTGCATGCCCTGTACCCAGAACGACTGGATCAAACCCTGCGAGACCTTGGCGCCGGGGCGGTTGAAGCCGAAAAACGGGCCCGAGGCGATGTCCAGGTAAAGCTGCGAACGATTGGCCAGTTCGCCCTGGCGAATGCCGTCGAACACCTCGATCGGCAGGCCGCCCGGGTTGGCCGCCGTCTTCAGCATCAGGGGCGGCACGGCGCTGACCAGCACCGCTTTTTTGACCTTCGCGGTGCCGTAACGGCCGATATAACGCGCCACCTCGCCGCCGCCGGTCGAAAAACCCACCAGCGTCACGTCTTTCACGCCCAGTGTGTCGATCACCGCCGCAAGGTCGGCGGCGTAGTGGTCCATGTCGTTGCCGTCCCAGGGCTGGCTGGAGCGCCCGTGGCCGCGCCGGTCGTGGGCGATGACGCGGTAACCTTTTGAGGCCAGGAAGATCATTTGCGATTCCCAGCTGTCCGAGTTGAGCGGCCAGCCGTGGCTGAAGCTCACCACGGGGCCATTCTTGGGGCCCCAGTCCTTGTAATAGATTTGCACGCCGTCCTGGGTGGTGACGTAGCTGGCGCTGCGTGCGGCGGACGCCGCCGGTTGCGGCGCGGCGGCGCCTGCTGCCATCGCGGGGCTGGCGGTGACGGCGGCAGCGGCCAGTGCGGTGGCGGCGGCGATACGGGTGAGAGCGTTCATGGCTGTTCCTTTGAGAGGGTTGCAACAAGTCGGAATCGACAGAATGAACTTTACGCTTCACGAAATACGATAAGTGTTTAATAATCCTAAAAAATTGATTTGGAGTATTTATGGGCGACCGGCTAGAGGCCCTGTTGCGGCATTTCTCGGTGAGCGCGAATGTGTTCCATTCGGGCGCGCTTTGCGGCGTCAACGAGCTCGGCGAGGATGAGGGCACCGGCCAGCTTCACCTCGTGCGCAGCGGCGAAGTCGGCATCAGCCATGGCGGCGCCGAGGTGATGCGTGTCAGCGGCCCCTGCCTGCTGCTTTACCCAAGGCCGATGGCGCATCGCTTCATCACAGATACCCGGCGTGGCGCCGACTTTGTATGCGCGCACCTGCGCTTTGAGGGCGGCGCGGCCAACCCGATCGTTGCGGCGCTGCCGTCCTTTGTATGCCTGCCGCTGGCGCAGATCGAGGGCGCTGCCGGTGTCCTGCAACTGCTGTTCGAAGAGGCTTTTGAGCAGCGCTGCGGCCGGCAGGCGCTGCTGGACCGGCTGTTTGATGTGGTGCTGATCCAGGTGCTGCGGCACCTCATGGAAAGCGGTGAAACCCGCTCCGGCATGCTCGCGGGGCTCTCGCACCTGCGCTTGCGCCACGCGCTTGTCGCGATGCACCAGAATCCCGGGCAAGAGTGGAGCCTGGAAGCGCTCGCCGATCATGCGGGCATGTCGCGCAGTGTGTTCGCCAACCAGTTCCGCGATACGGTCGGCTGCACGCCCGGCGCGTATTTGCAGCGTTGGCGGGTGGGTCTGGCGCAGCAGGCGCTGCGCCGTGGGCGGCCGCTCAAGCTGATTGCCGCTGAGGTCGGTTATGGCAGCGAGGCGGCGCTGTCGCGCGCCTTCAAGGCGCAAAGCGGCCTGTCACCGCGCGAGTGGAAGCTGGCCCAGCAGGCCTAGCGCGCCGGTGTCAGCGCTTGCGCGCAGGCGTGCGCGGAGGCCCAGGCCCACTGGAAGTTGTAACCGCCCAGCCAGCCGGTCACATCCACCACTTCGCCTATGAAGTACAGCCCCGGCTGCTTCGATTCCAGGGTTTGCGAGGACAGGTCGCGCGTGTCGACACCGCCGACGGTCACTTCGGCCTTGCGGTAGCCTTCGGAGCCGCTCGGCGTCAGTTCCCAGTCTGCCAGGCGTGCAGCCAGGCCTAGCAGCGCCTTGTCGGTCGCTTCGCTGATGGGTTTTTGCAGCGCAGGGTCGGTGCTGATCCAGGCGTCGGCCAGGCGGCCGGGCACCAGGCTCGCGAGTTCGTTGGCGATCAATTTTCGGGACGTGGCCTTGGCGCGCAGCAGCAGGGCCGGCAGGTCCACGCCGGGTGCCAGGTTGATGTGTATGGGCTGGCCTTCGCGCCAGAAGCTGGAAATCTGCAGCACGGCCGGGCCGCTCAGGCCGCGGTGGGTGAACAGCAGGTCTTCCGGGAACACCACGGCTTTTTTGCGCTGTTTGGGCGTCGCGTCAGCCGGGCTGGTTTCTATCAGCACCGGCAGCGCCAGGCCGGCCAGCTGGGCATAGGGCACCCAGCCTTCGCCGTCAAAGGTCAGCGGCACCAGCCCCGCGCGCGGCTCCACCAGGCGCAGGCCGAATTGTTTGGCGATGCGGTAGCCGAAATCGGTGGCGCCTATCTTGGGAATCGACAGGCCGCCGGTGGCGATCACCACCTGCGGCGCCGTGATGAGGCCGCGGTCGCTGTGAAGTTCGTAGTTGCCGCCCGCCTCCTGGGGGCTTTTGAGGCTCTGGACGCCGCAGGGCTGCCAGCGCGTGACCCCGCCGGCCTCGCATTCGGCCAGCAGCATGTTGATCACGTCTTCGGCCGAGCGGTCGCAGAACAGCTGGCCCTTGTGCTTTTCGTGGAAAGGGATGTTGTGGTGCTGCAGCAGGGCGATGAAGTCCTGCGGCGTGTAGCGCGACAGCGCCGAGCGGCAAAAGTGCGGGTTCTCGCTCAGGAACTGCGCGGGCGTGGCGTCGCGGTTGGTGAAATTGCAACGGCCGCCGCCCGAGATGCGGATTTTCTCGGCGACTTTTTCGCTGTGGTCCAGCAGCAGCACCTTGAGGCCGCGCTGGCCCGCCTGGGCCGCGCAGAACAGCCCGGCGGCGCCTGCGCCAATCACCACGACGTCAAATTGATGCGTCAAATCGGCCCCTGGTCAATATCAATGCGTCGTGCTCAAGGTTTCCAGGTGAACGGGAATTTGAGCTGTTTCAGGAAACCGTTGGGCACGTAGTCGCCCAGCACGCCGTAGCGCTCGGGCCAGAGCTTGGTGCTTTTGACGGCGGTGCCGAACAGGTAGTCGATGAAGGCGTAGTGCGCCGAGTAGTTGCGGTCCAGCGCTTCCTGGTCCTGGCTGTGGTGCCAGTGGTGGAAGTTGGGCGTGACGATCAGGTAGCGCAGCGGGCCCAGGCGCACGCTCACGTTGGCATGGTTGAACACCGCCTGGAAGCCGACGATCACGATGTAGGCGTCAATCACTTCCTTGGAAAACCCCAGCACATAGATGGGCGCCAGGATCAGCGTGCGGGTCAGCAGCAATTCCAGGATGTGCTGGCGCGAGCCGGCCAGCCAGTCCATGCTTTTGGCGCTGTGGTGCACCGCGTGCAGGCGCCACAGCACGGGCACCTCGTGGTAGGCGCGGTGCGTCCAGTACTGCACCAGGTCGGCCACCAGCACGATCAGCAGCACGCCGGCCCAGAAAGGCAGGCCCTGCACCCAGCCGCGTATGCCGTCATTGGCGGCCCAGCTGAAGAACTTGTGCACCAGCAGGTTGGTGGCCAGCAGCACGAAGCCCACGATCATGTGGTTGACGATGAAGTGGTGGAAGTCGGTCTGCCACTCGGCGCGGAACACCGGCTGGTCTTTGCGCAGCGCGAACAGCTTTTCAATGAAGATGAAGATCAGCGAGGAGCCCAGCAGGTCCAGGATGAACCAGTCCAGGCCGATGTAGGGCGTGTTGTCGGCGAAGTCGTTGACCGGCACCTTGTGGCCGCCCAGCAGCGCGGTGGCCACGACCAGCAAAAAAGCCGCGCCGGCCAGCCAGCGCGAGCGGTTGAAGATGATGTTGACCAGCGAGATGCCGCCGGCAATCACCAGCGAGGTGAACATCACGATGCGGATCACGTCGACGTTGTAGCTCTTGCGCAGCTCGGGCGTGGTCAGGTATTCGGGGAAATGAAAAGCCAGCACACCCAGAAAGCACAGCACGCCCAGGCTCAGCGCGATCACGCCGCTCATGATGCCGCTGCCGGGGCGCAGTTCGCCGTGGCTTTCCGTCAGTTCGTTGAGTTTGTCTAGCATCGCGTCTTTCCCTCTGCCGTTGTTTTTGACTTCGGGAGTGTAGCCGCGCACGCCGGATTCGGGGCCGGCCCGCGGTCTTGTCACTGTTTCACGATGACGGGCTGGACCGTGAACACATTGGGATTCCTGGGCTCAACGCCGACGCGCACCCAGTGGATCAGCGGGCTGCCGAAGGTCTGCAATCGCGTGAGGTTGGCTAGCAGCCTGGTGGGGCTGTAGAGCGGCTTGTCGACCTTGAAGAAATGCGTGTCGCCGTGCACCAGCAGCACCTGCCCGGCGAACTGTTCCGTTTCGGCGATGACATGGCTGATGAAATTGCGGTAGCCGCTGACCCCCGGCGCCTGGCTTTCGTCAATGCCCTCGGTTTCCGGCAAGTCAAAGCCCGGGTCGGCCTGGATCACCAGAACAAGGCCGCGCGCCTTGCCGGCCTTCGCCTGGGAAAAGGCCTCCTGCATCCAGCGCACATTGGCTGCGTCGCGTTCCAGGTATTCGGCGTTGGAGGCCTCACACTGGGCCGAGGTGCGCGCGCTTTTCTGGGTGCAGTCTTTCTCGTCCAGGATTTTGTTGTTGTTGCTGCCCGGCACGTTCAGCGTCGCGAACACGATGCCCTGGTGCGCGAAGCGCGTGTTCTCGACGAATTTCTCGCCCGGCGGGGCCTGGTGGACCAGCGCCATGCTGCGCTTGCCCAGGCTGCGGGTGGTCGGGAACATGGTTTTGCGCAGGTAGGCCAGGCGCTCCAGGGCGTCGTAACCGCCGTTGTTGAGACGATGGCAGTCCGTCCACTCGTTGTCGCCGGGCACATAGACCACGGGCTTTCTCAGTTCGCCGAACATGGCCAGCGCCGAGGCATACATGTCCTCGGTGCATTTGGAGCTGCCGTCCTTGATGTCGCCGTCGTAGATCGAGAAGGCGATGTCCGACTGGTTGATGCTTTTGAGCAGTGCGGGGATTTTCGGGTCGTCGCCGGCTTTTTGGTAGGGCATGTCGCCCCAGAGGCCGAATGAAAAACTCTGCGCCTGCGCGCAGGCCATGCCGAGCGCCAGCAGCGCACCGGCCAGGAAACGGTGGGACATCTTTGCTCCAGTCGAAAGACCGGAAGCTTAGGCGGGCCGTGTGACTGCTGTGTGACGCGGGCTTGCGTTCAGGCCACGAGCACGGCGTCGGGGTGCGCCGCCGCGAGGGCCACACCGCTGATCACGTCGCCCACGACGATGACCGAGGGGCTGGCCATGCCGGCCTCGCGTATCGCTGCCGCCAGCTCACCCAAGGTGGTGGTGATGTGGCGCTGCGTCGCCAGCGAGGCATTCTGGACCACGGCAACCGGCGTGGCGGCCGGCAGGCCGGCCAGCAGTTCGTCCTGGATGCGTTCGGCGCCGCTGACGCCCATGTAAATCACCAGCGTGAGGCGCGCGCTGTGCGCGGTGGTGGCCAGGGCCCTCCAGTCGGTGCCGCTGTCGCCGGGTTTGGCATGGCCGGTGACGAAGACCACGCCGTGCGCATGGTGGCGGTGCGTGAGCGGCACGCCCAGCGAGGTGACGGCGGCCAGGCCCGAGGTGATGCCGTTGACGACCTCCACCTCAATGCCGGCCTCGCGCAGGTGCTCGACCTCTTCGCCGCCGCGGCCGAAGATGAAGGGGTCGCCGCCCTTGAGCCGCACCACGTCTTCGCCCTCGCGGGCGGCCATCAGCATGAGTTTTTCAATAAAGGCCTGGGGCGTGGACTTGCAGCCGCCGCGCTTGCCCACATAGACGATGCGCGCCTCGGGCCGCGCGAAGGCCACGATCTCGTCGCTCACGAGGTCGTCCACCAGCAGCACGGTCGCGCGCTGTATCGCCTTCAGGGCCTTGAGGGTCAGCAGTTCCGGGTCGCCGGGGCCGGCGCCTACGAGGGTGACTTTTCCGTGGTTCATTGTGGTCATTTGATTTGGGGCAACAAGTGCAAGATATGTTCCACCTGCCGCGCAATCGATGGCGGCACGGGTTTGTCGCCGGCCAGCACCGATTGAATATAGGCCGCGGTGGCGGCGGCGTCCACCGTCCTGGGCAGTTCGGGCAGGGTGGCCAGCGTGCCGGCCTGGGTTTCCTGCAGCAGTGAGCGCTTTCCGCCTATGAAAGCCTCCATCTGCGGCATGCGGCGCGCGTCGGCCACGCCTTCGCCCTCGGTGCCGCGCAGCAGCATGGCGTTGGCGCCTGTCAGCTCGAAGGTCTGCGCCATCGAGATGGCGTATTCCGGGTGCGTGTAACTGCTTACCACCAGGCTTTTGCCCAGGCAGGGGCTCATGATCTTGACCAAGCTGTGCGCCGGGTTGCGCAGGCCCACGGCGCGGCGCACGTCGAGCAGGCGCTTCAGGGACGGCAGCAGCAGCTCGGTGGGGGCGAAGACGGCTTCGCCGTTCCCGATCCTGCGCACCGCCGCCAGCGCAGGGATGCCCAGGGCCTGCAGCACTTCCGAGGCAAACACCCGGCTGGTTTCGGTGGGCGTGCCGTGCACCAGGACAGGCACACCTTCACGCGCCAGCAGCAGGGCCAGCAGCGGCGTGAGCACCGGCAGCTTGCGCGCGCCGTTGTAGCTGGGCAGCACCACGGTGGGGGTTTCGCCGGCGGGGAAATGCGCAAGGCGCTGCTGCAGCGCTTCGAGGAAACCCGCCATTTCTTCGGGCGTTTCGCCCTTGATGCGCATGGCCAGGCAAAAGCCGCCGATTTCCAGGTCGGTGACGGTGCCGTCCAGCACCTGGCCCAGCAGGTCGGCAGCCTGCTCGCGCGTGAGGGCGCGGGCGCCGTCCTTGCCGCGGCCGATTTCCTTGATGTATTGGCTAATGCCCATAAGCGTGATTGTCTGCGAATGCAGATAACTTCTTGTTATGAGCTTAAATGTATAGCCCCCACGCTTTTCACTGCGTGTAAGGCGCTGCCCCCCGAGGGGGCCGTTTTTTCCTTGGGGCGGCCCGGCGGAAAAAAGAGGTGCTGCTTGCATAAACCGCTCGTCATCACGCCACCTGGCGTATGGGAATGACAGTGCGTGGTGCCGGCGCCGCAGCATCGCTGCGCGCCGAGCGCACGCGGCGCTTGAGTTCGGGCACGCAGGAGCCGCAGTTGGTGCCGCATTTAAGCGTGGCCTGCAGGGAAGCCAGCCGCTCCTCATCGGTGTGCAGGTGGCCGCCGCCGCCTCCGCCGCCGGCGACCAGTGCCAGGTGTTCGTCAATGGCCGTGTCGCTGACATTGAGGCAGGTGCAGACCAGCTTGCCGCGCGACTGCACCGCCACCGGCGGCTTGGCGCCGGGCAGCAGCAGCAGCCGGCCGTAGGCCTGCGCCGGCAGCTCGTCCTGCAGCAGGGTCTTGATCCAGGCCTGGGCGCTGGTGTCGCCGGCCAGCACAAAGCCGGCGAGCTCGGCCGCGTCGCCGTTGCGCACCAGCCGCACGGTGCGCCGCTGGCCTTTTTTGCGGTCGGCATAGCGCAGCACGTCGGCGCCGTCCAGGCCGAGGATGGCCTCCAGCCTGGCCAGCAATTCATCGGGCGGGGCCTCGTGGCCGGCCGCGCGAAACAGCAGGCCGGAGCGCTCGCGGCCGTGGTCGGCCAGCGCCGTGTTGTTGGAGAAAGGCACGCAACTCGTGAAGGGAAAGGCCGCCATCAGCGGCTTGAGCTGCTCGCGCGCGGCCAGCACCTCGCCGCCCGGCACCCAGGCCATGGCCAGCAGCGTCCAGGGCATATCGGCTTTGAGGATCTTGACTGCGGCATGTTTGAGTTCGGGCTGCTTGGAAGTGGGGCAGTAGGCAGAGGTTGTGATCGCATTGACGCCGGCCAGCGTGGCGCCGCTGGTGGACTGCCCGCTCAGGTATTCCTCGCCCCAGTGCATGGCGATAAAGGCCTGGCTCACCGCCACCTCGGGCGAAGCCTGCAGCGGCACGATGATGGAGCCGCGCTTGGAGGTCACGTAGACCAGGTCGCCGTCTTTCAGCAGGCGGCGCGCCATGTCCTGGGCATTCATCTGCACGGACGGCTCGGCCACATGGCCGAACAGCCGGCCCAGGGTGCCGGTGCGGCTCATGCCGTGCCACTGGTCGCGCAGCCGGCCGGTGGTCAGCGAAAACGGGAAGCGCGATTCGCGCGGCTCGGCCACCGGTTTGTAGACGGTGTTGGCAAAGCGTGCCTTGCCGTCGGCGGTGGGGAACACGCCGTCTTCATAGAGCCGGGCCTTGCCCGCGCTGTCGCCGGGCTTGAAGGGCCACTGCTGCGGACCGTCCTCGAGCAACTCGTAGCTCAGGCCGCTGATGTCCAGGTCGCGGCCGCGCGTGGATTCGCGGTGTTCGTTCCAGATGACTTCCACGCCCAGGGCGGCGTCGCTCAGGGGGTAGGGGAAGAGGGTGCTGCGGGGAAGAGGGGGCGGGGCCTCGGCGATGTCCGCCTCTTCCTCGGGGAGAGGCTCAGGCTTGCCCGCCTTCAGCAGCTTTTCCAGCCGCTGCGCGAAGTCCACCACGATGGCCCAGTCATGGCGTGTTTCCCCGGGTGCGGCCACGGCCGGGCGCACGCGGCTGATGCGGCGCTCGCTGTTGGTCACCGTGCCGGTTTTTTCGCCCCAGGTGGTGGCGGGCAGCAGCAGGTCGGCATAGTCGCAGCTCGAAGTGGTGGCAAAAGCCTCCTGCACGATCACCAGTTCGGCGCGCTCCAGCGCACGGCGCACCGTGGCCTGGTCGGGCATGGACTGGGCCGGGTTGGTGCAGGCAATCCACAAGGCCTTGATCTCGCCGTCGGCGGCGGCCTGGAACATCTCGACCGCGGTCTTGCCGGGTTTCTCCGGCACCGAGGGCACGCCCCACAGGGCGGCGATTTCCGCGCGGTGTGCGGGATTGACCAGGTCGCGGTGCGCGCTCAGCAGGTTGGCCAGTCCGCCCACCTCGCGCCCACCCATGGCGTTGGGTTGGCCGGTCAGCGAAAACGGCCCGGCGCCGGGCTTGCCGATCTGGCCGGTGGCCAGGTGCAGGTTGATCAGGGCGGCGTTCTTGGCGGTGCCGCTGCTGGACTGGTTCAGGCCCTGGCAGTACAGGCTTAGCGTGGCGGCCGAGGTGGCGAACAGTCTGGCTGCGGCCAGCAGGTCTTCCTTTTTGATGCCGCAGGTCTCGGCCACCAGGTCGGGCGTGTAGTCGCGCACCGTGGCCTTGAGCGCGTCAAAACCCGTGGTGTGCGCGGCGATGTAGGCCGTATCGGTCCAGCCTTCCCACAGCATGATGTGCAGCATGCCGTTGAACAGCGACACGTCGGTGCCCGGTTGTATGGGCAGGTAGAGGTCGGCGATCTCGGCGGTGTCGGTGCGGCGCGGGTCGCAAAAAATGATCTTGAGCGCCGGGTTGGCGGCCTTGGCGTCCTCGATGCGGCGGAACAGGATGGGGTGGGCATAGGCCGTGTTGCTGCCGACGATGAAGATGCACTGCGCATGGTTGACGTCGTCGTAGCAGGCGGGCGGCGCATCGGCGCCCAGCGTCTGTTTGTAGCCGGCCACCGCGCTGCTCATGCACAGGCGCGAATTGGTGTCGACGTTGTTGGTGCCTATCAGGCCCTTGGCCAGCTTGTTGAAGACGTAATAGTCCTCGGTCAGCAACTGGCCCGAAATATAAAAGCCCACCGCGTCCGGGCCGTGGTCGCGGATGATTTGCGCAAAACTTTCGCTGGCAAAACCCAGCGCGCTGTCCCAGGACACGGGCCTGGGCGCTTCATGGCGGTGCTCGCGCCGCATGGGCTGCAGCAGCCGCGTTTGCCGCGTGACGGCGGCCGAGGCCGTCAGCGCCAGCGTGGAACCCTTGGTGCAGAGCCGGCCGAAATTGGCGGGGTGGTCCGGGTCGCCGCGCACGCCGGTGATCTCGTCACCTTGTGACTCAATAATGACGCCGCAGCCGACGCCGCAATAAGGACAGGTTGACCGAGTCTCAACCATGGTGGACGAGGCCCAGGCTGCGGCCTTTGTCGTGCATCGCAAAGCGATCAACAGCGTAAGCTGTCAGATCGCAGCCGACGCCGCAGCAAGGGCACGTTGATCGGGTTTCAGTCATGAAAGAGTTACCGCCCTTTTCACTTATGCCGTGTGGGGCGCCTGCACGGCGAAGCTTTCGTCACCCAAAGCGCCCGCAGAGGCGCCAGGGCCCGCGCGGGGCGGCTGCAAATCCAGCGCCAGCGTGGCCAGCTCGGTGGCGTCCAGGAAGACCTGGCCCGTTTCCACCTTGCAGCTGAACTTGGGCGTGCAGCCCTCGTCGGGCTGCTTGGCGCAGCCGTCCGCCAGGCCTATGGTCCAGTTGTGCAGAGGGCAGGCCACGCTGGTGCCAAACACAATGCCCTGCGACAGCGGGCCGCCCTTGTGCGGGCAGCGGTCCAGCAGTGCAAACACCTGGTCCTGGTCGTTGCGGAACACGGCCACATCAATACCTTTGGCGCGTGAGACACGGCGCGAGCCGAGCACCGGGATGTCGGTGACCAGGCAGATTTTTTTCCATTCAGACATAGTGATCTCTCAATTCAGGCTTGGACGGGCAATCGGTCAGGCGGGTGTGAGTTTTTCGAACTGGCGGGCGTCCACGGACGCTTCTTTCAGGTCGAACCAGGGGTCCGGTTCGCCGTCGAGCGCGAACTGGAGCTGTTCCCACAGCGCCTTGCGGCCTTCGTGGTCTTCCAGGATTTTTTTCTTCACATAGTCGAGGCCGACACGGTTGACGTAGTGCACCGTACGCTCCAGGTACCAGCCTTCCTGGCGGTAGAGCTCGCAGAAGGCGCCGGTGTATTCAAGCACCTCCGCCGCGGTCTTGAGCTTGGTGAAGAAGTGGGCCACTTCCGTCTTGATGCCGCCGTTGCCGGCGATGTACATTTCCCAGCCCGAATCGACGCCTATGATGCCGACGTCCTTGATGCCGGATTCAGCGCAGTTGCGCGGGCAGCCGCTGACGGCGAATTTCACCTTGTGCGGCGCGTACATGCGCCACATCGCGCGCTCCAGGTCCTTGCCCATCTGCGTGCTGTCCTGCGTGCCCATGCGGCACCATTCGCTGCCCACGCAGGTTTTCACCGTGCGCAGGGCCTTCGCATAGGCGTGGCCGGAGGGCATGCCGATGTCCTTCCAGACGTTTTGCAGGTCCTCTTTTTTCACGCCCAGCAAATCGATGCGCTGGCCGCCGGTGACCTTGACGGTCGGTATCTTGTATTTGTCCACCGCGTCGGCAATGCGGCGCAGTTCGCTGGCCGTGGTCTCTCCGCCCCACATGCGCGGAATGACGCTGTAGGTGCCGTCTTTCTGGATGTTGGCGTGGCTGCGCTCGTTGATGAAGCGGCTTTGCGGGTCGTCCTTGGCCTGTTTGGGCCAGGTGCTGATCAGGTAATAGTTGACGGCCGGGCGGCAGCTGGCGCAGCCGTTGGGCGTCTTCCACTCCATGAATTTGAAGACCTCGGAAATCGTCAGCAGCTTGTTGGCGCGGATGGCGTCGCGCACCGCCTGGTGGCCGTGGTCGGTGCAACCGCACATGGCCTTGAGCTTGGGCGTGGCCGAGTAGTCGCCTCCGGCCGTGAACATCAGGATCTGCTCGACCAGGCCGGTGCAGGAGCCGCAGGAGGCGCTGGCCTTGGTGTGCTTGCGCACTTCGTCGAGCGTGAACAGGCCTTTTTCCTTGATGGCCTTGCAGATGGTGCCCTTGTTGACGCCGTTGCAGCCGCAGACCTCCGCGTCGTCGGCCATCAGCGCGGCCTTGTTCTGGCCTTCGTGGCCCGCGTCGCCGAGGTTGGACTCGCCGAAGATCAGCTTGTCGCGGATGTCGCTGATGCTGCGGCCATCGCGCAGCAGCTTGAAGTAGTAGCTGCCGTCCACCGTGTCGCCGTAGAGGCAGGCGCCGACCAGCTTGTCGTCCTTGATGACCAGCTTTTTGTAGACACCGCCGAAGGGGTCGCTCATCACGATTTCCTCGGCGCCCTCGCCGCCCATGAACTCGCCGGCGCTGAAGAGGTCGATGCCGGTGACCTTGAGCTTGGTGGAGGTCAGCGAGCCCGAGTAGCGGCCTATGCCGAACTGCGCCAGGTGGTTGGCCGCGACCTTGGCCTGCTCGAACAGCGGCGCGACCAGGCCGTAGGCGATGCCGCGGTGCGCCGCGCATTCGCCCACCGAGTAGATGCGCGCGTCGGTGACGGTCTGCATGGTGTCGTTGACGACGATGCCCTTGTTGCAATGCAGGCGCATGGATTCGGCCAGCTGGGTGTTGGGGCGTATGCCCACCGCCATGACCACGAGGTCGGTGGCCACTTCGGTGCCGTCCTTGAACTTGATGGACTTCACGCGGCCTTCCTCGTTGCCGGTGAGTTCCTGTGTCTGCGCGCCGATCATGAATTTCAGGCCGCGGTCTTCCAGCGATTTCTGCAGCAGCTTGCCCGCCACGTCGTCGAGCTGGCGCTCCATCAGCCAGGGCATGACGTGCACCACGGTGACTTCCATGCCACGCAGCATCAGGCCGTTGGCCGCTTCCAGGCCCAGCAAGCCGCCGCCGATGACGACCGCCTTCCTGTATTTCTCGGAGGCCTTGATCATCGCGTTGGTGTCGGCGATGTCGCGGTAGGCGATCACGCCCTGCAGATCCTTGCCCGGCACCGGCAGGATGAAGGGGTTGGAGCCGGTGCACATCAGCAGGCGGTCGTATTCCTCTTCGGTGCCGTCTTCGGCGCGCACGATGCGCTTGACGCGGTCGACTTCCACCACTTTTTTGCCGGCATGCAGCGTGATGTGGTTGTCCTTGTACCAGTCCCAGGAGTTCAGCACGATCTCGTCCAGCGTCTGCTCTCCGGCCAGCACGGGCGACAGCAGAATGCGGTTGTAGTTGGGATGGGGCTCGGCGCCGAAGACCGTGATGTCGTACAGGTCGGGGGCGACCTTGAGCAACTCTTCCAGGGTGCGCACGCCGGCCATGCCGTTTCCGACCATTACCAGTTTTGATTTTTTCATGGGGCTACTCCAGGGGATTCAATGTTTCTAGGTGCAAACGTCATGCCACGGCCGTGCCGCGCAGGTCGCGCAGGCACGCGTCCACGCGGCTTGTCAGAGGGTGCAAGCCGGTCTGGCTTGCAGGAAACAGGATGAAATTCATGATGCTCTCTCCCGGTCAACAGGGATCCGGGCCGTTGACCCGGTATGAGGCACACCATTACGCACGTCGTTGTGCGCAGGACCCGCAGTGCATTCGCTAAGGTCGGGCGCGTCGTTACGCCCGCGATAGCTAATGCAAAACTTGTGCCATATCATTGGCCTGCAAGCCGCGCCCTGAATCCGCAGCCGGCGCGTGGCGCGCGACTTGCATCCTGGCCAGCCTCATTTCCCTCCCAAGCTATTGATTTGTATGACTTCCGCACTGGTAAACCTGAACGGCCCCGCCGGCACCCACCCGCTGGTCTCAGACCTTGAGGCGGCCGGCATCCAGGTCCTGGGGCTGCTCCACGAGCGCAGCAAACTGGTGCAGGAAGTGCTGCGCCAGGCGCCCGACGTGCTGGTTTGCCACGATGCGCTGCCCGATGAGGCCTTGTTCAAGCTGTTGCAGGTGATCGGCGAGACCGCGCCTTGCCCCGTCCTGGTGTTTACCAGCGACAGCGATGCGGAAAAAATCACGCGCGCCACCGAGGTCGGGGTCCACGCCTATGTGGTCAACGGCTACAGCCCGCAGCGCCTGCGGCCGCTGATCCACCTGGCCCAGGCCCGCTTCAAGCGCGAGCAGGCCCTGCAGGGCGAGATGCGGGACATCGCCGGCCGCCTCGAAGAGCGCAAGGTGGTGGACCGCGCCAAGGGCATCCTGATGCGCGCCCGCCAGATGTCCGACGACGACGCCTTCCAGATTCTGCGCACCGCTTCCATGCACACCAACCAGCGCCTGGGCCAGGTGTCGCAGCACATCATCCATTCGGCCCGTTTCGCCGAAGACGTCAACCGCTCGGGCCAACTGCGCATGCTGTCGCAGCGCCTGGTCAAGCTGGCGCTGCTGCGGCTGGCGGGCGTGCAGCCCGAGCGCGTGGCGCAGTTGCTCCAGGAGTCGGTGCAGCGCATAGACGCCAACATTGCCGCTCTCGGCAAAAGCCTGTCCAAGCCCACGTTTGGCGACTTGCTGGGGCAGGTGAGCGTGACCTGGGCGCGCCTGAAGCCGGCCCTGGAGGCAAGCCGGGCGGCCGGCGAGATGGCGCACCTGGACGAGCTCGCCGAACTGCTGCTGCAGGAAGCCGAGCGCATGACCGCCATCCTTGAAAGCGCCGGCGCCATGCCGCCGCTGCAGATGCTCAACCTGGCCGGCCGGCAGCGCATGCTGAGCCAGCGCTTCGCGAAATACGCCTTGCTGCAAGTCCTGGGCGGCACGGCCTCCCAGCGCAGCGAAGTAGGCATGGCCGAGTCGCAGGCGGCTTTTGAGAAGGCGCTGCAATACCTGAACGACATCCCGCTGACCAGCAAGGAGATCCGCGAATCCTTGGACAAGGCTGCCGCGGGCTGGGCGCAGATGCGCGCCGGCGCCTCCGGCATCGCCAGGGGCAAGGATGTCAAGCGGCTGGAAGGCCTGGCCACCGCCAGCGAGGACCTGCTGGACGTGTTCGAGCAGCTCTCGGTGCAGTACGAGCGCAGCATGCAGATGCTCGTCGGTTAGGGCGCCAGTCCGGTGCATTGTTGCAATGCACCAATATCGGGCATTGAACTTGCTTACATTGGTGCATGGCATTTGATCTGGACATTGGCTTCGCCACGCTGGCGGGCCGCAAAAACAGCAACGAGGACTTCTGCGCGGCCATGCTGCCCGAGCCGGGACAGGAGGGCATGGGCTCCATCGTGGCGGTGGCCGACGGCGTGAGCACCGGCGGCATGGGCCGGGAAGCGGCGCAAACCACGGTCACCAGCCTGGTCCGCGACTACTACGGCACGCCCGAAACCTGGGACACCACGGTGGCGCTGGACCGCATCATCGGCGCGCAGAACGCCTGGCTGGCCGGCATCAACCGCCGGCGCCAGCCGGCCGTGGGCCTGACCACCCTCACGGCGCTGGTGCTGCGCGGGCAGTCCTATACCCTGGCGCATGTGGGCGATTCACGGGCTTATCTGCTGCGCGGCGGCGCTTTGCAGCAGCTCACGCACGACCATGCGGTCAACCATCCCGACTTCAGGCACCAGCTGCTGCGCTCGGTGGGTGCCGAAGACCATGTGGTGGTCGATTACATGCAGGGCGACCTGCAGGTGGGTGATGTGTTTGTGCTCGTCACCGACGGCGTGCACGGCGTGCTGCGCGATGCGCGGCTGCGGGATTTTGCCGGCCTGCAGGAGGAGGGCGGCTCCCAGCTGGCCAGCCAGGGGCTGGTCGATGCCGCCCTGGCCGCCGGCAGCAACGACAACCTGACGGCCGTCGTGGTGCGGGTGCGCGGCCTGCTCGACGCCACCCTGCAGGATGTGAGCCGTATTGCGCAAACCCTGCCGGTGCCGCCCAGACTCAAGGTCGGCGACGTGATCGACGGCCTCGTGGTGACCGCGAAAGTGGCCGACAACGAAATCCATGTGCTGTACCAGGTGCGCGACCCCGGCACGCGGGTGCTTTACGCCCTCAAGGCCCTGAACCCCGCGCGGTCCCACGACGGCGAGGAGCGCGCCATGCTGGCGCACGAGGCCTGGCTGGCCATGCGCATGCAGTCGGGCCCGGCGGCGGGCCATCTGGTCAGGCTTCACGAAAGTCCGCCGGCCGGGCAGGAGCGCAGCGCTTTTTACCTGCTGTACGACTGGCACAGCGGCGAGACGCTGCAGCAGCTGCTGGAACGCGGCCACAAATTCAGCGTGGAACAGGTGCTGGGCGCGGCCACCCAGGCGGCGCGCGCGCTGGGCCGGCTGCACCGCCAGTGCGTGATCCACCGCGACATCAAGCCCGCCAACCTGCACCAGGGCGAAGACGGCGTGCTGCGCCTGCTGGACCTGGGTGTGGCGCTCAGCGGGCGCGAGCCCGAAGCCATGCGCAAGCTGCACGCCGGCACCCCCAGCTTCATCAATCCCGAGCAATGGGGCTTCAGCGCCACAGGCAGCGATGGGCCCGAGGAATTGCCGGACGCGCAAAGCGACCTGTTCGCGCTGGGCGTCACCCTATACCAGTTGCTGACCGCGCGGCTGCCTTATGGCGAGGTGCTGCCTTACCAGGCCGGCCGCTACTACCGCGACCCGGTCGCGCCCAGCCGGATCAATCCGGAGGTGCCAATCTGGCTCGACCACATCGTGCTCAAGGCCGTGGCGCGCGACAAGCGCCGGCGCTTTGAAACCGCCGAAGAGTTGCTGCTGGCGCTGGAACGCGGCGCCTCCCGGCCGCTGACTGCGCCGCAGGGGACGCCGTTGATTGAGCGGGATCCGGTGATGTTGTGGAAGTTGTTGTTGGCGGTCAGTGTGGTGGTGAATGTTTTGTTGATTTATTGGTTGTTGTTTTTGCCTCGTTGAGGGGGTTGAGCCGGGTCTTGTTCCGGCCCTTGCGCTCTTTGCTGAGGGCGGCTGGCCGGGTCTCGCCCCGGCGGGCGACTTACTTTCTTTTGCTTCGCCAAAAGAACGT
>NZ_AKIV01000100.1 GCF_000282655.1 Polaromonas sp. CF318
GTGGCGGAAAGCCGCTTCACCGCCGCGTACCAGGCGATGTAACCCACGCCGGAAGTGAGCGCGCCAGAGGTCACGGCATATGCCGCTCCGCGCATATCCCAGACCAGCTGCGGGAACATCAAGCCGGCTAACAACAGCGCTAGCGGCGTGGCGCGCAGGAAGTTTCCGGCGGTGGCCCGCGTCGCGTCACCGGCGTGTTTTCCGCGCAGCGAATACACCGCCCAGGCGACGCCGGCCAGCAACATCAACATGGCCGACGGCAAGCTTGGGGCGGCGGCGCCCGGCAGCAACAGTGCGATGAGGCCCACAACGGCAATTGCCAGGCCGGCGCTTTGCCTGGCGCCCAGCCGCTCGCCGCGGGCCAGCCCGGTGCCCAGCATCGTCAGCTGCACCGAGCCGAACAGCAGCAGGGCACCCGTGGCCGCCGGCAGGCTTACGTAGGCTAGCGAGAATGCGGCCGCGTATGCGAACAGCGCTCCGGCCGACGGCCAGTTGCCGGTCGCCGTGACACCACGCCGCCACATGAAAAGCCAGAGCACCAGCGCACCCGAAGCGATGCGAAGGGCCGTGAAGCTGGCCGCGTCAATCGGCGTGCTGCGCAGTGCGAGGCGGCACAGGAGCGAGTTGCCCGCAAAGGCGAGCATGGCCAGCACGGTGAGGCTCAGTGTGGAGGTGGCCGGTGATATCTTCATGGTTGCCGCTCCCTGGCAACTCCCGGCTCATACGCCCAGGTACTGTGCCAGCAACTCAGGCTTCGCATGCAGCTCGGCCGAGCTGCCTTCAAACACCACCTGGCCCTTGACCAGGATCACGTTGCGGTCGGTGATCTGCGTGACGTGCTTCCAGTTCTTGTCGACGATCACGCTGCTGATGCCGGTCTCGCGGATCAGGCCGCAGATGCGCCAGATGTCGCGCGCGATCAGCGGCGCCAGCCCTTCGGTGGCTTCGTCCAGGATCAGCACGTCCGGGTTGGTCATGAGCGCGCGGCCTATGGTCAGCATCTGCTGCTCGCCGCCCGAGAGCTGCTGGCCGCCGTGGCCCAGGCGCTCTTTCAGGCGCGGGAAAGTGTCGAGCACGCGGTCATAAGTCCAGTCGCGCTGACCCTGGGTGCCGGGTCGCGCCGCCATCTTGAGGTTTTCCACCACGCTGAGGTTGCCGAAGATGCCGCGGCCTTCGGGCACATAGGCGATTCCCTGGCGGGCGATTTCGTAGGGCGCGGCACCCGTCATGGGCCGGCCGTTGATCGCGACCGACCCTGAGCGCGGCTTGACCAGGCCCATGATGCTTTTGAGCAAGGTGCTCTTGCCCATGCCGTTGCGACCCATGAGGCCAATCGTCTCGCCGCGGGCGACGTGAAAGTCGATGCCGCGCAGCACGTGGCTGGCGCCGTAGTAGGTATTGATGTCCTGGGCGCCTATCAGGATGTCGATCTGTTTTTCAACCATGCTCATAAAGCCTCCAGGCGAGGCCGCAGCGCCGGGCCGCCCCAAGCAAGGCCAGCCCCCTCGGGGGGCAGCGCATTACACGAAGTGAAAAGCGTGGGGGCCATATTCTCAGTGCTCCTCGCCAAGGTAAGCCGCCTGCACGCCCGCGTCGGCGCGGATTTGCGCCGGCGTGCCGCTGGCGATTACCTGGCCGTTGACCATCACGGTGAGCTTGTCGGCCAGGGTAAAGACCGCGTCCATGTCGTGCTCGACCAGCAGGATGCCGTGGTTTTTCTTGATGGCCAGCAGCAGGGCGACCATGCGCTCGGCCTCGGCCACGCCCATGCCGGCCAGCGGCTCATCCAGCAGCAGCACCTGCGGCTCGGTGGCCAGCGTCATGGCGATCTCAAGCTGGCGCTGCTCGCCGTGGCTGATGGTGCCGGCGATGCTGTGCTTGCGGTGCTGCAGGCCGGCCAGTTTCAGCGCTTCTTCGGCACGGGCGTTGACCGCCGCGAAGCCGGTGGCGCGCTGCAGCCAGCGTGCGGCATTTGGCGCGCGTGACTGTGAGGCCAACCTCACGTTTTCCCAGACGCTGAAGGGCAAAAAGATATTGGTCTTCTGGTAGCTGCGGCCCAGGCCCTTGCCCGAGATTTTTTCGGGCGTCCAGCCGGTCACGTCATGGCTGCCCAGGGTGACGGATCCCGACGTGGGCGGCAGGTCGCCCGAGAGCAGGTTTGTCAAGGTGGATTTGCCCGCGCCGTTGGGGCCTATCACCGCATGGATGTGGTTGCGCCAGAGGTCGACTGATACATCGTTGACCGCGGCCAAACCGCCGAACCGTTTTGTCAGGTTCTTCGCGCTGAGGAGGACTTCACTCATGGCCGGCCTCCGCCTTGTCTTTGCGCTGGGTGAATTTTTCGACCAGGCCCAGGATGCCGCGCGGCGCGAAGACCACCAGCAGCACGATGAACAGGCCCATCCAGAGCTGCCAGTGTTTGCCGAGGTTCACGCTTCCAAGGGTCGGGAGATCCTTGAACACATGCAGCAGGTATTCAAACGCGAAGGCGCCGACGATGGCGCCGGCGAAATTGCCCATGCCGCCCAGGATGACCATCATGATGGCATGCGCGCTCATGTGAAAACCCATGAGCTCGGGGTTGATGTAGCCGGTCTGTGTGCCCCACAGGTAGCCGGCCAGGCCCGCCAGCGCGCCGGCCAGCGTGAAGGCCGAGAGCTTGTAGCCGAAGGTGCCGAAGCCCATGGCGCGCATACGGTGCTCGTTGACGCGTATGCCGGCCAGCGTGCGGCCGAAGGGACTCCAGAGCAGGCGGCGCAAAAAGGCGTAGACCGCCAGCATCGCGCCCAGCGTGAAGTAGTAGAGCGTGAGCTTGTTGTCCAGGTCGAAGGGCGTCCAGCCGAAGACAGCCGCGCTGGGCTTGAAGTTGATGTAGAGCCCGTCGGAGCCGCCCAGGGCCTTGTTGTCGAAGAAGAGGTAGAACACCATTTGCGCGAAGGCCATGGTGACCATGATGAAGTAGATGCCGTGTGTGCGCACCACAAAAAAGCCGATGATGAGCGCGGCCAGGCCGGAGGCCAGCACGGCCAGCGGCAGCGTCCACCACAGGCTCACGGGCGTGCCCGCGGGTGTCAGGAAGGCCAGCGCATAACCGGCCAGGCCGAAGTAGGCCGCATGGCCCAGCGACACCAGGCCGGTCACGCCTTGCAGCAGGTCCAGGCTCATTGCGAAGATCGCCATGATCATCATGCGCGTGACCATCTGCGTGTAGAAGTCGGTGCCGACGAAGGGAAAGGCGACCAGAGCGATCAAGCCCAGCGCCAACGCCACCTGCACGCCGCGCGGCAGGATTTCAAGGTTTGCTTTTGCCGCGCTCATTGTTTGAACAGTCCTTCTGGCTTCCACAAAAGGACAGCAGCCATCAACATATACACCAGCATGCCCGCCATGGAAGGCAGCAGCACCTTGCCGAAGGTGTCGACCAGGCCTACCAGCAGCGCGGAAATCAGCGCGCCGCGCACCGAGCCTATGCCGCCAATCACCACCACCACAAAGCACATGATCAGCACTTGCGAGCCCATGTTGGGGTAGACGCTGGCGACCGGCGCGGCGATCATGCCGGCCACGGCGGCCAGGCCCACGCCCAGCGCGAAGACCACGGCATGGATCAGCTTGATGTTGATGCCCAGCGATTCGGCCATGTCGCGGTTAAAGGCGCCGGCGCGAATCTTCATGCCCAGCCGGGTTTTGGAGATCATGAAATAAAGGCCCAGGGCCAGCGCGATGCAGACACCCGACATGAAGAGCCGGTAGACCGGGTAGGAAAGGTTTTCGGTGAGCGGCACCGAGGCGCTGAGCACGTCGGGAATCGTCACGCCGTGCACGTCGTCGCCCCAGAGGATGGAGCGCACTTCCTCAAAGATATAGATCAGGCCGAAGGTCAGCAGCACCTGGTCCAGGTGGTCGCGTTTGTAGAAGTGCCTGAACAGCAGCCATTCCAGCGCCAGGCCGAAGGCGACCGAGAGCACCGCGCCCATCACAATGGCCAGCGTGAGGCTGCCCGTCAGTGTGCTGAGCGACCAGGCCAGGTAGGCGCCCAGCATGTAAAAACTGCCGTGGGCCAGGTTGACCACGCCCATGATGCCGAAGATGAGCGTGAGGCCGGCGGCCAGCATGAACAGCAGCAGGCCGTACTGGACGCTGTTGAGCAGCTGGATAAGGAAGTTGGCTAAATCCATAGATCCAATTAAGTGTGGCGGCGCGTGAACAGGAGCAGGCTGCCCATGAGCGTGAACAGGCCGCCAGAGACGCGGTTGAACCAGCGCACGGCGCGGCTGGAGCGCAGCAGCGGCGCGATGCGCGCCACGCCCAGCGCGCAGCAGGTCAGCACGGTGAACTCAAACGCCATGAAGGTCAGGGCGAGGATGGCGAACTGCGGCACAAAGGGCGCGGCCGGGTTCAGGAATTGCGGGAAGAAGGCGGCGAAAAACAGCACAGCCTTGGGGTTGCTGGCACCGACCAGGAAGCCGCGGAGAAAAAACGAGCGGCGCTGGGCCGGCGCTTCACCGGCGGCAGGGTCAAAGACGGCTGCTTCGCTACGGAAAGTCTTGATGCCAAGCCAGATCAGATACGCCGCGCCAATGACCTTGGCGACGGTGAAGGCGGTTTCAGACGCGGCGAGCAGCGCGCCCAGTCCCATCGCCGACAGCAGCATCACACACAGCACCGCGCTTACGCTGCCAGCCACAGAAGTCATGGCCTTGCGCGGACCATGGTTGAGCGCGTTCGTCATGCACATCAGCATGGTGGGGCCGGGCGTGAGGATCAGCAGGGCAACTGCTGCAACGTAGAGGAGGTAGGTGGTGAGCGTCATGGGCTTGAAGATAGCATTGCTAAAGACCGATCAGCGTGGTCCGTGCCAGCTTTGTTCAAAAAAATGGGAGGCCTGAAGACCTCCCATTACGCTGACATTCAAGCGATCAGCCCATCTTGCAACCGGCGCCGGAATCGGCCAGCGCTTTTGCCGCCACGCCGATCACTTTGTTTTCCTTGTTCTCGACCACGCGCAGGTACATGTCCTGCACCGGGTTGTGCGAGGGGCTCATGGTCCACTTGCCGCGCGGGCTGTCGATGACGGCGCCTTCAAGGGCTTTGTAGAGGGCCTGTTTGTTGCTCAAATCACCCTTGACGGCATTGGCGCCCTGGATCAGCAGCAGGCCGGTGTCGTAGCCCTGTACGGCGTACACGTCGGGCTGCATTTTGAATGTCTTGGCGTAGCTGAGGCGGAATTGGCCGTTGCGCTGCGTGGGCAGCGAATCGCTGTAGTGCATGGTCGTGATGATGCCGTTGGCCGCGGGGCCGGCGGCGTCGAGCACGCCCTCGGTCAAGAAGCCGGAGCCGTACAACGGGATCTTTTCCTTGAGGCCCGCGGCGGCGTAGTCCTTGATGAACTTGGCGGCGCCGCCGCCGGCGAAGAAGCAGGCCACGGCATCAGGCTTGATCGCCGCGATCTCGGTCAGCAGGGCCTGGAACTCGACTTGCGGAAAGGGCAGGCCCAATTCCTTGACGATGGTGCCGCCCGCGGCGGTGTAGCTCTCCTTGAAGCCTTCAAAAGCCTCGTCGCCGGCCGCGTACTTCCAGGTAATCCAGACGGCTTTCTTGTGGCCACGGTCCACCATGGCCTTGCCCAGGGCACGCGTGGGCTGGGAGTTGGTGAAGGAAGTGCGGAACACATTGGGCGCGCACAGGCTGCGCGTGGCGGCATGCACGCCGGCGTTGGGGATCAGGCTCAGCACGCCGCTGTCGCGCGCGACCTTCTGGATGCCCATCTGCACGCCGGAGTGCACCGTGCCGACCAGCACGTCGACCTTGTCGCGTTGCACCAGCTTGTTGGCGTTTTCAATGCCCTTGGAGGGCTCGGATTCGTCGTCCACCTTGAAGAATTCGATTTCGCGGCCGCCCAGTTTGCCGCCTTGGTCGTTGATCGCCATGCGAAAGCCGTTTTCAATGGCCACGCCGAGCTGGGCGAAGGTACCGGTATAGGGCAGCATGAAGCCCACACGCACCTTGCCGGACTGCGCGCGCACGATTTCGGGGAGCAAAAGACCGGTGGAGGCCGCACCTATCATGGCGGCGCTGCGGGTCAGGACAAGTCGGCGTGAAGTCATGGAATAGCTCCTGGTTGAGGCTGAAAACTGTTAGACGAATAGTAAGCGTGCGTTGTGTGGACGGCCCTAGTGTAAAACCCGAGATTGAGGATTAAATTGTTTACATCTAAAGCAATGACCGTGCCTGATTTGGGCCGGTTTGCACTTTTTTGCGATGCGCTGTTGCCACGCGCCGGGTTCTTTTGCGCGCGGCGGCTCAACGCGGCTGGCGCAGCTTGAAGCGCTGGATCTTGCCGGTGGCCGTCTTGGGAAGTTCGCTCACGAACTCTATCCAGCGCGGGTATTTGTAGGGCGCGAGCTGCTGCTTCACATGGGCCTTGAGCTCGTCCATGGTGGCGCTCTGGCCAGCCTTGAACACTACATAGGCCTTGGGCTTGACGAGCTCGTCGGCATCGGCCACGCCGATGACCGCCACTTCCAGCACGGCGGGATGCGTCATCAGGCAGGCCTCGACCTCGAAGGGCGAGACATAAATGCCGCCGACCTTGAGCATGTCGTCGCTGCGCCCGCCGTAGGTGTAAAAACCGTCGGCGTCGCGTGTGTACTTGTCGCCGCTCTTGGTCCATTCGCCGGCGAAGGTGGCCTTGGTCTTGGCCCGGTTGTTCCAGTACATGATGGCGGCGCTGGGGCCGCTGATCTGCAGCTCGCCGATCTCGCCGTCGGCGCATTCGCGGCCATCGTCGCCGACGATGCGCAGCGCGTAGCCCGGCACCGCCTGGCCGGTGGTGCCGTAGCGCACCTGGCCGGGCCGGTTGGACAAAAAGATGTGCAGCATCTCGGTCGAGCCTATGCCGTCCAGGATTTCGCAGCCGTACTGCGCCGTCCATTTTTTGCCGATTTCGGCGGGCAGGGCTTCGCCGGCGCTGGTGCACACACGCAAGCTCAGTTCGGATTTCGCCGGCCGCGCCGGATCGGCCAGCAGGGCGGCATACAGCGTGGGCACGCCGTAGAAAATCGTCGGCCGGTATTTTTTGAGCAGGGCAAAGACATCGGCCGGCGCCGGGCGCGCGGGCAGCAGCACGGTGGTGGCGCCTACGCTCATGGGAAAGGTCAGCGCATTGCCCAGGCCGTAGGCAAAAAACAGCTTGGCAGCGGAATACACCACGTCGGACTCGCGTATGCCCAGCACGCCGCGGCCGTAGAGCTCGGCCGTCTGGATCAAATGGCTGTGCAGGTGCACCGTGCCCTTGGGCGTGCCGGTGGAGCCGCTGGAGTACAGCCAGAAGCAGGCGTCGTCGGCGCAGGTGGCGGCGACTGTGGGCGTGGCCGGCGCCGCGCGCAGCAGGCTGGCCAGGGTGGCGTGCGGAGCGCAGTTGTCGACGCCGGCGACGACCACTGTTTTCAGCGTGTCGATTTTTCCGAGCAGCGGCTCGAAGGCCGGCAGCAGGGCGTGCGAGACGATCAGGCCCCGGGCGCGCGAGTCGCGCAGCATGAATTCAAAGTCCTGTGCGGTCAGCAAGGTGTTGGCCGCGATGGGCAGCACGCCCGCGAGTATGCAACCCAGGAAGACGACCGGCCACTGCGGCGTGTCCAGCATGGCCAGCAGCACGCGGCTTTCGGGCGCGAAGCCCTGGGCGCGCAGGGCATTGGCAAAACGGTGGGATTGCTCGGCAAGTTCGCCGTAGCTCAGCTGCTCGCCGCTCAGTGCGTCCATGAAAGCCACTTTGCTGGGGCGCGTGGCGTTGCGCGCCAGCAGGTCGTGCGCCGCGTTGTAGTCGCGCGGGATGCTCACCCGGGGCGGGCTTGCCGAATGGTCTGCGCTGCTTGCTTGCATGCTTGTCTCCAGATTGCTGTTGTTTTGGTAGCTGCTTGCGCACGCTGATCAAGCGCTACGGGGTCTTTTTCTTGTGCGTCAGGCGGTGGCGGGACTGGCCCCCAATGTCTGCAGGGCACCGGTGAGCCACTGGCGGCACCACTCGGTGCCTTCGGTTTCCGGCATGGTGCCGCTGCTCGCGTCATGGCACCAGATCTCGCCAATACGCTGTGCGCCCAGGTCCTGCAGGCGCTCGTCGAACTTTTTGCCGCCGAAGCAGAAGGTCTGCATATAAGTGCGGTCGCCCAGCGCAATCACGCCGTAGCGCACGTGGCCGAGGAATTGGGGAGTGCTGCCCAGGGATTCGCAGAGCGCGCGCGCGTTGTCGGGCACGTCGCCTGAGCCATAGGTGGAGCTGCAGATGAGATAAAGTGCATCTTCCGCCTGAGCCGCATCGAACACGCTGATGTCCAGCTTATCCATCAACTCGACCTCGATTTCGCTGACCAGATCGGCGCAGTCCATCTGGATCGCTTGCGCAACATAGTCGGCAGTGCTGGTCATGGTGCCTACAAGGATTTTGAGTTTCATCAGGGATCTCCGGATAAAGATGCAATAAACTGCTTGACATCAATTTAACCTGAAGTATACTGCAATTCATTCAAATCGCAACCACCAAAGTCCCTTCCTAGGGTTTTCACAGGTGTTTTTGAGACAGGTGCTTCTTGGAAATCATGTCTGAACAGGAATCGAAAGCCACGCTCAGCGAACTGGGTGCCCGCGTTCGCGCCTGGCGTGCCCGCCGCGGCATGACGCGCAAGCAGCTGGCTTCGGATTCGGGCCTGAGCGAGCGCTTTCTGGCCGACGTGGAAAGCGGCAAGGGCAATGTCTCCATCAATTCGCTCGAAGCGGCGGCCCGCGCGCTCAACATCTCCATCCTGGAGCTGCTGCAGGACGCTCCGCGCCCGGCGCTGGCCCGTGTGCAGGGCCTGCTGACGAGGCTGGACGATGCCCAGCTGGACCAGGCGTACAGCTTGCTGGGCGGCACTTTCGGCCTCAGCGATTCCTTGGGCCGCGAGCGGCGCGTGGCGCTGATAGGCTTGCGCGGGGCCGGTAAATCCACACTGGGCAGCCAGCTGGCGGCCGAGCGCGGCGTGCCTTTCATCGAGCTCGACCGGGAAATCGAACGCGAGGCCGGCACCAGCATGAACGAAATCCTGCTGCTGCACGGCCAGGCCGGTTACCGGCGCTATGAGCGGCGCGCGCTGTTTCGCATCGCCGAGGACCACCCCGAAGGCGTGGTCATGACCACAGGCGGCAGCATCGTGAGCGAGCGCGAAACCTTCGACCTTCTGCAAAGCCGCTTTTACTGCGTCTGGCTCAAGGCCAGCCCCGAAGAGCACATGGCCCGCGTGGTGGCCCAGGGCGACATGCGGCCCTTTGACACGACACGCGGTGCGACCGACGAGGCGATGGAAGACATACGCCGCATCCTCTCCAGCCGCGAGGCGCTGTATGCCCGCGCCGACGCCGTGGTTGATACCGCCGCGCGCACACTGAAACAAAGCCTGAAAGACTTGGAACGCGCCGTTCCCAAAACAACCGTCCGCGACCAGCTGGAACGGACCTAACCGGAGACAACCCCATGAACGCCATGACAGAGCCGCTTTTATTCAAACAAGTCATCGCCGGCCAGGAGCGCGAGCTCGTGAGCTTCTCGACCCACCCGGGCAAATACCAGCACTGGACGCTGAGCGTGGAGGGCGACGTCGCGCGCCTGAAGCTCGACATCAACGAAGACGGCGGCATCAAGCCCGGCTACAAGCTCAAGCTCAACAGCTACGACCTGGGCGTGGACATCGAGCTGCACGACGCCATCAACCGCGTGCGCTTCGAGCACCCGGCCGTCAAGGTGCTGGTGTTCGAGTCGGGCAAGGAGAAGATCTGGTGCTCGGGCGCCAATATCTACATGCTGGGCCTCTCGACGCACGGCTGGAAGGTCAACTTCTGCAAGTTCACCAACGAAACCCGCAACGGCCTGGAAGACTCCTCTCGCCACGACGGCCTGAAGGCGGTTGCCGCGGTGACCGGCGCCTGCGCCGGCGGCGGCTATGAGCTGGCCCTGGCCTGCGATCGCATCATCATGGTGGACGACCGTTCCTCCACCGTCAGCCTGCCGGAAGTGCCCCTGCTGGGCGTGCTGCCGGGCACTGGCGGCCTGACCCGCGTGACCGACAAGCGCAAGGTACGCCGCGACCTGGCCGACATCTTTTGCACCACCTCCGAGGGCGTGCGCGCCGACCGCGCCAAGGACTGGAAGCTGATCGACGCCCATGCCAAGCCGCAGCAGTTCGGCGAGTTGCTGGCCGCTGAAATCCAGGCGCTGCGCGCGCAGTCCACACGGGCCGGCGCCAAGGGCATTGAACTGACGCCGCTCAAGGCGCTGATCGACGACAGCGGCTACCACTACAGCGTCGTCGACGCGCAGGTGGACCGCGAAAAGCGCATCGCCACCCTGACGGTGAAGGCGCCGGCAAGCGCCATTGAATCCACGCCCGAAGCGATTGAGGCGGCCGGCGCCAACTGGTACCCGCTCAAGCTGCAGCGCGAACTCGACGACGCCATCCTGAACCTGCGCACGAATGAACTCGAAGTCGGCACCTGGGTCATCAAGACCACGGGCGATGCCGGCCAGGTGATACGCATGGACGAGGTGTTGGCCAAACTCAAAGACCACTGGCTGGTCAAGGAAACCACGGGCGCGCTGCGCCGCACGCTGGCACGGCTGGATGTCACCAGCCGTTCGCTGATCGCGCTGGTGGATGCCGGTTCGTGCTTTGCCGGCACCTTCTATGAGCTGGCCCTGGCTTGCGACCGTATTTACATGCTGGATTTGCCCGATGCGCCCGACAGCGCCCCGGCCTTGCAACTGAGCCCAGCCAACTTTGGCTGGTTCCCGGCCGTCAACAGCCTGACACGCCTGCAGACCCGCTTTTGCGAAGACCAGGCCACGATTTCCCAACTGCAAAAACTCGGCGACAGCCCGCTGCGCGCCGACCAGGCGCTGGCCCTGGGCCTGGTCACCTTGACGCCCGACGACATCGACTGGGAAGACGAGATCCGCATCATGCTGGAAGAGCGCGCTTCGCTCTCGCCCGACGCCATGACCGGCATGGAGGCCTCGCTGCGCTTCCCGGGCAAGGAGACCATGGAAACGCGCGTCTTCGGCCGCCTCTCGGCCTGGCAGAACTGGATATTCATTCGCCCGAATGCGGTGGGTGAGGACGGTGCGCTCAAGCTCTTCGGCACAGGCAAAAAAGCCAAGTTCGACTGGAAACGGATTTAAGGAAACACCATGAGCACCATAGACCTCCAAGCCCTGATCCCCAACAACGTCCACCTTGGCGAAAACCGACAGCTCCAGCGCGCGCTCGAGCACTGGCAACCTGCTTTCCTGAACTGGTGGGACGAGATGGGCCCCAGCGACTTCAAGGCCAAGGAAGTCTATTTGCGCACCGCCGTCGGTGTGGACGCTTCGGGCTGGGCTAGCTACGGTTATACGCCCATGCCCGACTACCGCTGGGGCATCTTCCTGGCCGACAAGGAAGAGGGCCGCAAGATCGGCTTTGGCGACCACATGGGCGAGGACGTCTGGCAGGACGTGCCCGGTGAATACCGCTCCACCTTCCGCCGCCTCATCGTGACCCAGGGCGACACCGAGCCGGCATCCGTCGAGCAGCAGCGTCTGCTGGGCCACACCGCGCCTTCGCTCTACGACCTGCGCAACCTGTTCCAGGTCAATGTGGAAGAGGGCCGGCACCTCTGGGCCATGGTGTACCTGCTGCACGCGCATTTCGGCCGCGACGGCCGCGAAGAGGCCGAAGAGCTGTTGATGCGCCACAGCGGCGATGCCGACAAGCCGCGCATCCTGGGCACCTTCAACGAGCCCATGGACAACTGGCTGAGCTTCTTCATGTTCACCTATTTCACCGACCGCGACGGCAAGTTCCAGCTCAAGTCATTTGCCGAGTCCGCATTCGACCCGCTGGCCCGCACCACGCGCTTCATGCTGACCGAGGAAGCCCACCACATGTTTGTGGGCGAGACCGGGGTGGGCCGCGTCATCAAGCGCACGCTGGAAGTGATGAAGGAGCTGGACACCGACGATGTGGCCACGCTGCGCAAGGCCGGCGTGATCGACCTGCCCACCATCCAGAAGTTCATGAACTTCTGGTTCACCTCCTCACTGGACCTGTTCGGCTCGGAAGCCTCGTCGAACGCCGCCAACTACTTCAGCAACGGCATCAAGGGCCGGCCCGACGAAGCCAAGTTCGCCGACCACCTGGAGCTGGAAAGCGAGATGAGCATCGTGGTGCCTGACGGGCAGGGCGGTCTCAAGAACGAGACCATTTCGACCCGCAACGGCATGAATGAAATCACGCGCCTCGAATACGTCAAGGATTGCAATGTCGGCGTGACGCGCTGGAACATGGGCATCAAGCGCGCCGGCGTGGACTTTGAACTGACCCTGCCGTCCACGCGTTTTCGCCGCGAGGTCGGTGCCTGGGCCGGCAATTTCACCGACCCGCAGGGCAAGCCGATCAGTGCCGCCGATTTCGAGGCCAGGAAAGACCAGTGGCTGCCCACGCCGGCCGACATTGCTTTTGTCAAAAGCCTGATGAACCGTGTCACCGAACCCGGCAAGATGGCGGCGTGGATTGCACCGCCGGACCGCGGTATCAACGCCAACCCGCTTGAATACGAATACGTGAAATTGTGAGAGGCTGGGTGGGTTCAGGGCCCGGCTTTGTGGGACTGAAGCCTGCCCGCCGCTGATTGCCTGCCGTCCGTTGCCGCCTGGAGGGTGCCGGCCTTTCCGAGCCCGAATGCCGGCATGTTGACGTAAACGTTTTCGTAGCTGCCTGCCGAGGCCGCGTAGGTTTCGTGCCATATGCCTACCGAACCATCTGTGCCCACCGCTTTGTTGAACGCTTGCCAGGCCGGCAGGTGCTGGGCCTGGCGATTCTTTGCATAAGCGAGGAGTTGTTCCATAGAACGCCAGTATTGAATCAGGACGATGGTTCGGGAAAACCACATCTCCGCATGCAACAAACCCAGCTCGGGCTGTTTGCGCAACTCCTTGATCATGCGCGGCATGGCCCCTGCGACAGGGAGCCACTTGTGCAGCTTCAGCGGATGGTTGATGCGCATGCCGATGAGGAACACCACAAAGTCGCCTTCGACGGAGGCGGTGAGTCGTTCACGATGGATCATGGTTTCCTTTGCTGGGGTGTCAAAGTGCCCCTTCAGGCAATGCTTGCGCCTCTTTCCTGGAGCAGCCCACGCAGCAGCGAGCGGTGGCAGCGCGCCTCGTTCTCACAGTAGCAGCCCATCGCGAAATTGGCCTGGTGCGACAGCGCCGCGAGCAGGTCGAGGTTGCGGCTGGCGTCGGGCTCGTTCATCTCGGCCCGGTATTTTTTGCTGAAGGCGGCCCAGTCCTTGTCGGAATCGACACTCTGGCCCAGCTTCATGGTTTCCACGCTGGGCGCGAGATTGGGGTACCAGACGTCGTACCAATCCTGCGAGGCGAACTCGGTCTTGGGCACGCCGCGCGGCGGCCTGCGCACCGTGCCGATGCGCAATCCCTCGTTGGCGCTGCGGGCTGTGCCCAGCCTGACGATCTTCACGGCCATTGCGGTCTCCTTTTTTCGCGAAAGCTATTCAGAGGGCTCTATTTTGAAACGATTCAGGGCGCAGCCGGGGCGGTGGCCGCGCCAGGATCCAGGGGTTCGGCACCCGACATCTCCCGCATCTGGCGGGCAATTTCATCGTCGGCCATGGGCGTCTGCGCGGAAGCCGCGGGGGCGGGCGCATCCAGCCAGTGCGCGGTGGCCGGAAACGCGAACACTGCCGCCGTGAGCGCGACCTGCACCAGCAGCATGGGCCACAGCGCACCCAGCAGCAGCCGGCTTGAAATAGCCGGCAAGCCCGAGCGGGAGCGGGCCATCAGCACCGCATAACCCATGGGCGGAATCAGGAAACTCAGTTGCAGCACCAACAGCAGCAGCACCGCCGCCTGCTGGGCGTCGCCCAGGCGCGCGATGAGCGCAGGCGCGACGATGGGCACGATGACAAAAATCATCTCAAACGCATCCAGCACCCAGGCGCACAGGGCCACCAGCAACAGCACCAGCGCTGCCGTCACACCCGGCGGGAGCGTGGAGCCCAGCAGCAGGCCGTTAAGCCAGCGGTCGGTGCCGAATATGCGAAACACCAGGCTGAAGGTGGTGGCGCCGACCAGTAGCGCGAACAGCGCGCCGCTGAGCTTGAGCGTGTCGGCCAGCACCAGCCGCCAGCCGGAGGCCGGCAGCGAACGGCCCATGAGGGCTGTGGCGACCAGCAGCATCGCGCCGGTGGCCGCCGCCTCCACGGCGTAGAGCTTTCCGGTGAAGACACCGGCCAGCAGTAAAAGGATGGTGCCGCCCGCGGCCAGGGCGATGGCTGTCTGCGCCCGCCCGGCCGGGATTGGCGGCGCCGCTTGCGTGAGCTTGCGTGCCTGTCGCCAGGCCACCAGGGCCCAGAGCGCCAGCACGCACAGGGCGGGCAGCAGCGCCGCATGCATCACGTCCTGGGTGTTGATGATGCGCTGGCCGGCCTGCAGGTAACCGGGTAGCCGGCTGGCTTCCAGGTGCGCCAGCATCATGGCGTCGCCCAGCAGCAGCAACACCAGTGAGGGCGGCACCACCACGCCTATGGTGGCGGCTACGCTGATGATGGAGACGGCCCGGGCGGTGTCCAGGTGCGCCATGCGCGGCGCCACCAGGCGCGAAAGCAGGGCCGAACTGGAGGCGACCGAGCCGTTCATGGGGGCGATGAGGGCGCCCACGCCCAGGGCCGAGAGGGCATGCGCGCCGGCCAGCGGGCGGAACAGCCGCAGCAGCGCGGAAAACAGGGCATCGGCCACCGTCAGCCGCTGCAGCAGCACGCCCATAAAAACGTACAGCGGCATGGCTTGCAGCAAATCGTTTTCCAGCAGGCCCAGCGTGCGCACGGGCAAGGCTTGCAGAATCTGGAGGTCGAAGGCGCCCGCGGCCAGGCCCAGCGCCGCGAACAGGCTGGACACGCCTATCAGCAAGGCCCAGACCGGCAGGCCGGTGGCGAGAATCAGCGCGCCCAGCGCCAGCAGCATCCACACGCCCGCGAGGGGGCCGGTGAGGCTCATGGCGAGCCCGGCGCGCGGCCGTGCGGCAGAAGTTCGAGCAGGCCTTCCGCCAGCACCAGCAAAAGCATCAGCGCCATGGCGAGCTTGATCACAAAATAACCCGGCGTGAGCGTTTCGCCAAACCGCTCCAAAGAAGCCACGGAGGCCAGCACCAGCGGCCAGCCAGCCCAGAGCATGAACAGCGCCCAGGGCGCGACGCAGGCCAGCAATGCCCAGGCATGCCAGCGCGGGCGGGATGCGCCGGTCGGGTGCGGCTGCAGGGAGGCCAGGTGGGCGTGGCTTCTGGAGGCCGCGGTCACGGCCACCGCCACATACAGCGCGAACAGCACCTGCGCCGCATCATTGGCCTGGCGCGAATAGGCTTGCACGAGTTCACGCAGCGGCCATTGGGCCAGCAGCAGCGCCGCCAGCGGCAGCACCAGCAGGCCGAACACCGCGGTCATGCGGGTCAGGCCTTTGCCCACCCCGGACACAGCGCTGGCGATGGCCTCCATCCTCATGCGGCTCCAGGCTTGCCGCGGCAAGCCTTTGCGTCGGGCCGGTGCGGATCAGGCAGGGCAGCGCTGCGAAGTTTCATGGTCCGATCCATTGAATGGAAAAAATGAGGAGGCCGCGGGAAAGTGTAGTGGGTTCGGGCTATAATATTTGACTAGTCGGAGTGTGGCGCAGTCTGGTAGCGCACCTGGTTTGGGACCAGGGGGTCCAAGGTTCGAATCCTTGTACTCCGACCACAATTTCCCCGTAAAAAGCCCACGCGAGTGGGCTTTTTCATGTCCGCCTCAGGCGGCCCGGGCCTTGGGCCCCGGCGGCGCAATCCTCAGGATTTGAGCGGCCCGAAGTTGGAAGTGCGCCAATATTCGCGCACCTGTTCCAGCTTTTCCTGGAAATCCCGGAAATGCAGCGGTTTGCGCACATAGCTGTTGAGGCCGCCCTGGATTTCCTTCACGATCGGGGAGTATTTGGGCTCGGAGGTCAGGATGACCACGGGCACAAAGAAGGTGCGGGGGTCGCCGCGCATGCGCTGCATGACTTCCGCGCCGCTGAGCCCGGGCAAATTCAGGTCGAGCATGACCAGCTCGGGCGGCTGGTCGGACGGACGGCCGCTGTAAGCACCTTCGCAGAAAAGGTATTCCAGGGCTTCCGTGCCATCGCGGGCGACGATGATTTCATGGTCGGCGCCGTTTTCCTGCAGCGTCACCAACGTCAACTCGACGTGAGCGGGGTTATCCTCCACCAGCAGCATGGTTGGTCTGGGCATGTTTGCTCGCCTCCTTGGTTTTGACGGCCTTCGGGCTTGCGGCCGTAACCCCGAATATATACCTCGGGCCCCAACCGGCGGTGTCAGGGAAGTTCGCTGGTATCGGATGAGGGCGTGGCTGGCGCCATGTCTGGCCTGCCCGGAGGGGATCGAACCCCCGACCCTCAGCTTAGAAGGCTGATGCTCTATCCAACTGAGCTACGGGCAGTCTGTGTATGCAAGCCGGGGAAGGGTCGCGCAGGGGCGGCCGCCGTTTCCAGCTCGTCGCGAATCATACCTTCAATCGCCGGCCGCCGGCCTTGCCGGCAGGCCCCAACTCAGCGCTTTTCGTACTGTGTTTTGCCGAACAGCACTTCCCGCGCCTTGTCGTCGGTGATGGGCCTGCGCAGCTCGGCCAGCACCTTGACGCCGCGCTGCACGGCCGGGCGTTCACTGAGGAGGTCGAACCATTTTTTGAGGTGCGGGTAGTCGGCCCAGTCTATGCCATGGTTCTCCCAGTTGCGCAGCCAGGGGAAGATGGCGATGTCGGCAATGCTGTATTCATCGCAGGCGATGAAGGCGTGGGTGGACAGTTGCTTGTCCATTACGCCGTAAAGGCGCCTGGTTTCATTGGTATAGCGCTTGATCGCGTAGTCAATTTTTTCGGGCGCATACTGGCGAAAATGGTGGGTTTGCCCGATCATGGGGCCGACACCGCCCATCTGGAACATCAGCCACTGCAGCACCTGGAACTTCAGGCGGTCGGTTTTCGGCAGCAGCTTGTCGGTCTTGGCGGCCAGGTAGAGCAGGATGGCGCCGGACTCGAATACGGAGATGGGTTTGCCGTCGGGGCCCACCGGGTCGACCAGGGCCGGGATCTTGTTGTTCGGGCTGATGGCCAGGAATTCGGGCTTGAACTGGTCGCCGGTGCCGATGTTGACGGGAATGGCCTGCCAGTCGCGGCCCAGGCGCAGGCCGCATTCTTCCAGCATGATGTGGACTTTGTGGCCGTTGGGCGTGGGCCATGAGTAAACGTTGATCATCGGGTTGTCCTTGACTACTATGATGGACGCTGCACTTTAAGAGAAAAGCGAAAACCATGTTCGAGCGGCTGAAGAAAGTCTTTGTTGCGGGTAAGGCGGATGCCGGCGATGCGGCCGCGTCCGATGAAGCTGTGTCCGAATGGGCCGGGACCCGCGGCTTTTCTTTCACCGGCATGGGGCAGGGCAAGGGGTTTGCGCTCAAGGGCAATGTGGGCGGCAATCCCTGGAAGATGGAGCGCGGCCGCCCATCGCGCGACTACATTCGCGGCGAGGAACTGCGCGCCCGCGGCGAGATCAAGGTCAATGACGACGTCACCGTCCTGGTCATGAACCGGGCCCTGAAGGATGCGCTGGAAAAAAAAGCCTACCAGGCCTATACCGACACCCTGCAGACCACCGCCGACCCCAGCATGCCGGAAGAGGTGCGCTGGCTGGCCATGTACCCCGAAGTCGGCTGGGAAAGCCTGCCCAAGCCTTTCTGGGAACGCTACGCGGTGATGGCCGACCACCGTTCCAATGCGATGGCCTGGCTGGATCCGCAACTGGTCGAGCTGATGATGTCCTGGCCCGAGCCGGCACCCGACCCGCAGGTGCCTTTTATCCTGATGGTGCTGCGCGGCAAGGCCTATCTGCGCATGCAGTACACCCCGGCCGACATGCCCACGCTGGAGCATGCGGCCCTGGTTTTCACCACGGCTTGCGAGTCGGCGATCGCTGGCCTCTCCAACGACCTCACGCTGTAAGAGGCATTCCCTTCAGCTGCCGCGCGTAATGGGCATTTCGACTTCGCCCGGCATCAAAAGGTGCTTGGCCAGTTCCAGCTTGGCCAGCGAGGCGCGATGCACCTCGTCCGGGCCGTCGGCCAGGCGCAGGGTGCGCTGGCTGGCATAGGCGTAAGCCAGCGGGAAGTCGTCCGACACACCGCCGCCGCCGTGGGCCTGTATGGCCCAGTCGATGATCTGGCAGGCCATATTGGGTGCCACCACCTTGATCATCGCGATCTCGGCCTTGGCGACCTTGTTGCCCACGGTGTCCATCATGTAGGCGGCCTTGAGCGTCAGCAGGCGGGCCTGCTCTATCATGCAGCGCGCCTCGGCGATGCGCTCGTGCCAGACCGACTGGCTGGCAATCGGCTTGCCGAAGGCGACGCGGCTGTTCAGGCGCTTGCACATCAGTTCCAGCGCGCGCTCGGCGATGCCTATGCTGCGCATGCAGTGGTGTATGCGTCCGGGCCCCAGGCGGCCCTGGGCGATCTCAAAGCCACGGCCTTCGCCCAGCAGCAGGTTGGCGGCGGGCACGCGCACATTCGTCAGGCGCACCTCCATGTGGCCGTGCGGCGCGTCGTCGTAGCCGAACACGGACAGCGGGCGGATCACCGTGATGCCGGGCGTGTTGGCCGGCACCAGGATCATCGATTGCTGCTCGTGGCGGCCGGCGTCGGGATTGGTCTTGCCCATGACGATGTAGACGGCGCAGCGCGGGTCACCAGCGCCGGAGGACCACCACTTGAGGCCGTTGAGCACATAGTGGTCGCCGTCGCGCTCAATGCGGCACTGGATGTTTGTTGCGTCGGACGATGCGACTTCGGGCTCGGTCATCAGGAAGGCCGAGCGGATCTCGCCCTTGAGCAGAGGGTCCAGCCACTGGTCCTTGTTGGCCTCGGAGCCGTAGCGGGCGATGGTTTCCATGTTGCCAGTGTCGGGCGCCGAGCAGTTGAAGACCTCGGCCGCGAAAGGCACGCGGCCCATGATCTCGCACAGCGGCGCGTACTCGAGGTTGGACAGGCCTTCAGGCGCGCGCGGCGAGTGCGGCAAAAACAGGTTCCACAGGCCGGCCGCGCGGGCCTTGGGCTTGAGTTCTTCGACCAGCTTTGTCGGCACCCAGGCATTGCCCTTGGCGCGGTTCTCGGCGATCTCGCGGAAGAAGCGCGCCTCGTTCGGGTAGATGTGCTCATCCATGAACTTGAGCAGGCGCGCCCGCAGTTCCTGTACCTTGGGGGTGTAGTTGAAGTCCATGAAATCTCCAGAAAGGGGTGTGGGGCGGTGTTGTTGTAAAGGAGAGGGCTGTCGTCAGCCCTGGCTCTTGAGGGCAAAGCCCCAGGCCATTTTGGCCAGCAGCGGCGCGCCGGCGGCCGAACTCACGGCCTGGGCGCTGGAGGCGGTCCCGGCCTCGACGCGCTTGGCAATGCCCTGCAGGATGGCCGCGATGCGAAACAGGTTGTAGGCCATGTAGAAGTTCCAGTCGGCCTTGAGCGCTTCGGGCGTGGCCAGGCCGGTGCGCTCGCAGTAGCGGCGTATGTACTCGGATTCGGTGGGGATGCCCAGGCTTTCGACGTCCAGCCCGCCTATGCCGCGGAAGGCCCCGGGCGGTATGTGCCAGGCCATGCAGTGGTAGCTGAAATCGGCCAGCGGATGGCCCAGCGTGGACAGCTCCCAGTCGAGCACGGCCAGCACGCGCGGCTCGGTGGCGTGGAACAGCAGGTTGTCGAGCCGGAAGTCGCCGTGCACGATGGAAACCAGGCTTTCGTCGCGCGCGCTGGCCGGGATGTTGGCCGGCAGCCATTGCATCAGGCTGTCCATCTCGGTGATGGGCTGGGTGATGGAGGCGATGTACTGCTTGCTCCAGCGGCCTATCTGGCGCTCAAAATAGTTGCCGGGTTTGCCGTAGTCGGCCAGGCCCCGCTCGGCGAACTTCACCTTGTGCAGCGCGGCGACCACGCGGTTCATTTCGTCGTAGATTTCGCCGCGTTGGGTTTTGTCCATGCCGGGCAGGGACTGGTCCCAGAGTACGCGGCCTTCGACGAACTCCATCACGTAGAAGGCGCGGCCTATCACGGACTCGTCTTCGCAGAGGCAATACATCTTCGGCACCGGCACGTCGGTGCCCTGCAGGCCTTGCATGACCTTGAATTCACGCTCCACCGCATGGGCCGAAGGCAGCAGCTTCGCCACCGGTCCGGGCTTGGCGCGCATCACATAGGAGGCTGTGGGCGTGAGCAGCTTGTAAGTCGGGTTGGACTGGCCGCCCTTGAAGATTTCCGCCGTCAACGGGCCCTTGAAGCCGGGCAGGTGTCTGCCGAGGTAAGCGGTGAGCGCGTCGAGGTCAAACGCGTGCGCGCCGGATACAGCCCGGGTGCCGACAAAGTGGTCGAAGTTGCTCATGCTGAAGGGGCTTGTCCCTGTGTGTCTATTTTTCGATTTCGGCTTCGGAAATGCGCATCAGGGCTTGCCGGTTGCGCACCACCAGGCCGCCCGGCTCTATGCGTATGGCTTCCTCGCGTTCCATGGCCTTGAGTTCCTGGTTCACGCGCTGGCGCGAGGCGCCCAGCAACTGGGCCAGTTCCTCCTGCGCCAGCTGCAGGCCTATGCGCACTTCGCCGCCGTCCGCCAGGCTGGGTACGCCATAGCTGCGCACCAGGTGCAGCAGCTGCTTGGCCAGGCGCGCGCGCAGGGGCAGGGTGTTGAGGTCTTCCACCAGGCCGAAGAGCTGGCGGATGCGGCGCGCGTGCAGGCGCAGCAGGGCTTCGTAGAGCTCGACGTGCTGGCTCAAAATCTTGCGCAGGTCGGCGCGCGAGACGCACAGCAGCGTGGTCTCGCCATGGGCATAGGAGTCGTGGGTGCGCCGCTCGCCGTCGAAGATCGCCACGTCGCCGACCCAGAGCCCGGGCTCCACATAGGTCAGGGTCACCTGTTTGCCCGAAATCGAGGTCGAGCTCACGCGAATGGCGCCCCGCGCGCAGGAGATCCATTCTTCCGGCACATCGCCGCGGGCGCTGATGAGTTCGCCGTCTTTGTAGCGTTTGACGTAGGCGCATCGGAATATGTCGTGCCTCAGGGATGGGGACAGGGATGAAAACCAGCGGCCGTTGTTGATGGCCTCTCGTTCCTCTATCGTAAGAATGGGATCGTCCATGGTCTGTCTTTTGAGTGACTAACAAGACGTCCATTGTCGCTTGAGGGACCCGTCCGGCGCCAGCGGGCTGTCGCATGGGTGTCGCCCGGCGAGTGCCGGGCAATGGCGCGGCTCTGCGAAGCTCGGCGGCTGGGCGGCCTGCGACGGGCCGGCCCGCAAAAGGCCTGCCTAGCGGTAGTGCGGCGTGCGCTTGTTCAGGAAGGCGTCTATGCCTTCGCCGGCATTGGCATCGTGCAGGTTGCGCACGAAGTGGTCCTGCTCGCGGGCCAACTGCTGGTTCAGCGTGTTGCCGGCCGCCTCGTTGATAAGCTCCTTGATGCTGGCCAGCGCGTTGGGCGCGCGCGCATTCAGGCTTTCGGCCAGTTCCCGGGCCTGGGCCAGGGCTTCGCCAGGGGCCGTGACCCGATTCACCAGGCCGAAGTCATGCAGCCGGCGCGCCCCTATGCGTTCGCCGTTCATCAGCAGCTCGCTGGCCAGCGCGCGCGGCAGGGCGCGCGCCAGCGCCCAGCTGCCGCCACCATCGGGCGACAGCGCGACGGTGCTGTAGGACATCACAAACACGGCGTTGTCCGCCGCCACCACAAAATCGCAGGCCAGCACCAGCGAAAAACCGGCGCCGGCGGCCGCGCCTTCCACGGCGGCGATCACCGGCTTGGGGTAGGTGCGTATCGAATCTATCCAGTTGTGCAGGCCTTCTATGCTCTGCGCCTGCACCTCGGGCGCCTCGCGGCGGTTGGCCTCCAGCCGCTGCAGATTGCCGCCCGCGCAGAAAATCGCGCCTTCGCCGGTGATGACCACGCTGCGGATGTCGGGGTTGTTCTCGGCGGCGTTCAGGGCTTCAATGCCGGCCGCGTAGATATCCGGGCCCAGGGCGTTCCTGAACTCCGGGTTGCTGATCGTCAGGATAAGGGTCTGGCCCTCACTGGTACTCTTGATTGCGCCTGCCATGTCAGTTGTTCCAATGCGAAAGAAGGGGTGGCCAGAGAGCGGATTCCCACGCCAGTGGGGGCCGCGGAACTGGCTTCGCCAGGCCGCAGGCGCCGCCCCCTCGAGGGGGGAAGGTGCTACACGAAGTGAGCATCCGACGGGGGTGATTCATCTTCGACGGGGGTGTTTCATTCTTCCTGGTGCATGAGGCTCAGGCCAATAGCGCCGCGGCGGCGCAGCCAGGGAGAGGGGCGGTAGCGCTGGTCGCCGTAAACAGTCTGCATGTTGAACAGCACCTCCAGCACATTGGTGGGGCCGTAGCGGTCGCCCATGGCCAGCGGGCCCAGAGGATAACCGAGCCCGAGGGTCACGGCGGTTTCCAGGTCCTTCGGGCTGCAGATGCCTTGCTGGCAGATGTCGCTGGCGATGTTGACGATGGTGGCCACCACGCGCTGGGTGACGAAGCCGCCGCTGTCACGGATCACGCTGACCGCCTTGCCGTCGCGGGCGAAGAGGGCGTGTGCGGCGTCGCGCATGTCGCTGCGCGTGGCCGGGTTGGTGGCCAGCACGCGCCGCTTGGTGGCCGCGTCGTCGATCAGCATGTCGATGCCGACGGTGCGGGCCGGGTCCAGGCGCTCGACCACGGCGACCGTGGTGATGTCAAAACCCAGCGGGGCGACCAGTGTCAGGGCCTGCGGCGAGGCGGAGGCGCCGGTCTCGATTTTGGCGCCCAGGTTCTTGAGCAGCTGCAGCAGTTCAGCGCGGCGCGAGGCGCGGGGCGAGACCCAGACCGGCGGGAGTTCGGCGACCTGGGGAACGGCGGGTTCGGCGGGTACCTGCATGGCGCCGTCCGCGTAGCGGTAAAAGCCTTCACCGGTCTTGCGGCCCAACATGCCGCCGGCCAGGCGCTGCGCGGTGATGACGCTGGGGCGGTAGCGTGCCTCTTCGTAGTACTGGTGGTAAATCGACTCCATCACCGGATGGGAGACGTCGAGCGCGGTCAGGTCCATGAGCTCAAAGGGGCCCAGCTTGAAGCCGGCCTGGTCGCGCAGGATGCGGTCTACGGTGGCGAAATCGGCGACGCCTTCGCTGACGATGCGCAGCGCCTCGGTGCCGTAGCCCCGGCCCGCGTGGTTGACGATGAAGCCGGGCGTGTCCTGCGCCTGCACGGGGGTGTGGCCCATTTGCCGGGCGTATTGGCTCAGGCCCTCGCATACGCCGGGGCTGGTTTTCAGGCCCGCGATCACCTCGACCACTTTCATCAGCGGAACCGGGTTGAAGAAGTGAAAACCGGCCAGGCGTTCGGGGTGCTTGAGCGCCGCCGCGATGGCGGTCACGGACAGCGAAGAGGTGTTGCTGGCCAGCACCGTCTGCGCGGGCACCAGGGCCTCCAGCTCGGCGAACAGCGCGCGCTTGACGTCCAGGCGCTCGACGATGGCCTCGATGACGAGGTCGCAGCCTGAGAGATCGGCCAGGGTGCCGGCGAGCAGCAGGCGGTCTTTGTGCGCGGCGGCCGCCTGGGCTTCGAGGCGGCCTTTTTCAACCAGCTTGTCCCATTGGGCGCAGATGGCTTCGCGCGCTTTTTCGGCGGCACCCGCCTGCGCATCCATCAGCCTGACGGTGCTGCCGGCCTGCGCGGCGATCTGGGCAATGCCGCGTCCCATCGCGCCGGTGCCAACTATTCCCACATTTGCAAAATTTACTTTCATGGCCGAATTATGGCTGAGCGTCTTCAGCGAAGGCGCGTGGCAAAATTCGCTCACCCCATGAAATCCGCCGAGAAGTTTCTGAAATGCCTGCTTGGCGCTTTGCTGGTGGTGCTTGCCGCCAATGCGCTGGCCGCATCCCTGGGCCGCGTGCGCGGTGCGGCCATCGTGGGCGGCCCGCTCGACGTCACGCTGAGCGCGCAGTTGGGCGACGCTGAAAACCCATCCTCCGTCTGCCTCTCCGCCGAGGTGTTTTTCGGCGACAGCCAGATTTCCCCCGACAAGGTGCGCACTTCGATCTCGCCGGGCGCCGCTGCCGGTGAAGTCCTGGTCCGCATCCGCACGACGGTCGTGCTGGATGAGCCGGTCGTGACGCTGTATGCGCGCGAGGGCTGCCTGCAAAAGAATTCCCGCAAATACGTGTTGCTGGCCGAGATGCTGGGCGACAACAGCGTCCCGGCGCCCTCGACCCTTGCGCAAGCGCCGGCTGTTGCGGCGGCGGGCACGGCAGCGCCATCCCGAGCGGGCATATCGAAGGCCAAGCCGCAAACCCGGGCCGGCACCGCGATGGCTTCTTCTTTGGACATGCCGCCGGTCCGCACGGCTGGCAAACAGACACCAAAACACACACCAACCCCAGCGGCGGTGCGCAAACCGGGGCCACGCCTGCAACTGGCCCCCATCGACCTGGCCGCCGAACGCGACCCCGTGCTTCGCGCGTCGCCGGAGCTGCTGACGCTGCCTTCCGCTGATGCCCAGCAACGGGCTTCCGCGGCCGCGCTGTGGCAGGCGCTTAACGCCCAACCGCAAGACATGGTACGTGACAGCCAGCGGCTCAAGTCCCTGGAGTCCGACGTGGCCGCGATGCTGGCGCAAAGCCGCAAAACGGAACAGGCCGTGACGGACCTGCGCGGCCAGCTGGAGCAGGCGCGCCAGGAGCGCTACAGCAACTGGCTGGTGTATGCCCTGGGCGCACTTGTGCTGCTCGCGCTGCTGGCAGCCGCTTTTTTCTGGAGGCGCGATCGCCAGCAGGCGCTGCGCCTGAGCCACTGGTGGGACAAAGAAGCCGGCCAGGGTAAACCCAGTGGGTTTGCGGATGAGGCGGGGTCGGCCTCCCGGTCCGCCGGCCTAGCGCCGGCGCCGGCGCCGGCGCCGGCGGTCGACCTGGACCTGGACGCGCTTCAATTTGAAAGCACGCGCAAGCTGCCCGCATCCAGGCCGGTTGCGCCTGTGGATCGCCCCGAATTCCTGCCCAGCCTGGGCGGCTTGAGCGGCATGCCCCGCATCGTCAATGCCGAAGAGTTGTTTGATGTCCAGCAGCAGGCGGATTTTTTCGTCTCGCTGGGCCATCCCGACAAGGCGGTGGATGTCCTGCGCTTGCACATCATGGACAACGTGGAGACCAGCGCGCTGGTCTATCTGGACCTGTTCGACCTCTACCACAGCCTGGGTCGCAAGGACGACTACGACGCGCTGCGCAAGGAGTTCCACCGCATGTTCAATGCCCAGGTGCCCGCCTTCGACGACTATGCGATGGACACGCACGGCCTGGAGTTTTATGTGGCGGCCCTCACGCGCATCGAGTCGCTGTGGCCCACGCCCAAGGTGCTGGATGTGCTGGAAGAATCGATTTTTCGCAAACCCGACTCGCGCAGCGAGGTTTTCAGCCTCGCGGCCTACCGCGAGCTGCTGCTGCTTCACTCCATCGCCAAGAAGATCGTTACCCGGCCCGTGGAGCCCGGGGAGGGCGCCGGCGTGCCGGTACCTGGGATGCCCAGCCTGACTGCCGCCCTGCCGCAGGCGAGCAGCTTTGGCCCGACCAACATCCTGCCCCTGTCCGCCCGCTTGCAGGAAACGCCGCCGCCGCTTCCCGTTGCACTTCCGGTCGCCGGGGCTGGCGCTTTTTCCACGGAAATTGTGCCCAGCCTGGACCTGACGCGGCCGCCTGTTTCACCGAGGCTTGGGCTGGACATTGACTTGAGCCAGGAGGAAGCCGGCGACGCCCTTGCGCCGCTGCCTGCGATCGCCATGATGGACATAGCGCCCGAAGCCGGTGATTTCAGCAACCTCATCGAGTTCGACCTCGATGCGCCGGTCTCCAGGCCTGCCCCGAAAGCCTAGTTTCGGCCCTGCTTCAGGAGGGAATACATCGCCTCAGCGCCGCACTTGCAGCGCGCCGGGATTCACGATGTTGGTGGGTGTGCCCTTGATGAAGTTGACGACGTTGTCGAAAGCCGCACCGAAGTACAGCTCGTAGCTGTCTTGCTCCACATAGCCGATGTGCGGGGTGCAGATGCAGTTTTCGAGGCGTAGCAGGGCGTGGCCCTGCAGGATGGGCTCGGACTCAAACACGTCGATGGCCGCCAGGCCGGGGCGGCCGCGGTTAAGCGAGGCAATCAGCGCTTCGGGCTCTATCAGTTCGGCGCGCGAGGTGTTGACCAGCAAGGAAGTGGTCTTCATGCGCGACAGGTCTTCCAGCGTGACGATGCCACGGGTTTCGTCGTGCAGGCGCAGATGCAGGCTCAGCACATCGCTTTGCTCAAAAAACTCGGCTTTGCTGCCGGCGACTTCGTAGCCGTCGGCCTGGGCCCGTTCGCGCGAGGCCTCGCGGCCCCAGATGATGACCCGCATGCCGAAAGCCCGGCCGTAGCCGGCGACGATTTGCCCGATCTTTCCGTAGCTCCACACGCCCAGGGTCTTGCCCTTGAGGACGGAGCCTATGCCGAAATTCGGCGGCATGGAGGCCGACTTGAGGCCGGCCTGCTGCCAGGCGCCGTGCTTGAGGTGGGCCACGTAATGCGGGATGCGGCGCATGGCCGCCATGACCAGGGCCCAGGTCAGTTCGGCCGGTGCGGTGGGCGAACCGGTGCCTTCGGCCACCGCGATGCCGCGCTCGGTGCAGGCCGCGACGTCGATGTGGCCTCCGACGCGGCCGGTCTGCACGATCAGCTTGAGTTTGGGCAGTTTTTCAATGACCTGCCGGCTGAGCTGCGTCCGCTCCCGGATGAGGACGATGACGTCGGCATCCTTGAGGCGGACGGACAGCTGGCCTATGCCTTTGACGGTGTTGGTGTAGACCTTGGCGGGGTAGGCCTCCAATTTGGCAGCGCAGTTCAGTTTTCGCACTGCGTCCTGGTAGTCGTCGAGGATCACAATATTCATGCCGATATTGTGCCTGCAAGATTTTTCTTGCTTGCCGGAAAGGCTACCCGAACGCGCTCATTTTGTATCGCCAGGAAACCTGTTGCGGTATTTCAGCCTTGCGGCGGCGCGCTACGCGGTCTCATGGGCCTTTGCTGCAGGGGGCGAAGGCGGGCCCCGGGCTTGTTTTACTGCAGCGCAGCCTCGCGCTGGGCCATGCGATCAAGCTCCGCGCAGACGTCGGCCATACGGCCCGAGATGACCATACGGCCGGCGCAGGCCGGGCCGACATTGGCGTCAAATTCGCGCACGATGCGCAGGCGGCTGGGCGTGGGACGTTTGGGCATGGCCTTGCCGGCTGGGTTGGTTTCGCGCAGGGCCGTGGCGGCGCCCGAAGAAAAAGGCAATGTCAGTTGGCCGCCTGCGCGCTGGGCACGCGCAGGCGCGCCATACCGGCCGGACCTGCTTTGCGCGGGCACAAACCAGGCTGCCAGCGCCTGCGCGGGGGCCAGCAGAATGGACAGAAGGGGTGAATGTGAAAAACTGACGATTCCCATGATGAACTCCTGTATGAGAGAGGTTTACACAGGCAGGATTTCGGACCGGCGACAGGCCGGCAGGGCCGCCGCACCAGGGTGTTGGCCACAACAGCCAAACGCCCGCCACCTGGTGCGTGGCCGGGTGGGGTGGCCTACATCAGCATGGTGTTGCGTATCAAACCGACGGCCAGGCCTTCGAGTTCAAACGGTTCACCGGGCTCGACCACAATGGTCTTGAAGTCGGGGTTCTCGGGCAAAAGCTCGATCAGGTTCTTGTTGCGGCGAAAGCGCTTGACGGTGACTTCATCGCCGAGGCGGGCCACGACGATCTGGCCGTTCTTGGCTTCTTTGGCCTGTTTGACGGCCAGCAGGTCGCCGTCCATGATGCCGACGTCGCGCATGCTCATGCCGCGAACCTTGAGCAGGTAATCGGGCTGGCGCTGGAACAGGCCGCTTTCAAAATAATAGGTTTGTTCGATATGTTCCTGCGCGAGAATCGGACTGCCAGCAGCAACCCGCCCTACCAGAGGTAGGGCGAGTTGGGCCAGGCTTTGCAACGGCAGGGAAAACTGTTTGGTGCGCGATTCGTTGATGGAGCGCAGGGTGTCGCCGCGCAGGCGTATGCCGCGGGAGGTGCCGCTGACGAGTTCAATGACGCCTTTGCGGGCCAGCGCCTGCAAGTGTTCTTCGGCGGCATTGGCGGACTTGAAACCCAGTTCGTTGGCGATTTCAGCGCGGGTGGGCGGTGCGCCGGTGCGCGCGATGGCGCTTTGGATCAATTCCAGGATTTGTTGCTGGCGCGCCGTGAGCTTGGGACCTTCGGAGGGAAAATGCGGGAAATCGGCGAGGATGCTCATGGCGGGACTCCTTGGTTCTTCAGTCAGGTCAAGAGGCTGGGGCTGTAACCCATTTACCTGTGTGGACCTGTTTTAATATCCAGTACCTGTATTTTCATCCAGTTTTTAAAAGATTGCAAGATCACTTTCCATGCATCCTCAAAATATTGTGATTCTGGGCACCGGCGGCACGATTGCCGGCCGGGCCGCCAGCGCGTCGGACAACATCGGCTACACCGCCGCCCAGGTGGGTGTTGAAGAACTGCTGGCCGCGATCCCGGGCCTGGCGCAAGCCGGTTCCGTGCTCACCGAGCAGGTGGCCCAGGTCGACAGCAAGGACATGACTTTCGCCGTATGGGCCAAGCTGGCCGCGCGCGTCAGCCATTACCTGGCGCAGCCCGATATCCAGGGCATCGTCATCACCCACGGCACCGATACGCTGGAGGAAACCGCTTTTTTCCTGCAGGCGCTGCTGGCGCCGGCCAAGCCCGTGGTGCTGACCTGCGCGATGCGCCCGGCCACGGCGCTGGTGCCTGACGGGCCGCAAAACCTGCTCGATGCCGTAGCCGTGGCGCGCCATGCGGGCGCGCAGGGCGTGGTCGCGGTATGCGCCGGTGTCATCCACGGCGCGGCGGATGTCCAGAAGGTGCACACCTATAAGCTCGATCCCTTCAGTTCGGGCGATGCCGGCCCCATAGGCTATGTAGAGGAGGGCCAGCTGAGGCTGCTGCGCTGCTGGCCGCAAGCCCAAGCTGGGCGCGCGCAGGCTGCCGCCAAAAGCATTGCCGGCCTGGCCGGCGCCGTGCCCCGCGTCGAAATCATCATGAACCATGCCGGCGCGGGTGGCGCCATCGTGCAAGCTTTGCAAGCACAGGGGGTGCAAGGTCTGGTAGTGGCCGGAACCGGCAACGGCAGCTTGCACCATGAGCTGCAGGCCGCCTTGCTCAAGGCCCAGGCCGATGGCGTCAAGGTGATTCGCGCCAGTCGCTGCGCCTCAGGGCGGGTGCTGCCGACCCCGGCTGACGCGATTCCGGATTCAGAAGGCCTGAGCCCGGTCAAGGCCCGCGTCAGCCTGATCCTGCAGTTGCTGGCCTGAATCTCTGCGGGACCGGTAGCGCCGGCCCCTAAGCTCCTTTCCCTTTGACCTGACCTCGCGGACACCCCATGCAAACCCCGTATGAACTCGGCAACCAGAACCAGACCACCACCTGGGAGGCCTGCATCCGTTTTTATGAAGCGCTGGCCCGGCGCTACCCGGCCGTCCTGCAGTTCTCGCAAATTGGCATCTCCGATGCCGGCGTGCCCATCCATGCGGGCATCGTCAGTGCCGACGGGGTCTTTGAGCGCGAGAAAATCCGGCAGGCCGGGCGCACCGTCTTCTTCAACAACAACGGCATACACCCCGGCGAGCCCGAAGGCATAGACGCCTGCATGGCACTGGTACGCGACCTGTGCCTGGAGCCTGAGCGCCTGGTCGCGCTGGGCAGTGCGGTCTACCTTTTCATCCCGGTTTACAACGTCGACGGCAGCTGCAACCGCGGCGATGCCAGCCGCGTCAACCAGGACGGGCCCGAGTCCTTCGGCTTTCGCGGCAACAGCCTGCACCTGGACCTGAACCGCGATTTCATCAAATGCGACAGCCTCAACGCGCAGCTGTTCAACCGTTTCTTCACGGCCTGGGACCCGGACGTGATGGTCGACACCCACACCTCCAACGGCGCGGACTACAGCTACACCATGACGCTGATCCATACCCAGGCCGACAAGCTGGGCGGCGGTCTGGGCGCCTTCCTGCGGGACAGCATGCTGCCGGTGATTTACCGCGGCATGGAGGAGCGCGGCTGGCCGACCTGCCCCTATGTGAACCCGGTGCAGGTGAGCCCCGACCAGGGGATTGCCGACTTTCTGGAGGTGCCGCGCTTTTCGACCGGCTATGCGGCGCTGAACCACACCATAGGCTTTATGCCCGAGACCCACATGCTCAAGCCGTTCAGGGACCGCTATGAGTCCATGCGCGCGCTGCTGGATGTGACCTTGGCGTTCACGGTGGCCAACGCGCCGCAAATCCAGGCGCTGCGGCGGCAGGCCCGGCAGGCGGCGGGCGGCAGGACCCATTGGCCGGTGCGCTGGAAACTCGATGAAACCCGCCGCTCACGCCTGCGCTTCAAAGGCTACGCCGCTGTGCACTCGCCCAGCCTGCTGGGCAATTACCAGCGCCTGGCTTACGACAGGGAGCAACCCTGGGAGCGCGAGATCGATTACTTCACCCACTTTGCCGAGGAAGCCGTGGTGCGCGCACCCCTGGCCTACGTGATCCCGCAGGCCTGGCGCGCGGTGGTTGAGCGCCTGGACTGGAACGGCGTGCGCATGGAGCGCCTCGCCGCCCACCGCACGGTGCAGGCCCAGGTCAGCCGCATCCAGACCGTGCAAAGCCGGCCAGGCGCCTATGAGGGCCATATGTTCCACGACGAGATCACGCTGGAAACCAGCCTGCAGGCCGTGGAATTGCAGGCCGGCGACTGGTGGGTGCCGCTGGACCAGGACAAGGCGCGTTATGCCGTCGAAACCCTGGAGCCGCAAGCGCACGACAGTTTTTTCCGCTGGGGATTTTTCAACAGCATCCTTGAGAAGAAGGAGCACTTCTCGGACTATGTTTTCGAAGACATGGCGCTGCAGTTGCTCAAGGACGAGCCCGAACTGCGCGCGCGCTTCGAGCAGTGGAAGGCGGCCAACCCGCAACTGCTGTCCGACCCCAAGCAGGTGCTCGGTTTTATCTTCGAGAACTGCGCGCGCTATGCCGAACCGCAATGGCGGCGCTACCCGGTGCTGTCGATTTTTGAAGCGCCATGAAAAAAGCCGTCGCAAGGACGGCTTTTTCGCGAATCCGCGGGGCGCTCAGGCGGACAGGGCCTCGAAAGCCCGCGCCGTGATCTGGTCGACCGTGCCCATGCCGCTGATGGCGCGGTATTTGGGCGCGGCGTCGGGTGCGACCTTGGACCAGCTCGAGTAGTAGTCCACCAGCGGGCGGGTCTGGGCGCTGTAGACCTCCAGGCGCTTGCGCACGGTTTCTTCCTTGTCGTCTTCGCGCTGGATCAGCGGCTCGCCGGTCACGTCGTCCTTGCCCTCGACCTTGGGCGGGTTGAACTTGACGTGGTAGGTGCGGCCCGAGGCCGGGTGCGAGCGGCGTCCGCTCATGCGCTCGATGATGGCCTCGAAGGGAACGTCGATCTCCAGCACGTAGTCGAGCCTTACGCCGGCCGACTTCATCGCGTCGGCTTGCGGGATGGTGCGCGGGAAACCGTCGAACAGAAAGCCCTTGGCGCAATCGGCCTGGGCGATGCGTTCCTTCACCAGGTTGATGATCAGGTCATCGCTGACCAGCGCGCCGGCATCCATGATTTTTTTGGCTTCGATGCCCAACGGCGTGCCGGCCTTGACGGCCGCGCGCAGCATGTCGCCGGTGGAAATCTGGGGGATGCCGTACTTCTGGCAGATGAAGGTCGCTTGCGTCCCTTTGCCCGCGCCAGGCGCGCCCAACAATATCAGTCTCATGGATGTCCTCGGATTTTATGAATTCGTGAAGTCAGCCCCGGTCCGGCGCGCCGGTTACCCGATGGGGTTGCTTGGGGCAGGTGTGAAGGGTTGCCAGCGCGTCCTGCAGGCCTTCCACTTGCGTTTTTCCCAAGGATAGCACGCACCCCTGACAGCAACTTACAGGACGGGGCTTTGCCGGCAAGGCGCGCGCTCAGGAAAACAGCTTGCGGGCGCGGTCCAGGTCTTCGGCCGTGTCCACGCCCGGGCCCGGCGCGTCGTCGGTGATGTGCACGGCGATGCGGTGGCCATGCCACAGGGCGCGCAGCTGCTCGAGCTGCTCTAGTTGCTCCAGCGGCGCCTGGGGAAGGCGGGGAAACTCGCGCAGAAAGCCCACGCGGTAGCCGTAGATGCCGACGTGGCGAAGCGGCTTGGGCAGCTTGCTGCCGGCTTCCCACCAGGCCTGGCCGGCGAAGTCGCGGCCCGCCGGAATCGGCGAGCGGCTGAAGTAAAGCGCGGTGTGGCGCGCATCGAGTACCACCTTGACCACATTCGGGTTCTGCAGGTCCGCCAGCTGGGCGATGGAATGCGCGGCGGTGCTCATGGCGCAGTCGGGCCGCTCATTGAGCAGGCGCGCCACGGCATTGATCAGCGCCGGGTCTATCAGCGGCTCGTCGCCCTGGACGTTGACCACGATGTCCTCATTGGCCAGGCCCAGCACGCCGCAGGCCTCGGCCAGCCGGTCGCTGCCGCTGGGGTGGTCGGCGCGGGTCAGCACGGCCGTGACGCCGAAGGCCGCGCATTTTTCAACGATTTCGTTGCTGTCGGTTGCCACCACGGTGCGCAGGGCCGCGCTTTGCATGGCGCGCTGCGCCACGCGCACGACCATGGGCGCACCGCCTATGTCGGCCAGGGGCTTGTTGGGCAGGCGGGTGGAGGCCAGCCGGGCCGGGATCAGGACGGTGAAGCTCACAGGCCCAGCTCTTCGTCTGTCAGGGTACGCGCTTCGTTCTCGAGCAGCACCGGCAGGCCGTCGCGCACGGGGTAAGCCAGCCGGGCGCTGCGGGAGACGAGCTCCTGTTTTTCCCGGTCGTAATCGAGCGGGCCTTTGGTCACGGGGCAGACCAGCAGTTCAAGCAATTTGGTGTCCATGCGTCGATGGTACTGGAGAAAGCAGGGGCGCCAGCAGCGCATCGAAGGCGGAGAAAAAAGCCGGCTCTGGCGAAAACACCAGCGGCACGGCCAGCAGGTCCAGCCCGGCGGCGCCGGGCAGGGCAAACAGCTTGACGGCATCTTTTTCGGTGCACAGCACCGTGCGTCCCTGCAGCCCGGCCAGGTCGGCTTCGCTGAACTGATGGTGGTCGGGCAAGGCGATGGTGGCCTCCAGCATCAGGCCTCGGTCCCTGAGCATGCCGAAAAACGCCTGCGGGTTGGCGATGCCCGCCAGGGCGGTTACCGGGCGGCCGCGCAAACCGTCCAGCGCAAGCTGCCCGCCGCCGGCAGACCAGGCCTCGCCGGCCAACTGCCGGCTGGATTGGAAGCCGTCAAAGGCGGGGCGCTGCCCGGTGTGCAGCACCAGGTCCAGGCCCTGTCGCTTGCGTGCGGGCCAGGGCTCACGCAACGGGCCCGCCGGCAGCAGCCAGCCGTTGCCCGTGCCGCGGTCGTCAAATGCGGCGATCTCAATGTCACGCTGCAGGGCGTAATGCTGCAGGCCGTCGTCGCAGATCACCACGCCGGTGTTGGGATGGGCGGCAAGCAAGGCCCGCAGGGCTTGCGTGCGCTGCCTGGCGACAAACACCGGCGCGCCGGTGAGCCGGTGGATCAGGGCCGGCTCGTCGCCGGTTTGCGAGGGCGGTGCGGCCGGCGTAACTTCCATGCAATCGGAAGCTGTGCGCCCATAGCCGCGCGACACCACGCCCACCGCCACCCGCTGCGCCTGCAAGTGCCTGACCAGGGCGATCACCAGGGGGGTTTTGCCGGCGCCGCCGGCAATCACATTGCCGACCACCACGACGGGGACCCTGAAGCGCTCGGAGCGCAGGACGCCGCGGCGGTACAGCGCACGGCGCAGGCGCACCAGCAGGCCGTAGCACTGCGCCAGCGGCCAGAGCAGGCATGCCAGCATTCCACGGCTGAGCCAGGCGTTTTGCAAAAGTTGTTTCACGGCCGTTTCGCGGGGAAGGGCGGCTGTTGGGGCCGGGAAAGCCGGGGCTTATTTCGCCCCGGCCATCGCGGCGCTCTGGGTGGCAAAGGTGATTTGCGTGAGGCCCTGGCGGCGCGCCGCCTCCATGACGGTGATGACCGCCTGGTGCGTGGCGCTGGCATCGGCGCTGATGATGATGACGCTTTCCTTGCCGGCCTTGGCTGCCTCGGTCAGTGCGGCGCCCAGCGCCTCTATGCCCCGGCCCTCGACCAGGGTTTTGTTGACCATGTAGCGTCCGTCGCTGCTCACCGCGACGATGACTTCCTTGGGGTAGTCGCGCTGCTGCTCGGCGTCGGCCACCGGCAGCTTGACCTGCAGCTCGGTGAACTTGCTGTAGGTGGTGGACAGCATCAGGAAGATCAGCACCACGAGCAGCACGTCGATGAAGGGGATCAGGTTGATCTCCGGTTCGTCATGGGGATGCGGGCGGAAGTTCATTTTCGGAGGGTGTTGAGGTGGCGCACGAAGCGTTCGGCGGCCAGTTCCATGGTCAGCAGGTAGCCGTCCACGCGCGCCCGGAAGTATCGCCAGAAGATCAGCGCCGGAATCGCCACCATCAGGCCGAAAGCCGTGTTGTAGAGGGCGATCGAAATACCTTGCGCCAGTTGCGCGGGGTTGCCACCCGCGCCGCTGACACCACCGCCGCCGCCCTGGGAGCCGAAGATCTCAATCATGCCGATCACCGTGCCCAGCAGGCCCAGCAGCGGCGCGGCGGAGGCAATGGTCGCCAGGGCCGCCAGGTAGCGCTCCAGCTTGTGCGCGGCCTGGCGCCCGGCGCCTTCCAGGATGGAGCGCAGGTCGTCCTCGCTGATGCGCGGGTTGGTGTTCAGCGCGCGAAAGCCGCTGGCCAGCACTTCGCCGAGCACCGAGTTCTGTTCGAGCTGCGCCACGACATCTGGCGAAGGAATGGAAGCGCGGGAGACGGTGATGGCTTCGTCAAGCAGTTTGGGCGGGGCGACTTTACGGATTTTGAGGCTGGTGAAACGCTCGATAACCAGGGCAAGAGCCAAGACGGAACAGGCAACCAAGGGCCAGATCGGCCAGCCTGCGGCTTGTATGATCGAAAACAATGCACATCTCCAAGCAGATAATTTGTGGTGGATTATGGCTTACAGATACTGCAGTGCCGCATGGCGCGCGGCACATCGCTCATGAATGTTTTCAAGATGCTGTTTTTGTCGGACGTAGCCCACAGAACTTGTGGATAACTTTGTGAGCAAGTAAGGGCGATGCGCCCTCCAAGCCGCGCCAAATCGCGAATATGACAGAACGATGAAAATTTGAGCAGAATTAAGTTATTCAAAATCAATGAGTTACACGAATTTATCGCGCCGTCCGCAGGAAACAGGGTCTTGCGCCCACGCGGGACGGCGCTCTGTGGAGTACTACCCCCAGCAAATCAAGGGGTTTAGCCATGTTTGAGCCAGCCGCGCGTTCCGAGAGGCCTTTCCCGGCGGGACGCGAGGCCGGTGTGCGTATCTGGCCCGTGGGCTCCTTGCTGCGCGCGATTGCGGACAGCCTGGAAGCGCGTTTCAACCCGGTCGCCGTGCAGGGCGAAATCAGCGGCTTTTCCCGCGCCGCCAGCGGGCACTGCTATTTTTCCCTCAAGGACGAGCAAGGCCAGATTCGCTGCGCCATGTTTCGCCGCGCGGCCGGTCTGCTCGACTTCGCCCCGCGCGACGGCCAACTGGTGGAACTGCGAGGCCGCCTGGGCGTGTACGAGCCGCGCGGCGAACTGCAGCTGGTGGTGGAATCCATGCGGCAGGCCGGGCAGGGCAATCTGTTTGAGCAATTCCTGCAGCTCAAGGCGAAACTGGAGGCCGAGGGGCTTTTTGACCCGGGCCGCAAGCGCCCCTTGCCCCTGCTGCCGCGCGCTATCGGCCTGGTCACCTCGCTGGGCGCTGCGGCCCTGCACGACGTGGCGACCGCGCTGCAGCGGCGCGTGCCGCACATCCCCGTGGTGATTTACCCGGCCAGCGTGCAGGGTGGGCAGGCCGCGGGCGAGTTGCGGGAGGCCTTGCACAAGGCCTACCAGAGGCGCGCCCAGGACCGGGTTGACGTGCTGCTGCTGGTGCGCGGCGGCGGCGCGATGGAAGACCTGTGGGCCTTCAACGACGAACAACTCGCGCGGGCCATTGTGGCATCGCCGGTTCCGGTCATCAGCGGCGTGGGCCATGAAACCGATTTCACGATTGCCGATTTCTGCGCCGACGTGCGCGCGCCGACGCCCACCGCCGCGGCCGAGCTGTGCGCGCAGCCGCAAAGCATCTGGCTCAGCGCGCTGGATCTGGCCGCTTCGCGCCTGCAAAACGGCGTGGACCGGCAGCTGCAGTCGCACAACCAGCGCCTGGACTGGGCCGCATCCCGGGTCAGCCGTCCTTCCCATCTGGTGACGCGCCAGCATGCGCGGCTGGCTGGCTTGGGGCAAGGCCTGAGCCACGCCATGCGCTCGGCCCTGCAGCGTGAGCGGCTGAGGCTGCAATCCCTGGCGGGCGATTTCCCGCGCGAGGTGCAAGGAAACCTGCTGCGCGGCCGCCAGCGCCTGGAGCGCGCGCAGCTGCGGCTGGAACTGCTGGACCCCAAACTGGTCCTCATGCGAGGCTACGCCTGGCTGGCCGACCTGCAGGGACAACCGATCACCAGCCCCGAGAACACGCATGAAGGCCAGCCCGTGCGCGCTACCCTTGCCGGCGGCGAGGTCGATTTGACCGTCACGGCGCGCCGGCTGATTTAGTTTTTACAATGGCCCGGACAGTGTTCGCAACCGCGTTCACAATCGTTCAACAACAGTTTATTCATCACCACGAGGAAAATCATGGAACACAAGCTCCCACCACTCCCTTACCCGATCGACGCATTGGCGCCGCATTACAGCCAGGAAGCCTTTGAGTACCACCATGGCAAGCACCACAACGCCTATGTGGTGAACCTCAACAACCTGCAAAAAGGCACCGAGTTCGAGTCCATGACGCTCGAAGAGATCGTCAAGAAGTCCAGCGGCGGCGTCTACAACAACGCGGCCCAGATCTGGAACCACACCTTTTTCTGGAGCTGCATGAAGCCCGCCGGCGGCGGCGAGCCCGGCGGCGCGCTGGCCGCGGCCATCAATGCCAAATTCGGCTCCTATGCAGCTTTCAAGGAAGCCTTCGTCAAATCTGCCGTGGGCAATTTCGGCTCCGGCTGGACCTGGCTGGTCAAGAAAGCCGACGGCACCGTGGACATCGTTAACACCGGCCCGGCCGGCACCCCGCTGACCACCGCCGACAAGGCTTTGCTGACGGTGGACGTCTGGGAGCACGCCTACTACATCGACTACCGCAACCTTCGCCCCAAATTCGTGGAAACCTTCCTGTCCAACCTGGTCAACTGGAGCTTCGCGGAAGCCAACTTCGCCTGATTGACGCTTGCGGCGCATCCAGCGCCCCCGCAAAAAAGCCGACTTCAAGTCGGCTTTTTTTGTTCCGGGCAGGCAGAAAAATCAGCGCCTGGCCTCAAAGAAGGGACCGCCCAGCTTGCTGCCGGCCTTGATGCCTTTTTTCGCGAACCAGCCCTTGTTCATTTCCAGCACATAGCGCACCGGCTGGGCCGAGCAGTGGGCATCCGTGGTCTGCGGCTTCATGTCGGCCAGGTTCACGATGGTGCCGTCATCCGCCACAAAGGCCGCCGTCAGGGGCAGCAGGGTGTTTTTCATCCAGAAACATTGCTGGCTGGCCTGCTCGAACACGAAGATCATGCCTTCCTGCTGCGGCATCTCCTTGCGGAACATCAGGCCGGTTTGCCGCTGCTCAGGCGTGAGGGCCACCTGTGCATCAATCAGGTGCATGCCGGCCGACAGCTTGACGCGCTGCAGGTTCATCTGTGGGCCGTCCTGGGACCAGGCGCATAGCGGGGAGAGCAGGGCGGCCAGGGAAAAAGTGCCGGCCAGGGCCCGAAATGCCTTGCCCAGAGAGAAGGCGCCAGGGGTTGAAAACATAGAGTCACCACGCATGAAGTTGACCTGCCAGCATAAACGACGCGCATAAAAAATGCCCGCACGCGGCGGGCATTCTGACCGAAGTCACCAGGAATTTACTTCTTGGCTTCAGTTTTCTTGGCGGCAGCGGCTTCAGCCTTTGCCTTCTTGGCTGCAGCAGCTTCAGCTTTCTTGGCGGCCTTGGCTTCAGCTTTTGCTTTCTTTTCAGCAGCGGCTTTTTCCTTCTTGGCGGCAGCAGCGGCAGCTTTTTCTTCCTTGGTGGGCTTTGCTGGCTTGGCAGCAGGGGTGGCTGGCGTAGCGGGGGTAGCTGCGGGGGCTGCTGCAGCAGCAGGAGCGGAAGCAGGCTTGGCAGCGGGAGCTTGTGCGTAGGCACCAACGGCGAAGAGGCCAGCGATCAGAGCAGCGAGGATTTTGTTCATTTGGAATTTCCTTAAAACGTTATTGGAAAAAATACCCCGAACTTCTCGGAGGCCCTTCCGTAACGGAGCCCCTTCACCGGCCGTTGACACAAGCCCCCAAATTCTTTTCCCCCGTGGATTTACGGCTAGAATTTAGGGGTTTTTACCTAACCTGCTACACGGCGTACCTATCATCGCCACAGCGCCCACCGGAGACTTTCCTACATGTACCAGCACATCAAAGTGCCTTCCCAAGGCAAAAAAATCACTGTCAACGCCGACAACTCCCTGAATGTGCCTGACGAACCCGTCATCCCGTTCATCGAAGGCGACGGCACCGGCGCCGATATCACGCCGGTCATGTTGAAAGTGGTCGATGCTGCTGTTGCCAAGGCTTACGGCGGCAAGAAGAAGATCCACTGGATGGAAGTCTATGCCGGCGAAAAGTCCACCAAGGTCTACGGTCCCGACGTGTGGCTGCCTGAGGAAACCCTGCATGCCGTGCGCGACTACGTCGTGTCGATCAAGGGCCCGCTGACGACGCCCGTGGGCGGCGGCATCCGCAGCCTGAACGTAGCGCTGCGCCAGGAACTTGACCTCTACGTCTGCCTGCGCCCCATCCAGTACTTCGCGGGCGTTCCTTCGCCCGTCAAAGAGCCGCAGAAGACCAACATGGTCATCTTCCGTGAAAACTCGGAAGACATCTACGCCGGCATCGAGTTCGAATCCGGCAGCGACAAGGCCAAAAAACTCATCAAGTTCCTGCAGGACGAGATGGGCGTCAAGAAGATCCGCTTCCCGAACACCTCCGGCATCGGCATCAAGCCGGTTTCCAGCGAAGGCACCGAGCGCCTGGTGCGCAAGGCCATCCAGTACGCCATCGACAACGACAAGCCCAGCGTGACCATCGTGCACAAGGGCAACATCATGAAATTCACCGAAGGCGGCTTCCGTGACTGGGCCTACGCCCTGGCGAAGAAGGAATTCGGCGCAGTGGAAATCGACGGCGGCCCATGGATGAAGTTCAAGAACCCGAAAACCGGCAAGGAAATCACGGTCAAGGACAGCATCGCCGACGCCTTCCTGCAGCAGATCCTGCTGCGCCCCGCTGAATACAGCGTGATCGCCACCCTGAACCTGAACGGCGACTACGTCTCCGACGCGCTGGCGGCCCAGGTCGGCGGCATCGGCATCGCTCCCGGCGCCAACCTGAGCGATACCGTCGCGATGTTCGAAGCCACCCACGGCACGGCGCCCAAGTACGCCGGCAAGGACTACGTCAACCCCGGCTCCGAGATCCTCTCGGCCGAGATGATGTTGCGCCACATGGGCTGGACCAAGGCTGCCGACCTGATCATCAGCTCGATGGAAAAATCCATCGAGTCCAAGAAGGTCACCTATGACTTCGCGCGCCTCATGGAAGGCGCGACCCAGGTCAGCTGCTCCGGTTTCGGCCAGGTCATGATCGACCACATGTAAAGCGGGCCCAGCCCTCTATTCTGAAGCCGCCCGGGAGCAATCCCGAGGCGGTTTTTTCATGTCCGCGAAATAAGAACCTGCTTACGATTTATTGGGGGTCACGTTGGGGCGCCAAATCGCCCGATTGCACCCCAACCCGAAGGGCAGGAGCCTTTTCGGGCGGTCTGCGGCGTTGCGGCGCTTGCCAATAGCTCGCTATTGGCGGCGCACCGCGCCTTGCATCCCATCCCGAAAAGACTCCTGCGTGACCCCCAATAAATCGTAAGCAGGTTCTAAGCAAAAAATCACGCTTGAATGTCGCGTTCCCGCCACCAATTTCCCTATCAGGCGCACTGGGCTATATCGGTGGCTAGAATGAATTCCATGGCAACCAAGTCTCCCAAATCTCCCAGTTCCCCGGCGCAGCCTCCGGTACCCGCCGTCAGGCCGGACAACGGCGCCGGAGGGGATTCGGTCGTGCTGGAGCGCCGGCCGCAAAAAACCAAGCCGCCGCAGATGTACCAGGTGGTCCTGCTCAACGACGACTACACCCCCATGGAGTTCGTGGTGGTGGTGATCCAGGAGTTTTTCAACAAGGACCGGGAAACCGCCACCCAGATCATGCTGAAGATCCACCTGGACGGTAAAGGCGTCTGCGGGGTCTTCTCCAAGGATGTGGCCGCCACCAAGGTCGACCAGGTCACCGAGGCCGCCCGCAAGAACGGCCATCCGCTGCAGTGTGTCAGCGAGCCCATTGAATAATCGCGAATCCGGCCAATATTTGAACTATCTGTCAGTTAAGTTAACCCAAGCAAGCCGAAAGGAAGATCAATGATTGCCCAGGAATTAGAAGTCAGCTTGCATATGGCGTTTGTCGAGGCGCGTCAGCAGCGCCACGAGTTCATCACCGTCGAGCACCTCCTGCTTGCCTTGCTGGACAACCCCAGTGCCGCGGAAGTGCTGCGCGCATGCTCCGCCAACGTGGATGATCTGCGCAAGTCGCTTGCCAACTTCATCAAGGACAACACGCCGCAGGTCGCCGGCACCGACGACGTCGACACGCAGCCCACGCTGGGCTTCCAGCGCGTGATCCAGCGCGCCATCATGCACGTGCAGTCCACCGGCAACGGCAAGAAGGAGGTCACCGGCGCCAACGTGCTGGTCGCCATCTTCGGCGAAAAAGACTCGCACGCCGTGTATTACCTCCACCAGCAGGGCGTCACCCGCCTGGACGTGGTGAACTTCATCGCCCACGGCATCAAGAAGAGCGACCCGCCCGAGCCCGCCAAGGCCGGCGAGAGCGCTGCCGAGAACGAAGAGGGCGGCGAGAAGAACGAAAAAGCCTCTCCGCTCGAGCAGTTCACCGTCAACCTGAACCAGCTCGCCAAGGACGGCAAGATCGACCCGCTGATCGGCCGCCAGTACGAGGTCGAGCGCGTCATCCAGATCCTCTGCCGCCGCCGCAAGAACAACCCGCTGCTGGTCGGCGAGGCCGGCGTGGGCAAGACCGCCATCGCCGAGGGCCTGGCCTGGCGCATCACGCAGAAAGACGTGCCCGAGATCCTGGCCGAAGCCAATGTCTACTCGCTGGACATGGGCGCCTTGCTCGCGGGCACCAAGTACCGCGGCGACTTCGAGCAGCGCCTGAAAGGCGTGCTCAAGGCGCTGAAGGACAAGCCCAACGGCATCCTCTTCATCGACGAAATCCACACCCTGATCGGTGCCGGCGCGGCCTCGGGCGGCACGCTGGACGCGTCCAACCTGCTCAAGCCCGCGCTCAGCTCGGGCCAGCTCAAGTGCATAGGCGCGACCACCTTCACCGAATACCGCGGCATCTTCGAGAAAGACGCGGCCCTGTCGCGGCGCTTCCAGAAGGTCGACGTGGTCGAGCCGACCGTGCAGGAAACCGTCGACATCCTCAAGGGCCTGAAGTCGCGCTTTGAAGAGCACCACAGCGTCAAGTACGCCGTGGCCGCCCTGCAGGCCGCGGCCGAACTCAGCGCCAAGTACATCAACGACCGCCATTTGCCCGACAAGGCGATTGACGTCATCGATGAAGCCGGCGCCGCCCAGCGCATCCTGCCCGCGTCCAAGCGCAAAAAGATCATCAGCAAGGCCGAGGTCGAAGAGATCGTGGCCAAGATCGCCCGCATCCCGCCCGCCAACGTGTCCAACGACGACCGCGGCAAGCTCAAGACGCTGGAACGCGACCTCAAGAGTGTGGTCTTCGGCCAGGACAAGGCCCTCGACGTGCTCGCGTCCGCCGTCAAGATGGCGCGCTCGGGCCTGGGCAAGGACGACAAGCCGATCGGCTCCTTCCTGTTCTCCGGCCCCACGGGCGTCGGCAAGACGGAAGCCGCCAAGCAGCTGGCCTACATCATGGGCATCGAGCTGATCCGCTTCGACATGTCCGAGTACATGGAGCGCCATGCCGTGAGCCGCCTGATAGGCGCGCCCCCGGGCTATGTCGGTTTCGACCAGGGCGGCCTGCTGACCGAGGCCATCACCAAGAAGCCGCATGCCGTGCTGCTGCTCGACGAAATCGAGAAGGCGCACCCGGACATCTTCAACGTGCTGCTGCAGGTCATGGACCACGGCACGCTGACGGACAACAACGGGCGCAAGGCCGATTTCCGCAATGTCATCATCGTCATGACCACCAATGCCGGTGCCGAGACGATGAACAAGGCGACCATCGGTTTTACCAACCCGCGCGAGTCCGGCGACGAAATGGCCGACATCAAGCGCCTGTTCACGCCCGAGTTCCGCAACCGCCTGGACGCCACTGTCAGCTTCAAGGCGCTTGATGAAGCCGTCATCCTGCGCGTGGTCGACAAGTTCCTGCTGCAGCTCGAGACCCAGCTGGCCGAGAAGAAGGTCGAAGTCACCTTCACCGACACGCTGCGCAAGTACCTCGGCAAGAAGGGCTTCGATCCGTTGATGGGCGCGCGCCCCATGCAGCGCCTGATCCAGGACACGATTCGCCGCGCCCTGGCCGACGAACTGCTGTTCGGCCGACTGATAGACGGCGGGCGCCTCACGGTCGACATGAAGGTGACGGCCGACGAAAAAGGCGTGGAAACCGGCGAAGTCGAGCTCGACATCCAGCCCTTGCCCAAGAAAGAGGGCAAGGCCAAGCCCGAAGCCGAGGCGGCGGAGACCAACTGAGGCAAGCCGGGGCGCTGAATTCCCGGCACTCACCCAAAAGGCCGGTAGCATCACGCTATCGGCCTTTTTTCATGTCCGCCAGCGCCGCCAACCCTTTCAGTCCACGCCTTGACGCTCCCCGAACTCAGCTCCGAATGGAAAACCGGCCTTTCCCTGGCCTGGAGCCTTTACATCGCGGTGCTGTCCATCTGGATCGTGATGCAAAAGCGTGCTCCGGTGTCCACCATGAGCTGGATACTGTCGCTGGCCCTGCTGCCTTTCGCGGGCTTTGTCATTTATTACTTCCTCGGGCCCCAGCGCCTGAAAAAACAGCGCCTCAAGCGCTTGCGCAGCCGCGCCGGCGAGCGCGCGGGTGCCGACCTGGCCCTGCTGCGCGAGGCCGCCGAGAAGGCGCCCGCGGCCCTGCGGCAAATGGCGGCGCTGGGCACCGCCGCCTGCGGCCTGCCGGTATCCAGCGCGACCTCGGTCAAGCTGCTGTCGGGCGGCGTGCGCACCTTTGACAGCATCTTCAAGGCCGTGCGCGGCGCGCGCGACCACGTCCACCTCGAGTACTACATCTTCGAGCCCGACCAGATAGGCACCTTGCTGCGCGACCTGCTGGTGGAAAAAGCCGGGCAGGGCGTCACCGTACGCCTGCTGGTGGACGCGCTGGGCTCCAAGCGCCTGGGCGGCAAATTCCTGGCGCCGCTGCTGGCCGCCGGCGGCCAGGTCGCGTTTTTCCACGACACCCGCATAGGCCGGCGGCTGCGCCCGGTGACCAACTACCGCACCCACCGCAAGATCGTGGTCTGCGACGGCAGCATAGGCTTTACTGGCGGCGTCAACATCACCGACGAGGAAGACCGGCGTGCCCGCCGCGACGCCTACCACGACGTGCACCTGCGCATAGAAGGCAGTGCTGTGCGCTGGCTGCAGACCACCTTTCTTGAGGACTGGGCCTATACCACCGGCAAGTCCCCCAACGACGGGCAGCGCGCCGTGCCGCAACTGCTGCCGCAGCTGCAGCCCGACGCCGAGGCCGGCGAGATCCCGGTGCAGATCGTCACCAGCGGGCCCGACACCACACTGGAGCCCATACACCGCATGCAGGTCGCGGCCATCAACGCCTCCACCCAGCGCGCCTGGCTGACCACGCCGTACTTTGTGCCCGGCGAGCCGGCCTTGATGGCGCTGACCAGCGCCGCGCTGCGCGGCGTCGACGTGCGCCTGCTGCTGCCGCGCCGCAGCGACAGCTTTATCGTCAGCGCTGCCGCGCGCTCCTACTACGACGAGCTGATTGCCGCCGGCGTCCAGGTCTGGGAATACAAGGCCCGCATGCTGCATTCCAAGACGCTGGTGGTCGACGACAACTGCGCCATGGCCGGCACCGCCAACTTCGACAATCGCAGCTTTCGCCTGAACTTCGAGGTCATGGCGGTGGTCTATGGCCCGGCGCTGGCCGGGCCCCTGGCCGCCCAGTTTGAAACCGACCTGCGCAGCGCCGCCGCCGTGCGTGCTCACCGGTCGCAGCGTTTTCTGATGCGGCTGGCCGACGCCACGGCGCGGCTGTTCTCCCCCCTGCTTTAAATCCTTACCGAGACGCTCCATGGCCTCCCACACCTTTCTCTGGCACGACTACGAGACCTTCGGCATCAACCCCCGGCGCGACCGGCCCGCGCAGTTCGCCGGCATACGCACCGACGCCGACCTCAATGAAATCGGCGAACCGCTGATGCTGTACTGCAAGCCCGCCAGCGACTACCTGCCCGACCCGGAGTCCTGCCTGCTCACCGGCATCACGCCCCAGCTGTGCCTGGAGCGCGGCGTGGCCGAGCATGAATTCGCCGCCGGCATCGAGGCCGTGCTGGCCCAGCCCGGCACCATAGGCGTGGGCTACAACACCATACGCTTTGACGACGAAGTCACGCGCCACCTGTTCTGGCGCAACCTGATAGACCCCTACGCGCGCGAGTGGCAGAACGACTGCGGCCGCTGGGATTTGCTGGACGTGGTGCGCATGTGCTACGCCTTGCGGCCCGAAGGCATCGTCTGGCCGCGCAAACCCGATGAACGTTTTCCCGATGACCCCAGCGTAACCCGCCCCAGCTTCAAGCTCGAGGACCTGGCACGCGCCAACGGCCTGATGCACGATGCGGCGCACGACGCGCTGTCCGACGTGCGCGCCACCATCGCGCTGGCGCGGCTGATACGCCAGGCCCAGCCCAAGCTCTTCGACTTTGCCCTGAGCCTGCACAAAAAGGACAGGGTTGCCACGGAACTCGGCCTGCCCACCAGCCCGCAGACGGCCCAGCCCTTTTTGCACATCTCCGGCATGTTCCCGCCCGAGCGCGGCTGCCTGGCCGTCATGTGGCCGCTGGCCACGCACCCCACCAACAAAAACGAACTGCTGGCCTGGGACCTGTCGCAAGACCCCGCCGAGCTGCCGCTGCTGGACGTCGCCACGCTGCGCCAGCGCCTGTTCAGCCGCTCCGCCGACCTGCCCGAGGGCGTGCAGCGCCTGCCCATCAAGTCGGTGCACCTCAACAAATCGCCCATGGTGGTGCGCAAGCTCGCCACCCTGACGCCCGAAATGGCGGCCCAGTGGGGCGTGGACATCCCCGCGGCCCTGCGCAATGCCGAAAAAGCCGCGGCCTTGCCCGACATGAGCGCCATCTGGCCCGAGGTCTTCCAGCGCCCCAAGGAGGCCGCGCCCGACGTCGATGAAGACCTCTACGGCGGCTTTGTCGGCAACGCCGACCGGCGCCGCCTGAACCAGCTGCGTGCGCTGTCGCCCGCCGAACTCGCCCACAGCCGCACCGGCTTTGACGACGACAGGCTCGAGGAAATACTGTTCCGCTACCGCGCCCGCAATTTCCCCGAAACCTTGTCGCCCGAAGACACCGAACGCTGGGAGGCGCACCGCGTGGCCTGGCTGCTCGAAGGCGAGGGCGGGGCGCGCAATGTGGATGCGCTGTTTGCACGCATCGACGTGCTTTCGGAAACCACCGACGAGCGCGGCGAGGCCATCCTGGGCGCGCTGTATGACTATGCCGAGGCGATAGCGCCAGATCTCTGAACGCAGTCCTCAGGCTGCGGCGCGTTCGGCCGGGTGCTCGGCATAAGCCTTGCCGAAGCGGTTGGCCAAAAAGTCCCCCAGCGCGATCTCCTCCTGCCGCACAAACCCCCGCGCCGGCAGCCGGCCTGCGGCCAGCAAGTCCAGCACCGCACAGATGCCGGAAGCCGTGGTCACCTGGATCGCGCTGCGCAGCACACCGTCCACCACCTGGCTGTAGATCTTGTGCGCATAGGTCTCCTGCATCAGCCGGCCCTCGCGCTGGCCGCTCACGGTGACAAAAACGATGACCACGTCCTGCAGCGTCACGGGCAGGGCGTTTTCCAGCAGGTCCTTGAGCACATGGCGGCGCTCGCGCAGGCGCAGGTCGTTGAGCAGCACCTTCATGATGGCCGCGTGGCCCGGGTAGCGTATGGTTTTGTAGTTGAGGTGGGTGACCTTGCCCTGCAGGGTTTCGCACAGCGTGCCCAGCCCGCCCGAGGTGTTGAAGGCCTCGTAGGTTACGCCGTCCAGCGAGAACTCCTCATGCTCGGCCAGCGGCGGCACCTGGCGCAGCACGCCTTCGACAATCGCCTCGCAGGGCTCGCAGTACTCGTTGATGACGCCGTCGGTGCTCCAGGTCAGGTTGTAGTTGAGCGCGTTCGACGGGAACTGCGGCAGCGCACCCACCCGCATGCGCACGCTGTGCAGGCTGTCAAAGCGCCGGCACAGCTCAGCCGCGACGATGGAGACAAAACCCGGCGCCAGGCCGCACTGCGGGATCAATGCCGTGCGCGCGCCCGCGGCGGCCAGCTCCTTCACACGCCGCGTGCTGGCCACGTCTTCTGTGAGGTCCAGGTAGTGCACGCCTTCGGCAACGGCGGCTTCGGCGATCTGCGTGGTCAGGTGGAAGGGCGCCGCGCTGAGCACCGCATATTGCCCGGCCAGCGCGGTGCGCAGGGCCGCCGGGTTGCCGATGTCCAGCGCCAGCCGCTGCACGCGCGGGCCGGTCTTGATGCCGGCCAGCGCGGCCGGCGAGGCATCGGCCACCGTTACCGAATAGTCCCGGGTGGCGCCCAGCAGCGCGGCAATCGCCGAGCCGATTTTTCCGGCGCCTGCGACCATGATTTTTTTCATAAGGTTCTCCTGGGGAATGTGCCCCGGTGCGAGGCATGGCCCATTGTGGAAGCCGGGGCAGGCAGTTACCAGTATCAATTTAGACAAAATAACGCCATACTTTAGATAAATGGTCTATCTAAATACACAATTTGACTATTTTGGAGTGACACCATGCAACTCGACGCCATAGACCAGGCCCTGCTTGCCGAGCTGCGCGACAACGCGCGCTGCCCCATGGCCTTGCTTGCGCGCAAGGTCGGGCTGTCGCGCACGGCGGTACAGGCCCGCATCACGCGGCTGGAGCGCGACAAGGTCATCACCGGCTACGGCGCGCGCACCGGTGAGGCCTATGAACAGTCGCAGGTATCGGCCCACGTGATGCTCACCGTCGGCCTCAAGCTCACGGGCACGGTGGAGGCGGCGCTGCGCAAGATTCCCGAGGTGCGTTCACTGCTGTCCATCAGCGGCACCTACGACATGATTGCCATCGTGCAGGCCGGCTCCATCGAAAGGCTGGACGCGCTGATAGACGGCATAGGCCTGCTCGACGGGGTGGAGCGCACGCATACCTCGGTGGTGCTGTCCACGCGTATTCAGCGCTGAGGCCTTCTTAGTCCCTCTCCCAGAGGGAGAGGGGGTAAAACGCAAAGAGGCCTAGCACCATCGCAACAAGCTGCTGCGGCCAAGTCTCATGAATATCTGCCTGTAATGATGATGGTCATGGGGTTGCGCCGTTGGGAACGCCTGATGGAGTTCCGGCAATATGCCAAGGGCTAGGCAGGTCCGGCCCGCCAGGGCGCATGCTTGTCCATCACCCCGGCATACAGCGCGCCGGCCTCAAACTCCGCCAGCCAGGCCTGCAGCTTAGGCCACGGTTGCGCGGCAAACCAGGCGGCATCGGTATGCGCGAACTGGCGCACAAAGGGCAGCAGCGCCATGTCGGCGAGGCTCGCGCGTGTGCCATACAGCCAGCCGGCGTCCAACATGCCGTCGAGCCGGGCCATCCACACCGCACCTTGCGCGCGGTTCAACAACGCAAAAGCCTGCGCATCACCGGCCGATTCATCGGGATAACGATGGGGGTATTTGTAGCGGTCCAGGTGGCGCTTGAACTCGCCGTCGTTGTGGCCGATCAGCGCGAGCATGTCGTCCAGGGAGCCCCGGGGCGGCTGCAGCCAGCTTTGCGGATCCTTGCGCCGCAGCGCCCACAACATCACGTCCAGGCTCTGGTCTATCACCGTGCCATCAGTCAGCACCAGCACGGGCACCGTGCCCTTGGGCGAGGCGGCCAGCAGTTCGGCCGGCTTGTCGCGCAGCACGACTTCGCGCAATTCGTAAGGCTCGCCGCTCACGGCCAGCGCCAGGCGCGCACGCATCGCATAGGGGCAGCGGCGAAAGGAATACAGGACGGGCAGCGCGCCGGTCATGGGCAGAAAACCGTCAGGCGCCGGGCTGGCGCACGCCTATGTGCGCGGCCTGGCGTTTGTCGGCCAGCTCGACCTGTCGCTGGCGTTCGCGGTAGCCGGCTTTTTGTTCGTCGGTCGTCTTGCCGTGGCAGTGCGGGCAGCTCACCCCGAGTTCATACAGCGGCGACTGGCGATCCTGCTCGCTGAGCGGGTCGCGGCAGGAGCGGCACAGCGTGAAGCCGCCGGGCTTGAGCCCGTGGCCCACCGAGACGCGCTCGTCGAACACAAAACACTCGCCTTGCCAGGTGCTTTGCGCCTCGGGCACGGTCTCCAGGTATTTGAGGATGCCGCCTTCGAGGTGGTAGACCTCCTCAAAGCCCTTGGATCGCAGCAGCGCGGTGGATTTTTCGCAGCGTATGCCGCCCGTGCAGAACATCGCCACCTTGGGTTTTTTGCCGTCACGCGCGGCCAGCTTGCCGCCCTCGGCCATTTCGCGCTCCACCCAGCCGGGCAGCTCCGAAAAGCTGCCGGTGTGCGGGTTGATCGCGCCCTCGAAGCTGCCTATGGAGACCTCATAGTCGTTGCGCGTGTCGACCAGCACCACGCCGGGCTCATGGATCAGCTTGTTCCAGTCCTGCGGCTTGACGTATTCGCCGGCCATCAGCGCCGGGTGGACTTCGGGCACGCCCATGGTGACGATCTCGCGCTTGAGCCGCACTTTCATGCGGTAAAAGGGCATCTGCCCGGCCCAGGCCTCCTTGTGCTCCAGCTTCGCCAGGCGCGGGTCGGCGCGCAGATAGGCCAGCACCGCATGAACGCCCTCAGGCAATCCCGCAATCGTGCCGTTAATCCCTTCAGCGGCGAGCAACAGCGTGCCCTTGACGCCATGCACCTCGCAATGCGCGAGCAGCGGCGCCTGCAGCGCGGCGAAATCGGGCAGCTCGACGAATTGGTAGAGGGCGGCGGTCAGAAACTGGGGCATGGGGCAAAACGGGTGAAACAGGTCGAAGAGGGCCTCAAAAAGGCATTTTTGGGCGCGCGGGCCAGGCCCCCAATGGTAACGGCCAGGGTTTTTGCACCCGAAAACCCTGATTTTGTGACGAAAGGCACTCGATTCAAGCCGGACGGCAGCGCTTAAAGCCCTTGGTGGGTAGACATTTTGCTGCGATGCAGCAAAATAACCGTGTACTTATAAATTGCACGCCGGCCCGGCACACCGCGCCGTCTTCCATGACCCCTCAACTCCACCGCCCTTCATGTCCAAAAGCCTGAGCAGCCTCTGGCTGAAAAGCATGCGCCGCGTCAGCAAGGTCCAGCAGGCGGAGGGCTTGCGCCTGTTCGAAAGCTTCTTGCCCAAAGGCTCGGTGTTTGGCTTGCCGCGCTCCCGGCTCAAGGAGGTCAAGCCCGCCGCGGACCTGTCCGCCGCCAAAAAGGCGCGCCGGTCCGCGGCGGCCAAGGCGCGCGCGGCCGCCGGCCTGCCCGGCACCTGGCGCAAGGCCTGGTTCACTTTACCGGGGGACGGCCTCTACACCGATGCGCGGCGCATGATGTACTGGCTTTACCTCCCCGCCACCGCGGCCGGGGTGTCCGATACGCCCGCTACGCCGCGCCCGCTGGTGGTCATGCTGCACGGTTGCCGGCAAACGGCGGCCGACTTCGCGGCGGGCAGCCGCATGAACGAGCTGGCCGAACGCAAGGGCTTCGCAGTGCTTTATCCGCAACAATCGGCCGCGGCCGATGCCCATCGTTGCTGGCATTGGTACAGGCGGGCCACGCAGCGGGGGGAGGGCGATGTCGAGGTGATCGCCGCGATGATCGCTCAGGTGCAGAACAAGCACGGCCTGGACGCCTCGCGCACCTATGTCGCGGGCCTGTCGGCCGGCGCCGCGCTGGCCGCCATCGTGGCCTTGCGCCATCCGCAGCTGATCGCGGCCGTGGGCATGCACTCGGCGCCGGTGTTCGGCACCACGCATTCGCCCTTCAGCGCCTACCGCGCCATGCAGCACGGCTCGGGCTCATCCTACGGCGCGGCCGCGCGCTCCTTTGCCAGCCAGCAGCCGCAGTTCCCGGGCATGCCGGCCCTGCTGATCCACGGCGACCACGACAGCGTGGTGCGGCGGGTCAACGCCGACCAGCTGGCCGAGCAGTTTGAAATCATCAACGGCCCGGCCATCACCGAGGGCGCGTCGCGCGAGGGGCCCGTCGTGCGCCGCCATCCCGAGCGCCGCGGCGGCCGGCGGCCGCGCCATGCCTACCAGACCGCCACCTGGTATGCGGGCCGCAAGCCGCAGCTCGTCAAATGTGATGTGGACATGCTGGGCCACGCCTGGAGCGGCGGCAACGCGAGTTTCGAATTCAACGAGCCCCAGGGGCCCGATGCCTCGCTGCTGATGTGGACTTTTTTCAGCCACCACCGCCGCGAGCCGGTGCCTAAGGACGAGACAACAGGCTTGCCATAAAGCCGTCGACAGCCTCGGTGTAGGCGCCGGGCAGGCCCAGCGTGGCGTTGACCTGCTCGTGCGTGAGGTCCTGCGGCAGCACGCTCGCGCGCACGCCTTTGGCTGCGGCCTTGGCGGCAAAATCGCGCGCCTGGGGGCAGGGGCCGTCGCCCCGTTGCGTCGAGCACACCAGCAGCATGGGCGTGGCGTCCGGCGCCAGCACGCTGCTGGGCGATACGCTGCGCCAGTAAGCCGGGTCGGCGCCGAACACCTTGTCGTAAAAGCGCATGTGGTGCGCCCGCATGATGCGCTCCAGGTCCAGCGCCGCGCTGTCGAGCGCGACGGTGCCCAGCCAGGGGTGGGCGCCGGCCTCGCGCGCCAGCGCCGGCGAGGCCGCCAGCAGGGCCACCAGGTGCGCGCCGGCCGAATGGCCCATGAGGATGAACTTCGCCGGGTCGCCGCCCCAGGAGGCCGCCAGGCCCTGCGCCTTGGCCAGCGCCGTGGCCACGTCGCGCGCCTGCAGCAGGGGGTCGGCCTGCGGCATCAGGCGGTAGCCGACCGAGACAAAGACATAGCCCTTCTGCTTGACCCAGTAGGCCACCTTGTTCTCCACCACCTTGGGCATGGCCTTGTTGCCCACCATCCAGGCGCCGCCGTGCACCATCACGATGACGGGCGCCTTCGCCGTGTTGCCCGCCATGCCCGACGTGGGGGCCGGCAGGTAGACGTCCATGCGCTGTCGCTCGTCCTGGCCGTAGGGCAGGTCGGCGATACGGCGCACGCCCTCGGGTATCGCCGGCGCGGCCAGGCTCAAGGTGGCGGACAAAAGCAGCGTCGCGACAAGGCCGGCATGCCCAGCCCGGGTGGCAAGAAGCGTCATCAAGAATCTCCAGTCAATCAGCGTCCGGTGGGACGGGAAGAAGGCAAAGCCGGCCGTTGTCGAGCTTGAAGCATGCATGCGGCTCAGCCGGCCGGCTTGCGCGAACCTTTTTTCGACACCACAAAGGTTTCGATGTCGGCCAGCGAAACGGCGCCGCTATGGCCGGTATCGATGGCATCAAAGTTTTTGTACACCTTGGGCATTTTGGCCTGTGCTTCTTCGCGTGTCAGCTTGCCGTCCTTGTTGGTGTCGGCCGCGTCAAAGCGCTTTTGCAATTCGGTGCGGGCTTTTTCCAGGCGGGCGGCGTTGGCTGACTGGGCATGGGCCGCGGTGCCCAGTGCCAGCACGGCCATGATGGAAAAAGCGCGGAGGTGGAAGGTGGGGGTCATGAAAGTGCTCCAGGTAAAGGTTGGAAGGTTTGGAAGAATCCGCTCCGGTGGAAGGCCGGGCCCGTTCAGCGCGAGGGGCAACTCATGGCCGTGCCCGTGGCGTCATAGCAGGTCGTGCTGCGCGTGACGCCGGTGGCCTGGTTATAGGACGCCGTGCTTTGCACGCTGTTGCCGGTGGCGGCGCTGGTGGCCGTGGTGTTGCGGCTGGCGTTCACGCTGCCGTCGGCGGTTTTGCTGCTGCTGCCGCTGCTTTCCACGCTGCCTTTGGCGCCGGTGGCGGCGAAGCTGCCACTGCGCTCGGCCGAGCCGTCCGCGCTGCGGCTGGCCTGGCCGTTGCGCACGGCGGTGGCACCGTTGGGGCCCGTGGTGGAGACGCTGCCCGCGGTGCTGGCATTGCCTTGCCCGTCGGCGGTCGTGCTGCGGTTCCGTACCCGCGTGCCGCCTTGCGGGCCCTGGCGGGTGATGGCCTTGCTGACGGTGGCGCCGCCATCGGCGTGGGTTCGCACCACGTGGCGGCTGGCCGCTTCGGCGGCGGGGGCGGCAAAACCCGCGACCAGCAAGGCACATGTCAGGGCGGTGGCGGAAAGCGTGGTTTTCATGGCGAACTCCTTGAAGGTTGGTGTTGAACGGTGAAGGGACTTGAGGTTTCGGCCGTATTGCAGCGCCGTGACGCCACTGTGGCCGCAAGATGTGAACCAGGCATGGCGGCAAGCGGCCTCTTGATGACAAGGCATGAGCAAACCCCGGCTTTGTCATCATTTGTCATGATTTGCCGGGCAGGCGGCCGGGCGCGGGCCGCTACCATGGGGGCATCTTTCTTGCTGCGGGTGTTTCCGATGGTTGTTTTCAACGCGCTTTTGCAGACAGGCCCATCACCATGAGCGAGCCACTGGCCCGGGTCCTGGTGGTCGACGACGAGGCCGACCTGCGCAGCCTGCTGCAGCGCTACCTGGGCGACCAGGGCTATGCCGTGCGCACGCTGGAGGACGCCAAAACCCTGGACACCCTGCTGGCGCGCGAGCGCTTTGACGTGCTGGTGCTCGATGTGATGATGCCGGGCGAAGACGGCCTGGCGGTGTGCCGGCGCCTGCGCGCCCAGGGCGAAACCATTCCCATCGTCATGCTCACCGCCCGCGGCGACCCGGTGGACCGCATCGTCGGGCTGGAAATGGGCGCCGACGACTACCTGCCCAAGCCCTTCAACCCGCGCGAACTGCTGGCCCGCATCCAGGCGCTGGTACGTCGCCAGCGCATGCTGGGCGCGCACAGCGGTCCGCTGCCCGGCCGGGGCACGGTGCGCTTCGGCGACTTCACCCTGGCGCTCGATGCGCGCCGGCTGGACAAAAACGGTGAGGACGTGCCGCTCACCACCGGCGAATTCAGCCTGTTGCAGGCGATGGCGCTGCATCCCAACCGCCCCCTGGGCCGCGACAGGCTGATCGAGCTGGCCTATGGCCGCGACCACGAAGCCACCGACCGCAGCATTGACGTGCAGGTCATGCGCCTGCGCAAGCTGATCGAAGCCGACCCCTCGCAGCCGGCGCACATCCAGACGGTGTGGGGCGTCGGTTATGTGTTTGTGCCCGAAGGCGGCGCGGCCAGACACGGCAAGGCGGGCAAGCCATGAGGTTTTTTGCATGACGCTGTTCCCGCGCAGCCTGTTCGGGCGCAACGTGCTGCTCATCGTGGTGCTCGTTGTGGTCGGCCAGCTGGCCAGCGCGCTGCTGGTGCGCCAGCTGATCGTCAAGCCGCGGCTGGCGCAGCTGTCGGTGGCGGTGGCCCGCAACGTCGGCGCCATCCGCGCCGGCCTGGCCGCCATGCCGCCGGCCCAGCGCGAAGCCTTTGTGGCCCAGTTCAACCGCCGTGCCATGCAGGGCATCGCGGACGACGAGGAAGGCGGAGGCCGCGGCCAGCGCCCGCTCCTGAGCCGGCTTGAGCGGCGCTTCGTCAATGAAGCCTCGCGCGGCATTGCGCTGGAAGGCGAGGGCTCCGAAATCATCTGGCGCCGCGAGGCCGGCGGCAGCCTGGCTGTGCGGCTGCGCCTCGATGGCGCCGACCATTGGGTGACCTTGCCCGGCGTGCTGCCGGCGCGCGAATTCACCGGTGCGTGGATCGCGGCCTCGCTCACCAGCGCCTTGCTGGCCTTGCTGGGCGCATTGCTGATCCATCGCCACCTGAACCGGCCCCTGCGGCGCGTGGTGGCTTCGGCGCACACCCTGGCCGGCGGCGGCAGCCCCCAGCCGCTGCCCGAAGACGGCCCCACGGAAATCGCCGACCTGAGCCGCAGCTTCAACCAGATGGTGCGCAGCCTGGCCCAGGCCGACGACGAGCGCGCGCTGATGCTGGCGGGGGTGTCGCACGACCTGCGCACGCCGCTGACCAAGCTGCGCCTGGGCATAGAGATCCTGCGCGAAAAGGCCGATGAGGAACTCATGGCCCGCATGACGCGCGGCGTGGAAGAAATGGACGCCATCATCGGCCAGTTCCTGGACTTTGCCCGCAGCACCGACAGCGAAGCCCCGGTACCCGTGTCGCTGGATGCGCTGGCGGCCGAGGTGGCGGCCGCCTCGGCCGGCCAGGGCATGCCGGTGGCGCTGGAGGCCGGCAACGCGCCGCCCGTGCCCCTGCGCCCGCGCGCGATGCGCCGCGTGCTCACCAACCTCGTCGAAAACGCCTGGCGCCACGGCCTGCCGCCGGTCGTGATCGCTACCGGCAGCTCGGGCGATTCGGCCTGGATAGAGGTGACGGACCATGGCACCGGCATTGCCGCCGCGCAGGCCGAGGCCTTGAAGCAGCCTTTTCGCCGTGCTGAAAGCACGCGCGGCGGCCCTCCCGGCGCCGGGCTGGGCCTGGCCATCGTGGACCGCATCGTGCGCGTGCATGGCGGCAGGTTTGAACTGCTGCCGGCCGCAAGCGGCGGACTGTGCGCCCGGATCAGCCTGCCGCGGGCCTGACGCTGCGCCTGCGCCACGCGCCCGCCCAAGACAAAAACAACAATAAAAAAGGCCGACGCGCAGGCGCCGGCCTTGGGATCACCCTGCCTTCAGGGTGCTTTTAAGAATGCGCTCAGAGGAAGTGGTAGCGCAGGCCGAAATTGACCTGGTTCACCGCGCTGCTGCCCGTGGAGGACGTGCCGACGCGGTTGTAGCGCACCAGCTCCGCCGTGGCATCCACATTCGGCGAGATGGCATAGGCCACGCCGGCGCCCAGCGCCAGCGAGGTGTTGGAGCCCGTCGTCGAGACGTTGGCGGTGCTGCCGGTGGCCGACGCCGTATCAAGCGAGGTATGCCACTGCTCGACACCCGCGCGGCCATAAACCGACCACTGCTTGTCCAGCGGCGCGATGCCCAGCACATGCAGGCCGAAGCCGTGCGCCTTCCAGGTGCCCGAGGCGCTGTCCGCCGCCGGCGATACGATGGCCGACTGCAGGTCCGTCGAGCCTATGCGGTCATAGCTGGCCTCAAAGGCCAGGTTGGGGTTGAGTCGGTAACCCAGCCGCAGGCCGCCCGAGGTGCCCGGCGTGCCGGTCGAGGTGCTGCTGCCCAGCCCCTGGTTGGCCAGGGCGCCGTCAATGCTGCCGCCCAGGCCGGGCGCTCGGCTGGCGGCGATATTGCCGCCGATGTAAACATCCTGTGAGTTTGCCGCCAGCGGCGCCGCCTGTGCCGGTTGCGCCAGCGCGGCGCCCAGGGACAGCGCGGCGGTGGACAGCCACAACAATTTGGATGAATAGGTGAACTTCATGTTTTCTCCGGAAAAAGCCGGCGCATGGCGCCGGCAACTTCTGACCTGCCTGGGCGGGCAACAAGTGCCCTTGTTCAGCCCAGGCCGCGCAGGACCCTGCGCACCGCCATTGAGCGATGGCCCGGTATAGCGGCGGTCTAGCGCCGGTAAACCGACGGTAAAAAAACTGTGACTTTACGCAGCGCGCCGCGCGAGCCGGCCTGCTTCGTCAGTGACGGGTCAGGCCGGCCACCTGGACGCGCAGTGGCCTCAGCCGAACTGCACCAGGTTGAGGACGGGCAACGGGCCGCCGGGGAATTGCGCCAGGCGCGCGCCTACCGCCAGCGCGCCCAGGTCTATGCCCGAGAAGCCGAGCCGGGCGATCAGCGCGGCCACAGTGGCTTTGGCCGCGGCGTCGTCGCCCGAAAAAAACAGCACACGCTTGCCGCCTTCGCTGCCCGGGTCGCTGGCCAGCAGCTGGGCCTGCAGGTGGTTGAAGGCCTTGACGACGCGCGCGCCGGGAACCAGGTCGCTGAACACCTCGCTCGAGAGCCGGCCGTTCAATTCGGCGGGCTTGAACAGCGGCGCTTCAATCGGGTTGTTGGCGTCGATGACGATGCGGCCGCCGAAATCCGGCAGGCCGGCCAGCGCGGCCGGCAGGCGGCCCCAGTTGACGGCGACAAACACCATGTCTTTCGCGGCCGCTTCTTCGCGCGTGCCGGCCTTGATGCCCGGAAGTTCGCGCACCAGGTCCTTGAGCGAGTCCGGGCCGCGGCTGTTGGACAGCGTGGCGGGGATGCCGTGGCGGGCCAGGTTTTTGGCAAAGGCCGTGCCTATGGCGCCGGCGCCGATGATGCCAATGCTGGGGAAGCTTGTGTTGAGGGTAGACATGAATTCACTCCTTGGGTTGTCGATGGGTTGTTGAAGGGGGGTTGGTGGAGTGAATGATGGGATTTCGATTGTGTTTTGATAAGCCAGGAATGGCTTGAATCATCTTCAAGCATTGCTTTAAGATGCCGCCATGGAGACCCTGGCCAACCTTGAGTCCTTTGTGCGCAGCGCCGAGGGCCGCAGCTTCTCGGCGGCGGCGCGGCGCCTGGTGCTGACACCCGCGGCCGTCAGCCGCAATGTCGCCATGCTGGAGCGCAACCTCGGCGTGCGGCTGTTCCAGCGCTCCACGCGCAAGCTCACGCTGACCGAAGCCGGCGAACGTTTCCTGGCTTCGATTGGCGGCAACCTCGACGCGCTGCAGTCCGCCATCGCGGCCCTGGCCGATGACAGCGGCGCGCCCGCCGGCCCGCTCAAGGTCAGCATGTCGCCGACCTTTGGCGTCGAGCACATCCTGCCGCTGCTGCCGGCCTTCCTGGCACGCTACCCCCTGGTGCGCCCCGACTGGTATTTCGAGAACCGCCCGGTCGACCTGATCGCCGAGGGCTATGACGCCGCCATAGGCGGCGGTTTTGAGCTCTCGCCCGGTGTGGTGTCGCGCCCCCTGGCGCCCATCCACCTGGTGGCCGTGGCCTCGCCGGCCTTTATGGCCGGGCGCCCACCGCCCACCGATCCCGCGGGCCTGGCCGGGCTCAGCGGCATCCTGATGCGTTCCAGCGCCACGGGCCGGTTGCGCCAATGGCTGATGCGCGATGCCGCCGGCACCGAAATGCCGGCCGCCCAGGCCGAATCCGTGGTGGTCAACGACCCCGCCGCCATGCGCGCCGCGGCCCTGATGGGCCTGGGCGTGACCTTGCTCGCGGTGCCCGACGTGCTGCCGCAGCTGGAACGCGGCGAACTCGTGAGGCTGCTGCCGCGCTGGTATGTGGATGCCGGCGCCATCTCGATTTACTACGCCACGCGCAGCCAGATGCCCGCCAGGACCCGTGTTTTCATCGACTTTGTGGCCGATGCCTTCGAGCGCGGGCAACTGGGCCGGCGCTTTGCCGGCAGCCTGGGTTAGGGACTCCATCGGGGCGCCAGCAGATACCGCAGACTTCACCCACAATCGCTGTCTTCGCATTCCTTTACAGGCACAAGGCAGTCCATGACCCAATCCCTCAAAGTCGCCGTGATGGGCGCAGGCGCCGTCGGTTGTTATTTCGGCGGCATGCTCGCGCGCGCCGGCCATGAGGTCGTGCTGGTCGCGCGGCCCCAGCATGTGCAGGCCATTGAGCGCGACGGCCTGCGCATGGAAACCCGCATGTTCGACGAGCATGTGCGCCTGGCCGCCAGCAGCGACCCGGCCGCCGTCCAGGGCGCCGACCTGGTGCTGTTCTGTGTCAAGTCCACCGACACCGAATCGGCCGGCGCGCTGATACGGCCGCATCTCAAGCCCGACACCCTGGTGCTGTGCCTGCAAAACGGCGTGGACAATGCCGATCGCCTGCGCGCCGTACTGCCGCAGCATGCCGTGGCCGCCGCCGTGGTTTATGTCGCCACCGAAATGGCCGGCCCCGGCCACCTCAAGCACCACGGCCGCGGCGACCTGGTGATCGAGCCTTCGGCCCTCGGCGAAACCGTGGCGCGAGCCCTGATTGCCGCCGGCGTGCCCACCGAGATTTCTGCCAATGTGCGTGGCGCGCTCTGGGCCAAGCTCATCCTCAACTGCGCCTACAACGCCGTCTCGGCCATTGCCCAGCTGCCTTATGGCAAGACGGTGCAGGGCGTGGGTGTGATCGATGTGATGCGCGACGTGGTCGCCGAATGCCTGGCGGTCGCCAAGGCCGAAGGCGTGCAGGTGGCCGGCGACGTGCACACCGCCGTGGAGAAGCTGGCCGGCAGCATGCCCAACCAGTACGCCTCCACCGCGCAGGACCTGGCGCGCGGCAAGCCCACCGAGATCGACTACCTCAACGGCCTGATCGTCAGGCGCGGCGAGGCGCTGGGCGTGGCCGTGCCCGCCAACCGGGTGCTCTGGGCCATGGTGAAGCTGCTCGAAGGAAAAGCGTCGGCAAGCTGACCCATCCGACCGGATTTTTCCTTGTAGACACAGCTTGATGAATGACTCCTTCCCCCAGAGGGGAGGGGGCAAGAGAAATGGCAAGGGCAGGGCGCAGGCGTCACAAACCGGCGGCGTCAATCGTCATAGAGGCAGGTGGTACTCAAATGAGCACCGCCACCTCCACCTCTAGCTCCACCCTGGACCAGAAAGTACACCCATGAAAATCGTCGTCATCGGAGGCTCAGGCCTCATCGGATCCAAACTCGTCAACATCCTTCGCCAGCGCGGCCACGAGGCCATCGCCGCATCGCCGGCATCCGGCGTCAACACCCTCACCGGCCAGGGGCTGGCGGAAGTCCTTGCGGGCACCCAGGTGGTCGTTGACGTGGCCAATTCGCCCTCGTTTGAAGACAAGGCCGTGCTGGAATTTTTTGAAACCTCGGGCCGCAACCTGCTCGCGGCCGAAGCGGCCGCCGGTGTCACGCACCATATCGCTCTCTCCGTCGTGGGTACCGACAAGCTGGTGGAAAGCGGTTATTTCCGCGGCAAGATCGCCCAGGAAAAAATCATCAGGGCCAGCAGCATCCCTTACACCATCGTGCACTCCACCCAGTTCATGGAGTTCCTGGGCGGCATCGCGCAGTCGGGCACCGAAGGGCAGACGGTGCGGCTGTCACCGGCCTTTGTGCAACCCATTGCGTCGGACGACGTGGCCGCCGCGATGGCCGATTTCACGCTGGGCGCGCCGGTCAACGGCACGGTCGAGATCGCCGGCCCGGAAAAGGTTCGCCTGTCCGACCTCGTCCAGCGCTTCCTGAGCGCAAGCAATGACCCGCGCAAGGTCGTCGCCGACCCGCAGGCGCGCTACTTCGGCGCCGCGCTCAAGGACGACACCCTGGTGCCCGTTGGCAAGGCGCGCCTGGGCGGCATGACTTTCGAGGACTGGTTCAAATCCCAGCCCGCGAAATAAGGAGCAAGAGGCAGGAGGCACGAGTGAGGGCAGGGCGCCGGTGTCACAAACCGGCGGCGCCAATCGTCATCAGGACAGGTGCGCCTCAATCCCGAGCCACCCCCGCAACCCTGTGAAGAAGCCATCATGAACAAGACCTGTGTTTCCCTGTTTCTCGCAAGCGCCGCCTTGCTCGCCCAGCCCGCCATGGCCGCCGGCCCCGAGGGCGTGACCGTCAAGCCGGTCATGGCCAAGGACCTGTCCGATCTTCCTGGCAAGGAAGGCCTGATGATCACGGTGGACTACGCCCCGGGCGCCGCCGACCCGGTGCATCGCCATCACGCGCATGCCTTTGTCTATGTGCTCGAAGGCGCCATCGTGATGCAGGTCAAGGGCGGCAAGGAGGTCACCTTGACGGCCGGCCAGAGCTTTTATGAAGGCCCCAACGACATCCACACCGTGGGCCGCAATGCCAGCGCCACGCTGCCGGCAAAGTTCCTGGTCCTGCTGCTCAAGAAGAAAAAAGCCGAGGTGCTGGAGCTGCTGAAGTAAGCACCAAAATGTTGAGCCAGCCCCGACCGGTGCACGCATTTGGGGCAATGCGCCCGGCATGCCGGCGCCTGCGGGGGCAAAAAAGCCGGTTTCAGGCCGCATTCCCGGCGGCACAGTAGTTGCTTTGAGTGATCCGCCCGGCTAATGACGGCCGGGCAAGGCGCGGCCCACAGGCCGTTGCCCGGCGGATCCATGGATAACGACGTCCACTTCCAGCCTCCCATTTTTTGGGGGCGCCTGGGGGTGGATTTTTTTTGGCCTTTTGCGGCCGCTCATTAAAAAACTCGAGGATGGTATGGCTTATTTAGTGCCTTCAGAATTTGTGACCAAGATGGTGGACGCGGGGGAGTCCAAGATCTTCATGTCCACCCGCGACACCGTTATCCGGGCCTATATGGCTGGCGCCATCCTGGCCCTGGCGGCCTGGTTCGCCGTCACCATCAATGTGCAGACCGGCCAGCCCCTGCTGGGCGCCGTGCTGTTCCCGGTGGGTTTTGTCATGCTCTACCTGTTCGGCTTCGACCTGCTGACCGGCGTGTTCGTGCTGTGCCCGCTGGCGCTGATCGACAAGCGCCCGGGCGTCACCGTCAAAGGCGTGCTGCGCAACTGGGGCTTGGTCTTTACCGGCAACTTCCTGGGGGCGTTCACGGTGGCCGTGATGATGGCCATCTACGTCACCAACGGCTTCTCGACGGAGCCCAGCGCGGTGGGCAAGGCCATAGGCGTGGTGGGCGAGAACCGCACCCTGGGTTACCAGAAGTACGGCGCCAACGGCATGCTCACGCTTTTTGTGCGCGGCATGCTGTGCAACTGGATGGTGTCGGCCGGCGTGGTCGGCGCGATGATCTCCACCCAGGTCAGCGGCAAGGTGATCGCCATGTGGATGCCCATCATGCTGTTTTTCTACATGGTGTTCGAACACTCCATCGTGAACATGTTCCTGTTCCCTTCGGGCCTGCTGCTGGGCGCGCACTTCACCATCATGGACTACCTGATCTGGAACGAAATCCCCACGGTGCTGGGCAACCTGGTGGGCGGCCTGGCCTTCACCGGCTTGACGCTGTACGCGACCCACGTTAAAACCGGACCGAGCCGTTCCTTCAAATAATCCGCCTCCAACACAAAAGCCCTCGCGCATGCAAGTTGCGCGAGGGCTTTGCCGCCACCCCCTATGTCCCCTGAACTGAAGATATCGGCAGGCCAGTATTCGGACAAGGGCCGCAAGGAAAGCAACCAGGATTTCCACGGCATCTACGTGCCGCAGGAGCCGCAGCTCAGCGCCAAGGGCATCGCCATCGCGCTGGCCGACGGCATCAGCAGCAGCGCCGTCAGCGACGTGGCCAGCCAGTACGCCGTCACCGGTTTCCTGGAAGACTATTACTGCACCTCGGAAGCCTGGACGGTCAAGACATCGGCCGAGCGCATCCTGAGCGCCACCAATTCCTGGCTGCACGCGCAGACGCAAAAAAGTCCCTACCGCTACGACCAGGACAAAGGTTATGTGTGCACCTTGAGCGCCATGGTCATCAAGTCGGCCACCGCGCATATTTTTCATGTCGGTGACTCACGCATCTACCGCCTGCGCGGCAAGGCGCTGGAGCAACTGACCCGCGACCACCGCGTGTGGATTGCCCAGGGCCAGAGCTACCTGGGCCGCGCGCTGGGTTTCAAGCCCCAGCTGGAAATCGACTACCAGACCCAGCAGCTGGAGCAGGGCGACATCTTTTTGCTGGCCACCGACGGCGTGTACGACCATGTCGGCGAGCACGACATGGCCGCCATCATCCACCGCCATGCCGATGAGGCCGGCGGACTGGATGCGGCCGCGAAATCCATTGTCGACAAGGCCTTTGAGCGCGGCAGCGCCGACAACCTCACGGCCCAGGTCGTGCGCGTCGATGCGCTGCCACGCCGCGAGGCCGGCGAGGTGCTGCAGCAGCTGTCAGGCCTGCCGCTGCCGCCCATGCTCGAGGCCAGGGCTCAGTTTGACGGCTACACCATCGTCCGGGAAGTGCAGGGCAGCAGCCGCAGCCATATCTACCTGGCCACCGACAACGACACGGGCGCGCTCGCCATCCTCAAGACGCCCTCCATAGATCTGGGCGGCGACCCGGTTTACCTTGAGCGCTTTTTGACCGAAGAGTGGATCGCCAGGCGCATCAACAGCGCCCATGTGCTCAAGCCCTATGTGCCGACCCGAAAACGCCACTACGTGTATGTGGCCACCGAATACATAGACGGGCAAACGCTGGCCCAGTGGATGATCGACAACCCCCGGCCCGCGCTGGAGGCGGTGCGCGGCCTCATTGAGCAGATCGCCAAAGGCCTGCGCGCCTTCCACCGGCTCGAGATGCTGCACCAGGACTTGCGGCCCGAGAACATCATGATCGACGGCACGGGCACCGCCAAGATCATCGACTTCGGTTCAACCCGTGTCGCCAGCCTTGTGGAGGCCGATACCCCTGGCGCGCCGGGCGGGCGGGACAACATCCTGGGCACGGCCCAGTATTCGGCGCCCGAGTATTTCCTGGGCGAGGGCGGCACCACGCGCTCCGACATCTTCTCGCTGGGCGTCATCACCTACCAGATGCTCACCGGGCGGCTGCCCTATGGCGCCGAAGTCGCCAAAAGCCGCACCCGCGCCGCGCAAAACCGGCTGCGCTACGACTCCGCGCTGCGCGACGACCGCGAGATCCCGGCCTGGATAGACGACGTGCTGCGCAAGGCCGTGCACCCCGACCCGGCCAGACGTTATGGCGAACTGTCGGAGTTTGTGTATGACCTGCGCCACCCCAACCGGGCTTTCCTGCACAAGACGCGGCAGCCCCTGCTGGAGCGAAACCCGCTGGCCTTCTGGCGAGGACTGGCCTTGGTCCTGGCCGCGGTCATTGTGGTGATGCTGGCCTTGAAATCGACGACGGGCTAATCCCGGAGCCGTTCACAAAACCCAGCGAAGCGGTCCTGGCCAGGCGCGCCGCCGCAGACAGTGCACCAGCACGGCAAGGCGG
>NZ_AKIV01000101.1 GCF_000282655.1 Polaromonas sp. CF318
AGGCCCGTGGAGAGCGAGGTGACATTGCTGTTGGCCGTGCTGAGCCCAGTGGACAGCGAGCTGCTGGCGGTCGACAGCGAGGTAACGCCGCTGGCGGCGGTGCTCAAACCCGTAGACGTGGAAGTCGACAGTGATGTCACGTTGCTGTTGGTCGTGCTCAGGCCGGTGGACAGCGAACTGGTCGAAGTCGACAGGGATGCGATGCCGCTGGTTGCGGTGCTCAGGCCGGTCGATGCGGAGGTGGACAGCGAAGTGACACGGCTGTCGGCGGTGCTTAGCCCGGTGGACAGCGAGGTAATCCCGCTGGCAGCCGTGCTCAGGCCGGCGGACGTTGAGGTTGAGAGCGAGCTGAGGCCCGTGGACGAGGACGTGGACAGGGACGCGACACTGCTGTTGGTCGTACTCAAGCCGGTCGACAGGGAGCTGATGCCACTGGTGGCGGTGCTCAGCCCCGTGGACGTCGAGGTCGACAGCGAAGTGACGTTGCTGTTCGTTGTGCTCAAGCCCGTGGACAGCGAAATGATGCCGCTGGCGGCTGTGCTCAGGCCGGTGGACGTGGAGGTCGAGAGCGAGCCGATACCTGTCGATGCCGAGGTCGACAGCGAAGCCACGCTGCTGTTGGTGCCGCTCAGACCGGTGGACAGTGAAGTGATGCCGCTGGTGGCGGTGCTCAAGCCTGTCGACGTCGAGGTTGACAGTGACGTGATCCGGCTGTCTGCGGTGCTCAAGCCGGTCGATACCGAGGTGGACAGCGAAGTGACGCGGCTGTCCGCGGTGCTCAGCCCTGTGGACAGCGAAATGATGCCACTGCTTGCGGTGCTCAAGCCCGTGGATAGGGAACTGACGCCGGTCGATGTCGAGGTGGAAAGGGATGTGATCCGGCTATCGGCCGTGCTCAAGCCTGTGGAGGTCGACGTCGACAGGGACGCCACATTGCTGTTGGTTGTGCTCAGACCCGTGGACAGTGAAGTGATGCCACTGGTGGCCGTGCTCAAACCTGTGGAGGTGGAGGTCGAGAGAGAGCTGATGCCCGTCGATGCTGAAGTTGACAGCGAAGCCACGCTGCTGTTGGTAGTACTCAAGCCCGTGGAGAGGGAAACGACGCCGCTTGCCGCAGTGCTCAGTCCCGTTGAGGTGGAGGTCGACAACGAGGTGACGCTGCTGTTGGTGGTGCTCAGTCCCGTTGACAGCGAGGTGATGCCGCTGGCGGCTGTGCTCAAACCCGTAGACGTCGAAGTCGACAGTGATATCACGCTGCTGTTCGTGGTGCTCAGGCCCGTCGACAGCGAAATGATGCCGCTGCTAGCCGTGCTCAGGCCGGTGGACGTGGAGGTCGAGAGCGAACTGACGCTCGTCGATGCCGAGGTCGACAGCGAGGCCACGCTGCTGTTGGTGCTGCTCAGGCCGGTAGACAGTGAAGTGATGCCGCTGGTGGCGGTGCTCAAGCCCGTCGACGTCGAGGTTGACAGTGACGTGATCCGGCTGTCTGCGGTGCTCAAGCCGGTCGATGTCGAGGTGGACAGCGACGTGACACGGCTGTCCGTAGTGCTCAGCCCTGTGGACAGGGAAGTGATTCCGCTGGTGGCGGTGCTCAAGCCCGTAGATGCCGAGGTCGACAGCGAGGCCACGCTGCTGTTGGTTGTGCTGAGCCCGGTGGAGAGCGAGGTGATGCCGCTGGTCGCCGTGCTCAGGCCTGTCGAAGTGGAGGTGGACAAGGAGGTGACACGGCTGTCCGTGGTGCTCAGTCCCGTTGACAGCGAGTTGATGCGGCTGGTTGCAGTGCTGAGGCCCGTCGACGTCGAAGTTGACAGCGAAGTGACGTTGCTGTTGGCCGTGCTCAGGCCTGTGGACAGGGACGTGATTCCGCTGGAAGCGGTGCTCAGCCCTGTCGATGTCGATGTCGACAGCGAGGTGACGCTGCTGTTGGTGGTGCTCAGGCCGGTGGAGAGTGAGGTGATCCCGCTAGTGGCGGTGCTCAGGCCTGTCGAGGCCGATGTCGACAGCGACGTGACGCTGCTGGTTGCTGTGCTGAGGCCGGTGGAGGTCGATGTGGAGAGCGACGTGACGCTGCTGTTGGTCGTGCTCAGTCCGGTGGACAGCGATGTAATGCCGCTGGTAGCGGTGCTCAATCCGGTCGACGTCGACGTGGACAGGGAGCTGATACCGGTCGAGGCGGATGTCGACAGCGAAGTGACGCCGCTGTTGGTGGTGCTCAGGCCGGTGGACAGGGAACTGATGCCGGTGGACGCCGAGGTCGACAGCGAGGCCACGCTGCTGCTGGCCGTGCTCAAACCGGTGGACAGCGAAATGATGCCGCTGCTTGCGGTGCTCAAGCCCGTGGAGGTCGACGTCGACAAGGACGTCACGCTGCTGTTGGTGCTGCTAAGGCCGGTCGACAGCGAGACGATCCCGCTTGCTGCAGTGCTCAAACCGGTCGAGGTGGACGTCGACAGCGAGGTGACGCCGCTGTTGGTGGTGCTCAGGCCGGTGGACAGCGAACTGATGCCGGTGGAGGCCGAGGTCGACAGGGACGTGATGCTGCTTGTGGCGGTGCTCAGGCCCGTGGATGTAGACGTCGACAGCGAGGTGACGCGGCTGTCCGTGGTGCTCAGCCCCGTTGACAGCGAGTTGATGCGGCTGGTGGCGGTACTCAGGCCCGTGGACGTCGAGGTCGACAGCGAAGTCACGTTGCTGTCGGTGGTGCTGAGCCCTGTGGAGAGGCTGCTAAGTCCGGTGGAGGTCGATGTCGACAGCGAATTCAGGTAGATGCGTGTGTTGTTGACGTAATTCACGCAGGTCGAGGCGGCGGAGTACATCGTGCCGCCATTGCCCGCGGTACAGGCGGCTTCCGGCAATGTTTGCCCATAGGCTGAACTCACGGGGCTGAGGCCGCCGCTGAAGAGCCCTGCAAACACCACAGCGCCTGCGGCGCCGACCTGCACCACCCTGGACCCGCTGCGTTTGCCGCGCGCGCTCGAGTTCTCGGACACGGCGACCCAGGTGCCCAGAAGCTCGCTGTAGACGGTACGGTAGAACTTGTTCATGGTGGGGTGAGGACAGGGGTATGGCCAGTGGTGTTTTCTTAAGTGCTACTTGTAAAAATATGTACAAACGATGTAACTAGTTCACAGGATTCTCCCATAGGCTTCGGAAAATGCATGTGAAAAATCCTCGTATATTTCTTGTAAAGCATTGATTAGATTGATTTTTTGAGAAAAAAATCACGTGCATGCAAGATGCTAGATATATCGGTTTCTACGTAGAGAATCCTGAAAAGTGATTCAATATGTAACTAATACGCGATTTTTCATCTCTTTCCTGACATCTTTGGTGACCGATTTCACGAAAAGCGTCACTTTTGGATTAATACCGGGGTCCGGCCCATGTCGGCCTTCCAGGGGGTTGTGGAGTCGGGAAATGCGTTGGGATGAGGAGACATGGGCAGGCCGGGAGCCTGTCATCACGGCTGTCGGACGCAGCCCGGCTGCGCGGGCAGGGGCACCCGCATGCTGCGGTTTGGCTGGAGAGAACGAGAGAGGCTTAGCCGCCGGTTGCCGGGGGCAGGCCTGCCAGCAGGCTCAAACGGGTCTGGAAAGACCGTTGTTGACCCGTGACCGGGTCCATGAAATACATGGATTTCGCGAGGAGCTGCAAGGGACGGGTGTAGTCGTCGTCGGGCGTGGGGTGTACAGGCGGGTAGATCCTGTCGTTGAGGATGGGAATACCCAGGGCATGCATATGCACCCGCAGCTGGTGTTTCTTGCCGGTGACGGGGCTCAGGGCATAGCGGGCCCAGTTGCCGCCGGCTTGCAGCACGCTGATATGGGTTTCGCTGTTGGCGGGGCCGGGCGCTTCCTGTTGCCGGAAGAAGGGTTCGCCCTGCACGATGCGGCTTTGGCGAACCAGCGGAAAAACAATGTCTTCACGCCATGGCGCGATGGCCTCGTAGTGTTTGGCCACCTCATGGCGCCTGAACAGCGCCTGATAGGCATCCCGGTCGGCGGGCCTGACCGAAAACAGCACCAGGCCGGCGGTTTCGCGGTCTATGCGGTGCAGCGGCGCCAGGCCGTCCAGGCCCAGGCGGTTTTTGAGGCGTACCAGCAGTGTTTCCTGCACATAGTGGCCTGAGGGCGTGACCGGCAGGAAATGGGGTTTGTCGGCCACGACCAGGTGCTCGTCCTGGTACAACACGCTGGCCTCGAAGGGCACGCGGGGCTCGTCCTCCAGCGCGCGGTAGTAGTACACGCGCATGTGGCCGCGGTAGGGCCGTTCAGCGGTAACGGGCACGCCGAACTCGTCGGCCACCAGGCCGTCCCGCATGCGCTGCAGCCAGGTTTCACGCGTGATTGCGGGAAAGCGCTGCACCAGGAAGTCGGTGATGCTGGGCCAGTCGCCCGCCGGCAGGCCCACGCAGCTGGGGCTGACACCTTCGCGGGTGGGCAGCCCGTGGGACGGCTGCCCGCTCATGCCGGCTGGGGCGGACATTCACACACGGGTGAACACCACATCCCAGACGCCGTGCCCCAGCTTGATGCCGCGGTTCTCGAATTTGGTCAGGGGCCGGTAGGCCGGCTTGGGCGCGTAGCCGCCCTGGGAAGCTTCCGCCGTGTTACGCAGCAGCGGCTCGGCTGCCAGCACTTCGAGGATTTGCTCGGCATAGGGCTGCCAGTCGGTGGCGCAGTGCAGGTAGCCCCCGGGCTTGAGGCGGGCGGCCAGCTTGGCGACCAGCGGTGCCTGGATCAGCCGGCGCTTGTTGTGCCGTTTTTTGTGCCAGGGATCGGGAAAGAAGATGTGCACACCGTCCAGGCTGGCCGGCGCGAGCATGTTGTCTATCACCTCAACGGCGTCGTGCTGCAGGATGCGGATGTTGGTGAGCCCCTGCTCGCTGATGCGCTTGAGCAGCGCGCCCACGCCGGGGGTGTGGACCTCGCAGCACAGGAAGTTTTTCTCGGGCATCAGCGCGGCGATGTGGGCCGTCGCTTCGCCCATGCCGAAGCCTATCTCGAGGATGGTGGGGGCCTGGCGCTGGAACATGGCCTCGAAGTCCGCCGGCGCTGCCGCATAGGGCAGCAGGAACTGGGGGCCTACGTCGGCAAAGGCCTTGGCCTGGCCGACGGTGGTGCGGCCGGTGCGGCGCACAAAGCTGCGGATGTTGCGCGGTGTGCCTGGCTCGGCGGCCGCGCCTTCGGTGGAGGGGTCGGGGAGGGCGGAGGGCGGGAGGGGGGAAGTTGTATCTGTCACCGGCTGATTTTAAGGCGCACCGCCCAGAGGGGCACGGCCTGGCGCAGCCAGTCTTGCGGCGTGTCGGCGTCTATGCCCGGCGGCAGGCCCAGAACCGCGGCGGCCTGCCGCAGCAGGGCCAGCGGCTGGGAGGTGTCCAGGGCCTGCGCGCCGTTTTGCTTGGAGAGCTTTTCGCCGTTCTCGCCCAGCACCAGCGGCGTGTGCAGGTAACGCGGCAGCGGCAGGCCCAGCGCGCGCTGCAGCAGGATTTGCCGCGCCGTGTTGTCGGCCAGGTCCTCACCGCGCACGATGTCGGTGATGCCCTGGGCCGCGTCGTCGACCACCACGGCCAGCTGGTAGGCCCACAGGCCGTCGGCACGCTTGAGCACGAAGTCGCCCACTTCGCGGGCCACATCCTGCGATTGCGGGCCCAGCCGGCGGTCCTGCCAGTTGGTGCTCGCGGGGGCTCGCGTGTCCAGCCGCCAGGCACGCGCGCTGCGGCCGTGCAGGCCGTCGCGGCAGGTGCCGGGGTAAACCAGCTCGCCATGGCGCTCGCGCGGCTGCCCGGAAGCCGCCAGCGCCCGGGCGATGTCCTGGCGCGTGCAGCCGCAAGGGTAGGCCAGCCCGCGCGCGACCAGTGAATCCAGCGCCTGCTGGTACAGCGCGCCGCGCTGCGATTGGTAGGCGGGCGGCTCGTCCGGCAGCAGGCCGCATTGGGCCAGTTGTTCAAGAATCGTCTGGCCGGCGCCGGGCACGCAGCGCGGCGTATCGACGTCCTCGATGCGCACCAGCCAGCGGCCCTGGTGCGCGCGGGCGTCCAGCCAGCTGGCCAGGGCGGCGACGAGTGAGCCGGCATGCAGCGGGCCGGTGGGAGATGGGGCAAACCGGCCCCGGTATTCGGCCTCCATGCGGGCGCTCCCGAACCTGGTTTCAGGCGATGGCAAGAGCCATTTCAAGGCCCGATACAAAGCCTTCTTCGACGCGGTGGCCCAGGCACCAGTCGCCGCAGGCGCCTATGCGGGATTTGGCGTCCCATACATGGGTCTTGCCCAGGGGCTGCAGGGTCTGGGCATGGCGCCAGCGGTGCACCACGGCATGGGGCGGCGCCGCGCGTATGCCGGTGACTTCGGTGAAGGCCTTGAGCAGTTTGGCCTTGACGCGTTCGGCGTCGTCTTCCAGGTGGCGCTGCGACCAGTCGGGGCTGGCCTGCACGGTCCAGCGTTCGATCGGGCTGCGCCCGGGCTTGGACGACTCGCGCGCCAGCCAGGCGATGCGGTGGTGGGTGCTGCGCGCCGCGTTCCAATGGGGGCCCAGGTGCGCCATGGTGGGCTGCATGGCCTGGGGGAAGGCCAGCATCAGCGTCCAGCAGGGCGCCACGCTGACCTTGGAGAGCGCCTCCATCAGCGGCTTGCCCTGTTGCGAGCTCAGCAGCAGGGCGTGCGCCTGCGGCGAGGGCAGGGCCAGTACCACGTCGTCAAAGCCCGAGTGCACCCGGCTACCGGCGCCCGGTCCTTCGGTCTGCAGCTGCCACTGTTCGGGGTGCAGTTTGTCGCGCTCCAGTCGCAGCACCTCGGTCTCCAGCAGCAGGCAGCCCGCGGCCGCCAGGGGCTGGGCCCATTGGCGCAGCAACGCGTTCATGCCCGGCGTGGGAACCCAGTGCGCTTCCTTGGGTGGCAGCGCCGAGGCCACGACGCGGCCCAGCTCGTCGAGGATGCGCACGGTGTTGGCGCTCCAGGGCCGCACCAGCCCGGGGACTGTGGCCAGGGCTTTTTCGAAACGCGCGTCGCGCACGGTGAAATACTGCGTGCCGTGGTCGAAGCCGCCGAATTCGCTGTCCCGGGTGGCCATGCGCCCGCCGACTTCGCGGCTCTTCTCGAACACCGTGACCTGGTGGCCGGCCTGCGCCAGCGTGCGCGCGCAGGCAATGCCGGCGATGCCCGCGCCTATGACCGCGATGCGGCGCCGGGCCGCGGATTCAGGGAGGGGGAGGCTGGCGTTTTTTTTCATATTTGAGGTCTCTAAGTTTCTTTCGGGTTGATGAATGAGGCGCCTTGCTGCTCCCGCACGCAATTCACGGCCTCCCGGCATTGGTCATCACATCTCAACCATAAACCATAGGCACACTCTACACGCAGGCCGGGCTCCCTCGCCCGGATTAAGAACCGACTACGGGTTTTCACAGGGACTGCTCTCTTTCCAGCAGCGCTTTTCGCGTGGCCGCGCTCTCCAATTGTTTGAGCCACCACTGCAGCGCGCGCCCTTCCTTGCCGTCGGGCGCGCGCAGCCAGGCATAACTCATGGGCACCTGGCGCGGGGCGCGCTGCATGCGTTTTTCCACCAGCCGGCCGGTGATGACATGGGGGCGTGCCAGGTATTCCGGCAGGAAGCCGCCGCCCAGGCCGCGCAGCTGCGCCTGGAGTTTTTCCTGCATGCCGGGCACGGTGAAGATGTCTTGCCCGCCCAGCAGTCCCACCGTGATGCCGCTGCCGCGCTGCACCGAATCGGCCACGGCCACGGCGCGGTACGGCATCAGCATGGCGTCGGTCACGGGCTCGGGGGCCTGCGCCAGCGGGTGGTGGGGCGCGACCGCATAGATGAAATGGATGCTGCCCAGGGTCTTGTGCTGCACCGAGCTGTTGACGGACGGCTCTATGGCCACGCCTATGGCCAGGTCGGCCTGGCCTGAGGTCAACGCCTCCAGCGTGCCCGACAGCGCCTCTTCGCGCAGGCGCAATCGGGTGGGCGGGTTCAGCGCGAAAAACGCCTCGCACAGCTCCATCACCGTGGTGCGCGAGATCACGCTGTCCACCGCCAGCGTGAGCTGCGGCTCCCATCCGGTGGCCACGCGCTTGACCCGGTTGGCCACGGCGTCGAGCTCGGCCAGCAGGCGGTTGCCCTCGCGCAGCAGTTCCTTGCCGGCCTCGGTCAGTTTGGCCTGGCGCGAGGAGCGGTCAAAGAGCAGCACGTCCAGCGCGTCTTCCACCTGGCGTATCCGGTAGGTCAGGGCGCTGGGAACCAGGCCCAGCGCGCGCGCGGCCGCCGCCATGCTGCCGGCGCCGTGAATGGCGCCTATCAGGCCCAGGGTTTCGGGCGTCAAGGCGTCGCGTACCCGGTTGTTGATCGCTGGCATAGTAATGATTCAAATAATTTGAATGATGCCATCAAAGCGAAGCAATGGAAAGCCGGGGTCCCCCGCCTACATTGGAGTCATCGCCAACGAATCTCAACCCAGCTCGAAAGGAGCACCTCATGATGACTTTAAGAACCTCCAGCGAACGCGGTTACGCAGACCACGGCTGGCTCAAGTCTTTCCATTCCTTTTCCTTCGCCGGCTATTACGACCCGGCCCACATGGGCTTTGGCAACCTGCGCGTCATCAATGAGGACCGCATCGCGGCCGGCCGCGGCTTCGGCACGCACGGCCACCAGAACATGGAAATCATCAGCTACGTGCTGAGCGGTGAACTTGCGCACAAGGACAGCCTGGGCAACATCAAGGGCATCCCGCCCGGCGACGTGCAGCGCATGAGCGCCGGCACTGGCGTGCAGCACAGCGAGTTCAACCATGCGGACGGCCAGACCACGCATTTCCTGCAGATCTGGATCGAACCCAATGTGACCGGAATTCCGCCCAGCTATGAGCAAAAGACCTTTGCCGACGCCGAAAAACGCGGCGCCCTGCGCCTGGTGGCCTCACCCGACGGCGCCAAGGGCTCGGTGCTGATCCATGCCGATGCGAGGCTGTATGCGGGCCTCTTCGACGGCGCGGAAAGCGCCACGCTGGAACTTGGCGCGACGCGCAAGACCTATGTGCACCTGGTGCGCGGGCAGCTCGAAGTCAACGGCCGGGTGCTGAAGGCCGGCGATGCCGCCATGCTGCAATCGGAAGCCACGCTGCAACTGGCCCATGGCCGGGACGCCGAAGTGCTGGTGTTTGACCTGGCGCCTTAACGCCGGCTAACACGCTGTAACCCACACCCAGGGCGAGCGCGAATGCGCATGAGCGCACGGCGCTTGCCCAGAGTGTTTTTTTCCTCCATGATTTCCCCGTTAGTTCACTTACTCATATAAGGATTCACCATGCTCAACTCCCTGCAAAACCCTCTCTCCCTGGTCGGCCGCGTGCTGCTGGCCCTGCTGTTTGTGCCCGCCGGCTTCAGCAAGATCGCCGGCTTTGCCGGAACGGCCGGCTACATCGCCTCCAAAGGCGTGCCGCTGCCCGAAGTCGCCGCGGCCGCCGCGATCGCGATTGAGCTGGGACTGGGCCTGCTGCTGCTGGTCGGCTTCATGACGCGCTGGGCCGCGCTCGGCATCGCGTTCTTCACGGTGGTGATCACCTTCATCTTCCACAACTACTGGGGCGTGCCCGCCGAACAGGCCATGATGCAGCAACTGATGTTCTTCAAGAACATCGCCGTGGTCGGCGGCCTGCTCACCGTGGCGGCCTGGGGCGGCGGCGCCTGGAGCGTGGACGCCAAGATCAAGGGCTGATCCGCGAAAAAGCAGGGCTGCAGCGGGGGCTTTCATGCCCGGCTGCAGCCCTTTTATTTAGCCTGGTTTCAAATTTCATTCTTCTCCCGCGAAAGATATTGAATGCCCAAAGTTGTCGTGATTTACCACTCCGGCTACGGCCATACCCAGCGCATGGCGCAGTCGGTGGCCGAAGGCGCCGGCGCCGAGCTGCTGGCCATAGACGCCGACGGCAACCTGCCCGAAGGCGGCTGGGAGACGCTCAATGCCGCCGACGCCATCATCATGGGCTCGCCCACCTACATGGGCAACGTCAGCTGGCAGTTCAAGAAGTTCGCCGACGCGTCCTCCAGACCCTGGTACAGCCAGGCCTGGAAAGACAAGCTCTTCGCCGGCTTCACCAACAGCGCCGCGATGAACGGCGACAAGCTGTCCACGCTGAACTACCTGTTCACCCTGGCCATGCAGCACGGCGGCATCTGGGTCAGCCAGGGCATGCTGCCCAGCAACAGCAAGGCCGCGCTGCGCAACGACGCCAACTACCTGGGTTCCTACAGCGGCGCCATCGCGCAGTCGCCCTCCGATGCCGGCGCAGGCGAGATGTCCCCCGGCGACCTGGAAACCGCGCGCAGCTTCGGCGAGCGTGTTGCCGCCATCGCCGCGAAATTCTCCACCTGACTTTTTCCCTTGCCCAAAGGAGCCCCATGACCATTGAACTCCAGCGCGATCTCACTGCCGCGATGGCCCAGCAGGTGCAGATCCGCGGCCACAGCTTCACCGCCGACGTCAGCCAAGCCGAAGGCGGCGCTGACAGCGGCCCCAGCCCGCACGACCTCTACGACGCGGCCCTGGGCGCCTGCAAGGCCCTGACCGTGATGTGGTATGCCCGTAAAAAAGGCATCCCTGTCGAGGACATCCATACACGCATAGAGCGCGACGACTCGCAGGAACGCAGCGGCGTCTACAAGCTCTCGGCCAGGTTGCAGATCAAGGGCGCCCTGAGCGATGCCCAGTTGCAGGAGCTGCACGCCGTGGCGCAGAAATGCCCCGTGCACAAACTCATGACCACCGTCACGACGGAAATCATCACTGAACTGGAGCGCCTGCCATGAGCACCGCGTTGAAACTCACCGGCCACCACAAAGACCTGGGCGGCGGCTTTATGGTGCGCCGCCTGCTGCCCGCCGCGCAGCAGCAGTCGGTCGGACCATTCATCTTTTTTGACCACTTCGGCCCGGTGACCGAGCAGCCCGGCACCAACCACGACGTGCGGCCGCATCCGCACATCGGCCTGGCGACGGTCACCTATTTGTTCGAGGGCGCGATGATGCACCGCGACAGCCTGGGCTCGGCCCAGCGCATAGAGCCCGGCGCCATCAACTGGATGACGGCCGGCCGCGGCATCGTGCATTCGGAGCGCGCGCCCGAAGACCTGCGCGGCACCGCCTATGTGAACCACGGCCTGCAGCTGTGGGCCGCCCTGCCCAAGGAGTTTGAAGAAACCGCGCCGGCGTTTTCACACACGCCGGCGCAAACCATTCCGGCCACCACGGTGGACGGCGCCGCCGTGCGCATTCTGGTCGGCGAGGCCTTCGGCAGGACTTCGCCGGTCAAGACCTTTTCCAGGACCCTGTACCTGGACGTGGCCCTGGCCGCCGGTACGCCTTTCACGCTGCCGCCGCTCGCGGAGCAGATGGCAATCTATTCGGTGGACGGCGACCTGCTGGTCGACGGCGAGCCGCTGGCCATGCACACCCTGGCGACGCTGACGCCCGGCGCGGCGGTGCAACTGAGCGCGGGTGTGCCAACCCGCCTGGTGGTGATAGGCGGCGACGCGCTCGATGCGCACCGCTTCATGTGGTGGAACTTTGTCTCCAGCCGCAAGGAGCGCATCGTGCAGGCCGGCGAAGACTGGGAGGCGCAGGCCATGGGGCAGGTGCCCGGCGAGACTGAATTTATCCCGCTGCCGGAACGGAAGTTCACGGCGGGTGGCTAAATTAAGATCAGGCGATGCAAATCTTTACCCTGCTTCCGTGGAGCGACTGGCTGGCGATTGCCTGGTTTTTTCTGGGCTGGATGGGTTATGCCTGGTTCGCCCGGCGCTACGGCGGGAAGCGCTCCTCGCTGCTGGGCACCACCAACCGCTACCGGCATTACTGGCTGCTGCAGGCTACCGCGCGCGACCCGCGCGTGATCGACGGCATCATCACGCAAAACCTCTCGAGCACGCCGGCTTTTTTCTCGTCGACCACCATCATCATCATCGGCGGCTTGTTCGCGCTGCTGGGCACCACCGACAAGGCGGCCGAGTTGGTGCGCGAAATTCCGTTCGCGGTCCGCACCTCGGTGCTGATCTTCGACCTCAAGGTACTGCTGATGGTGGCGGTGTTCGTGTATGCCTTTTTCCGCTTCAGCTGGTCCATGCGCCAGTACACCTTTGTGGCCTTGCTGATAGGCTCCATGCCTTCGCCGCAGGAGTTTGAAGTCGGCAAGTTCGACCGCGAAGCTTTTGCCGCGCGCAGCAGCCGCATGGTGGGCCTGGCGGCGGAGACCTTTAACGACGGGCTCAGGGCTTACTATTTCAGCTTCGCCATCATGGCCTGGTTTTTCTCGACCTTCGCGTTTGCGCTGGCGACCGCGGTGGTGGTGCTGATTCTCTATAACCGCGAGTTCAACTCCGACGTGCTCGGTGTGTTGCGCGATTAGGCAAGGTCGCGCGCCAGCCGCAGGCCGCTGAACTGCCAGCGCGCATCGGGCGGGAAGAAGTTGCGGTAGCTCGCGCGCATATGGCTTTGCGGCGTGGCGCAGGAGCCGCCGCGCAGCACAAACTGGTTGCACATGAACTTGCCGTTGTACTCGCCGACCAGGCCTTCCCAGGGCTTGTAGCCGGGGTAGGGGTTGTAGTTGGACTGCGTCCACTCCCACACGTCGCCAAACATCTGCGCAGGCAGGCCGCGGCTGCCTTCCTGCTGCGGCAGCGGATGGAAGGCCGATGTCTCCACAAAGTTTCCCTGGCCCGCGGCGCCTGCCGGCAGGCCGCGCGCGGCGAGCTCCCATTCAAACTCGGTCGGCAGGCGGGCGCCGGCCCAGCGCGCAACAGCGTCGGCTTCAAAATAGCTGAGGTGGCAGGCCGGCGTGTTCGGGTCCACTTCAATCAGGCCCTGCAGCGTGAAGTGCTGGTAGCCGCCTTCGCCACCCTCGCTACCCTGCCAGTAAAAGGGCAGGCTGACCTTGTTTTCAGTCACCCAGTCCCAGCCCATGGACAGCCACAGTTCGGGGCGCTGGTAACCCTTGTCGGCGATAAAGGCCATGATCTCGCCGTTGGTCACCGGCCGGCTGGCCAGTTCGAAGGCCGCCACATAGGCCTTGTGGCGCGGCGTTTCATTGTCGAAGGCGAATTCGCCGTCGCGCGCGGCGTCGTAGCCATGTTCCACCAGGCCGGCCTCATGGCGCAGCCACTCCACCGGCTGCGGGTGTATACCGGCCAGCGGCCAACGGCTCGCATAGGCCGGGCGCGCGGGGTTGAAGGACAGCGCGTGTTTGATGTCGGTCAGCAGCAGCTCCTGGTGTTGCTGCTCGTGGTGCAGGCCCAGGGTCACGAGTTCGGTGAGCTCCTGCCGTCGCGCGCTGTCGGCGCCGGCCTCGACCGAGTCCATCACCGCCAGCATGCGCTGGTTGACCTGCGCGCGGTAGGCCAGAACCTCGTCCAGCGAAGGCCGGCTGATCAGGCCGCGTTTGGGCCGCGGGTATTTGTCGCCCACGCCGTTGTAATAGCTGTTGAACAGCACACGAAAGCCGGCGTCAAAAGGCGTGAAGCCGGGCTCAAAACGTTCGAGGATAAAGGTCTCGAAAAACCAGGTCAGGTGGGCCAGATGCCATTTGGCGGGACTGGCGTCGGGCATGGACTGCAGCTGGCAGTCTTCCGGGCTCAGGGGCTGTATCAGCGCCTCGGTCTGCTGGCGCAGGGCGACAAAGCGCCTGACAAGAGGAGACAGGGAGGTGTGGGAGGCCTGCTGGCGTGCGGGGTAAGTGTCTGTGGGCATGGTGGCTACCGTAAAAGGAGACGGCTGGCGGACGTGGGATGCAAGCGACTCAAAAGCTTCGCACGCCCGCCTCGCCTCAGCTGTCGGACAACAGCCCGAGAACTTCGGGCCTGCGGGCGGCGCGTGGCGGGTTCAAAGGCTTGGCCGGCGGGTTGACCTGGGGTTTGAGCGCAGGGTCCAGCGCGCGGCGTTCGTCAAAGACAAAACATTCGCCGTCAAAATGCGCGTGCCCGCTTTCCTCGAAGTACTTGAGGATGCCGCCGTCCAGCTGCCAGACGTTCTCCACCCCGGCTTCGCGCATCAGGATGGCGGCCTTTTCGCAGCGTATGCCGCCGGTGCAAAAGCTCACCACGGTCTTGCCGGCCAGTTCCTGTTTGTGCGCCAGCAGGGCTTCGGGGAATTCGGTGAACTTGCGGATGCGCCAGTCAATCGCATTGTGAAAAGTGCCGACGTCGGCTTCAAAGTCGTTGCGGGTGTCCAGCGTCACCACGGGGCGGCCCGTGTCGTCGTGTCCCGCGTCCAGCCAGCGCTTGAGCGTGGCGGCGTCCACCGCCGGCGCGCGGCCGGCCGCGGGCTGCACGGCCGGATGGTTCATGCGGATGATCTCGGGCTTGACCTTGACCAGCAGCTTGCGAAAAGGCTGGGCGCCGGACCAGCTTTCCTTGGCCTGCAGGTCGGCAAAGCGTGGGTCCTGTTTCAACCATGCCAAAAAATCATGAATATCGCCGGCCGGGCCCGCCAGGAAGAGGTTGATGCCTTCTTCGGCCAGCAGCACCGTGCCCTTGATGGCATGGCCCTGCAGCCTGCCCGCCAGGCTGGTTTGCAGCGCGTCGGGCTGGGCCAGCGCGACGAATTTGTAGGCCGCAATGTTCAGGATTTGCATGATGCGATCGATTGTAGGCAGGCATGCAAGGCCTTGCACCGGGCTGCGGCCCCTCAGCGGACAGCCTCGGCCCTAAAATGCCCTTCATGTTTGTTCATTTGCGTCTCCACACCGAATTTTCCGTCGTCGACGGCACCAACCGCATCGATGAAGTCGTGGCCGCCGCGGCCGCCGACGGGCAACCGGCGCTGGCCATCACCGACCTGAGCAACCTCTTCGGCACCGTCAAGTTTTACAAGGAAACCCGCGGCGCGGGCGTCAAGCCCCTGATAGGCGCCGACATCTGGGTGCAGGTGCCGGGCAAGGACGCTGGCGCGCCCGCTGCCCGCCTGTTGCTGCTGGTACAAAGCCGCCAGGGCTACCTGAACCTGTCCGAGATCCTCACGCGGGCCTGGACCAAAAACGTGGTGCGCGACCAGGCGGTGGTCAAGCTCGAATGGCTGCAGGAACTGGGCGAGGGCCTGATCGCCCTGTCGGGCGCGCAGGGCGGCTCCGTGGGCCAGGCCCTGCTGCAGGGCGACAGCGCCCGCGCCGCGGAATGCGCGCTGTATTTCGCGGGCCTGTTTCCGCACCGCTTCTACCTGGAACTGCAGCGTGCCCAGCGGCCCGACGACGAGCGCCACGTGGTTGCCGCCGTCCAGCTGGCGGCGCGGCTCAAGCTGCCCGTGGTGGCCACCCACCCCGTGCAGTTCCTGACCTACGACGACTACGAGGCGCATGAAGCGCGCGTCTGCATTTCGGAAGGCGAGATCCTGGGCAACACGCGGCGCGTGCGCAAGTTCACGCGCGAGCAGTACTTCAAGTCGGCCGAACAGATGCAGGCGCTGTTCGCCGACGTGCCCACGGCCCTGGCCAATACGCTGGAGATCGCCAAGCGCTGCAACCTCACGCTGGAACTCGGCAAGCCCATGCTGCCGGACTACCCGACACCGGAAGTGGGCGGCGTGCGCATGCCCATCGACGAGTATTTCCGCCAGGCCTCGTTTGAAGGCCTGGAAGAGCGCCTGGCCCACCTGTACCGCGATGCGGCCGTGCGCGACCAGAAGCGGCCCGAATACGTCAAGCGGCTGGAGTTCGAGATCAACACCATCCTCAAGATGGGCTTTCCCGGCTACTTCCTGATCGTGGGCGACTTCATCAACTGGGCCAAGAACAACGGCTGCCCGGTCGGGCCGGGCCGGGGGTCCGGCGCGGGTTCGCTGGTGGCCTATTCGCTCAAGATCACCGACCTGGACCCGCTGCAGTACAACCTGCTGTTCGAGCGCTTCCTGAATCCGGAGCGGGTGTCCATGCCCGACTTCGACATCGACTTCTGCCAGAGCAACCGCGACCGCGTGATCGATTACGTGAAGGACAAATACGGCAAGGACGCGGTGAGCCAGATCGTGACCTTCGGCACCATGGCGGCGCGCGCCGCCATCCGCGACGTGGGCCGCGTGCTGGATTTCCCCTACGGTTTTTGCGACGGCATCTCCAAGCTCATCCCCAACAAGCCGGGCCAGCACATCACGATTGAACAGGCGAAGGAGCAAGAGCCCGTGCTGGCCGAGCGCGAGCGCAAGGAAGAGGACGTGCAAACCCTGCTGGCACTGGCGCAAAAACTCGAGGGCCTGACCCGCAACGTCGGCATGCACGCCGGGGGCGTGCTGATCGCACCCAGCAAGCTGACCGATTTCTGCCCGCTTTACGCCCAGCCGGGTAGCGATTCCGCGGTGAGCCAGTTCGACAAGGACGACGTGGAGGCCATTGGCCTCGTCAAGTTCGACTTTTTGGGCCTGGCCACCCTGACCATCCTGGAGATCGCCAGGGAATTCATCATCGCGCGCCACCCGGCCCAGAAGGACTTCAAGTTTGAAGACCTGCCGCTCAACGACCGCAAAGTCTACGAACTCTTTGGCCGGGGCCAGACCGAAGCCGTGTTCCAGTTTGAAAGTATCGGCATGCAGCGCATGCTCAAGGACGCCAAGCCGGACCGCCTGGAAGACCTGATCGCGATGAATGCGCTGTATCGCCCGGGTCCCATGGAGCTGATCCCGACCTACATCGCGCGCAAGCAGGGCAAGGAAGTGCCCGAATACCCGGACCCGCGCGTCAAGGCCATCCTCGAAGAGACCTACGGCATCATGGTCTACCAGGAGCAGGTGATGCAGACCGCGCAGATCCTGGGCGGCTACTCGCTGGGCGGCGCCGACTTGCTGCGCCGCGCCATGGGCAAGAAGAAGAAAGAGGAGATGGATGCCCAGCGCGAGATCTTCCGCAAGGGCGCGGGCGAGGGCGGCCTCAGCGAGGAAAAGGCCGACGAGGTCTTCGACCTGATGGAAAAATTCGCGGGCTACGGCTTCAACAAGTCGCACTCCGCCGCCTATGCGCTGCTGGCCTATCACACGGCCTGGCTCAAAGTGCACTACACGGCAGAGTTCTTCGCCGCCAATATGACGGTGGAAATGGACGACACCGACAAGCTCAAGATCCTGTTCGGCGACGCGCAGAAGATGGGCATACAGTTCGAGTCGCCCGATATCAACCGCGGCGACTACCGCTTCGAGCCCATCAGCGCGAGTTCGGTGCGCTACGGCCTGGGCGCCATCAAGGGCACGGGCCAGCAGGCGATTGCCGCCATCGTCGCGGCGCGCAAGGAAGGCGGCCCCTTCACCTCGATTTATGATTTCTGCGTGCGCGTGGACCGCAGCCGCCTGAACAAGCGCACGGTGGAAGCCCTCATCAAGGGCGGTGCCTTCGACAACCTGCAGCTCAACCGCGCCTCGCTGCTGGCCTCGGTGGACCGCGCTTTTGAATTCGCCGCCGCGACCGAAGCCAACGCCAACCAGGGCGGGCTGTTCGACATGTCGGACTCGCATGCGGCCAGCACGCAGGAGCCGCCGCTGGTCGAGGCCATGCCCTTCGGCGTCAAGGCGCGCCTGGTGCAGGAAAAAACCGCCATCGGTTTCTACCTCTCGGGCCACCTGTTCGACGAGGTGGAAACCGAGGTGCGCCAGTTCGCCAAGCGCAGGATCGATGACCTGATCGATTCGCGCGAGCCGCAGCTGCTGGCCGCGATTCTGAGCGACCTGCGCATCATCAACGGCAACCGCGGCAAGCTGATCATCTTCAAGCTCGACGACAAGACCGACGTGCTCGAGGCCTCGGTGGACGAGGCGACCTTCAACGCCAACCGCAACCTGCTCAAGGACGACGAACTGGTGATCGTGCAGGGCACGCTGCAGGGAGCGTCGGAGCGCTTCGGGCGCCGCTTCAAGGTCACGCAGGTGTGGGACCTGGAAACCGCGCGCTGCAAGTTCGGCAAGTACCTGCGCGTGGCCGTCAACGGCAGCGCGCCCGATATCTCACGCCTGGTGCGGGACTTCCCGCCGCGCCGCGAAATGTCCGACCAGGGCGAGATCAGCCGCGGCCTGCCGGTGCGCCTGAGCCTCAGGCGGCAAAATTCGGCGGGCGGCGCGACGGCCGAATTGCACCTGGGTGAAGCCGCCAAATTCTTCCCGACCGATGCGGCGCTGGCCAGCTGGATAGCGCAGGCCGACAAGGGGCTGGTGCAGATTGTTTACGAATAAGCCGGGCGGCCGCCGCCCGGGCGCCTAGTTGCGCGGCTTCATCTCGAGGATCAGCGTGGTGTCGGGTATCCGGCCGTCGACGTCCCGCGGCATGACGCGGGTGCGGATGATGGCGTTGATCGCCGCGTCGTCCCAGGCCTTGTTGCCGCTGGACTGAAGCAGGCGCTGGCTGATGACGGTGCCGTCCAGCGTCAGCCGCACTTCCACTTTCGCCATCGGGTTGCCGGTGAATTCCTCGGTGAAAACCACATTGGGCTTGATCGCTGCCCTGACAATGGCGCCGTAGGTGGTGGACCCACCGGTGGATTTTTGCGCCGTCCCCTTGGAGTCCGCATCGCCGGTGGCGCCGGCCATGCCGGTGATGCGGCGCAGGTTTTCCTGGCGCAGTTTTTCGGCGGCGGCCTGGGCGGCCTTTTGCTGCGCGGCGTCCTTGTTGTCCTTCTGGGCTTCGAGTTTTTTGGCGTCTTCCGCGGCCTTGCGTTTGGCCAGGTCTTCCTTGGCCTTCTTTTCGGCGGCTTTTTGTTTCTCGGCCTCTTTGTCTTTTTTGGCCTGCAGTTCAGCCTTCTGTTTTTCTTTCAGGCGTTCGGCTTCCGCTTCCTTTTGTTCCTGCACTTGCTTGCGCTTTTTTTCCTGCTCCAGGGCGATGTCCACTTTGGGTGCGGGCGGAGGAGGAGGTGTCCTGACCTCAGGGGTGGGCGGAGGCGGCGGGGGCGGCGGCGGTGTGGGCACTTCGACCGGTTTGGGCGCCGCCTGCTGGGCCGGAACATTGGTCCACAGCTCGGCCTGGAAGGCGACGTCGGGAGTGCTGCGTTTCCAGCTCACGCCCCAGGTCAGGGCGGCGATCAGCAGGGCATGCGCAAGCAGCGCCAGCGCAAACGCGCGGCCTGACCCCCCATCCCGGGGCGGGAGGAAATCGAGGCGGTCTGCGGCGCTTGGCATGGCGGGTTAAGGGCAGGTAAGGGCGGCCTGCTGGCTACTTGTTGCCGGTCTGCACCGACAGGCCCACGCGCGAGACACCGGCTTTTTGCAGGTTGTCCATGACCTGGACCACGGTTTCGTACTTGATGGATTTGTCGGCGCTGATGACCACGGGCACGGCCTGCGCGCCCTCGGCCTTCACGCCCGGTTCCAGTTTCGCGATGTCGGCCGCGACGTTGCGCACATTGCTGGGCACGCTGTCGGTCTTGATCTTGATCTGCACGGCTTCGTCCTTGCTGATCTGGATCTGCACCGGGTTCTGCGGCTGGCTGGGCGCGCGGCCGACCTTGGGCAGCGCGATCATGCTGGGCGTGATCAGCGGCGCCGTCACCATGAAGATGATGAGCAGCACCAGCATGACATCGATGAAGGGCACCATGTTGATCTCGCTGATGGTGCGCCGGCCGCGGCCTCGGCGGGAATTGACTGCAGGCATGGCGGTCTCCTTGCAGTTCTAGTGTCCGGAGGGCGAGTGCGCGCCCAGGTTGCGCTGCAGGATGTTGGAGAACTCTTCGATGAAGGTCTCCAGCCGGTTGGCGACGCGGTCTATGTCGTGCGAGAAGCGGTTGTAGGCGACGACGGCCGGAATGGCCGCGAAGAGGCCAATGGCGGTGGCCACCAGCGCCTCGGCAATGCCGGGCGCCACCGTGGCCAGCGTGACCTGCTCCAGGGCCGCCAGGCCGGTAAAGGCGTGCATGATGCCCCAGACCGTGCCGAACAGGCCCACGTAAGGCGATACCGAGCCGACGGTGGCCAGGAAGGACAGGTTGGATTCGATGGCGTCGAGCTCGCGCTGGTAGCTCGCGCGCATGGCGCGGCGCGCGCCGTCCAGCAGCGTGCCGGGGTCGGTGATGTGGCGCTCGCGCAGCTTCTGGTATTCACGCATGCCGCTGGCGAAAATCCGCTCCATCGCGCCCGAATGTTTGGCGTTTTGCGCGGCGCCGGCGAAGAGGTCGTTCAGGCTGGTGCCCGACCAGAATTCGCGGTCGAATTCGTCGTTGAGTTTCTGCACCCGCTTGAGCGCCACGATCTTGCGGAAGATCGCGGCCCAGCTGGCGATGGACACGCCGATCAGCAGCGCCACGACGGCCTGCACGACCCAGCTGGCATTGAGGATGAGGCTGACGATGGACAGGTCTTGGTTCATGTTGTGGCCGTATCGGTTTTTAAGCTGTCAAGAATGGAAGCCGGAATGCGCCGTGGCTGCAGGCTGGCGGCGTCGACCCAGCCTATGCGTATGCTGCCTTCACAAAGTAGTGCCCCCACGCTTGTCGCTTCGCGTACTACGCTGCCCCCCGAGGGGACTAATTTTCCTAGGGGCGGCCCGTCGGAAAATTGCTCGTCGCTCAAGCTTTTGTGTGGGTTCATCCGCTCTGTTTTTAATAGCACCTGCTGGCTGATTATCATGGACGCGCGGCCCGCTTCGACCAGGCTTGCCGTAACAATCAGTTCATCGTCCAGGCGGGCGGAACGATGGTAGCGTATGCTGGTTTCCGCCACCACGAAGATGCCGCCCGTGCTTTCCCGCAGGCGCTGCTGTTCAATACCGAGTGATCTGAGCCATTCGGTGCGCGAACGTTCAAAAAATTTCAGGTAGTTTGCGTAAAAGACGATACCGCCCGCGTCGGTGTCTTCCCAATAGACCCGCAAAGGCCAACTGAAAACCCGCGCGCCTGCGCTCATGCCAGCACCGCCCTGAGCCTGGCCACGGCCTCCTGCAACTGCGCCATGGAGTTGGCCGTGGAAAAGCGGATGAATTGTTCAGGTGCCGCATGGCCGAAATCGCGGCCCGGGGTGACGGCCAGGTGGGCGCGCTTCATGAGCTCGAACGCGAAGTCCCAGCTGCCGCTCACGTCCAGGCGCGCGGCCGCCTGGGTGCAGTCGGCATAGGCATAGAAGGCCCCGTCGGGCATCACCGGCACCGTCAGGCCCAGGCGATTCAGTTCGGGAATGAAGTAGTCGCGGCGCGCCTTGAATTCGGCGCGGCGGCGTTCGTATTCCCGCAGGCTTTCGGGCTCGAAGCAGGCCAGGGCCGCATGCTGGGCCACGGTGCTGGGGCAGATGAAGAGGTTTTGCGCGATGCGCTCTATCACGGGCGCCAGCGCCTCGGGCACCACCAGCCAGCCCAGGCGCCAGCCGGTCATGTTGAAGTATTTGCTGAAGCTGTTGATGCTGATGACGCTCTGGCCCAGCTCGCCGGGCATGGCCAGGGCCGAGTGGCCGAAATGCTCTTCGTAGCTCAGGCCCAGGTAAATCTCGTCGATCAGCGTGATGCCGCCGCGGCCGTGCACGAACTCGTGGATGCGCCGCAGTTCTTCGGGGGCGATGGAAGTGCCGGTGGGGTTGGAGGGCGAGGCCAGCAGCACGCCGCGCGTTTGCGGTTTCCAGGCGGCCTCGACTTTTTCGCGAGTCAGTTGGAAGCGTTCAGCCGCGGTGGTCGGCACCAGCACGGCATTGCCTTCGGCGGCGCTGACGAAATGACGGTTGCAAGGGTAGCTGGGGTCGGGCATCAGGATTTCGTCGCCGGCCTCGATGAGGGCCAGGCAGGCCAGCTGCAGCGCGGCCGAGGCGCCCGCCGTGACGATGATGCGGCCGGGCGCCACGTCGACGCCGAAATGCGCGGCATACCAGCCGCTGATGCGCTCGCGCAGCGCCGGCAGGCCGGTGGCCTGGGTGTACTGCGTGTTGCCCTGCGAGATCGCCCGGGCGGCGGCCTCCTGCACCAGGGGCGGCGCGGTGAAGTCGGGCTCGCCGATGTTCAGGAAGATCATGGGCCGGTCGCTGTGGGCGAATTCCTGCGCCAGCGCCGAAGCCGCCTTGGCGACCTCCATGACGTAAAACGGCTCAATGCGTTGAGCCCGCCGGGCAATTTTCACGGCAGGCCTTTCACCGGGCGGCTTGTCGGGCTTTGTCCGCGGCGACTTCGGTGGCGCGAAGGGCGGGCGCCATCTTGTTGAGCACGCCGTTGACGTATTTATGGCCGTCGGTGCCGCCGAAGGCCTTGGCCAGTTCGATGCACTCGTTGATCACGACGCGCCAGGGCACGTCCAGGCAGTGGCTGAATTCATAGGCGCCTATCCACAGCACCGCATGCTCGATGGGCGAAATCTCGGCCATGGGCCGGTCCAGCAGGGGAACGATGCCGGCGTCCAGCGTTTTTGCGTCGGCGATGCAGCCGTGCAGCAGCGCGTCGTAATGGGCCGAATCGGCCTTGTGAAAGCCCGCGAGGTCGCGCGTGAAGGCGTCGATGGAGTCGGCCTCGTTGCGGCCGACCAGGTGCTGGTAAAGGGCCTGCAGGGCGAATTCGCGCGCGCGGGTGCGCGCCGATTTGTCGGCTGCTTTTTTGACGCCGGTGTCGGTCAGGCCGGTGCGGGTCTGCGGCGGGCGTTTGGGTTTGATGATGGGTTCAGCCATGAAGTGCCAGTCAGGTTAAGGGGTGGGAGCAAGGCTCGGCAAGCGGGCGCTCAGGCAATTTCATTGATCAGGTTGGCCATTTCGACGGCCACGCGGGCGGCGTCGCGCCCCTTTTCCTCCTGGCGGGCCTGGGCCTGCGCGAGGTTCTCGGTCGTCAGGATGGCGTTGGCGATGGGCAGCTGGTAGTCCAGCGCCAGGCGCGTGACGGCGGCGCCGCTTTCGTTGGCCACCAGCTCGAAGTGGTAGGTCTCGCCGCGGATGATGCAGCCCAGGGCGATCAGTGCGTCGTACTTGTCGCTTTCAGCCAGGGCCTGCAGCGCGCAGGGCACCTCCAGCGCGCCGGGCACCTTGACGTGGCGGATGTTGTCTTCATGCACGCCCAGGGCGGCAAGCTCGTGCTTGCAAGCCTCGGCCAGCGTGTTGGTGACGCTTTCATTGAAGCGCGCCTGCACGATGCCTATGGAAAGTTTTCTGCCGTCCAGCTTGTCGGCCGTACCTTTTTCTGCTCCGAACACGGTGATTCCCTTTTGATTGATTTGTAGATTTTTGGGCTGGCGAACAGCTCAGTCCCGGGTGATGTAGCCGACGATCTCCAGGCCGTAGCCCGTCATGCTGGGCATGCGGCGCGGGTTGCCCATGAGGTTCATGCGGTGCACGCCGCATTCGCGCAAGATCTGCGCGCCCACGCCGTAGGTGCGCAGGTCCATGCGGCCGCGCTCGGGCGCCTGGCTGGCGCGCGCCGTGCCTTCGAACTGGGCCAGCAGCTGCGCAGCGCTTTCGCCGCAGTTGAGCAGCACGGCCACACCCCGGCCTTCATCGGCGATGTGTTTGAGGCTCTGGTCCAGGCTCCAGGAATGCATGGGGCGGCCGGTTTCCAGCACGTCCAGCACCGACAGCGGCTCGTGCACGCGCGCGGCCACGACGTCGTTGGCCGACCATTCGCCCCTGACCAGGGCCAGGTGCAGGCCCTGGCTGGGTTTGTCGCGAAAGGCGTGGGCGGTGAACTCGCCGAAGGCGGTCTGCAGCACGCGGCAGCCGATTTTCTCGACCAGGGAGTCGTTGCGGCTGCGGTGCTCGATCAGGTCGGCGATGGTGCCTATCTTGAGGCCGTGCTCGGCCGCGAAGACCAGCAGGTCGGGCAGGCGGGCCATGGTGCCGTCATCCTTCATGATCTCGCAGATCACGGCGGCCGGCGAGCAGCCGGCCATGCCGGCCAGGTCGCAGCCGGCTTCGGTATGGCCGGCGCGCATCAGCACACCGCCGTCCACCGCCTGCAGCGGGAAGATGTGGCCGGGCTGCACCAGGTCGCTGACCTTGGCGTTTTTGGCGACGGCGGCCTGCACCGTGCGGGCGCGGTCGGCGGCGGAGATGCCGGTGGTCACGCCTTCGGCGGCCTCGATGGAGACGGTAAACGCGGTGGAATGCTTGGTGCCGTTGCGCGTCGCCATGGGCGGCAGCTGCAGCAGCTCGCAGCGCTCGCGGGTCAGGGTCAGGCAGATCAGGCCGCGGCCGAAACGCGCCATGAAGTTGATGGCCTCGGGCGTGACGTGGTCGGCCGCGAGCACCAGGTCGCCTTCGTTCTCGCGGTCTTCCTCGTCGATCAGGATGACTATGCGGCCGGCGCGCATGTCGGCGACGATGTCTTCAACAGGGGAAATGGCAGTGGTCATGGTTCAGGGCTTTTGGGGGATGTTGTTGTGAATGTCGCCCAGCATGCGCTCGACGTAGCGCGCGATCAGGTCGATTTCGAGGTTGACCCGGGAGCCGGTGGCCAACTGGCCCAGGGCGGTGTTCTGCACGGTATGCGGGATCAGGTTGATGCTGAGCTCCGTGCCACCTGCGTCGCCTGCCAGGTCGGTGACCCGGTTGACCGTCAGGCTCACGCCGTTGACGGTGATGGAGCCCTTGTAGGCCAGGTATTTGCCGAGTTCGCGCGGCGCCAGTATGCGCAGCTCCCAGCTTTCGCCGACCTCGGCGAAATGCGTGACGCGGCCGATGCCGTCGACGTGGCCCGAGACGATGTGGCCGCCCAGGCGGTCATGGGCGCGCAGGGCTTTTTCGAGGTTGATGGTGCCGGTTTCGGCCAGGCCCGTGGTTTTGGCCAGCGATTCGGCGGAAATGTCGATGGTGAAGCGGTTGAGGGGCAGATCCAGCGTGGTGGCCGTCATGCAGGCGCCGTTGAGGGCGATGCTGTCGCCCAGGCCCACGTCGTCAAGGTAACCCGCAGGCGCCTCGATGGTGAGCCGCTTGCCGTGGTCTGAAGAGCTGCCCAGGCTTTGGATGGCGACGATGCGCCCCAAGCCGGTAATGATTCCGGTAAACATGCGCTATTTTCGCAGGGATTCAGGCCCGGGCGTGGGGAATGGCCACTATTGCCCCGTAAAAGCGGCCCAGGCCGCGTCAAACCTGGCTAGAACTGGTCCCTGCCTATGCCGCGGGCAAGCACGCGCAGGTCGGGGCCGACCCTCTCAACAGACTGGAATTGCAGATCCATGGCATCGGAGAGCTGCTCCAGGGGGCCGAACGAGGCCATGCCCATGCCCGGGCCCAGCAGCTTGGGTGCCAGGTAGACCAGGAACTCGTCGACCAGCTCTTCGCGGACCAGGGAGCCATTGAGCTTGCTGCCGGCCTCGACATGCAAGTCGTTGATTTCGCGGCGCGCCAGGTCTTTCATCATGGCGGCCAGGTCCACCTTGCCGCGGGCATCGGGCAGGCAGGTCACGGTGGCGCCTTTGGCGGTGAGGGCGGCCTCCCGCGAAGCATCCTGAACCGCCGTGTAAATCCATACCGGCCCGCCGGCCTCGAAAATCTTCGCGTCCACCGGCGTCTGCAGCAGGCTGTCGACGATCACACGAAAGGGCTGCCGGGGCGTGTCCACCAGGCGCACGTCCAGCCTGGGGTTGTCCTGCAGCACCGTGCCTATGCCCGTCAGCACGGCGCCGGCCCGCGCGCGCCAGGCATGGCCGTCGGCCCGGGCTTCGGGCGAGGTGATCCATTGGCTCTGGCCGTTGGCCAGGGCGGTGGCGCCGTCCAGCGAGGCGGCGATTTTCATGCGCACCCAGGGGGTTTTGCGGACCATGCGGCTGAAGAAGCCGATATTCAGTTCCCTGGCCTCTGCGGCGCCGGCCCCTACGTCCACTTCGACGCCGGCAGCGCGCAGGCGCTCAAAGCCCTGACCGGAGACCAGCGGATTGGGGTCCGCCATGGAGGCAACAACTTTGCGGATGCCTGCGGCAACCAGGGCGTCGCAGCAGGGGCCGGTGCGCCCATGGTGGGAGCAGGGCTCCAGCGTGACATAGGCGGTGGCGCCGTGGGTGGCGTGGCCATGGGCCGCCGCATCCCGCAAGGCCATGACTTCCGCGTGGGGGCCGCCGGCCTGCTGTGTGTAGCCGGTGCCTATGGTTTGTCCCGCGGCGGATATCAGGACACAGCCAATGCGGGGATTGGGCGATGCGCTGAAGGGCGCCTTGGCCGCGGCCTGAAGGGCGGCCTGGATGAATTTGAGGGTGGAAGCTGTATGGATGGGCTGCTGCATGGTTTCCTGCCGCGGCCACATCCAAGGACGGGGCCTAGTGCTTTAACGCCAACATTCCGCGATCAAGGCGGCGGTCGGGGAGGCTGCGGTGATGCCTTTGGCGCCCGCCTGCGTCAGGGTGAAGCCGCCGCACTTGTCGTTGGCCATGTTGGCCGTGCTCAAAGGTTGCATGATAAGCGTGAAGGTGCTCGAAGTGGCGCTGCTGGGATTGGCCCCGGTGTTGGAGATCGCATAGAGCTGGGTGCCTTCGGCGGGCGCCCTCAGCAAGGCGGGCGGCATGGTCGCCCAGATGGTTTGGGAGCCCGTGCGGTCCGCGTCGTAGCGGTCGTTGGCCGCGTAGAAACGCTGCATGTACTGGGCAGCCTGCGAGAGCTGCGCCCGCGCCGCGGCGCGGTTGCCACGCGCGATGTAGCTCTGGTAGGAGGGCAGGGCGATCGCGGCCAGCAAGCCGACTATCGCCACCACGATCATCAGCTCAATCAGCGTAAAGCCCGCCGAGCCGCTGTTTTTTTGGGGTTTAGACATCATGAGGTGATTCTCTTGGTAAAAGCAGCGATTATCAAGCTCAGTTGGCGCGTGGGAACAGCTGGCGCCACGAGCGATTCAGGACCGAGCCAGGGCATTCGCCGGGGTGGGCTGCGCGATAGGCGGCGCTGCTGCAGTTGGCCGACGTGCATTCGCTCGGGTGAGCCGCAGCATAGGCCGCATCCGCACAGCTGCCGCATTCCGACACATGGGCTACCGCATAGGCCGGGTTGGTGCAGTCTTGCGGCGGGGGCGGGTTGCCGGTGCGCACCTTGATGTGGCCGCTGGAGTTCTGCACGTCTTTCACGCCCGTTTCTTCGCCGATGGAGTTGAGGATGGTCAGGACCACGTCCGTACCGTCGGCCAGTGAGGTATAGGCGCACACATTGGCGTCGCTGCCGTCGATGTTTCCGTCGGCATTGGTATCCAGCGTGCCGCCTGAACGGCAGGCGGCCGTCAAGGGATTGATGTAGAAGCTCAAGGCATTGCTCGTGGAGGCCAGGCAGCTCGATGAGCTGGCCTGCGGAGCGACCGTATCGATCTTGACGACATCGCCTTGCATCTGCAGCGGGTAGACGTCCCGTTGACCTGTGAACACATTGAGGGGCAATTTCCAGCCGCGCCGTGTGGCCCAGTCAAGGCTTGTGACCGCCGGGTTGTTAAAGCTCACCGTGTAAAAGCCCGTGACGCCGCCGTTGTTAATGGTGTTGCCCGTGGTCGGGTCTATGCCGACCGTGACGGCGGTGGCCTTGAGAACCTCCAGCTGTGTTTCGTTAATGGTGTCGGTGCCCGTCGAACCAAAGGGCTTTCTGTCCCACAGGCCGTAAGCCGCCTGAACGGGCGTTGTGACGGCGGGATCGCCGGCTTCAAACAGCTTGCCGGTCGCCACGGACACGAGGTAGCTTGGCAGGTAGCTGGCCTGGTCGGTCCGTTCAAGGACAGCCGGCTGGGCGGTGATGGGCAGGGGCGTGGAGCCGCTCAGCGCGGTGAACAGCGCGACGCCGCCATTGCCCAGGCCCCAGGCGGAGGAAGTGGCGCCGCTCAGGTCGAATTTCCACAGCCGGCCTTGCAGGTCGCCGGCATAGGCGCCGATGATCTGCTGTTTGGCGTTGTACACCAGGCGCACGCCGCCAAGCCCGTTGGCGAGCGTGTTGTCGGTCTTGATTTCCTTGAGCAGCTTGCCGGTGCCGGTTTCGACGACGAAGAGGCTGGCTTTGGCGGATTTGCTGTCGTAGCCGTTGCCGAAGATGGTCACCCAGTCGCCGCTGACCGTGATGCCGCTCTGGGGCGTGCTCAGGACGCTGCCGAGTTCCGCGAAAGAGGTCGTGGAGTTGCCCGGCATCACCGGAAATGCCGGGTCCGGGTTGAGTTCCCACAGAACCGCCTTGCCGTTCATATTCAGGGGATCGGTGGCGTTCAGAGCGAAGACGGACTTGGCGCCGGCACCGGTCGTGCCTATGACCAGGTTGCGCCATCCGGTCGACGAGCCTCCGCCGGTCAGGTTGGGGGTGGTCAGGTAGGCGTCGACCTCGGTCAGCGGGCCGTCCACCGAGTAAGTGTGGGCATAGGTATAGCCGGTGTCGGTCAGGGCTTCCAGCTTGCCGAGCACGGAACGCGGCACGTAGGCAAAGAGTTCGCGGCCGCCGACGGCGGCACCGTTGCCTTCACCGAAGGCGTGCAGCATGCCGTCATTGGCGCCCACAAACAGCACACCCTCGGGACGGGCTGCCTTGCTGGCCATATAGGCGGCATAGGTGGTCAGGCCCGGGGTGGAGGCCGGCAGCTTTTCATACTGCGGGTTGGTATTGTTCTTGATGAAGGACGGTGTCGAGTTGACGATGTCGCCCAGGATCGCGGGCCGCTTCCTCATGCCGGCGCCTTCCTTGGTCCGCACGCCGCGCAGGTAATCCACGATGTCGGAGGTCACCGCATTGCTCATCTGCATATTGGTGTTGGTGCCCTTGAGGCTGTTGGCCGCCGTGGTGATGTTGGCGTAGGTGAAGTCAAGGCCTTGCTTGGCCGCGTCGGTCCAGACGACGATGTTGCGTGAAGCCGGCGCAGGCAGCGTGGTAACGCCCGTGGGCTGGCCGTTGCCGTCAGTGGCGATGACCTGCCATGCCACGCCGGCGCTGTCGCCGTTGGCGGTCAGGTTGACCATCTGCACATTGCCCCACCAGGTTCCGCTGGTGTAGTAGGGCACGAACTTCTTGGTGCCCGCGGTCAGGGTCACGGCGGATGCCGCCACACCGGCTTGCGAGAACTGCTGGCTCGCGATACTGCCGATGACGTTGCCCAGGTCGGTCGCGAATTGTTGCGCATCGGTCACCGTCAGGAAGTCGCCGCCACCGTTGTGGGCGGCATGGCGCATGTCGTCAATCGTCGTGACGGTGTTCAGCACGGGCGTGGCCCAGTTCAGGTTGCCGAGCTTGGCGCTGGCCACTTCGGCATTGGTCATCTGGCCCGGGGCGCCGAAACTGACCATATAGCTGGTCATGTTCTGCCAGAAAGGAGGGGCGGAGGGGTCGCCGGTGCCGTTGTCGTTCGCGAGGTCGTTGCGCAGGTCGGTAACCCAGTATTTCAGGGCGATGTCGGCCAGCGTGTCGGCGGTGCCGCTGGTGCCGTTTGCCTTGTCCGATTTACCCCGGTTGCGGACGTCGGTTTTGTCGCCTGGCTTGTACTGGTAGATTTTGGTCGAGTCCAGGGCATGGGTGTATTTGATCCCCAGGGTGCTGTCGACGTCGCCGACACCGCTCGGTGCGGCGTCCGTGTAAAAGCCGTCGGTGATCAGCATGGCATAGGAGCGGCGGCAGGACAGGTGGCTGGCCGCGGTCTCGCCGGCGGGAGGCGACCAGGGCTTGGATCCCCAGGGCCCGGTGTTGGCGTTGTTCTGGTAGTACTTGCCGGCCCTGTCGAGCGCGCCGCGCAGCGGCGTGCCGCCATTGGGCACGCGTGCATCAAGCCAGGTGAAAAAAGCGCTTTTGGCGATGCCGAAATCGGTCATTATGTTGGGCGTGCCGTTGATGTCCCCATAGGCCAGGCGGAAATTGTCAGCCTGGCTCACGAAGGCCGCGGACAGGCCGGTCTTTGCCGATTTGATGCGGTCTATGTGGTAAGCGCGCCAGTTCGCGATGTTCTGGCGTTCTTCGTTGAACGTGCAGGTGGCGGCGGCGCAGTCCGTGCGGGTGCCGCCATGCGCCCCAAACGGGTTGCTGTTGCCGGAAGTATTGGAACCGTTGAACTGGAACTTGCTGTTTGTAACTTTGTAGCTGTCGTAGTTTGCGGTATTCGAGAGGGCGGCGGACGTGGTGAAGGTTGTCGGGTTGACGCCTGTTTTCGGCAGGAACATGGTCACGACCGAGCTGTTATCCACTGCGGCGTTTCCTTGGAGAACACCTCCGGCATAACCCGGTGCATAGACTTTTTTGGGGTTGTAAAACAGCAGGTTGTTGACAGGGGAACTTTGGCGAGGGTCGCCGCCGCCAATGCAATCCACATGAAAGCCCGGGATGCTGGTGGATCCGGGGGATTCGGCGAGCAGCGCGGCGCTGACATGCTTGGCATAAACGCATTCCCAGTCCATGGAGCCCGAGGTGTCCAGTACCAGCGCGATGTTGGGCCTGACGTTCACGGTTTTGGACAGCAGCGGCTCTTGCGCGACGACAGCGAACGAGCTGTCCGCCACGACCAGCGCGGCCGCGTAAAACGCGACATTGCGCATAAAGGAAAATTTCATGGCCAGGCCTTTCATGCTCGCGTCGAGCATCATTTCATGGTTACTACAGATTGGAGCCACACCTCGGTGCCCCTGGGGGCGCTCCCGTCTTTCGCGCCGACTTCAGGGCCGAAGCCCCTGGCTGTCGTGACAAAAACCTTGGTGTCGGCGGGGGTCAGGTACTGCGCCATGCACTCGGGCTGGCGGGTGAAGTAAACAGCGGTTCCGGCGTCGCCGGCCGAGGTGAACGCGACCGTCTTGAGGTTGGCCGTCGGCGCGAGGGTGTCCCAGTTGGCCATGGTTTCCCAGCCGTATTTGGTGCCGGCGCCCACCGGGGCAGCCTCTGGCGCGAAGCCGGTGGCCGGGTTGGCGGCGTAAAGCTGCACCTGCTGCTCGCAGAAACGCAGGGCGGTTTCAGCCGTTTGTCGGGCCAGCGCCTGCTGGCGGCTCTGGTTGGCCACCTGTTCGGTCGACGAGGCGCCGCGAATTGAAATGCTGGCCAGAACCGAAAGAATCATCAGCATGATCAGGGCCACAATCAGCACGACGCCCTGCTGCTCGTGCATCTTCGGGGTTTGGCGTGATTCAGGGATTGACATAACCTACTCCGTGATTGCGCAGCAGCACCGTGGTGCGATAGGCGCGGCGCATCCTGCCGTCGGTGATATCGATATCGGCGCCGGCGCAGTCTTGATAGCTTGGCTTGGTGGCTGAGGTGCCCAGGTCCTTCAGCACGATGTCTTCGCTCCTGACCACCACGCAGACCTGGGCCGCGACCACCTTGTTCCAGCGGTCCAGCATGGGCAGGGCCGTCAGGGCCGCGTCCGTGGGGTTGATGATGCCGGAGGCGCTCAGGTAGCCGCGCACATTCTGGCTGTTGGGGACGGCGGGCTCGGCGACCGCGAAATTGACCGTCGCGCTTTCAATGTTTTCGGCCAGCACCTGCGATTGCGCCAGGTTCCCGCTTCCGCGGCAGGTCAGCGTGTTGTTCGTGATGGCGATACGCGACTGCATGGTGTAGTAGCCCCCCGCACCCGCGGCCGCCACGCCGTTGCCTATGCAGTCCATGGGCAAGCCGCCGGCGGTGTTTTTCCCGGTGTTGAGGTCGCCCTCGTAGGCCACGGCCAGGCCGAAGCCGCCGCTCCCGGCGCAGGTCAGGGCGCTCATGTTGGCGACGGCCGGGTCCGTGAAGCCCGTGTTGCAGGCGTACAGGTTCCAGCCGCCCTGGCCCAGGTCGTTCTTGACGCCGCCGGTGCGCGTGGGGTTGTAGCCCGCCTGGCGCAACTCCTGCGTAAAAACGCCGAGCGCCATCTGCGCGTCCTCGTTCATCTGACCCTGGGCCTGCGCATTGCGCGTGGCCGTGCTGCCGGAGAGGTACATGACGACCAGCGCACCTATGATCACCATGCCCAATACCATGGAGATCAGCAGCTCGATCAGGGTAAAGCCTGACTGCTGCCTTCCGGTGAACCTTGCCGAGGGCATGCGGAAACGCTGCTGTGGGCAACCTGTTGCGCGCAAAGTCATAACTGCACCTTCATGTAAAAGCAGCGCGGCAGTGTGGCCAGGGCTTTTGCGGTGGCCGAGCAGTTGTCGGACGTCAATTCGGCGGACTGGTCGACACCGCTGACCTTGCGGGTGTTGTCCAGCACGCCGGCTTCTTCCCAGAGGATCCAGATATTGGCCTGGGTTGCGCTCGCGCCGGGTCGCGCCACTTCAACCCCGCCCTGGGGCAGCAGCGCGCGAACCCGGCTCTGGAAGGCCGTGAGGTCCGCTGCAGCCAGCATCGCAGGGGTGGTGCAATTGGGAAAGACGCAGGGCGCGAGGGCCGGGGGGTTGCCGGTGGTCATCATCGCCACGTCGTAATTGCCCCCTGAAAGACCGGTGGGGTTGAGCCTGATCACTTCCGCCAGTTCCGTGGCCAGGGCGCTTGCGATGGCGCGGTTGGCCGCGTTCTTCTGCGCCGCGACCGAATAGGCCTGCATGCCGGCGAGTGCCAGCATGCCGAAGGACATGAGCAGTATGGAAATGAGCACCTCCAGCAGCGACGAGCCTCGCTGCCCCTTGCGCGAAGGAGCGGATTTTCTGGTGAAGCCTACGAGCATGCGACATCCCCCGTCTGGACCTTGACCCGGCCCACTGAATTCATGCACAGGGTGCGGGTGTAGTAATTGTTGGTGGCGAATGAGCCCGAGGCATGGACCAGCCACCGGCCTGACTGGCCGATGGCACGGCCCGTGGCGTCATAAATGATGCCGTTTCCGGTGCTGACGGCCGTAGGGGTGGACACGCCAACGGCGAAAAAGTCGCTGACGCCGGCCATGGGCTCCTGGGCGCGCAGCACGATGTCGGTCGCGGCGTCGAAGCTGCCGTTGCTGTTGCTGTCGAGGAATACGACCCATCCCTGCATCCAGCCGCCGACGGTTGCGCCGTTTCCGGTGGAGCAAACGGGGCTCGCCGCGGTCGAGTTTGCGGTCCTGCAAATCGTCACGCTCTTTCCGCGCCGCATGGCTTCACCGCGGGCGTAGCGCGTATCCGAGATAAATCCGTTGGTGGCCCGGGTGACGGATGAGTTGGCGAGCAGGCCCAGGAAAGAAGGCGCCGCAAGCGTTGCCAGAATGCCGATGATGGCGACGACAACCAGTATTTCAATCAGGGTGAAGCCGTGCTGGATGTGCCTCACGCGCCAGGGCGGTTGGGGACGGGAAGTGGCACGGCCGGCGATCGATAGATTTTCGAACATGCGCAATTGTGAGCATGCGCCGGCGCTCCCGCCTCCTGTATTCGACGCTCGGTCAGCTTTGCGTGACAAACGGTCGGCGTCGCCCAGGCTCCTAGCGTCTGACCTCGTCGACCAGGGTTTTGAACTCGTCGATGTCCTCAAAGCTGCGGTAGACGCTGGCGAAACGCACATAGGCCACTTTGTCGAGCTTCTTGAGCTCGCGCATCACCAGTTCGCCGAGCCGGTTGGAGGCGACCTCGCGCACCCCCAAGCTCAGCAGTTTTTCTTCTATGCGCTCGATGGCCGAGTCGATCTGCTCGGTGCTGACCGGTCGCTTGCGCAGTGCCAGGTTCATGGAGCCCAGGATCTTGCTGCGCTTGTACTCGATGCGCCGGCCGTCCTTCTTGACGATGGACGGGAAGGTGACGTCGGGCCGCTCGTAGGTGGTGAAGCGCTTTTCACACGCGCCGCACTGGCGGCGGCGGCGTATGAAGTCGGCGTCCTCGGCCACCCGGGTTTCGACAACCTGGGTTTCAAGATGGCCGCAGAAGGGGCATTTCATGGGTGTTGGCCTGAATTTAAAGACATCAATCGGTCCTTAGCCCATGGAGGTCGGCGCGTGATGCTATTAAAATTATAGTGCCCGCGCCGCCCGCTGCGATCAGCGGTACACCGGGAAGCGGCTGGTCAGGGCGTGAACCTTGGCGCGTACCGTTTCAAGGGTGGCCGCGTCGCGCGGATTGTCGAGCACGTCGGCGATCAGGTTGGCCGTGGCCCGGGCTTCCTCGTCCTTGAAGCCGCGGGTGGTCATCGCCGGGGTGCCGATGCGCACGCCGCTGGTGACCATCGGTTTTTCCGGGTCGTTCGGGATGGCGTTCTTGTTGATTGTCATGTGGGCGCTGCCCAGCACGGCTTCGGCTTCCTTGCCGGTGATGCCCTTGGCGCGCAGGTCGACCAGCATCACGTGGCTTTCGGTGCGGCCGCTGACGATGCGCAGGCCGCGCTGCGTCAGGGTGTCGGCGACGATCTGCGCGTTCTTCACGACCTGCTGCTGGTAGGCCTTGAACTCGGGCGTCATGGCTTCCTTGAAGGCCACGGCCTTGGCCGCGATCACGTGCATCAGCGGGCCGCCCTGCAGGCCGGGGAAAATGGCGCTGTTGATGGCTTTTTCATGCTCGGCCTTCATCAGGATGATGCCGCCGCGCGGGCCGCGCAGGCTTTTGTGCGTGGTCGAGGTGACGATGTCGGCATGCGGCACCGGGTTGGGGTAGACGCCCGCGGCCACCAGGCCGGCGTAGTGGGCGATGTCGACCATGAAGATGGCACCGACGGCCTTGGCCACCTTGGCGAAGCGTTCGAAGTCGATGCGCAGGCTGTAGGCCGAGGCGCCCGCGATGATCAGCTTGGGTTTGGTCTCGTGCGCCTTGCGCTCCATGGCGTCGTAGTCGATCTCTTCCTTGTCGTTCAGGCCGTAAGACACGACGTTGAACCACTTGCCGCTCATGTTCAGGGCCATGCCGTGCGTCAGGTGGCCGCCTTCGGCCAGGCTCATGCCCATGATGGTGTCGCCGGGCTTCAGGAAGGCCAGGAACACGGCCTCGTTGGCCGAGGCGCCGCAGTGCGCCTGCACGTTGGCGGCCTCGGCGCCGAAGATCGCCTTGACGCGGTCGATGGCGAGCTGTTCGGCCACGTCCACGTGCTCGCAGCCGCCGTAGTAGCGGCGGCCCGGATAGCCTTCGGCGTATTTGTTGGTGAGCTGCGAGCCCTGCGCGGCCATGACGGCGGGCGAGGCGTAGTTTTCGCTGGCGATCAGCTCGATGTGCTGCTCTTGCCGGGCGTTTTCAGCCTGGATGGCGGCGAAGATTTCGGGGTCGGTCTGTTCGACCAGGATGTTGCGGTGGTACATGGCAGTCCTTAAAGACGTGGTCCCTGCTATTCAATGAATGAAACAAGGGCTGCCCAGGCGAACGGCTGAACGCTTCGGCCCAACGGCTTTCAGCGGTGCGCTTCCCAGTGGTGTCCCACGTCAGCTTCGATGGTTGCGAGAACCTCGAGCCTATCGCCAGTCGCGCACCCGGCTAGTGTAACTGAGGGCGCGTCAAACCCGCGGCACGCCGTCCCATACCCGTCACCCGGAAAGCAAAAAGCCGGGCGCTGGCGACGGCCCGGCTTTGCGGCACAAGCGGGCGGGCCCTCGGGCCGCGCCCCGGCGGGGATCAGGACTGGTTCAGCAGCGCCACTTTTTCCGGCGTCTTGCCCTCCGAGGCCGGGGTGTCCGACTTGCCGGGCAGGGAGGCCGGAACCGGGCGCGAAGTGCCGGGTTCGGCAAAGAAGGGCGAAGGCTTGCCGCGCTTGGACGCCGACGCCACCACGGCCAGCAGGCGGGCGTGTTCTCCCATCACCTTGCCGGCGTAGCCGCCGTCGTCTTCCATGTTGGCGGCGCCCACATAGTATTTGAGGCCGCCCTCGACGGAGCCGGCGCGGGCGATGCATTCCTGCAGCACCTTGACGCCGACGCGCAGGTTGGTGACCGGGTCGAAGGCCGCCAGCTTGCCGCCGAAGTTGTCGTACTTGTCGTGGTGCACCTTGGTCATGACTTGCATCAGGCCTTGGGCGCCCACCGGGCTTTGCGCGAAGGGGTTGAAGCCGGACTCGATGGCCATGATGGCCAGGATCAGGGTCGGGTCGAGTTTGGCCTTCTGGCCGATGTCGAAGGCTTCGGCCACCAGCACGCTCAAGGGCTCCGGCGCCACGCCGTACTTCTTGCTGAGCCAGTAAGCCACCGCCGCCTGCTGGGCCGGCAGGTCCTTGGGGTTTGACGCCGTGGCGCGCTCGATGGCGGCGGGCTCGGTAAAGCCGATGGCCGCTTCCTGGCGCTGCTGCAGCCAGGTCATGAGCTTGAATTCACCGGCCTGACGCAAGTCGGGCCGGGCAGTCAGTGTGATCACCGCGAACACGACCGCCAGGCCCAAAAGGGCGAAGCTGTTGTGGGTGATCTCGAAAAAGCCTTGGGCGATGTCATCAGCAATGGTTAAAACACTGCTGCGTACACTTTTCAAGTGCGCCTCAAGGCCGAATTGTCCTAGCGCTGTCATAGCACTCCTTTCTACGCTTGCAGGCCCTTTGGGGGCCAAGCAGGCTTTGATTGGGTCGCCATCAAACCAAGGCGTGCCTTGTGGGGTGTTGACCCCTGTTTGACGTTGCCGGCTTCTTTGGTGAAGAGGGCAGCGGAGATTCGGGTTGTCCCTAGGTTTCTGTGGGACTGGCGGGATTCTATGGGGTCGTTAAATAACCTGTCAATAATAACAAATCGTTTCTTTATATTGAATAAGCAAATAAAAACCTTGATTCTGGGCAGAACCCGCCTGAATCAAGGTAGTTACGGCCTCTTTTTGAGACCAAGCTCTAAGTTAAATTCGACGTGAAAAATACCGGATCGGCGGATCGCGAGTCCGGCTGTAGGCGATTTCCGATACCCCATGTGGGACGGTCGAGGCGATTTCCGGGCGCCGGCGGGAGCCCGAAGGCTACGGCAATCACTCCGGTCCCGGTGATTGAAAAGATGGTCTTGCCTGCACGCTGCGGGAGGTTTAACCTGCAGTTGCCTGATTCATTCGGGCATCCAACCGGGTAACCAACCCCGGAAAAACTGGAAGCAATCACTTGCTTTCATCGCACTGGGGACGATTCATCTCTCCTTTGCGAAACCCGACGGCATGAGCATAAACGCCCGCCGTCAACCCCGGTCGGCTCAGCTGCCCGGGGTTTTTCTTTTGGGTGACCGTCTTTTTCAAATAAATCATTGACCGATTGACGTCAGCGTTAAAAACTCGACGCCTATGGCAATCAATGATCTGAAGAACAAATGGCACGACATCGAATGGCGAAACACCGCAAAAACCCTGCCGGCACGGGCCGCCGGCGTGGCCCGGTCGCCTTTGTGGCGGCGCCGCGCCGCGTGGGCGCTGGGCGTGCTGCTGCTGGTCTGGGCGCTGGCCTATGCGGCCGTGCCGTCCATCCTGAAATCGCAACTCGAGAAGATCGCCTCTGAAAAATTGGGCCGGCAGGTCACGGTGGGCGCGGTCGACTTCAAGCCCTGGTCGCTCGAACTGACGCTGCGCGACCTGGCCATTGCCAAAGCCGGGGCCGCCGGCGCTCCCCCGGCTTCCCCCCAGGAAGTGCCCCAGCTGGCCGTCAAGCGCATATATATAGATGCAGAGCTGGAATCCCTGTTGCGGCTGGCGCCGGTGGCCGACGCTGTGCAGATCGACGAACCCGTGGCCTTTCTGGCCCACAAAGGCGAAGGCCGCTACGACATCGACGACATCCTGGAACGCCTGAAGGCGCCCGCGGACCAGCCGGCGTCGGATGCGCCGCGCTTTGCGGTCTACAACATCGTGGTGAGCGGCGGACGTCTGGATTTTGCCGACCAGTCCGTCGGCAAGACCCATGAACTGAGGGACCTGAACCTCTCCGTGCCTTTCCTGAGCAACCTCAAGTCCCAGCGCGAGATCAAGACCTCGCCGCACCTGGCCTTCAAGCTCAATGGCAGCAGTTTCGATACCGCTGCCGAGGGCACACCCTTTGCCCAGACCCACAAAACCGACGCCACCTTGACCTTGCGCGGCTTTGACCTGAAGCCCTACCTGGCGTACTGGCCGGCTAGCCTGCCCTTTAAGTTGCAAAGCGCCGTGCTGCATGCCGACGCCAAAGTGGCGTTCGAGCAGGCGCCGGCCACCCAGGTGCGAATTTCCGGCACGGTGACGGCGGAAAAAGTGCGCGTGCAGGCGGCTGGCCAGGCGCCCGTGGCCCGTCCCGACATGCTCGCGTTTGAGCGGCTTCAGGTGACCATGGCCGACGTGCGGCCCCTCGAGCAGTTCGTCAAGCTCGCGTCGGTCGAGTTGAGCGCGCCCGCGCTGTCGGTGGTTCGCGACCGGGCGGGTCGGCTCAACCTGTTGCCGCCGGCCGCCGCGCCTGCTGCAAAAAGTGAAGCAAACACGCCCGATACCGCCAAGCCCGCTGCCTCGGCCAGGGCGCCGGCGTCTACGCCCTGGAAAGTGCAGGTGGCCCGTGCGGCCGTGCGCGCGGGCAGCGTGAACTGGCTCGATGAAACCCTGGCTTCGCCCGCCGACATCCGGTTGACCGGCCTGGCGCTCAATGCCACGGCCATCGCCATGCCTTTTTCGGCCGGTGCGCCGCTGCAATTCGACGGCTCGGTAGGACTTGAGCCGCCGACCGCCCCGGTGCCCCCGCTCGTCAAGGCTGGCGCAAAGGCCGGCGCCAGACTCGCCGCGCCGCAGGCCCCCGCCGCTGCGGCACTGTTGACTTTCCAGGGCAGCGCCACCGACCAGGCCGCCCAGCTCACGGCCAGGCTGGCCTCCTGGCCGCTGGGCATGGCCGCCAAATACGTGGGTCAGTTCCTGCTGCCGGCGCTGGGCGGCCAGCTCGACGCCGAACTGGGCGTGAATTGGCAGGCGGCCAGCGGCGAAAAGCCGCAAGTGCTGCAGCTCAGCGCGCCGCAGATCGCGTTGAGCGAGGTGCAACTGGCCCAGGGCAAGGTCTCGCTGGTGTCGGTCAAGCGCGTGGACCTGGCGCAGGTGGACATCGACCTGACCGGCCAGAGCTTCAAGGCCGCAAAACTGCTGCTGACCCAGCCCAGGGCCCTGGTGGAGCGGGGCAGCGACAAGCGCTGGATGTATGAGCGCTGGATGGTGAATTCCGGCGCGGCAAGGCCTGCGCCGCCGCCCACCGATGCCGCCACGCGGGCGAGCGCGCCCTCCTGGGCTGTGGCCATCAGCGACGTGCAGCTCGAAGGCGGTGCGATGTCGTTTTCCGACAAGGCCGGCGCCAAACCGGTGGGGTTTGAGGTGACCGCGGCCAAGGCCCAACTGGGCGGGCTGCTGCTGGACGACAGGCTCGCGTCCCGGCCCCAGGCCGCCAAGCCCATGCCGCTGACCGCCTCCTTGCGCCTGGCCACCGGCCGTTTCGAGCCCGGCAAGGTGGACTTCAACGGCAGCCTGGGCCTGGCGCCGCTGCAGGCCCAGGGCCGGCTGCTGGTTGACCGCCTGCCTGTGCAGGCCTTTGAGCCTTACTTCGCCGACATCCTCAATATCGAACTGCTGCGCGCCGATGCCAGCTTCAAGGGCCGGGTGGCCTACCGACAGACGCCGGGCGGGCCCCAGGCCCAGGTGACGGGCGATGTGTCGCTGGAAGAGCTGCGCGCCAACACACTGGCCCCCAGCGAAGACCTGCTGGCCTGGAAAGCGCTGAACCTGCGCGGCTTTCATGTGGCGCTGGAGCCGGCCAAGGCAACCCGCGTGGAGGTCAAGGAAACCGTGCTGACCGACTTTTTCGCGCGTGTGATCGTCATGCCCGACGGCCGTATCAACCTGCAGGATCTCGTCAAATCCGGTGGCCCCGCGGCGGCCGGTGATACGGCCGCCGCAGCCGCCGCGCCGGCCTCCGCGCCCGCGGCCCCGCCCAAAACGGCGGTTGCCGATGCCAAAGGCCCGCCGGCCCCGGCGGCCCCGCAGCCCATTGTGAGCTTTGGCCCCATCAGCCTGATCAACGGCAAGGTGCTGTTTTCCGACCGCTTCGTCAAGCCGAACTACTCGGCCGACCTCAGCGACCTGACCGGCAAGCTCAGCGCTTTCTCGTCGGTGGCTCCCGCGCCTGCGGGCGGCGCGGCGGCCGCCCCCAATATGGCGGATTTGGAACTGCGCGGGCGGGCCGAGGGCACGGCCTCGCTCGAAATCCTGGGCAAGCTCAACCCCCTGGCCAAGCCGCTGGCGCTGGACATCAAGGGCAAGGTGCGCGACCTGGAGCTGCCGCCGCTGTCACCGTACTCCGTCAAGTACTCGGGCTACGGCATCAACCGCGGCAAGCTCAGCGTCGACGTGAGCTACCTGGTACAGCCCGACGGCAGGCTCACCGCCACCAACAAGGTGATCCTGAACCAGCTCAGTTTCGGCGAGAAGGTACCCGGCTCCACCGCCAGTTTGCCGGTGAAACTCGCTGTTGCGCTGCTGGCCGACCGCAACGGCGTGATCGACATCGACCTGCCCATCAGCGGCTCGCTGAACGACCCGCAGTTCAGCCTGGGCCCCATCATCGTCAAAGTCATCGTCAACGTGATCGTCAAGGCCATCACCGCGCCTTTCAGCCTGCTGGCCAACGCCTTCGGCGGCGGCGGCGAGGAACTCAGCGTCGTGGGCTTCGCGCCCGGCAGCGCCGAGCTGCGCCCCGAAGCCAAGGCCGGGTTGGACAAGGTTGCCAAGGCCCTGGCCGACAGGCCATCGCTGCAGCTCACCGTGGTGGGCACCAGCAGCGTGGAGGCCGAGCGCGAGGGCTTCAAGCGCGAGCGGCTGGACGCGCTGGTGCGTGCCGAAAAACGCCGCATCACCGTGAAGGAGGGCGGCACCACCTCGGCCGCCGTCAGCATCAGCCCGGCCGAATACCCGGATCTGCTCAAGGAAGTCTATAAGCGCGCCGACATGCCCAAGCCGCGCAACCTGATAGGCCTGGCCAAGGACCTGCCCGTGCCCGAGATGGAAAAGCTGCTGCTGGCCGACATCAAGGTCAATGACGACGCCATGCGCGAGCTCGCCGTGCAGCGCGGTGTGGCGGTGAAAGACTACCTCGCCTCGCGCGAGTTGCCGCCCGAAAGGCTGTTCCTGGGCGCGGCCAAAGCCGTGCCGCCGGAGGCCAAATGGACGCCTCGCGCGGAGCTGAATTTGGCGATGCCTTAAAAAAGGCGAAAATAGCACCAGCGCTTTATTGATAAAGCTTTTATGGGACCAGGGCCAATGCGCGCAACGCGGTTGCGCGGCGCGGCCTCCCATCCATTCCAATACCTGCTGCCGCCGCGCAAAGCTCCCCGTGACCGGGAGGCCTTGCGGTCGGCGGCAACTATTTTTTGACCTTGCGTTCCCATGTTTAAATCTTCAAAACCCGACACTCCCGCCGTGAAAACGCCATCCACCAAGCAGGCCGAAGCCCATCCGCTGGACGGCCTCACCGGCGGCGCGTTTTCCGCGCCCACCTCCGGCGAGCGCGCCTCGCGCATCCGCAGCTGGCTGGCCACCGAGCCCACGGCCGAGCAGATGGCCGAGGTCTACAAGGACCTGTCCAACCGTGACAAGGGTGCGGCCAAGCCGCTGAAGGAAAAGCTCGACGAGATCAAACGCAGCAAGGGCCAGGAAGCCGTGGCCGCCGAGTGGGCCGAAAAAGCCCAGGCGCTGCTGGCCGTGCCCAAGCTCAACCTGGCCGACGCCCTGGCCTGGCAGCGCGACGCCGCCAAGGCCGGCGCGCCCCTGTCCAAGGAACCGCTGGCGGGCCTGAAGGCGCAACTGGCCGAGCGCGTCAAGACCATTGAAGACCTGCAGCACCGCACCCAGGTGCAGCGCGAGGCCGCCGTGCTGCTGGCCCAGCGTACTGAAGTGCTGTCGCTCAAGCCCTGGCGCGACGCCGAAGCCGCTCTCGAATCCTTGCGCGGCGATGTCACGCACTGGCAGTCGCAAGCCGGTGAAATCATCCAGGACGCCAACTGGGCCAGCGTGGACGCGAAATTCCCGCCGCTGCTCGACGCATCGCGCGCGCAACTGCTTGCCGTGTGGGACGCCTTCCAGGGTGCGCTTGCCCAGGCCCAGAAGGCCGCTGAAGACGCTGGCGCGCCCCTGCCCGCCGTGCCGGTGTGGGCCGACGAACTGCGCGCCGCGCGCGGCCAGGCCCCAGCCGAGGGCGAGCAGCCCGCGCGCGCGCCCAAAGCCAGGATTGATCCGGCCGTGCTCAAGGAAATGCGCGAAAAGTCCTCGGCCGTCGTGCAGGCCGCGCTTGCCAAGCTCGAGCATGAGGTTACCGAAGGCCACGGCAAGTCCACGCCCAAGGTCGCGGCCGAGCTGCGCCAGGCGCTCAAGGAGCACATCCGCAACATCGACAGCAAGCTCGAAGCCGCCGCGCATGCCGCGCTCACCGCGGCCGGCGAACTCGAAGGCTGGCAGCGCTGGCGCGCCGACCAGATCCGCGAAGAGTTGGTCGTCAAGGCCGAGGCCCTGGTGGCCAAGCCGCTGGGCGGTCGCAAGCAGCAGGAAGCCCTGCGCGCCATGCGCGAGCAGTGGAAGACCAGCGACCAGGGCGGCACGCCCAACCACACGCTGTGGAAGCGCTTTGACGACGCCTGCAACGAAGCCCACAAGGTCGTTGAAGCCTGGCTCGAGAAGGTCAAGGAGCAAAACGAAACCGTCAAAGCCGAGCGCAAGCTGCTGATCGACGAAGTCCTTGCCTGGGCCGAAACCAACAAGGGCAATACCGACTGGAAGTACCACATCCGCAGCCTCAACGGCTTTGTCGAAAAATGGCGCGAGGCCGGCCACCTGGGTGAAAAAGCCTTTGCCGAAATCCAGCCCGTGTGGAAGGCCGCCATGGACACGGCCGACGCCGCGCTGACCGCCGCGCGCAGCGAAAGCATCGCGCGCCGCAAGGCCATGATTGAAGAAGCCGGAGTGCTGGGCGCCGAGCCGCAGCTGCGCATAGACGCCGTCAAGTCGCTGCAGCAGCGCTGGCAGCATGAGGCGCAGGCTGTGCCCATAGAGCGCAAGCAGGAGCAGAAGATGTGGGACGCGTTCCGCAAGCCCATAGACGACGCGTTCCAGCGCAAGACCGCCGAGCGCGAAAAAGCCGCCGCGGCCCTGGGCGAATACGACCGCATGGTGCTGGAAGCCTCCAAGGCCGTGGAAGCCGCCACCGCCAGCGGCGACGCGCAGAAGATCCATGCCGCCGCCAAGGCGCTGGAAGCCATTGTGCGCGGCCAGGTGTCCGTGCCCGCAGCGGCCCCCGCACCCGCTCCCGCACCCGCTCCCGCCACCCCTTCCGTGGAAGCAACGCTGGCCGCCGCCGGCAGCGAGCCGTCCGCTCAGGCCGCCGAACCTGTCGCCGACGCTGAAGCCGCCGCGGCCGCAGAATTTGCCGAAGCCGGCGAGCCGGCCAGCGCGCCCGCCGAACCACCGCCCGCACCCAAGCCCGCGCCCAAGCCCATCGTGGCAAGGCGCGGCGACGATCGCCCCGGCATGAAAAAAGCCGATCCCGTGGCAGCGGGGCGCGGCGGCAAGTTCGGCGACCGCAAGGACGCGCGTCCCGGCGGCAAGCCGGGCGGCCCGCGCCAGGGCACCGACAACAAATTCGAGCCCTACCGTCCCGACCGTGACGCCCGTCCGGGCCGTGACGAGCGCGGCCCGCGCACCAGCGAGCGCCCGGCCTTTGAAGAGCGCGGCCCGCGCCTGGGCGACGCCGCCTTCCGTGCCCAGCGCGAAGCCTTTGAAGCGGCCAACCAGGCCCTGAAAAAGCTCGCCGTGCAGGCACACGGCGAGGTGCTCACGCACCTGCTCAGCGCCTGGGAAAAACGCGACCCGGCGCAACTGCCCAGCGCGCAGGAGCTCGGCAAGGCCGTGCCGGCCGCGGTGCGCAACCGCTGGGTGCAGGCCGTCAGCACACCTTCGGGCAAGGACGCTTCCGAAGCGCTGCTGCGCCTGGAAATCGCCGCCGACCTGCCCACGCCGGCCGAGCACATCAGCGCGCGCCGCATGCTGCAGCTGCAGCTGCTCACCAAACGCAACGCGCCCGCGCCGGCCGAAACCTGGGGTGAAGACACGGCCCAGGTGCTGGCGGCCGACTTTGACGCCGGCAATGCCAGGCGCGTGCAGAACGTGCTCAAGGCGCTGCTCAAACGATGAGCGCTACTGTCGCTGCTGAGGTTTTTCCCCAGGATCGGCAGCAAAGCCTGGGCGAGGAAATCGCCAACAGCGTGAGCCACGGCGTGGCATTGCTCGCCGCGATGGCGGCTGTGCCTTTCCTGGTCATGGGCAGCATGCGGCAGGGCGATGCCATCGACATCGCGGGCGCCTCGGTGTTCGCCGCCAGCATGGTGCTGCTGTACTTCACCTCCATGCTGTACCACGCGCTGCCGGCGGTGCGCGCCGCGCGTGCCAAGAGCGTGTTCCAGGTGCTTGACCACGGTGCGATCTACCTGCTGATCGCCGGCACCTATACGCCCTTCACGCTGGGCGTGCTGCGCGGGCCCTGGGGCTGGACGCTGTTCGGCCTGGTCTGGGCCATGGCGCTGGCCGGCGTGGCGGTCAAAGCCGTCGCCGGCATACGCTACCCGCGTGTGTCCACGGCGCTGTACCTCGCGATGGGATGGATTGCCGTGATCGCCGTCAAGCCCATGCTGGAACTCATCCCAGGCTGGGGGCTGTTCTGGCTCGTGGCCGGCGGGCTTTTCTATACCTTGGGCGTGGGCTTTTTCGCCACCGATTCCAGGCTGCGTTACGGCCACTTCATCTGGCACCTGTTCGTGGCCTCGGGCACCGCCTGCCACTGTGTGGCCGTGCTGTATTACGCGAGCTGAAGCACAGCGCCCACGGCGCCCCTACGCTCAGCGGGCCGCTGCTATCAGGTGAGCGATGCCGTCATAACCCAGCCGGCGCGCATGCTGCAGCGCGTTCAAGCCGTCGTGGTCGATCAATGCCGTGTTTGCGCCCGCCGCCAGCAGGCGCTGGACCACGGCCGTGTGTCCCTGCATGGCGGCCAGCATCAAGGGCGTGCGGCCCGCCGCGTCGGCCGCATTGAGGGCCGCGCCTTGCTGGAGCAGGCGCTCCACCTGTGGCAGGTCGCCCGCGCGCGCCGCGTTTTGCAGTGCGCCTGCCAGTTTGGGCGCACCGGATACACCGGGTGCTTCCGCGCGCGGAGAAGGCGCTGGCGCGCCGAGTCTTTCACGTTTCTGCTCCGGTGCGGCGGTCGCGGCTGGCGCAGCGGCGGCCCGTGCCGCCGGCGCCGCCATGGCGGGGGCCGCGGCAACCGCAGCGGCCGGCGCGGCGTCCTGCATGGGGGCCGCCTGTCCGCCCATCACAGCTTCGGCCTGGGGCGCGGGGCGTGCGCGCTGAGAGCTTTCTTTGGCGGCGGCAACTTCTGGCGCGGGTGGCGGTGGAGCCACCGGGGCGGGGACTGACGAAGGCGCGGGTGAAAGCGCAGGTGAAGGCACCGCGCTTGCCTGGGACGGCGGCGCGGCTTCGGTTTCGGCCTTGGGTGCCACCGAGCCCGTGGCGGAGGGCTGGGGTGAGGGTTTTCCGGCGGGGGGCGTCGCGGGGGCTTTCAGGGCCGGTGGCGGGCCCGCTTTGGCGCTGCGGCTGTCGGCCTGGGGTGTCGGTTGCGGTGCGGCGGCTGGCGCAGGTGCAGGTGCAGGTGCAGGTGCAGGTGCAGGTGCAGGTGCAGGTGCAGGTGCAGGTGCAGG
>NZ_AKIV01000102.1 GCF_000282655.1 Polaromonas sp. CF318
GGAACCGGCTTTGCCGGGCCGCAGGCGCAGCCCCCTGAGGGGGGAGGGGGCTACACGAAGTGAGCGACAAAGGGGGGGGAGCCATTTTTCGACAACAGGGGGGAACCATGTTCACATCTTGAAGTGCTCGCCGAGATAGACGCGGCGCACATCGGCGTTGTTCACGATCTCGGACGGCGTGCCCTGGGCCAGCACATGGCCGTCGCTGATGATGTAGGCGTGGTCGCAGATGCCCAGCGTCTCGCGCACGTTGTGGTCGGTGATCAGCACGCCGATGCCGCGCGACTTCAGGAAGCCGATGATGCGCTGGATCTCGATCACGGCGATGGGGTCGATGCCGGCGAAGGGTTCGTCAAGCAGGATGAAGCGTGGCTGGGTCGCCAGGGCGCGGGCGATCTCGACGCGGCGGCGTTCACCGCCCGACAACGCCGGCGCCGGCGAATTGCGCAAATGGTCCACCCGCAAGTCCTGCAGCAGGGCGTCCAGCCGCGACTCGATGTCGGCGCGGCCCAGCGGCTTGCCGTTCGCGTCCAGCTGCAGTTCGAGCACGGCGCGCACGTTCTCTTCCACCGTGAGCTTTCGGAAAATCGAGGCTTCCTGCGGCAGGTAGCTCAGGCCCAGGCGGGCGCGCAGGTGAATCGGCATGTGCTCCACAGACTGGCCGTCGATGGAAATCTCGCCGGCATCGGCGCGCACCAGACCCACGATCATGTAGAAGGAGGTCGTCTTGCCGGCGCCGTTGGGGCCCAGCAGGCCCACGACCTCGCCTTTTTGCACGGCCACCGAGACGTCCTGCACGACCTTGCGGCTGCCGTAGGATTTTTGCAGCCCCTGCGCCACCAGGCGGCTGGGGGTTGCGGCCTTGGCCGCCGAAGTGTCAGTCACCACATCCATCTGTGCAGGTTCTTTCTAGTTCTTTTCATTGCCCAGCGTGGTGCTGGGGCGCAAGGCGGCGGGCGGGGCCACGGGCGCGGGCGTGGCGCCCGGGGCCGATGCGGCGGCGCGCGGCGACAGCATGGCGCGTATGCGCCCGCTGGGGTTGGCCGCGGTTTTATTTTGCGCGCCGCCGTCCACGGTGAAAACGTCGGTGTTGTTGTCGTAGACGATCACGGCGCCCGTGGTTTCGTCCACCAGGGTGGCGCCGTTGTAGCGGCGCACCACGGCGCGCTTGATGAATTTGACGAGGTCGGCGCGGCTGTCGTATTCGATGCGCTCGCCCTCGCCTTCGATGTATTCGTCCACGCCGTCGCGTTTCTTGCGGTAGAAGGCCAGCTTGCCGGGCGCGGCGATAGCCACCGCCTGCTGGTAGCCCTCCGGATCCTGGCTCACGTCGACCTGCGCGCCGCGCACGATGGTCGTGCCCTTGGTGATCACCACGTTGCCGGTGAACACGCTGGTCTGCTTCAGGTCGTCATATCGCAGGGCATCGGCCTCCGCATTCATGGGCTTGTCCCGGTCGGCTTTTTCGGCCCAGGCCGGAAACGCCATCCCCAGCGCCAAAGCGGCCGGCAGGACGAGGGAATAAAGGGGGTGTTTCATAAGGCACGAATCTTGCTGCTTTGGGTTGGGCCATTGTAGCCATGCAAGCTGTGGGAATGGCTTGCACGGTGAATTATTAGGGGCATAAAAAAACCCGCCTGGAAGGAGGCGGGTTTTTCGGCGAGGGCTGCTACGGCCCCGGATGGACGCCTTATTTCTTGGTGCGCGACTGCGCGACCAGGTAATCCGTGACTTGCAGCGCGCGGACCATGCTCTGGGCCAGCGTGGCCGAGGTGTAATAACGCCCCGCAATGCCCAGCGCCGGCACGCCGTCGACCTTGTAGATGTCCTGCAGCTGCGTGGCCTTGCGGGCCTTGGTGGTGACGGTGAAGGAGTTGTACATCTCGATGAACTTGGCCTTGTCCAGGCCTTGTTTTTCGGCCCAGGTGGCGATGGAGTCGGCGGTGTTGAGCGCGAACTTTTCCACGTGGATGGCGTAAAACACCTTTTTGTGGAGTTCCTCGACCTTGCCCATGGCCTCGAGCACGTAAAAAAGGCGCTGCTGGGGCTCGAAATCGGGGCGGAAGGCCACCGGCACGCGCCGCACGGTCACATCCTTGGGCGCCTGCTTCATCCAGGCCTCGAGCGTCGGCTCAAAGGCATTGCAGTGCGGGCAGCTGTACCAGAAGAACTCCACCACCTCGACCTGGCCCGCGGGGACCTCGGTGGGCGCCGGCTTGTCCAGCGTCACGTAATCGGCGCCGTCCTTGGGGGCCCTGGCCTGGGCTTGCGCCAGCGTGGGAAGGGCGATGCCGCCCAGGCTGGCGACGGCCGCCGAAGCGGCTGAAAACGAAAACTCACGGCGTTGCATCAGATTCTTCTCCTGGTATGACAGAAATGGTGGGTAAGCCGGCCCTGCGGCCGGCGGCCTCGTGGTGCGGGGCACAGGGGTTTGTACACCGGCCTCGTGAAAAGTTCAGCTTATCGGCAGCAAGGGGTCAGCGCTGCACGCGAACCAGCGCTGTCTCAATGGAATTGTTGTCCAGCCGCTCCTTGGCCTTATCGGCGTCTTCCTTTTTGTCGAAAGGCCCGAGGCGCACGCGGTACACGGTGCGGCCGGCCTGTTCGCGCTCGGTGACCTTGGCCTGCATGCCCAGCAACAGCAGCTTGGCGCGTTGCTGCTCGGCGTCTTCGGGCGTGCGGAAAGCGCCGGCCTGGATGAAGTAGCTGAAAGGGTCCACGCTGGGGCCGGACGACAGGCCTTCGACCTTGGCCTTGGCCAGGTCGCCCAGCGGATCGGCCGCGGGGGCGGGCTTGGCGGCGGCGCTTTTGGCGGGCGCCGAGGCCGCGGCCTTGGGTGCGGCGGGGTCGGGAACGGCAACGCCGCTCACTTCAGGGGTGGCCGCGACCGGCGGTGGCTTGGGCGGGTTCTTGCCGGCCAGCGGCGCGTTCGGGTTCCAGTCCTTGTTTTTCTTGGCTTCCGCGGCGTCGCTGTCGGGACTGCGCGCCTGGCTTTTGTTCATGAAAGGCACGGGCACCTTGGTGATGTAGACCGCCACGGCCAGCGCGGCGCCCAGGCCTATCAGCGCGCCAATGATCAAACCCAGCAGCGTCCCGCCTCGTTGTGTATTCATACCCTTGCCCACGTTCATTGCCTTGTCCTGAAAATCCGGGTGCGACCGGCGTTCTTACATCTTGCGCGGTGCGCTCACGCCCAGCACCGCCAGGCCATTGTGCAACACCTGCGCGGTCGCCGCGACCAGTGCCAGCCGGGCGCGCTTGACGGCCTCGTCATCGACCAGGATGCGCTCGGCATCGTAATAGCTGTGGTAGCAGGCGGCCAGCTCGCGCAGGTAAAACGCCACGTCGTGCGGCGCCAGGCCGGCGGCCGCGTTGGCCAGCATCTCGGGGTATTTGGCGAGCAGCAGCATCAGCGCCTGGGCCTGCGGGCTGTCCAGTGCCGAGAGGTCGGCGGACTTCAGGCTGGCTTCGTCACCGCCCTGCTCGGCCCAGGTGGTGAGGATGGAGCAGATGCGCGCGTGCGCGTACTGCACGTAGTACACCGGGTTCTCGTTGTTCTTGGCCAGCGCCAGGTCGATGTCGAAGATGTACTCGGTGTCCGGCTTGCGGCTGAGCAGGAAGAAACGCACGGCATCGGCGCTGGTCCACTCGATCAGGTCGCGCAGCGTGACGTAGCTGCCGGCGCGCTTGGAGATCTTGACCTCCTCGCCGTTGCGCATGACGCGCACCATGGTGTGCAGCACGTAGTCGGGATAGCCGGGGGGAATGCCCTCGCCGGCGGCCTGCAGCCCGGCGCGCACGCGGGCGATGGTGCCGTGGTGGTCCATGCCCTGGATGTTGATCGCCTTGCCGAAACCGCGTTCCCATTTGGCCAGGTGGTAGGCCACGTCGGGCACAAAGTAGGTGTAGCTACCGTCGCTCTTTTTCATCACGCGGTCTTTGTCGTCGCCGTAATCGGTCGACTTCAGCCACAGCGCGCCGTCCTGTTCGTAGGTCTTGCCGGCGTCTTTCAGTTTCGCCACCGTGGTGTCGACGCGGCCCGAACTGTACAGGCTGGACTCGAGGTAATAGTTGTCGAACTTCACCGAGAAGGCCTTGAGGTCCAGGTCCTGCTCGTGGCGCAGGTAGGCCACGGCGAACTGGCGTATCGAGTCCATATCTTCCACGTCGCCGGAGGCGGTGAACTCACGGTCGTCCGACTTGACGGTCTTTTTCGCCAGAAAATCGGCCGCGATGTCGGCGATGTAGTCGCCGTTGTAGGCCGACTCGGGCCAGCCGGCATCGCCGGGCTTGAGGCCCTTGGCGCGCGCCTGCGTGCTGGCGGCCAGGGTCTGGATCTGCACGCCCGCGTCGTTGTAATAGAACTCGCGCCAGACCTGCGCGCCCTGGGTGGCGAAGAGGTTGCAGATCGCGTCGCCCAGCGCGGCCTGCCGGCCGTGGCCCACGTGCAGCGGCCCGGTCGGGTTGGCCGAGACGAACTCGACGATCATGCGTTGCCCGCTGCCTGCGGCTTGCGTGCCGTAGGCGGTGCCGGCCTGCAGCACCTCGCGCACGGTCTCCTGCTTCGCGGCGGGCTTCAGGCGAATGTTGATGAAACCGGGTCCGGCGATCTCGATGGCGTCCACCCAGCGCTCGAAGGCCGGGGCCTTGAGCAGGATGGCGCGCAGGCTTTCGGCGAGCTGGCGCGGATTGAGCTTGAGCGGCTTGGCCAGCTGCATGGCGGCCGTGCAGGCGAAGTCGCCGTGGGCCGCCACCTTGGGGGATTCAAACGCGGCCTTGTCGCCCGCGCCGGGGGAAAGTTCTTCCAGGCCCGCGGCCAGGGCCGCGAGCAGGTCTTTTTTAATCGAGAGCATGGGCTGATTTTACGGTTAAGCCATGCGCCGCCCGGCGCGCGCGTATGCCCGGTCATCGAATTTGCCTGGCCCGGCGTTATGTGTTGGAATTCCAGCCGGAACTCAATCCCGATTCCCAACCCATTGGAGCCACCATGAAAAAGCTGTTATCCCTGACCGCCTTCGCTTTTGCCGCCACCATGATCCTGTCTCCGGTGGCGCATGCCCAGGACGCTCCCGCCAAGACCGCGCAGCAAACCAAGATGGGCGCCTGCAACAAGGATGCCGAAGGCAAGAAAGGCGATGAACGCAAGGCCTTCATGAAGGAATGCCTGAGCGCCAAGAAGGCCACGCAGCAAGAGAAGATGAAGAGCTGCAACGTCGACGCCAAGGGCAAAAAGGGCGACGAACGCAAGGCTTTCATGAAAGAGTGCCTGAGCAAGTAAAGCCGCTCCGCTTCTCACAAACCTTACAACCAGCCTGCTAGGGACCACCCGGCGGGCTGTTTTTTTTGCCTCAGTCCTGCAGCAGCTGCACTTTCGCCGCCTGCTTGACGGCCTGCGTCAGCCGCTGCGCCGCCAGCGGTTCGCGCGCCCAATGCTGCCAGTAGAGCCGCACGTCGACCGCGCAGCCCGGCAACACCTCCTGCAGCGGCGGGCGGTGCGTGCGCGCCGCCAGCAGGATGTCGGGCACCATGCCCCAGCCCATGCCCAGCTCCAGCGCGAGCTCAAAGGCATCCACGGCCGGCACAAAGTGGCGCGGGTAAAGCGCGCCCTTGAGCTTGAAATGCTGGGCCAGGAAAGTGTCCTGCAGCGCGTCCTTGCGGTTGAAGATCACGGCCGGGCTGGCCAGCAGGCGATGGGCCAGGCGATTGGATCCCGCCTTGCCGCCCGCCGCGGGCTCGTTCCACTGCGCGACCAGCGCCGGCGAAGCCATGCAGCGGTAACGCATCACGCCCAGCGGCTCGGCCACGCAGCCGCGCATGGCCTGGGCCAGCGTGGTCACGCAGCCGGTGACGTCGCCGCTTTTGAGCGCGTCGTGGGTGTGGTCCTGGTCGTCCACCACCACGTCCAGCAGCAGGCCGTGACCCTGCAGCACCGGCGCCACGCCGGGCAAAAACCAGCTGCTCAGCGAGTCGGCGTTGACCGCCACGCTCAGGCTTTGCAGGCGCCCGGCTTTACCGCCGCCCTGCAGGCCCGCGAGCAGGTCGGACTCCATCAGCCGCAGCTGCCGCACATGGCCCAGCAAGGCCTGGCCGGCCGGCGTGGCGCGCACCTGCTTGCCCCGCACCAGCAGGCGCTGGCCCAGCTCGCCTTCCAGCGACTTGATGCGCAGCGATACGGCGGCCAGCGTCAGGCTCAGGGTTTTGGCGGCCTCGCCAAAGCTGCCGTGCTCAATCACGGCGGCCAGGGCATCGAGTTGTCGGGCGTCGAGCATGGTGGGTTTGAGTCAAGTATTAATTGATCAATCAGAGTTTTAGTTAACTTTGTTTAAGCATTATGGGCTTTGCCCGACACTGCGTGCAAGCCGACTCTCCTGAACCTTTGAAGAAATACCATGAACCCGCTTGCCGCCCCCGCCTTCCTGACCGGTATGGTCCTGAGTCTCTCGTTGATCATGGCCATAGGCCCGCAGAACGCCCACGTCATACGCATGGGCCTGCTGCGCCAGCACTTGTGGCTCACGGTCGCCCTCTGCGTGTTGACCGACGTGGCGCTGATCGCCCTGGGCGTGATGGGGCTGGCGCAACTGGGCGGCCTGTCCGACAAGCTGCTGGGCGCGATGACCGGTGCTGGCGCGTTGGTGCTGCTGGTCTATGGCGCCCAGGCGATGCGGCGCTTTTTGCAGCCGGCGCCGCAGGCGGCTGACGGTGGGCCGGTCGCCGCCGAGTTCATTTCGCGCCGCAAGGCGGTGGGCCTGGCGCTGGCGCTGTCCTGGCTCAATCCCCACGCCTGGCTGGACACGGCCGTGGTGATAGGCACGGCCTCGCTGGCCTATGCGCAGCCCGACAACGCGGTGTTCGGCCTGGGCGCCATCACCGGCTCGCTGCTGTGGTTCACCGGCCTGGGTGTGGCGCTGTGGTGCGTGGGGCGCAGGCTCAATTCACCGGCCGTCTGGCGCGCCATGGACTTGCTGGTGGCGTTGATGATGTGGGGCACCGCTTTTTGGCTGGTGCGCGGCCTGCTTTAGGGCTAGCCAAAACCCCGGGCCAAAAAGACCGCCACCAGCGGAATAAAGGGCAGGATGTGCGCCTGCACCATCACCAGCCGGCGCGCTTTCTTGACCTCCACCGCGTCGGGCAGGGCGCCATTGGCGCGCAGCGCGCGCCGCCAGCGCACAAACATCAGGGTCGGCTTGATGGAGATCAGGCCTATCACCAGGAACATGGCCAGCTTCAAATAGAGCAAGGGGTTATGGGCATACCAGGCCGCGCCCTTGCTGCCCAGAAACACGCGCGCCAGGCCGGTCGCCAAGACCAGGCCCGCGGAGATGCCGTAGACCATGTCTATCTTGCCCAGCCGTTCGACCACGGCGGCATTCAGCCATTCGACGCGGCACAGCGCCGCCTCGCTCGCGAGAAAAACCACCATGGTGAGGATCGCCAGCAGGTGGGCATAGGCCAGCAGGGCTTCGAGCGTCATTGCGGGGTCCTTTTTTTCTTGTTGGGGTTGTCAGGGCTTGGGTGCGGTGGCGGCCGCCGGGGTGCGCCAGAACTCGGGCTGGCTGTAGTGGTGCTTGAGGAAGTCCACCCACAGCCGCACCCGCAGCGGCAAATGTTTGCGCTGCGGGAACACGGCGTAAATGCCATTGGGCGGCGCGGCAAAGTCTTCGAGCACCGCCGTCAGCCGCCCGGCGGCGATCTCAGATTCGACCTCCCAGGTGCTGCGCCAGGCGATGCCGCAATCGGCCAGGCACCAGTCGTGCAGGACCTGGCCGTCGGAGCAGTCGAGCGGCCCGCCCGGCTTGAGGTGCACCAGCTCGCCGCCCACCTGGAAGGCCCAGCCCCGCGTCTGCGAGGCATCGCTGGACAGGGTGAGGCAGTCAAAGCGCGCCAGCTCGCTGGGGTGCTGCGGCGTGCCGTGGGTCTTGAGGTAGCGCGGCGTGGCCACGCACAGGCGCCGGTTGTCGGCCATGCGCACGCTGACCAGTGAGGAGTCGGGCAGGTCGCCCACGCGAACGGCGCAGTCAAAGCCCTCGCCCGCCAGGTCGACCACGCGGTCGCTGAGGTTCAGCGAAATCGTCACGTCGGCATGCTGTTCGCGAAAGCGGGTCACCAGCGGCGCGACGTGGCGGCGGCCGAAGCCCGCCGGCGCCGTGATGCGCAGATGCCCGCTGGCCTTGACGCCGCCGGCCGACACGCTGGCCTCCGCATTGGCCAGGTCGGCCAGCAGGCGCTGGCAGTCTTCCAGGAAGGCGCTGCCTTCATGCGTGAGCGCGATGCGCCGCGTGGTGCGCACCAGCAGCTTCACGCCCAGCCGTTCTTCCAGCGCATCCAGCCGCCGGCCCATGATGGCCGGCGCCACGCCCTCGGATTTGGCGGCCGCCGTCAGGCTGCCGCGCGCCACCACCGAGACAAAGGATTCCAGCTGCTTGAGTTTGTCCATGCATGCTCATTATGCGCATGAATGTCAGTAATCGACAGGGAATCTCCATCGATTCCACGTCCTGAAACCTGTCAGCGCGTGATGCCGCCGGCCTGCAAGGCCGCGATCGCCTCGCCTGAATAACCGAGCTCCTGCAGCAGCTCCCGCGTGTGCTCGCCCAGCCGCGGCGGGTTCATGCGCACGCCCGGCCGTTCCCCGCCCAGCGTGAGCGGCAGCAGCACGGTGGGGGTGGTTTGCCCCGCGCGCTCGCCGTCGGCCAGCGTGATGGGTGCGAGGCCGCCGGTGGCCAGCAGGTGCGGGTCCTCGAACAGGTCTTGCGGCCGCGTGATGGGGGCAAACGGCAGCGCGTGTTGTTCGAACACCTCGCCCAGCTTGGCGGCGCTGTGCCCGGCCAGCTGCGAGCGCAGCAGCGGCATCAGCCAGTCGCGCGCACGCACGCGGTCGTTGTTGCTTTGCAGGCGCGGGTCGGCCCGCAGCTCCTGCAGGCCGAAAGCCTCGCAGAAAACTGCCCACTGCGTGTCGCTGACCACGGCCAGGAAGATCTGCTCGCCGTCCTTGACCGTGAACACGTCGTAGACCGCCCAGGCCGAAATCCGGCTGGGCATGGGCGCCGCGGGCTGGCCGGTCACAGCGAACTGCATCATGTGCTGGGCCACCAGGAAGACGTTGTTCTCGAACAGCGCGGCCTGCACTTCCTGGCCCTTGCCGGTTTTCTCGCGCGCGGCCAGCGCCGCCATCGCGCCTATCGCGCCGAACATGCCGCCCATGATGTCGTTGACGCTGCTGCCGGCGCGCAGCGGGTCGCCGGCGCGGCCCGTCATATAAGCCAGGCCGCCCATCATCTGCACCACCTCATCGAGCGCCGTGCGGTGGTCGTAGGGGCCGGGCAGGAAACCCTTGTGGCTCACATAGATCAGGCGCTCGTTGAGCCGCGAAAGGGTGGCGTAGTCCAGGCCCAGCTTCTTCATGGTGCCGGGCTTGAAGTTTTCGCTGACCACGTCGGCCGTCGCGACCAGCTTGAGCACCAGTTCGCGCCCCTCGGGCGTCTGCAGGTCGACGGCGAGGCTTTTTTTGTTGCGGTTGAACATGGGGAAAAAACCCGCGCCCGAGCCGATCAGCTTGCGGGTGTTGTCCCCGGCAATCGGCTCGACCTTGATGACTTCGGCGCCCAGGTCGGCCAGCAGCATGCCGCAGGTGGGCCCCATGACCATGTGGGTGAACTCGACGACGCGCAGGCCCGCATAGGGCAGGGCCTTGGCGGGTCCGTTCGGTGGCGTGCCGGTGTCGGGCATGTCAGGCATGGACGGCTCCCTGCACAAAACCTTTGGGCAAACCCGCCTCGGGTGTCATGCCGTAAATCGCCTCGCCCGGCAGCCCGGTCCGCAGCGGCTCCCGCGCGGCCATCAGCCCGGCGAGGTCCACGCCGGTCGAAACGCCCATGGCCTCGAACATGAAGACCAGGTCTTCGGTGACCACATTGCCCGACGCGCCCGGCGCATAGGGGCAGCCGCCCAGGCCGCCCAGGGATGAATCAAAGGTGCGCACGCCTTCCTCATAGGCGGCCAGGCAGTTGGCCAGGCCCAGGCCGCGCGTGTTGTGCATATGGGCCGCGCCGGCGTGTTCGCCGATTTCCGCGCGCAGCCGCCTGAACAGTCGTTTGACCTGCGCCGGGTTGGCATAACCCGTGGTATCCGACAGGCCCGATTCGTCGGCGCCCGCCGCAATGCACTGCGCGGCCAGGCGGATCACCTCGTCTTCGGCGACCTGGCCCTGCAGCGTGCAGCCGAAGGCGGTGGAAATGCCGGCCTCGACTTTGACGTGCGGTGCGGTGTCGCGCCGCAGCGCTGCGATGGCGCGTACCTCTTCGACCATCTCTTCGCGCGTTTTGCGCACATTGGCCAGCGAGTGCGCGGCGCTAGCCGACACCGGCAAGGTAAGCTTGTGCACGCCGGCCGCCAGGGCCGCCTGTGCGCCGCGCAGATTGGGCACCAGCGCCATGACGGTCAGGCCGGGCAAAGTCAGGGCATGCCGCACCACCTCGGCCGCGTCGGCCATCTGCGGCAGCAGCCTGGCCGGCACAAACGATGCGACCTCGATCTCGCGCAGGCCGGCTTCGTAGAGGGCGCTGATCCAGCGCAGCTTGTGCTCCGTCGGCATCACGGCCTGGACCGATTGCAGGCCGTCGCGCGGGCCGACTTCGCTGATCAGCACCTCGGTAGGCGGCCGGAATGCCCGGGGGGCGCTTGCATTTGAGGTCATGGTTCCGTAAGATAGAATGAAGTTCTTTCTAATGAAATGTTCCGCGCTAAACGCCGGCTTGTCAAGCCGCGCGCTGCGCCAAGCCTTGAAAGCTGCGTATGCCCCGCAAAGCCCAGATCGAATCCCTTGCCGACAGCCACGCCGCGCCCGGCGGCGCCGCCGCGGTGGACCGCGCCCTGACCCTGCTGTCGGCATTCCGCGCGGGCGACACCTCGCTGAGCCTGGCGGAACTCGCGAGCCGCACGCAGCTGTACAAAAGCACGACGCTGCGCCTGCTGGCCTCGCTGGAGCACGCGCGCCTGGTGCAGCGCCTGGACGACGGCAATTACGGGCTGGGCAACGAGGTGGCGCGGCTCAACGCGGTGTATGCCGCCTCGTTTTCGCTGGACCGCGTGGTGCTGCCGGTGCTGCGCCAGCTGGTCGCGGCCACCGGCGAGAGCGCGGCCTACCATGTGCGGCAGGGCGAGGCCCGCTTGTGCCTGTACCGGGTGGACTCGCCGCAGCCTATCCGCGACCACATCCGGGCCGGCGACCTGTTGCCCGCCGACCGCGGCACAGGCGCCCGCATCCTGATCGCGTTCGACACCGACAGGGCAAAGGCCGCCGCACGAAAGGACCATCCGCTTTACGCCAGGATCCGCGAACAGGGTTACTACACGGCGGTTGGCGACCGGCTGGCCGAGGTGGCCGGCATTTCAGCACCGGTGTTCAGGGCCGACGGCGTGCTGGCGGGCGCGGTGACGCTGACCATGCCGGCCAACCGTTACAGCGAAGCCTATGTCAAGCCGGTGCTTGAAGCCGCCCGCCGACTGACGGCCCAGCTTTAAGGAGGTGAGGGGCTTGGGCCTGTATCGGCTCAGCCCTGCGCGGCCAAGGGCTCGATGCGCCACTGGATCCTGAGCGAAAACTGTTCCCCCGGCCCCAGCACACGCAAGCCGGGTTGGCCCGGCAGGTGGAAGGCGTCGATGGGCTGCGTGATGGGCTCAAAACAAAAGGCGGGCCCCTGCGGCGGCCGGTAGACCAGGCAGAAGTGCCGCGCGGCGCCGCCGTCGCGCTCAAAGTCCGGCATGCCGGCCGTGACCTGCAGGCCCAGTTCGGGCCAGGCGATGCTGGCCTTGCCTCCCCAGCCGGTGTAGCCGTTGTCGATGAGCGGGCCGTTGGCCGGCGCACCGCTGTTCAGGTCCCAGCCCGCAGGGAAGTCGGTCGTGTGCGCAACCGGCAGCGGATCGTCACCGCAGAGCCAAAGGCCTTGCACAGGCGCGGTGATCCGCGTTTGCGGCGTGCGCGGGAACCAGGGATGCACGCCCAGGCCATAGGGCAGCGGCGCGATGCCCAGGTGGCGCACCTGCACCCGCTGGTCCAGCCCGCCATCGACCAGCCGGAAGGTCTGCACGGCTTCATAGTCATAGGGGTTGCCGTCGAAGCCGTGCGACACCAGTGTCATCACCAGCGTGTCGGCGGCGGGCTGCGAGAGCTCCCAGGGCTGCAGCCAGCCGTCGCCATGGATGGGATAGGGCTCGCCCCTGCGGTTGGGCCGCATCGCGTGAAACTGCCCCGCGTGCTTGAAGCCGCCGCCGCTGATGCGGTTGGACCACGGCACCATGGCAAACGAAGCGGTCTGGTAGAGGTCTGCGGTTTTGCCGTCCCAAGGCCGCCAGAGATCCAGCGGCCCTTGCGGACGGTCCAGTTGCCAGGCGGCCACGCTGCCGCCCAGCGAAGGCAGCAGCCCCAGGCGCTGGCCGGCGTGGCGCAGCCAGGCAACGGGGTGTGTGGAGTCGGTCATCGAAGGTCTTTCACGGTGAAGGCGGATGGATGCGGGTGAAGGTGCTTTGCTCACGGCATCAGCCGCCGAACAGGCCGGCCGGCATGCCCGGGCTGTCCATCGCCACCGCGAACAGGCCGCCGGCCAGCGGCTGGTCGGCGAGTTGCTCCGGCGTGAGCCCGGTGCGGGCCGTGCTGATAAACAGTGTGCGCAGGTCCGGCCCGCCGAAGGCGCAGTTGGTCACATGGCTTGTGGGCAGCGGCACGCGGCACAGCTCCTGCGCGGTGACCGGGTCGTGGCAACTGACGCAGGCCCCTCCCCAGTGGGCGATCCACAGGTGGCCGGCGGCGTCGGTGGTCATGCCGTCGGGCACACCGTCGCCGGCCGCAAAGGCAAGCCAAAGCCGTTTGTTCGACAAAGTCCCCGCCGCGGCATCGAAGTCGTAGGCATGGATGCGGCCGTTGACCGTGTCGTTGAAATACAGGTAGCGCCCGTCGGCCGACCAGGTGGGGCCGTTGGTCACCGCAAAACCCTGGTCATGGCAGGTGCAGCGGCCATCGGGGTCGTAGCGGTACAGCGCGCCGGTGGGGACCACGCAGTCAAAGTCCATGGTGCCCGCCCAGAAGCTGCCTTGCGCATCACATTTGCCGTCATTGAAACGATTGCCCGGCAAGGCAAGCTCCGGCTGGTGCAGGTAGCGCGGCTCGCCGCCCGTAGCCGGGTCAAACAGCGCAAAGCCACGCCGCAGGGTGACGATCAGGCCGGGCGCATGGGCCCGTTCGGCCAGCGCGGAAATTTCCTCGTCAAAAGACCAGCTTCTGCGTTCACCGGCGGCCGGGTCAAAGCGGTGCAAGCGGCGTCCCAGAATGTCCACCCAGTAGAGAGCCTGTTCACGCGGCGACCACAAAGTGCCTTCACCCAGCAAGGCACCTGCCGGGTCCACGCACTGCGCCATGCCGGGCACCGGTGTGGCCTGTTGCGGCCAATACATGTCCGCGGGGGTATCCGGAATCGATGTCACTGATGTCTCCCTGTTGCGGGCTCATACGTCGGCGCCTCTGCCTTGGCTCTTGACGCGATGCATGATATCAATGCATAGTGATGTTGAAAACGTATAGTTTTTAATTCCATCTATATACAAATTGCAATGTCAAACATTTTGAGCCCTGCTTCCATGCGTTCCGCTCCCGCGAGCGACACACTCTCCATCTTTCCCAGCCTGAAAAACCGGTCGGTGTTTGTCACCGGTGGAGGCAGCGGCATAGGCGCCGCCATCGTGACGGCGTTTGCCGAGCAGGGTGCACGTGTCGCATTCATTGATGTCGCGAAGGAAGCCAGCGAGGCGCTGGCCCAGCAATTGGCGGATGCGGGGCATGCCCGCCCCTGGTGGCGGGTTTGCGACGTGCGGGACGTGGCCGCGCTGCAAGCCGCGATGGCCGAAGCGGCGCAGGCGCTGGGCGATTTTTCGGTGCTGGTCAACAACGTGGCCAGCGATGACCGCCACAGCCTGGAATCCGTGACGCCCGCCTACTACGACGAGCGCATCGCGATCAACGAGCGGCCCGCCTTTTTTGCGATCCAGTCGGTGGTGCCCGGCATGAAGCGGCTGGGCGCCGGCTCCATCATCAACCTGGGTTCCACCGGCTGGCAGGGCAAGGGCTCGGCCTACCCCTGCTATGCCGTCGCCAAGTCTTCGGTGAACGGCCTGACGCGCGGCCTGGCGAAAACACTGGGCCGCGACCGCATACGCGTCAACACCGTGTCGCCGGGCTGGGTCATGACCGAGCGGCAGATCAAGCTCTGGCTGGATGCCGAGGGTGAGAAGGAACTCGAGCGCAACCAGTGCCTGCCCGACAAGCTGCTGCCCCACGACATCGCGCGCATGGTGCTGTTCCTGGCCTCCGACGACGCCGCCATGTGCACCGCGCAGGAGTTCAAGGTGGATGCCGGCTGGGTGTGAGCTTCAGGCCAGGTCCGCCTCCAGCTTGCGGCCGTAGAGTGTCAGGCTCGCGGCCTTCAGCGCCTTCATCATGACCTTGGCCGCGGGTGAAGGCAGCCGGTCGGTGCGGGTGATGATGCCGAAGGCGTCCATGTGGCAGGGCATGTCCAGCGGCAACACCGAGACGATGCCGTGCGCCGCGTAATACCGCGCCACGTCGGCCGCGACCACGGCCACCATGTCGCTTTGCTGCAGCATGCGCGTGATGAAAAGCAGCGCCGAAGACTCGACCACGTTGATCGGCGGCGCCAGCCCGTCTTCCTGGAACATCAGCTCGAACCGGTGCCTCAGCACGCTGCCCGCGGGCGGCACGATCCAGGCGGCCGCCACCACGTCGCGCAGGGTCAGGCCCGACACTCCCAGCAAGGGATGGCCCGGCCTGGCCATGGCGCATACCGGCTCCTCGACCAGGGGCTCATAACGCAAATGGGTCTTGTCATGCTCGGCAAAAAGGCGCGCCACCAGGATGTCGAGCTTGCCCTGCTCCAGCCGCTCCAGCAGCACCGGGCTGGTTTCGATGTCCAGCGAAATGCGCAGGCTGGGGTGCTCCTGCTTGACCACGGCCACCGCGGGTGGCAGCAAGGCCAGCCCCGGCGAGGTGATCGCGCCGACGGCGACATGGCCGAAGTGCCCGGTCTTGAGCGCGGTGAGTTCGTCATGCGCCTGGTTCAGGCTGGCCAGCGCCATGCGCGCATGCCGGATCATGGTTTCGCCATACCAGGTCGGCCGCATGCCGCGGGGCAGGCGCTCGAACAGCGGCACTTCCAGGACGTCTTCCAGGTCCTTGAGCAGTTTGGAAGCCGCCGGCTGGGTCATGCTGAGCACCTGCGCCGCGCGGTGGATGTTGCCTTCCTCGGCCAGCGCGACCAGCAGCAGCAATTGCCGGGTTTTGAGCCTTGCGCGTATGAACCAGTGGTTGTAGGTGGTCATCGGGTTTTCCAGAATGCGTAGAACGATATCAATTTTGTCAAAAAAACGATTAGATTGATATCAAAATCGATTCTAGACTGCGTCGTTATGAAAAAGCATCTCTCATGAGATTCGGCGAACTGCAGCACACCGCCCGGCACTACATCAACGGGCGCTGGGAAACCGGCACCACCACGGGCATCAGCAGCAACCCCTCGGACACCCGCGAAGTGGTGAGCGAGTATGCGCGTGCCGACCGCAACCAGACCGAAGTCGCGATCCGGGCGGCCTCCGAGGCCTTGCCGCACTGGAGCCACAGCACCCCGCAACGCCGCGCCGACGTGCTCGACCAGATAGGCAGCGAGATCCTGGCGCGCAAGGAGGAACTGGGCATGCTGCTGGCGCGGGAAGAAGGCAAAACCTTGCCTGAAGGCGTGGGCGAAGCGGCGCGGGCGGGCCAGATCTTCAAGTTTTTCGCGGGCGAGGCGCTGCGCGTCCAGGGCGAGACCCTGGCATCGGTGCGGCCCGGCATCCAGGTGGACGTGACGCGCGAACCCGTCGGCGTGGTGGGCATCATCGCGCCGTGGAATTTCCCGCTGGCGATCCCGGCCTGGAAGATCGCACCGGCACTGGCTTACGGCAACACGGTGGTTTTCAAGCCGGCCGAACTGGTCGCCACCTGCGCCTGGGCGCTGGCCGAGATCATCAGCCGCTGCGGGCTGCCCGCGGGCGTGTTCAACCTGGTCATGGGCAGCGGCCGGGAGGTCGGGCAGGCGCTGGTCGACCATCCCCTGGTCAACGCGCTGAGCTTCACCGGCTCGGTGGCGACCGGCGAGCGCATTCTCCAGTCCGCGTCCGCGCGCCGCGCCAAGGTGCAGCTTGAAATGGGCGGCAAAAACCCGTTGGTGGTGCTGGCCGACGCCGACCTTGACCAGGCCGTCGAATGCGCGGTGCAAGGCTCGTATTTTTCGACCGGCCAGCGCTGCACCGCATCAAGCCGCCTGATTGTGGAGGCACCCGTGCACGACGCCTTCGTCGCCCGGCTGCGCCACCGCGTCGCCGCGCTCAAGGTGGGCCACGCGCTGGAGCAAAGCATTGAAATAGGGCCGGTGGTCGACCAGGGCCAGCTGGACAACAACCAGTCCTACCTGGAGATAGGGCGCAACGAGGGCGCCGAGCATGTCTGGGGCGGCGAATTGCTCGAACGCGCGACACCGGGGCACTATATGAGCCCGGCACTTTTCCTGGCCAGGCCGGAGCACCGCATCGCGCGCGAAGAGATCTTCGGGCCGGTGGCCTGTGTGTTGCGGGCCGATGACTTTGAGCACGCGCTGGCCCTGGCCAACGACACGCCTTTCGGCCTGTGCGCGGGCATCTGCACCACCTCCCTCAAGCACGCCACGCATTTCAAGCGCAACGCCGAGGTCGGCATGACCATGGTGAACCTGCCGACCGCGGGCGTCGACTTTCATGTGCCGTTCGGCGGGCGCAAGGGCTCGAGTTACGGCCCGCGTGAGCAGGGCCGCTACGCCGCGGAGTTTTACACCACGGTCAAGACCGGCTACGTGCTGGCCTGAACCACTTCGGATCACGGGAGATTTGTCAGTTTAATTTCAACCAAAGGAGACAACATGAAGATCCAACGCCGTACCCTCGCCGCCGCGCTCGCCTGCACCCCCCTTGCCGGTCTGCTGCCGGCTTCCGCATGGGCGCAAAAAGCCATCGTGCTGGGTTTCAGCCAGGTGGGCGCGGAAAGCGAGTGGCGCACCGCCAACACCGAATCCATCAAATCGGCCGCCAAGGACGCCGGCATCGAGCTCAAGTTTTCGGATGCGCAGCAAAAGCAGGAGAACCAGATCAAGGCCATCCGCTCCTTCATCGCGCAAAAGGTGGACGTGATCGCGTTCTCGCCGGTTGTCGAGTCGGGCTGGGAAACCGTGCTGCGCGAAGCCAAGGCGGCGAAGATCCCGGTGGTGCTGACCGACCGCTCCGTCAATGTGAAGGACACCTCGCTGTACGTCTCCTTCATGGGCTCCGACTTTGTGGAGGAAGGCCGCAAGGCGGGCCGCTGGCTGGTGGAAAAAATGAAGGGAACAAGCGGGCAGGTCAACATCGTCGAGCTGCAGGGCACCGTGGGCTCCGCGCCGGCCATAGACCGCAAAAAAGGCTTTGAGGAAATCATCAAGGCCGACCCGAAGTTCAAGATCATCCGCTCGCAGACCGGCGACTTCACCCGGGCCAAGGGCAAGGAAGTGATGGAAGCCTTCCTCAAGGCCGAAGGCAAGAAGATCAATGTGCTTTACGCGCACAACGACGACATGGCCATAGGCGCGATCCAGGCGATTGAAGAGGCGGGCATGAAGCCGGCGAAGGACATCACCATCATCTCCATCGACGCCGTCAAGGGCGCCTTCGAGGCCATGATGGCCGGCAAGCTCAACGTCTCCGTGGAATGCAGCCCTTTGCTGGGCCCGCAGTTGATGGCCGCGGTGAAGGACATCAAGGCCGGCAAGCCGGTTCAGAAACGAATCGTTACCGAAGAGGGAATCTTTCCGATGGAGGTGGCGGCCAAGGAGTTTCCCAAGCGTAAGTACTGAGCCGTGCCGGCACCACTGCACGGATACTGCAAGAATCATTGACAACAGACAAGGAGACAATTCATGAAGCGTATTTTTCTGAAGACTTTGCTGGCCAGCCTGGCCCTCACCGCCGCCGGTATCGCACCGCTGGCCCATGCGCAGGACAAAGGCAGCATCGGCATCTCCATGCCGACCAAGTCCTCCGCCCGCTGGATCGCCGACGGCGACAACATGGTCAAGGTGCTCAAGGAGCGCGGCTACAAGACCGACCTGCAATACGCCGAGGACGACATCCCGAACCAGCTCGCCCAGATCGAGAACATGATCACCAAGGGCGTGAAGGTGCTGGTGATCGCCTCCATTGACGGCACCACCTTGTCCAAGGCCCTGCAAAACGCGGCCGACAAAGGCATCAAGGTCATCGCCTACGACCGCCTGATCAAGGGCTCCAAGAACGTGGACTATTACGCCACCTTCGACAACTTCCAGGTCGGTGTGCTGCAGGCCACCAGCATCGTCGACAAGCTGGGCCTCAAGCAGGGCAAAGGCCCCTTCAACATCGAGCTCTTCGGCGGTTCACCCGACGACAATAACGCTTTCTTCTTCTACGACGGCGCCATGAGCGTGCTAAAGCCCTACATCGACAGCGGCAAGCTGGTGGTGCGCAGCAAGCAGATGGGCATGAACAAGGTGGGTACCCTGCGCTGGGACGGCGCCGTGGCGCAGGCGCGCATGGACAACCTGCTGTCGGCCTACTACGGCAAGGAAAAAGTCCACGCGGTGCTGTCGCCGTATGACGGCCTGTCCATCGGCATCCTGTCTTCCCTGAAGGGTGTGGGCTACTGCACCGCGCAGCAACCCTGCCCGGTGGTCAGCGGCCAGGACGCTGAAATCGCTTCCGTCAAGTCCATCCTGAAAGGCGAGCAGTACTCGACCATCTTCAAGGACACGCGCGAGCTGGCCAAGGTCACGGCCAACATGGTGGATGCCATGCTGTCCGGCAAAAAACCCGAGATCAACGACACCAAGACTTACAACAATGGCGTGAAGGTGGTGCCGTCCTATCTGCTCAAGCCCGTGGCCGTCGATGCGTCCAACTGGAACCAGGTGCTGATCGGCAGCGGTTACTACAAAGAATCCCAGATCAAGTAAGCATTCGCTGAAAAAAACGGAACAAACGGCCCCGTGCCGCAAGTCGCGGGGCCGTCAACGCCAAGAGGTGGCAATCACCTTGCATCAAAGGACAGGCATTGGAAACGATTCTGGAGATGCGCGACATCCGCAAGACCTTTCCAGGTGTTGTCGCGCTGAACAAGGTCAACCTGCGCGTGCGCGCGGGTGAGATCCATGCCATCGTCGGTGAAAACGGCGCCGGAAAATCAACCTTGATGAAGGTCCTCTCCGGCGTCTACCCGCATGGCTCTTACAGCGGCGACATCGTCTACGAAGGGCAGGAGCGCCGCTTCCTCGGCATCCACGACAGCGAGCAACTGGGCGTCATCATCATCCACCAGGAGCTGGCCCTGGTTCCGCTGCTGTCCATCGCCGAGAACATCTTCCTGGGCAACGAGACTGCGCAGCACGGTGTGATCGACTGGATGGCCGCGCACAGCAAGACGCAGGCCTTGCTGAAAAAAGTCGGTCTCAAGGAATCACCAGCCACACTGATCACGGACATCGGCGTGGGCAAGCAGCAGCTGGTGGAAATCGCCAAGGCTTTGTCCAGGCAGGTCAAGCTGCTCATCCTCGACGAGCCCACGGCCAGCCTCAACGAAAACGACAGCCAGGCCTTGCTGGACCTGTTGCTGGAACTCAAAGGCCATGGCATCACCTGCATCCTCATCTCGCACAAGCTCAACGAAATCTCCCGCGTGGCCGATGCGATCACCATCCTGCGCGACGGCAGCACCGTGGAAACGCTGGACTGCCGCGAAGAGGCCGTCAGCGAGGACCGCGTCATTCGCGGCATGGTGGGCCGCGAGATGGCGGACCGCTACCCGCCGCGCCAGCCGGAAATCGGCGAGACCGTGTTTGAGGTGCGCGACTGGAACGTCTATCACCCGCTGCACACCGACAGGAAATTCATCAAGGGCGTGAGCCTGCAAGTGCGGCGCGGTGAAATCGTCGGCATTGCCGGGCTGATGGGCGCGGGGCGCACGGAGCTCGCCATGAGCATCTTCGGCCGGTCCTGGGGTCGCCGCATCAGCGGGCAGGTGCTACTGAACGGCGAGCCCGTCGACGTCGGTACAGTGGAAAAAGCTGTTCGCCACGGCCTGGCCTATGTGACCGAAGACCGCAAGGGCAACGGGCTGGTGCTGAACGAAGACATCCAGTTCAATGTGTCGCTGGCCAACCTCAAGGGCGTTTCGAAAGCCGCGGTGATCGACAGCGGCAGCGAATACCAGGTCGCGCAGCGCTACCGGGAAAAACTGCGCATCCGCTGCTCCGGTGTCGGCCAGAAAGTCCTCAACCTCTCGGGCGGAAACCAGCAAAAGGTGGTGCTCGGGAAATGGCTGTTCACCAGCCCCGAGGTGCTCATCCTCGACGAGCCCACGCGCGGCATCGACGTGGGCGCCAAGTACGAGATTTACACCCTGATGGCCCAGCTTGCGGCCGAGGGGAAATGCATCATCGTCATTTCTTCGGAAATGCCGGAACTGCTGGGTATGACGGATCGCATCTACGTCATGAATGAAGGCCGTTTCATCGCCGAGATGCCCACGGCCGAAGCCTCCCAGGAAAAGATCATGCGCGCGATCGTGAAAGCAAGCTGAAATGAAGAACGAACCCTCCAACGCCACCATGCCACCGGCCAAAGCCGCGTCCGCAGGCGACAAATCACCGCTGGACTACCTGAAGCACAACTTCCGGGAATACGGCATGCTGGTCACGCTGGTGGCCATCATGGCCTTCTTCCAGTACATGACCGAGGGCACGCTGATGCAGCCCCTCAACCTGACCAACCTGGTGCTGCAAAACAGCTACATCGTCATCATGGCGCTGGGCATGCTGCTGGTCATCGTGGCGGGGCATATCGACCTGTCGGTGGGCTCGGTGTGCGGCTTCATAGGCGCGATGGCCGCCGTGCTGATGGTGCAGTACGACTGGCACTTCGTGCCCGCCTCGCTGCTGTGCCTGGGTTGCGGCGCGCTGATAGGCGCGCTGCAGGGATGGTTCGTCGCCTTCTTTCGCATTCCCTCTTTTATCGTCACGCTGGCGGGCATGCTGGTGTTCAAGGGGCTGGCGCTGGCGTTGCTGCAAGGCCAGTCGGTGGGCCCCTTCCCCGAGTCCTTCCAGAAGCTCAGTTCCGGCTTCATGCCGGACCTGCTGAGCAGCGAAGGCCTGCGCATGACGTCGCTGCTGCTGGGCGTGGTGCTTGCCGCCGTGCTGGCGGCCGCCGGCCTGCGCGCGCGGGCTCGCCAGATCAAGCACGGCATCCAGGCCGAGCCCGCCGTGTTCTTTTTTGTCAAAACCGCGGTGTTCGCCGCGCTGTTGATTTATTTCAGCTACCTGCTGGCTTCCTACCAGGGCCTGCCCAACGTGCTGATCGTGATGGCCGTGCTGATTTTCCTGTTCCACTTCATCACGGGGCACACCACGATAGGACGGCGCGTTTATGCACTGGGCGGCAACGAAAAGGCGGCCAAGCTCTCGGGCATCAAGACGGAACGCCTGGCCTTCTACACCTTCGTCAACATGGGCGTGCTGTCGGCGCTGGCGGGGCTGGTGTTCGCCGCGCGCCTGAACACCGCCACGCCCAAGGCCGGCCTGGGTTTTGAGCTCGACGTCATTGCCGCCTGCTTCATCGGCGGGGCTTCGGCTTCGGGCGGCGTCGGCAAGGTCATGGGCGCGGTGATAGGCGCGTTTGTGATGGGCGTGATGAACAACGGCATGTCCATCCTGGGCGTGGGCATCGACTACCAGCAGGTCATCAAGGGCGTGGTGCTGCTGGCCGCCGTGTTTGTCGACGTCTATAACAAAAACAAGGCATGAACCCTGCGGCCGTCCCAGAGGCGAATACCGCGGCGCCCGGCGCCGAGCTTTCCCCATGACCCCGGCCGGCACCTCCACCGACATCGCTCCCGTGCTGGAGCTCTCGGGCATCCACAAGCAGTTTGCCGGCATTGATGCGCTACGCGATGTGCGCCTGCGCCTGTATCCCGGTGAAATCCATGCCCTGATGGGGCAAAACGGCGCCGGCAAATCCACGCTCATCAAGGTCCTGACCGGCGTGCTGGAGGCCTGCGGCGGCCAGATGCAGCTGGCTGGCAAGCCGGTGTGGCCGGCTTCTCCCCTGGCCGCGCAGCGCCTGGGCATCAGCACGGTCTACCAGGAAGTCAACCTCTGCCCCAATCTGTCCGTGGCGGAAAACATTTTCGCGGGCCGCTATCCGCGGCGCGGCTTTGCGCAGGGATACGGCATCGCTTGGGCCGAGCTGAACCGCCGCGCGCGCGAACTCGTCGCGCGCGTCGGCCTGGACATCGACGTCACGCGCCTCTTGTCCAGCTTCCCGGTCGCGGTGCAGCAGCTGGTGGCCATCGCGCGCGCCATCAGCATCGAGGCCAAGGTGCTGATCCTGGACGAGCCCACTTCCAGCCTCGACGACGACGAGGTGCAAAAACTCTTTGAGGTCTTGCGCCGTCTGCGCGGCGAGGGCCTGGCCATTGTTTTTGTGACGCATTTCCTGAACCAGGTCTATGCGGTGTCCGACCGCATCACGGTGCTGCGCAACGGCGGCTGGGTCGGGGAATGGCGGGCCAGCGAGCTGGGGCCGCAGGCATTGATCGCCGCCATGCTGGGTCGGGAGTTGGCCGCGCAATCCGCAAACGCCCCGGCAACTTCCGCATTTGATGACGCGGTGCCGGCGCTTTTGCAGGCCGAAGGACTGGGCCAGGCCGGCCAGTTGCAGCCCGTGGACCTGCGCGTGCGTGCCGGCGAGGTGCTGGGCCTTGCCGGCTTGCTGGGCGCGGGCCGAACCGAGCTGGCGCGCCTGCTGTTCGGCCTGGAGGCGCCGGACCGCGGGGTGCTCAGGATCGACGGCGGGACAGTCGCTTTTTCCAGCCCCGCCGACGCGATCCGGCACGGCCTGGCCCTGTGCCCCGAGGAGCGCAAGACCGACGGCATCGTGGCCGAGCTGTCGCTCCGCGAAAACATCGCGCTGGCGCTGCAAGCCCGCATGGGCATGCGCCGGTTTTTGTCGCGGGCCGAGCAGACCGCGCTGGCCGAACGTTTTGTCCAGGCCATGGGCATCAAGACCGCGAGTGTGGACACGCCCATAGGATTGCTGTCGGGCGGCAACCAGCAAAAAGCCATGATCGCGCGCTGGCTCGCGACCGAACCGCGCCTGCTGATCCTGGACGAGCCGACGCGCGGCATCGACGTGGCCGCCAAGCAGGAAATCATGGAGCAGATCCTGCGCCTGGCGCAGGCCGGCATGGCCGTGATCTTTATCTCCTCCGAAATGAGCGAGGTGGTCCGTGTGGCGCACCGCATCGTGGTGCTGCGCGACCGCCGCAAGGTGGGCGAGCTGCCGGCCGGCAGCAGCGAAGACGCCGTTTACGAACTGATTGCGGCCGAGCATGCTTGAAAAAAACCACCCCCTCAATGTCATGCGGCACCGGCTGGCCTGGCCGCTGCTCACGCTGCTCCTGCTGTTGGTGGTGAACACGGTGTTCAATGCCAGCTTTCTGCATATCGAGTGGCGCGACGGCCACCTCTACGGCAGTCTCATCGACATCCTCAACCGGGCCGCGCCGCTGGTGCTGGTGTCGCTGGGCATGACCATGGTGATCGCCACCCGCGGCATCGACATTTCAGTGGGGGCCGTGGTGGCCATCGCCGCCGCGCTGGCCGCCTGGATGATAGGCGGCTCGGTGTCGGCGGGCGTGAGCCGTTTCCCGATGCCGCTGGCGATTCTTGCCGCGCTGGGCATCGCGCTGCTGTGCGGGCTATGGAACGGGCTGCTAGTCGCCAGGGTGGGTATGCAGCCCATCATCGCCACGCTGATCCTTATGGTGGCGGGCCGCGGCATCGCGCAGCTCATCACCGGCGGGCAGATCATTACCATCTATTACGCGCCGTTTTTCTTCCTGGGCAGCGGCTACCTGCTGGGCCTGCCTTTTTCGCTGTTTATCGTGGTGCTGGTGTTTGCCCTGCTGTACCTGGCAGTGACGCGCACCGCCCTCGGGCTGTTCATCCAGGCCGTGGGCATCAACCCGACCGCGGCGCGCGTTGCCGGCGTGCAGGCGCGGCGCCTGATCGTCGCGGCCTACGCTTTTTGCGGCCTGTGCGCGGGCATCGCGGGCCTGCTGATCAGCTCCAACGTCAAAAGCGCCGACGGCAACAATGCGGGCCAGCTGCTCGAGCTTGACGCCATCCTGGCGGTCACGCTGGGCGGCACCGCGCTCACCGGCGGGCGCTTCAGCCTGGTGGGCAGCGTGATAGGCGCGCTGATCATCCAGACCCTGACCTATGCCATTTATTCGCTGGGCGTGCCGCCCGAGATCAACCTGGTGGTCAAGGCCGTGGTGGTGTTTGTCGTGATGCTGCTGCAGTCGCCGGAGTTCCGGGCCGAAATCGCCATCTGGGTACGGCGGCCGGCCGTGCGGGGGATGCGGCCATGAGCGCGACGCTGAAAGCCGCCACCGGGAAAGCCGCGCCCCGCCCGCAGCCGCCGGCCGCGCCGGCTTCCCGCTTCAATCCCAAATACCTGCCGCTGGCGGCCACCATTTCGCTGTTTGTCGCCATGGCGAGCCTGGGCTCGGTGCTCTACAGCGGCTTCTTTTCTGCGCAGGTCTTCCTTAACCTGCTGGTGGACAACGCCTTCCTGGTCATCGTCGCCGTCGGCATGACCTTTGTCATTCTTTCGGGCGGCATAGACCTGTCCGTCGGTTCCGTGGTGGCGCTGACCACCATGGTGTCGGCCGCGCTGGTGGAGCAGCACGGCTGGAGCCCGGCCGCGGTGATCCCGCTGGTGCTGCTCATGGGCACGGCTTTCGGCGCTTTCATGGGCTTTTTGATCGAGCGTTTTCGCCTGCAGCCCTTTATCGTGACGCTGGCCGGGATGTTTCTGGCGCGCGGCCTGTGCTACCTGATCAGCGTCGACTCCATCAGCATCACCAACGAGTTTTATTCGGAGGTCTCGCAACTGCGCATTCCCCTGTGGGAAGACGCCTCGCTGTCGATCAGCGCCCTGATTGCAGTCGCGGTGCTGCTGGCGGCGGTGTTCATCGCGCACTGCACGCCTTTCGGCCGCACCGTCTACGCCGTCGGCGGCAATGAGCAGTCCGCGCTGCTGATGGGCTTGCCGGTGCGCCGCACGCTGGTCGGGGTTTACACGCTGTCCGGTTTTTGCTCGGCGCTGGCCGGTGTGGTTTTCACTTTCTACATGCTGTCGGGCTACGGGCTGCACGCCACCGGCCTGGAGCTGGACGCCATCGCCGCCGTGGTGATAGGCGGCACCCTGCTCAGCGGCGGCGTGGGTTACGTGGCCGGCACCCTGTTCGGCGTGTTGATGCTGGGCATCATCCAGACCCTGATTTCTTTCGACGGCAGCCTGAGTTCCTGGTGGACGCGCATTGTCGTCGGCGTCCTGCTGTTTGTTTTTTGCCTGCTGCAACGGCTGCTGGTGAAGCGCACACCCACCTCTTCCTGAAACGACCCCACATCACCCCATGACAAGCACCAAAAGAAAATTGCGTTCCACCGAATGGTTCGGCTCGGCCGACAAAAACGGTTTTATGTACCGCAGCTGGATGAAGAACCAGGGCATTCCCGACCATGAGTTCGACGGCCGGCCCATCATCGGCATCTGCAACACCTGGTCGGAACTCACGCCCTGCAATGCGCACTTCCGCAAGATCGCCGAGCATGTGAAGCGCGGCATTTCGGAGGCGGGCGGTTTTCCGGTGGAGTTCCCGGTGTTCTCCAACGGCGAGTCCAACCTGCGGCCTACCGCCATGCTCACCCGCAACCTGGCCAGCATGGATGTGGAAGAGGCGATTCGCGGCAACCCGATTGATGCCGTGGTGCTACTCACCGGCTGCGACAAGACCACGCCCGCGCTGCTGATGGGGGCGGCGAGCTGCGACATCCCGGCCATTGTGGTGACCGGCGGGCCCATGCTCAACGGCAAGCTTGAAGGCAAAAACATCGGCTCCGGCACGGCGGTGTGGCAGCTGCACGAGTCGCTGAAGGCGGGCGAAATCCAGCTGCACCAGTTCCTGGCGGCCGAGGGCGGCATGTCGCGTTCGGCCGGCACCTGCAACACCATGGGCACGGCCTCCACCATGGCCTGCATGGCCGAGGCGCTGGGCACCTCGCTGCCGCACAACGCGGCGATTCCCGCGGTGGACGCGCGCCGCTATGTGCTGGCGCAGATGTCGGGCGCGCGTGCCGTCGAGATGGCGCGCGAAGGGCTGACGCTGTCGAAAATCCTCACACGCGAAGCTTTCGAAAATGCGATCCGCGTCAACGCCGCCATCGGCGGCTCCACCAACGCGGTGATTCACCTCAAGGCCATCGCCGGCCGCATCGGCGTGCAGCTGGACCTGGAGGACTGGACGCGCATAGGCCGCAACACGCCCACCCTGGTCGACCTGCAGCCCTCCGGCCGTTTCCTGATGGAAGAGTTTTACTATGCCGGCGGCCTGCCCGCCGTGCTGCGCCGCCTGGGGGAGAACGGCCTGCTGCCGCACCCCGGCGCGCTCACCGTCAACGGCCGGTCGATATGGGACAACGTGCGCGAAGCCCCGCAGTACAACGACGAGGTGATTCGCCCGCTTGACAATCCCCTGATCGCCGACGGCGGCATTTGCATACTGCGCGGCAATCTGGCGCCGCGCGGCGCGGTGCTCAAACCTTCCGCGGCATCACCGGAGTTGCTCAAGCACCGCGGCCGCGCGGTTGTGTTCGAGAACCTGGAGCACTACAAGGAGCGCATCGTCGACGAGAACCTCGACATCGACGCCAGCTGCGTCATGGTCATGAAAAACTGCGGTCCCAAGGGCTACCCCGGCATGGCCGAAGTCGGCAACATGGGCCTGCCGCCCAAGCTGCTGCGCCAGGGCGTCAAGGACATGGTGCGCATCTCCGACGCGCGCATGAGCGGCACCGCTTACGGCACCGTGGTGCTGCACGTGGCGCCCGAAGCCGCGGCCGGCGGGCCGCTGGCCGCCGTGCGCGACGGCGACTGGATAGAACTCGACTGCGACCAGGGCCGCCTGCACCTGGACATCAGCGACGCCGAACTCGCCGAACGCCTCGCGGCGCTGCAGGGCAAGGCCGCGGCGGGCATGCGGGGCGGCTACCAGCGCCTGTACGTTGAGCACGTGCTGCAAGCCGACGAGGGCTGCGATTTTGATTTCCTGGTCGGCTGCCGCGGCTCCGAAGTTCCCCGCCATTCCCACTAGTCCGTGAATCCGTGAAGCTTCCTCCAACCTAGATCACATCCATGACCACGCTCCGCCAGCCGCGCTACCGCGGCATCTTCCCCGTTGCCCCCACCACCTTCACCGAGACCGGCGAACTGGACCTCGAGAGCCAGAAGCGCTGCATCGACTTCATGATCGACGCCGGCTCGGACGGCATCTGCATCCTGGCCAACTTCTCCGAGCAATTCGTGTTGTCGGACGAAGAGCGCGAAACCCTGACCCGCACCGTCCTTGAACATGTGGCCGGCCGCGTGCCGGTGATTGTGACCACCACCCATTTCGGCACCAAGATCTGCGCCGAGCGCAGCCGCCGCGCGCAGGACATGGGCGCCGCCATGCTGATGGTCATGCCGCCCTACCACGGCGCCACCTTTCGCGTGAGCGAGCCGCAGATCTACGAGTTTTACGCGCGCCTGTCGGATGCGGTCAGCATCCCCATCATGATCCAGGATGCCCCCGCCAGCGGCACCGTGCTTTCGGCCTGCTTCCTCGCGCGCATGGCCCGCGAGATCGAACATGTCGCCTATTTCAAGATCGAAACCGCCGGCGCGGCATCCAAGCTGCGCGAGTTGATCCGCCTGGGTGGCCGCGCCGTGGAGGGCCCCTGGGACGGCGAAGAGGCCATCACGCTGCTGCCCGACCTCGACGCCGGCGCGACCGGCTCCATGACCGGCGGCGGCTACCCCGACGGCATTCGCCCCATCATCGAGGCGCACCGCGCCGGTGATCACGAAAAGGCCTATGCCCTTTACCAGCAGTGGTTGCCGCTGATCAATTACGAAAACCGCCAGGCGGGGCTGCTGGCCGCCAAGGCCTTGATGAAGGAGGGCGGCGTGATCGCCTGCGAGGCGCCGCGCCACCCTTTTCCGGCCATGCACCCGGACACGCGCGCCGGGCTGCTGGCCACCGCCAGGCGGCTTGATCCGCTGGTGCTGCGCTGGGGGCGGTAGGCGCCGAGGGTGCCCCGGGTGCGGGGTTCAGGCCTGCGCCGTCTCGGCCTGCCCATGGTTTATTGGAGCAATTACGCCCACAAATGTCATGGATAAAGCGATTTCGCGTTAATTAATCGCGGTCCTTGTATCAAATACAGTAGAGGGCCATGGAAAAGCCCCGTTCCCATCCGCCTGCCGCGCTGCGCGCCGTGCTGTTCGACGCCTACGGCACGCTGTTCGACGTCTACAGCGTGGGCTTGCTGGCCGAGCAGCTGTTTCCTGGGAAAGGCGAAGCGCTGGGCCTACTGTGGCGTGACAAACAGATTGAATACACACGCCTGGTGACCACCAGCAACGGCGGCGCGCACTACCAGCCGTTCTGGGAGCTCACGCGCGCCGGCCTGCGTTATGCCTGCAAGCGCCTGGGCCTGGACCTCGGGCCGGGCCAGGAAGACCAGCTCATGAACCAGTACCGCCACCTGTCGGCCTTTCCGGAGAACCGGGAGGTCCTGCAGGCGCTGAAGGCGCGCGGCGTGGTCACCGGCATCCTGTCCAACGGCGACCCGTCCATGCTGGGCGTGGCCGTGCGCTCCGCCGGGCTCGAGGGCCTGCTGGACCACGTGATCAGCGTGGACGGCATCCGCAAATACAAGACCGCCCCCGAGGCCTATGCGCTGGGGCTGGAGGCCACCGGGCTGGAGGCCAGGCAGATCGCCTTTGTGAGCTGCAACGGCTGGGATGCGCTGGCGGCCACCTGGTACGGCTACCGCACGCTGTGGGTCAACCGCTACCAGCTGCCGTTCGAAGAACTGGGCACGCAGCCCGTGTACACCGGCAGCAGCCTGCGCGACGTGCTGGCGCTGCCTTTCCATTGACACCCGTTTTACGTTTTATTCTCGGCTTATTGAAAAAAGGGACAACACCATGAGCACCGACACCGCCAGCAACACCGCGCGCACCGCCAGTTACCGCCTCCAGGTGGCGACGGAGCTTTACCGCTTCATCGAGGACCACGTGCTGCCCGGCACCGGCGTGGCCAGCAGCGCGTTCTGGAAAGGCTTCGACGGCATCGTGGCCGACCTGGCGCCGAAAAACATCGCCCTGCTGGCCGAGCGCGACCGCCTGCAGGCTGAACTCGACGCCTGGCACAAGGCCAACCCCGGCCCCATCGCCGACATGGCGGCCTATCGCGGCTTCCTGGAAAAAATCGGCTACCTGGTTCCGCAGCCCAAAAAAGTCGGCATCACGACGGCCAAGGTGGACGACGAGCTGGCCGTGCAGGCCGGCCCCCAGCTTGTGGTGCCCATCCTGAACGCGCGCTACGCGCTCAACGCCGCCAACGCGCGCTGGGGCAGCCTCTACGACGCGCTCTACGGCACCGATGTGATCGCCGAAACCGACGGCGCCGAAAAGGGCAAGGGCTACAACCCGGTGCGCGGCGCCAAGGTGATTGAATACGCGCGTTACGTGCTGGACCGCACCGCGCCACTGAAAAAAGGCTCCCACATCGACTCGACCGGCTACACGGTCAGGGGGGGCGAGCTGGTCGTCGCGCTCAAGAACGGCAAGAAGGGCAAGAAGGGCGAGAAGACCACCACGCTCAAGGACGGCAGCCAGTTCATGGGTTACCAGGGCAAGGCCTCGGAGCCCTCGTCGGTGCTGCTGCAGCACAACGGCCTGCACCTGGACATCCGCATGGACCGCGACACGCCCATAGGCCGGACGGACGCGGCCGGCGTGAGCGACCTGGTTGTCGAGGCCGCGCTGTCGACGATTCTGGACCTGGAAGATTCGGTCGCCGTGGTCGATGCCCAGGACAAGGTGCTGGCCTACCGCAACTGGCTGGGCATGTTGCAGGGCACGCTGACCGAAAGCGTGACCAAGGACGGCAAGACCTTCACCCGCGGCCTGAACCCGGACCGCGAATACACCTCGCCCAAGGGCCAGCCCGTCACCTTGCACGGCCGCTCGCTGATGTTCGTGCGCAATGTCGGGCACCTGATGACCAACCCGGCGGTGCTGTACACGGGCGCGGACGGCGCCACCCGCGAAATCCCCGAAGGTATCCTGGACGCCGTGGTCACCACCACGATCGCCATCCACGACCTCAAGCGCAAGGGCAAGCCCGGCATCAAGAATTCGCGCAAGGGCTCGGTCTACATCGTCAAGCCCAAGATGCACGGCCCGGCCGAGGTCGCGTTTGCCGCCGAACTCTTCAGCCGCGTTGAAAAAATGCTGGGCCTGCCGGCCAGCACCGTCAAGCTCGGCATCATGGACGAAGAGCGCCGCACCAGCGTCAACCTCAAGGCCTGCATCGCCGCCGCTTCCAGCCGTGTGGCCTTCATCAACACCGGCTTCCTGGACCGCACCGGCGACGAGATGCATACCGCCATGCATGCCGGCCCCATGATCCGCAAGGGCGACATGAAGACCAGCGCCTGGATCGCGGCCTATGAGAAAAACAATGTGCTGGTGGGCCTGGCCTGCGGCCTGCGCGGCAAGGCGCAGATCGGCAAGGGCATGTGGGCCATGCCCGACCTCATGAAAGCCATGATGGAACAGAAGATCGCGCACCCCAAAGCCGGCGCCAACACCGCCTGGGTGCCCAGCCCCACGGGTGCCACGCTGCACGCCTTGCACTACCACCAGGTCAAGGTCGGCAAGGTGCAACGAGAGCTGGAGAGGGTGGACGCCAACAAGGAGCGCGACGCCCTGCTCAACGGCTTGCTGCAAATCCCCGTGACACGCACGCCGGCCTGGAGCGCCGAAGCCCGGCAGCAGGAGCTGGACAACAACGCCCAGGGCATCCTCGGCTACGTGGTGCGCTGGATAGACCAGGGCGTGGGCTGCTCCAAGGTGCCCGACATCCACAACGTGGGCCTGATGGAAGACCGCGCCACGCTGCGCATTTCAAGCCAGCACATGGCCAACTGGCTGCTGCACGGTGTGGTGACCCAGGCGCAGGTGACGGAAACCTTTGAACGCATGGCCGCCGTGGTCGACAAACAAAACGCCGGCGACCCGCTGTACAAGCCCATGGCCGGGCACTTTGAGACTTCGGCGGCCTACAAGGCGGCCTGCGACCTGGTCTTCAAGGGCCTGGAGCAGCCCAGCGGCTACACCGAGCCCTTGCTGCATGCCTGGCGGCTCAAGGTGAAGGCCGGTACCGCTTAAAGCGCGTTAAAGCTCGCCGGCATCCACCAGTTGCCGCTGCCGGATCACGACACGCAGGCTGGGATGGCCCGGCCTGCCCGAGCGGAACAGCATCACGTCGGCGTCCGCGCTGCCCAGGACGCCGGCGACCTGTTCGGCGCTCATGCCCAGCAGGGCGGTGTTCTCCAGCACGGTGTGGGACCAGGCGCTGGCGCATAGCCAGAGCGCGCCGGCCGCCAGCCAGGGAAGCCGGAAACCGGCGAAAACAGGCCTAAATGACGCCAGAACAGGCTCCATGGAGGTTCAGGGCCGCCGCGGCGCTGAAAGTGTTGCGCCGAACCGACCTTTACAAAGAAGCGCCGATCTTACAAAAAACCCTCCTTCAACCGTGCGTTCGGAGGATTTAAGCGGCAGCTTGCGCCGAGTTGCCCCAAGAGCGCGGCACAAATCGTATGTGTACAGGAGAAACCAAATGAAACACTTTGCAAGCATCTCAAAGGAAACACGGTTGGCCTTTACCCTAGACATCTCTCTGGCCCCCGGCACGTATGGTTGCAAGCTGGCTGGCTGAGCGCTCTCACCTTTTATTTCCGGAAATCCTGGCTCCAGATGGCTTCGCAACCTGACGTTCTTCAATCCTGTCTCCAGTCGGCGGCCACAGCGGCGCGGTCTGCTTTGGAAAAATGCGTGGAAGACGCCGTGGCGGGCCTGCAGGTGGCCGAAACCCAAAGCGGGAAGGTGGCCGAACGCGACGAACTGGCCACAGCCTGGCGCGAGCTGCTCAAAAACAAAGCCGCCTGGAGCGTGCAATACCCCGCCGACCTGCTGGTCCATTTCAAGGCCAATGTGGCCGCCGCGGCCCAGGCGGCGCGAGCGCCCGAAGCTTCCAGCGAGCAATTGGCCGCTTCGGCCGCGGCCTCGTCCAGCGCCTTCGCCGCCCTGAGCCATGCGAGCTTCTCGCTGGTCGACGACCAGGACGTCTCCAAGGCGATCGAATCCTCCCGGCTGCTCCAGCAGGTGCTGCCGGCCGTGGACCACATACTGGCCGAACTCAACAAGCTGATCAGCACGGTGCAGGGCCTGCCCAACGTGAGGCCCGAACTCAACCCGCTGCGCCCCGAAGTCTTTGCGCAAACCCTGCGCGAAATGGCGGTGGCAAGCAGGGCCGAGCCGGCGGTGGTTTCGCTGTGGCTCAAGTACATGGCCGACCCGCTGGGCCGTGAGCTCAAGCGGCTTTATGAGCGGCTGGTCAACCAGCTCGAACTCGCCAACGTCCAGGGCGCCAGCTATCGCGTGCTGCCCACGCCAGCCAACGTGGGCCGCGGTCGAGGTCGCGGCGGAAACGGTTCCAGCCCGGCGGGCCCCGGCCCCGGCGGCGCTGCCGAAGGTGACGCAAGCGGTGGTGGCGGCGAAGGCGGTTTTGGCGAGGGCGGCGGCCAGCCGGTGCCGCAATACGCCGACCTGTCCAACTATGAAATCCGGGACGAGCTGTTCCAGGACTTTTTATTCAACGGCGGCAGCAATGCCCACCACGGCCTGGCGCCTTCTTATTACGAGACCGTCGAGGAGGAGCTCGCCGCCCTCCACGCCACGCCCGACTCCGGTTCCGCGCCGCTGGCCGAGTCACGCCCCGGCTACATGTCCGACTATGAGGGCATGCCAGCCGTTGATCGTCCGCAGCGCCTGGTCGACGAGCGCAGCCAGCTCAGCCCGCAGGTCTGGGGCTCGTATGCCAAACCCCGGGAGCGCGCCATCGTGCGCACCCAGCTCAAGAAGGAAGCCCGCCAGGTCGGCCAGGTGCTGGGCCTGGAGGTGGTGCGCAAGCTGGTCAACCAGGTGGCGCAGGACCCGCGCCTGCTGGTGCCGGTGCGCGAGGCCATCGTGGCGCTGGAGCCTTCGCTGCTGCGCCTGGCCATGGTGGACCCGCGCTTTTTCAGCGATGAAGGCCATGCCGGGCGCCGCGTCATGGAGCGGGTGGCGCAGCGCAGCTTCAAGTACAACGACGAATTCAGCCCCGAGTTCCTGGCCTTCTTCGAGCCGGTCACCCGCGCCTTCAACGAGCTGAACAGCCTGACGATTGAAGACGCCCAGCCCTTCGGCATGGCGCTTGCCACGCTGGAATACGGCTGGGACGAACAGGATCAGCTCGAGGCGGAAAACCGCAACAACGTGCTGCAGGCCCTGCGTTTCGCCGAAGAGCGCCAGACGCAGGCCGACCAGATCGCCTTTGAGCTCAGCACCCGCTCCGACCTGGACAAGGTGCCCGGCCTGGTGCTCGATTTCCTCTTCGGCCCCTGGGCGCTGGCCATGGCCCACGCCAAGCTCGTCGACACGCGCAACCAGATAGACCCCATGGGCTTCGGCTCGGTGGTGCCCGACCTGCTCTGGAGCGTCAAGCGGGAAGTGACCCTCAAGCGACCGGCCAAGCTGATCGAGATGATCCCCAGCCTGCTGGCCAAGCTGCACGAGGGGCTGGAATTGCTGGGGCAGGATCCGCGCGAGAGCGAGCCCTTTTTTGAAGGCCTGATGAAGCTGCACCGGCCGGTGCTCAAGCTGCGCCGCCTCAAAAGCCAGCGCGACGCCGAAGAGTCGGGCGCCGTGCCGCTGGAGCCCGAGGAACTGCCCGCCACGCCCGAGCAGCGCCTGGCCAAAGCGGCCGCCCACCCCTGGCTGGCGCGCGACGAACTCGACGCCGCCGGCTTTGAAGACACGCTGCCGACGGCGCCGGGCGAGCTCATGCCGCTGGAAGAAGAGCACGAACAATCCCTTGCCGCGCGGCCCGTCGCCGAGGAGGAGGTCGACTCTTCCCACGCCGAGCTGATCGCCGAGCAGGAAGCTTCGCCCAACGCCGTGCCGGCCCTGGCCCAGGGCGAAGCCGAGCGCCTGTTGATGAGCTTGCGGGCCGGCCACTGGGTCGATTTGTACTCGCGCCGCCGCTGGTTGCGCGCCCAGCTGATCTGGGCCAGCACCAAGGGCACGCTGTTCATGTTCGTGAGCCACGGCGGCCAGCCGCACTCCATGACCAAACGCAGCTGCGAACGGCTGCTGCGGGAGCGCCTGCTCAGGCCGGTGGACAGCCAGGGCGTGGTGGCGCAGGCACTGGACGCGGTCGCCTCGGAAGTCGTTTCGCCGGCCACCCAGGCCGAGCCGGAAACCGCGTAACACCCCGGGCTTCTTGTAGGCAGCGTGCGGTGCGCCGCACGCGGTGCTGTCCGACATCCCCGCTCGCCACCGGCGCGCACATTGGTGAATTCGCTTTCACCTTCAAGGGGCTTCCATGATTGAAAAAAACGCTTCCGTTCACTGGGAGGGCGCCGGCAAAAAAGGCCAGGGCCGCATCAGCACCGACACCGGCGCGCTCAAGAGTTATCCCTACGGCTTTGGCAGCCGGTTCGAAGATGACCGCAGCGGCACCAACCCGGAAGAGTTGCTGGGTGCGGCCCATGCGGCCTGTTTCACCATGGCGTTTTCCTTTGCCTGCGACAAGGCCGGTTTTGCCACCGCCTTGGTGGACACCCGCGCCAAGGTCCGCCTGGTGCCCCAGGGCGACGGCTTTCTGATCGACCGCATCGCGTTGACGCTGGAGGCCGCCGTCCCGGGGATTGACGAGGCGAAATTCCAGGAAATCGCCGAGGGCGCCAAGAAAGCCTGCCCGCTGTCCAAGGCCCTGGCCAGCGTGCCGGAGATCACCCTGGCGGCCACCTTGCGCAAGTAGCCGCGCCTGCGGCAGGCCCTGTGGCGCGGCGCTCAGGCCTGCCAGACCCCGTAGCCCGCTTCGCGCAGGCCTATGCCCAGTTCGACTTCCATCTCGCGCGCTGCGTCATAGGGCATGGGGTTGTACATCTCGTAAAGCCGGGGCAGCAGGCGAACACCGAAATCGCGCGCGAAGCGGTTGGACTGTATGCCGGCCTTGTGCTTGTCAAAGCGCACGTCCGGGTCCAGCCCGGTCATGCCCACATAGACAAAAGGTTTGCCCAGCTGATAGTCCGGGTTGGCGCGGCGAAAGCGCGGCACGTCCCAGACCTCGGGCGCGAGTTCGATCACATAGACGCTGTAGTGATGGCTTTTGGGGCGGCGCGGCATGGCGCCACCACTGTAGCGCACGCGCTGTGCCGACTCCGCATTTAGCCCGCCGGTTGCGGCGCTTCTTGTGTCTGCTCCTGCTCCTGCACCGCCTGGCTTGCCTCCTCCTCGCGCCAGCTGCCCGAGGTCACCAGCAGGTGAATGAATTGCAGCTTGCCCACCGCGTCCAGGGGCAACACAAAAGGATAAAAGTCGGGCTGGCCCATGCTGCGCGACATCTCGTTGAGCATGGTGGTCAGCCGGGTCCAGTGGTTGATGAAGGTCAGGAACTGCGCCGCATCCGGGTGCTCCGGCTGGTACAGCGCGTCCAGCGTGAAGGGCGTGAACTCGAGGTCGAAGCGGTCCACGCTCAGGCCGAAGCTCAGCGCGGTATCGATGGCATCGCGCATGTGCATGTAGTGCGCCCAGCATTCGGCCCAGTCTTCCCAGGGATGGGTGCTGGCATAGGCGCTCACGAAATGCAGCGGCCAGTCGGAGGGCGGGCCTTCGTCGTAGTTGCGCTGCAGGGCGGCCGCGTAGTCCAGCGTCTCATCGCCGAAGAGCTGGTGAAAGCCCTCCAGCCAGGGCGTGCCGGCCACCAGACGGTCCCAGTAATAGTGGCCCACCTCATGGCGCAGGTGGCCCAGCAGGGTGCGGTAGGGCTCGCGCATGGCCTTGCGCACCGCCTCGCGCTTGGCGTCGTCGGCTTCGTCGATGTTGAGCGTGATCAGGCCGGTGTTGTGCCCGGTCATGATGTGCGGGCCGTTGACCGGTGAACGCAGGAAATCGAACATCAGGCCGCGTGCAGGGTCTTCGCTCATGCGCGACGCCACCGGCAGCCCCAACAGGATCAACGAGGACACCAGCCGCCGCTTGGCCAGCTCTATGCGCCCCCAGAGGTAGCCGTTGTCGGGCTGTTCCGGGTTCATCAGGTCGGGAATCGTGCGGTTCAGCCGGCAGGCCCGGCACATGTCCGCGGGGTCGTGCCAGGCCACGAGCCAGTTGCAGGAGGCGGGGGTGGCAAGGTTGAGGCAGCGCTTGTAGGTCGGCACACCGTCGTCATCGCCGGCCTCGCTACCAGCTTCGGCGAACGGCATTGGCGTGGCATCAGGCGCGGATTCCTGGCCGGGAATCTCGTCCAGCGCGGGTGGCTGCGTGTCGTCGGGCGGCGGCACGGCCGGCGCGGCGCCCGCCTGCCACTCGCGCCAGCTGCCTTTGCGCGGTCCCGGCATCAGGGGCAACAGCAGGCCGCGCTCGCAGTCATAGCCCAGCGGCGTGTCGCAGGCCAGGCATTTGCTGTTGCGAAAGAACACCGGTTGCCCGCACTGGCAGCGGTAGTTGCGGCCTGCCAGCAAGGGCAGGGGTGGCTCGGTGGAGGTGGAGGGGTTGGTGAAGAACAAGTGCTTGCCCGGATAAAGCCTGCGGGGGACGGGTGCGGCGCGCCCGCAGGATGGCAGTGTCCCATGTTTTGCCGCGCGGGCCTGCGGCGGCACTACCCGTCGGCCTGTCAGCGCAGGCCGACAAAACCGCCCGCGGCGCTTGCTTTTATCATCGGGTATTCACACGCCCCGCGGCAATCCCGCCGCGGGCACTTCATTCCAGAGGAAACCATGCCCACTTACCACGTCGAAATGATGGAAGGCCGCACCATTGAGCAAAAGAAAAAGCTCGTTGAGGCCATCACCCGCGTCAGCGTTGAAATCCTGGGCGGCCAGCCCGAGTCGGTGGACATCCTGATCACCGACGTCAAGCGCGAGAACTGGGCCACCGGCGGCAAGCTCTGGTCCGAGCCCAGGGACTAAAGGCCGGGCCCGGCGCATGTCCGCTTCCCTCGCCGGCCTGCAGGCGCGCCACGGCCCGCGTTACCGCTGGCTGCTCCTGCTGTCGGTCATGATAGGCACAATGGCCTCCATCATGTCGTCGACCATCGTCAACGTGGCGATTCCCGACATGAGCCAGCACTTCACGCTGGGGCAGGAGCGCGCGCAATGGGTCAGCTCGGGCTTTATGGTGGCCATGACGGTCTCCATGCTGACCACGCCCTGGCTGCTGGCGCGCTATGGCTATCGCCGCACCTATGCGGGCACCATGCTGCTGCTCATGGTCGGCGGCATCGTCGGCGGCTTGTCCAACCATTTCAGCCTGGTGCTGGGCGCGCGCGTGGCCGAGGGCTTGGCGGCCGGCGTGGTGCAGCCGATTCCCGCCATCATCATCATGCGCGCCTTCGGGCCGCATGAGCAGGGCCGCGCCAGCGGCCTCTTCGGCATGGGCGTGGTGCTGGCGCCGGCCGTGGGGCCCAGCATAGGCGGCGTGCTGGTGGATCTGTTCGGCTGGCGCTCGATTTTTTTCATGGTGATCCCGCTGTGCCTCGTCTCCCTGTGGATGGCCTACCGCTATGTGCCCGACACCGCGCCCGGCGGCGTGGCGGCCAACCGCAACACCGCCATGATCGACTGGCGCGGCCTGTTGCTGGGCGCGGTGGGCACGCTGTGCCTGCTCAACGGCATGGTCGAACTGCATGGCGCAGGCGGCGGCGCTCAGGCTTTTGTTTTGCTCGGCGGCGCGGCCGCCGCGCTCGCGGCTTTTGTCTGGTGGCAGCGCCGCCTGGCCGCCAACGGCGGCGCACCGCTGATGAACCTGGCGCTTTTCGGCTACCGGCCTTTCGCCATGGGCAGCATCGTCGCCTTTATTTACGGCACGGCCCTGTTCGGCTCGACCTACCTGCTGCCGGTTTATTTGCAGCTGGGCCTGAAGCTCTCGGCCTCGCATGTGGGCACCATACTGCTGCCGGCCGGGCTGGTGCTGGCCGCCACGATTGCCGGCGTGGGCCGCCTGGCCGACAAGCACCCGACCTGGCTGCTGGTCAGCACAGGCCTGGCGCTGCTGGCTGCCTCGTTTGCGCTGATGCTCACGGTGAGCCTGGCCTCCGGCCTGTGGATGCTGGTGGCCTGGGCCACGCTGGGCCGCATAGGCCTGGGTTTTATCCTGCCTTCGCTGAACCTCGGGTCGCTGCGGCCGCTGCACGAGCATCTGCTCTCGCAGGGGGCGAGCGCGATCAACTTTTTGCGCATGCTGGGCGGCGCCATCGGCGTGAGCCTGTGCGGCATCGTGCTCGAATGGCGGCTGGCCGCCCATGGCGACTCTTTGGCCAACAGCACCAGCAGCCCGGCCCGCCTGGCCGCCTTCAACGAGGCGTTTTTGATGCTGGCCGCGCTGTGCCTGCTGGCCATGGTGGCGGCCTGGCAGCTTCGCGTGCCGGCGGCCGGCATTCCCAATGACCCGCAGAAAGCAGGCTGACCATGTGCCAACTCCTGGGCATGAACTGCAACGCCCCCACCGACGTGACCTTCAGCTTTCGCGGCTTCGCCCAGCGCGGCGGCCACACCGACCACCATGCCGACGGCTGGGGCATCGCATTTTTTGAAGGCGATGACAGCGTGGCCGGCGCCGGCGACAAGGGCCTGCGCCACTTTGTCGACCACCAGCCGGCCAGCAGCTCGCCGGTGGCCGAGCTGATCAGCCGCTATCCCATCAAAAGCCGCAACGTGATCTCGCACATCCGCAAGGCCACGCAGGGCCGCGTGGCGCTGGAGAACTGCCACCCCTTTGTGCGCGAGCTCTGGGGCCGCTACTGGGTGTTCGCGCACAACGGCGACCTGAAGGATTTTTCGCCGCGCCTGCACGGCAGCTTCCGGCCCGTGGGTTCCACCGACAGCGAGCGCGCCTTTTGCTGGATCATGCAGGAGATGGCCAAATCGCACGCCGGTGTTCCCAGCGTGCGGGAGCTCAGCATCACGCTGCGCGAACTCGCGGCGCAGATCGCCGGCCACGGCACTTTCAACTTCCTGCTCAGCAACGGCCAGGCGCTGTGGGCGCATGCCTCCACGAACCTGTACTACGTCGAGCGCAAGCATCCCTTTGCCCATGCCACGTTGAGCGATGAGGATGTGAGTGTGAACTTCGCCGAGCACACCCGGCCCACCGACAAGGTGGCCGTGGTCGTCACGGCGCCGCTGACCACGAACGAGCAGTGGACGGCCTTCGCGCCGGGCGAGCTCAAGGTGTTTGAGGACGGCGCGCTGGCGGCCGCCTAGCTTTCTAGGGCGACCTGCCCGTTGCGCTGTACGGTCACCACAAAAATGCTGTCGAAATCGCTGCCCTTCCAGCGCGGCACGGTGTCGGGCCGGCCGCCCATGCCCGTCAGCATGACCGGCGCGCCGGCGGCGTCAAGCCTTCAGCGCCGCCTCCAGCGCATCGATGAACATGGCCGCCACGTCAAAGCCGGCCTGGTCGTGGATTTCCTGGAAGCAGGTCGGGCTGGTGACGTTGATCTCGGTCACGTAATCGCCGATCACGTCGACGCCGGCCAGTAGCAGGCCGCGCGCGGCCAGCACCGGGCCCAGCGCCTCGGCGATTTCAAAGTCGCGTTTGGACAGCGGCTGCGCCACGCCCAGGCCGCCGGCCGCCAGGTTGCCGCGCACCTCGCTGCCCTGCGGAATGCGCGCCAGGCTGAAGGGCACGGGCTTGCCGCCGATGACGAGAACGCGCTTGTCGCCCTTGGCGATCTCGGGCAGGAACTTCTGCACCATCACGCTTTGCGCGCCGTCGCGGTTCAGCGTCTCGGTGATGCTGCCCAGGTTCAGGCCGTCTTCCTTCACGCGGAAGATGCCCATGCCGCCCATGCCGTCCAGCGGCTTGAGGATGATGTCCTTGTGCTCGGCGTGAAAACGTTTGATGTCGGCCGCGCTGCGCGTCACCAGCGTCGGGCCGCTGAACTGCGCGAATTCGAGGATGGCGAGTTTTTCCGGGTGGTCGCGCAGTGCGCGCGGTTTGTTGAAGACCTTGGCGCCCTCGCGTTCGGCCTGCTCCAGCAGATGCGTGCTGTAGAAATACTCGCTGTCAAAGGGCGGGTCCTTGCGCATCACCACCGCGTCAAAACCGGCGACGGCTTCGCGCGCATCGGGGCGTGACGGGTCCGCCGTGAACCAGGTATCGGCGTCGCCCGTCAGCCTGATGTGGCGCACCTGGGCCGTGACCTTGGCGCCGGTCTGCCAGTTCATGTCGGCCGGCAGGCAGGCGCTGATGCGGTGGCCGCGCCTTTGCGCCTCGCGCATCATCGCGAAAGTGGTGTCCTTGTAGATCTTGAAGGACTCAAGCGGATCGGCGACAAAAAGGAGGTTCATGGTTTGGAAATGGTTCTGGCGTCCGGCGCCGGGGCGGACAGGGATTCACGGCCTTGCTGGCCGTATTGTTGTACAAACAGCGCCAGCGCGCCCGCGACCACCCCCCAAAAGGCCGAGCCCACACCGGCTATTACCACGCCCGACAAAGTGACGAGAAACGTGATAAGCGCCGCCTCGCGGTGCGACTCGTCCTTCACCGCCGCCGCCAGCCCGCTGCCTATGGAGCCCAGCAGCGCCAGCCCCGCGATGGCCACCACCAGCTCCTTGGGGAAAGCCGTGAGCAGGCCGGTGATGGCCGCGCCGAAAATGCCGATCACGATGTACATCGCGCCGCAGGAAACCGCCGCCGTGTAGCGCCTGGCCGGGTCTTCATGCGCTTCCCTGCCCATGCAGATGGCGGCCGTGATGGCGCCCAGGTTGAGCGCAAAGGCACCGAAGGGCGCCAGCACCAGCGTGGCCATGCCGCTGAGCGTGATGACTTTGGAGATCGGGATGCCGCCGTCCGCGCTGTCCGGCCCGTAGCCCGCCGCGTAAATGGCCGCCACGCCCGGCAGGTTTTGCGAGGCCATGGTCACCACAAACAGCGGAATCGCCAGGCTCACGATGGCCGCGAAGCTGAACTGCGGCATCACGAACACCGGCATGGCGAAAGAAAACGCCATTTCCGACCAGGCCAGTTGCCCGCGCGCGGCCACAAACACCACCGCGCCGACCAGCGTCAGCACCACGGCATAACGCGGCAACAGGCGTTTGCCCAGCAGATAGATGGCCAGCATCAGCAGCACCAGCGGCAGGGCCGTCTGCGCCGCCGAAAAAGCCTGGATGCCGAAACGCGCCAGCACGCCGGCCAGCAGCGCCGACGCAATCGCTACCGGAATGCGGTTCATGGCTTTTTCAAACCAGCCGGTGATACCGAACAGCGTGATCAGCGCGGCGCTGACCATAAAAGCCGCAACCGCCTCTCCCATCGAGAACCCGCCGGCCAGCCCGGCCGTGGCCAGCACGGCAGCGCCCGGCGTGGACCAGGCCACCATCACCGGCTTCTTGAGCCACAGCGAGGGAATCACCGAGCACAGCCCCATGCCCATGCCCAGCGCCCACATCCACGAGGCGATTTCAGCCGGCGTGGCATGGAAGGCCTGCGCGGCCTGGAACACGATGGCAACCGAACTGGTGAAGCCGACCAGCACGGCCACAAAGCCGGCGGTGAAGGCGGAGAGGTTGAGGTCTTTGAAAAACTGCATTTTTGGGATTTTGGCAGGGATCGGGTTGGGTGCCGGGTCTTGCGCCGGTCCTTGCGCGCTCTCCTGTTCTCTTTGCTGAGGGTGGTTGGCCGGGGGTTGCCCGGCAGCAAGTAACTTTCTTTTGCTTCGCCAAAAGAAAGTCACCAAAGAAAAGGC
>NZ_AKIV01000103.1 GCF_000282655.1 Polaromonas sp. CF318
CAGGCTCACTGCGTGTAGCCTGTTCTCCCCTCGAGGGGACGGCGTCTGGGGCCGGCGAAGCCGGACCCTCGGCGCCCACTGGTGAAATACCTCCATCACCGATAGCACCCACAGAATTCTTCAAACCAGCATGAGCCGCGGAGCCGGCTTTGCCGGGCCGCAGGCGGGCGGCCCCGAGGGGCTGGAGCCCGCGGCTCCAAAGCTGCTTGAGCAGCTTTGGACGGGCGACAGAGGCGAAGCGTCTCGCGAGCCGCGGCCTGCAAGGCCTCGCGCATTACACGCAGTGAAAAGCGTGGGGGCTATGTTTCCGACCTTGTCCTACATGTCGCCATGCGAGGCGCCTGTAAATTAATGCAACAAGTTTTCTTTCGCGCAACCCACCGGGCCTCAGGCCGTAAAGGCCGGCCGACCAACGTGCAACATGCCGCTTCCAGTGGCCTGTCCGCAGAAGTTCCCATCAGAGTGGAGACCCCTCCCCCATGAATGACATCCTGGCCATCTGGGCCGAATGGATCAAACCTTCGGCAGGCTTGCCGACCGTGCAGTGGTCCATCCTTCTCGCGGTGGCCGCCGCCGCGGGCCACTTGCTCAACCGTTATACCGGCCTGCCCAAGGTGGTCGGCTATTCGCTGGTCGGCGCCGTTGCCGGCCTGGCCGGCTTCACCGGCGCGGTCTGGCCGCTGCAGGGCACGGGGCTGTTCCTGCTGGAACTGGGCGTGGCGGTGGTGCTGTTCGAGGCCGGCGGGCGCATTCCGCTGCGATGGTTTCGCCACAACCCCATGGTGCTGGTGCAAAGCCTGGCCGAATCGGCGCTGACCTTTATCCTGGTGTACTGGGCCCTGGGCGCGATGAGCGTGCGCGTCGCCGTGGCCGAACCGCTGGCCCTGCTGGCCATGGCCGCTTCGCCGGCCGTGCTGTCGCGCGTGGCCATAGACACGCGGGCGGCCGGCCCGGTCACCGAACGCGCGCTGGTGCTGTCCACGCTGGGCACGCTCTATGCCCTCACGCTGTGCAGCGCCCGCGCCGGCATGATGCACCGCCCCGAATCGGGCGTGGCCAGCGTGCTCAGCACGCTCTACCCGGTGCTGGTGGTGCTGGGCCTGTCGGTGGTGGTGGGCGCAGTGCTGGCCCTCACGCTGCGCACCGCGCTGCGCGTGATGAGCCCCACCAGCGAAAACACCGCCATCCTGCTGCTGGCCCTGATCGCCGCCGGCGCCGCGCTGGCGGCCCACTTCGGCGGTTCGGCGCCGCTGGCCGCGCTGCTGGGCGGCATGCTGCTCAAGCAGCTCAACCCGCGCCCCTGGTCATGGCCGCGGCAGATGGGCACGGCCTCCGCCATGCTGACCATGCTGATGTTCGTGCTGGTCTCGGTGGTGGCGGCGCAGGCCGACTGGAGCGGCCCGGTGGCAGGCCTGGTCATCACCATGGTCCTGGCGCGCATGGCGGCCAAGATCATCGGTGTCGCCATCGGCAACGCGGGCAGCGGCGCCAGCTGGAAACAAGCCCTTTGGGTGGGCTGCGCGATGTCGCCGATGTCCTCGGTCGCGCTGCTGCTGGTGTCGCAGTTCGCCACAGCTTCGGGCGCCTTGGGCCGACAGATCGCCAGCGTGGCGCTGCCCGCCATTCTGCTGATGGAGGTGCTGGGCGCGGTGCTGGCCACCGTGGCCATTTACCGCGCCGGCGAAAGTTCCAAACCCTGGGCACCGCTTACGCGCGGCCCCACATCCGGACCCGTCCATGAGCCTTGAACCTTTTCACAAATCGGCCGCGCTGTCGCTGGGCGTGGAGCTTGAGCTGCAGTTGGTGAACACACACGACTACGACCTCGCGCCCTATGCCGAGGACATGCTGCGACTGATGTCCAAAATCCCGCTGCCCGGCGCCGTGGTGCCCGAGATGACTTCCAGCATGATTGAAGTTTCGACCGGGATCTGCCACAACGCCTCGGAGGTGCTGGGCCAGCTTTCGCAGATCCGCGACGCGCTGGTCAAGAGCGCGGACAAGCTCAACATCGCCGTGGTCGGCGGCGGCACCCACCCCTTCCAGCAGTGGCATGAGCGCCGCATTTACGACAAGCCGCGCTTTCGCGAGCTGTCCGAACTCTACGGCTACCTTTCCAAGCAGTTCACCATCTTCGGCCAGCACGTGCATGTGGGCTGCCCCGACGCCGACAGCGCGCTGCTCACGCTGCACCGCATGTCGCGCTACATCCCCCATTTCATCGCGCTCTCGGCCTCTTCCCCTTATGTGCAGGGCCAGGACACGGCCTTCGACTCGGCGCGGCTCAACTCGGTGTTCGCCTTCCCGCTCTCGGGCCGTGCCCCCTTCGCGCTGACCTGGGACGATTTCACCGTGTACTTCGACAAGATGACACGTACCGGCGTGGTCAAGAGCATGAAAGACTTTTACTGGGACATCCGGCCCAAGCCGGAGTTCGGCACCATCGAGATCCGCGTGTTCGACACGCCGCTCACGGTGGAGCGCGCCACCGCGCTGGCGGGCTTTGTCCAGTCGCTGGCCTCCTGGTTCATGCACGAGCAGCCCTTTGTGCCCACCGAGGACGACTACCTGGTCTACACCTACAACCGCTTCCAGGCCTGCCGCTTCGGCCTGGACGCGGTCTACGTGGACCCCGCCACCGGCGGCCACATGCCGCTGCGCGAGCACATCCTGCAGACCATGGCACAGATAGAGCGCCACGCCACCGCCATGGGCGCGGGCGCCTCGCTGCACCTGCTGCGCAGCAGCGTGGAGCGCGGCGACAACGATGCCCGCTGGCTGCGCGAAAGGCAGGGCGAAGAGCACCTGCTGGCCGAAGTCATACGCCAGGCTTCGGAACGTTTTCGCGGCGGTCTCTCGCACCAGCAGGATTCCTGAAACCCCGGCCGGCGCAGCCTGTATGCTCTGCGCCATGGGTGAATTTGACCTGATTGCGCGCTATTTCACGCGCCCCGCCGCACGCGCGGCGCTGGGCGTCGGCGACGACTGCGCGCTGCTGCAGCCCGCGCCCGGCACGCAGCTGGCGATTTCCAGCGACATGCTGGTCGAGGGCCGGCACTTCTTCGCGGACGTGGACCCTTTCGCGCTGGGCCACAAGGCGCTGGCCGTCAACCTGAGCGACCTGGCCGCCTGTGGCGCCAAACCCCTGGCCTTCACGCTGGCCCTGGCCTTGCCGCGGGTCGACGAAGCCTGGTTGGCGGCATTTTCAAAAGGCCTGCTGGCACTGGCCGATGCGCACGGCTGCGAACTGGTGGGCGGCGACACCACGCAGGGGCCGCTCAATATCTGCATCACCGTGTTCGGCGAAGTGCCCGTGCTGAACGGCAAAAGCCAGGCGCTGCTGCGCTCGGGCGCAAAAGCCGGCGACGATGTGTACGTCAGCGGCACGCTGGGCGATGCCCGGCTCGCGCTGGAAGCGCTGCGCGGCACCGTACCCCTGCCGCCCGGCTTGCTGGCCCAGGCCAGGCGCCGGCTGGAGCAACCCACACCCCGTGTGGCTTTGGGCCAGGCGCTGCGCGGCATTGCCTCGGCGGCCATCGATGTGAGCGACGGCCTCATAGGCGACCTGCAGCACATCCTGCGCGCCTCGGGTGCGGGGGCCACACTGGAGACCGCGCTCGCCGCCCATCTGGTAGCCGCTTGCGCCCACCCCGATTGGCCCGGGACCGGCATTGGCGCTGAAAAGCAACTGGAGTTCGCGCTGGCCGGCGGCGACGATTACGAGCTCGCCTTCACCGCGCCGGCGCCGGCCCGCGAAGCCGTGCAGGCGGCGGCACGGCAGGCGCAAACGCCCGTCAGCCGTATAGGCCGCATCGACGCGGGCCCCGGCCTGCGCCTGCTGGACGCAGCCGGCGCGCCGCTGCAGCGGCACTACGCTTCTTTTGATCACTTCGCCTGAGGGCGGACGGCGGCGCCTGGACGCAGCGGGTGCACCAGGCCGCGCGTGAGGCGGCCCAGCACCGACCAGAATTCGGCCGGTGCCAGGGCACGCAAACGCCGGGCCTCGGCTATCGCGGCGGCGGTCAGGCGCTTCTCTTCGGATGCGGTGTAGAGGGAGTTCATGAGAGCGTCCTTTCGGTTGGGTACGGCTCCACTGTGCGCAAAACCACCGCCGCCGGAAACCACCCGCGGCGCAAATGCGTCTTGCGCCAGGCGCAAAACAAAAAAGCCCGGCGATGGGTAATATGGCCGGCATGCGCAACCTGAACTTTGACGACATGCACCTGTTTGCGCGCGTAGCCGAGCTGGGCAGCTTCTCGGCCGTGGCGCGTGCGCGCGGCGTGCCGGTCAGCCAGGTATCCCGCGCCATCGCCCGCATCGAAAAAACCTGCAAGGCGCGGCTGGTGCAGCGCAGTACGCACGCGCTGACCCTCACGCCCGAGGGAGAGACCTTTCTCGGCTACTGCCGGCGCATGACACAAACACTGGACGACCTGGAAGGCGAGTTCGCCAGCCAGAGCGGCGAGGCCAGCGGCTGGGTGCGGGTCGCGGCCAGCACCGTGATGGCCGAATACCTGCTGGTGCCCAGCCTCGAAGGGCTGAGCCAGCGCCATCCCCACGTTCGCGTGGAGCTGAAGGTGGACGACCGCCTGGTGGACATGGTGCGCGACGGTGTCGACATCGCGATCCGCAGCGGCACGCACACCAACGAGAACACGGTGATGCGACAGATCGGCACGCATGGGCGCAGGCTATACGCCACGCCGAGCTATCTGGAGGCCCACGGCATGCCCGAGCACCCCGACGACCTGGGCCGGCACCGCCTGATCAGCAACAGCGGCGCGACAACGCTCAACCGCTGGCCTTTCATCATCGACGGCCAGCCCGTGGTGATCACGGCGGACGGCTGCTGGCGCGCCGACTCCACCGGCACGACCAGCCAGCTGGCCCTGCAGGGCCTGGGCATTGCGCGCTTTGCCATGCTGGCGGCCGAGCCCCTGGTGCGGCGCGGCCTGCTGGTGCCGGTATTGCCGGGCTTTGTCGACGAGCAGCCCGTGCCCATCCACGCCGTGACGCTGGGCGGGCGCCACCGGCTGCCGAAAATCCGTGCCTGCATCGACTATTGGGCCGAATGGTTCAGCCACGAAAGAGACCTGGTAGGCGGCCCGGCCGCCGGCTGACCGAAGGGCTCGTCTGGCCTTATTTGGCTTCGATCAGCGCGCGAATATCCAGCAGGGTCAGCTCGTTGGCATCGGGCTTACCGATCTCACGGCCCGATGAATACGGAAAATTGTTGTCGTTGACCAGCACGATGTGGGTCGCGTCGACAATCGCCAGCCCCTCGGGGCCCAGGTGCGGCAGCGAAAACACCGCTTCATTCGGCCCCAGCTTCGCGAGGTGCTGCGGGTTGGCGATGCGGGTCAGGTCGATATGGGCCACCTTGCGCACAAAACCCTCCGCATCGGCAGCCGCCAGGTCTATCTTGTAGACACGCTTGAAACGCGCGGGCCGCGTGAAGCAATCGGTGCGCGCTTCGCCCGGGCAGGCCGGCGCCTGGCCTTCGGTGCTGTCGTCGCGCTCTATCACCAGGCCGGTCGTGGCGTCCAGCAGCTGGAAATCGGCGGCCACATTGCCCACTTCCTCGAGCAGGTACTTCCACTGCCTGCCGGTGTAGCCGCCCGAAGCCGCGTCCACTTCGTTGATGCGCACATAGGTCTTGTCGCCGGATTTCTCCACGCTTTTGGCCGCGGTATCGAACAGCGGGCCTTCAAACATGGGATAGAGCTTGCTGCCGTCGGGTGACCTGGCCATGCCCTCAAAGCCGTTGGAGCGCCGCACCTCGAACAAGGCCTCGCCGGGCAGGTTGGGCAGGCGGCCCTGCATGTAATGGTCGGGCGAGGCCAGCAGCTTGCCCTTGATGACGGTTTCGATCACACCCAGGACCCGGCCCTGGAAGTCGGTGCGCAGCAGGTAGGGGCCGTATTCGTCGCCTATCCACCATTCATTGCCGACCACCTGCAGCGACTCCGGGTCGAAGTCGATGCCCGTGAGGTAGCGCCTGGAGGTGTTTTCGTTCTGGATGTGAAAAGGAATGCGCTTGTGGGGGTCGCTCAGGAAAGTCGTGCCGCGACGCAGGACACGGCCTTTTCCCCAGTCGACGGACAGCCGGTGCACCATCAGCAGCGCGTCCTGCGAATTGACCTTGTTGCCGAAGCCGTTGTCGGTCAGCGCCAGGAACTCGCCCTTGCCCAGGGAGACGATGCCCGAAAAGCCTTGCACCGACTGCCCCTTCATGGGCAGCGCGCCGCCGGAGGCGCGCGGGTATTTGGGGTCGCCGACAAAGGTGTTGGCACTTTCGCTGCCGAGCTGCTCGTTGCGCTGGCGTTTGGCATTGGCAAACTTTCCCGCCGTGGCAAAGAAAGCCCCCGCATCGCGCGGCGCCGCCACCGAAGCATCTGCCCCCAGGACCGCATGGCCCGCCAGCACGGCCTCCACAGCCGGCGCCGTCTGGGCGCGGCCGCTGCCGGCCGCCAGGCACAGCGCGCAGGCGGCGGCCAGGGTCAAGGCGTTCATCTTGTTCAAAACCTGCTTGTGCTTGCTCATCCCGAATTCCCTCTTGTCTGCTGAATCGCTGGACTGTGCCGGCCGCGTGTGAAACCGCTGTGACAAAATCAACCACTGCCCCGGGCATTCGCCGCCCACCCCCACACATGACCGACACCACCACGCCGCCGCCCGCCTTCCGGCCCACCGCGAAATTTCTGCTGGCGCACCCCGCGCACTTCATTGCCCTGGGCTTTGGCGCCGGCCTGAGCCCGGTCGCACCCGGCACGGCCGGCACGCTCTGGGCCTGGCTGGCCTTTCTGGTGCTGCAGCAGTGGCTCACGCCGGCCGAGATGGGCTGGCTGATCGCCGCCTCCACGCTGGCCGGCTGGTGGGCCTGCACCGTGACGGCCAAGGCCATGAACGTACTCGACCCGGGCAGCATCGTCTGGGACGAAGTCGTGGCCTTCTGGCTGGTGCTGTGGCTGGTGATGCCCGCGGACTTCGGGGCCCAGCTGGCCGCGTTTGGGCTGTTCCGCTTTTTTGACGCCGTCAAACCCGGCCCCGTGGCCTGGGCCGACCAGGCCTTCAAGGGCTTTAACTGGCGCGGCGGCTTCGGCATCCTGTTTGACGATTTCGTGGCGGCCTTTTGCGCGCTGCTGGTGATCGCACTCTGGAGGTTCTGGTGAACGGCGTAGCCGAGCTGGCCGGACAGCTCGCCGGCGTGCTGCAGGCCCAGGGCCGGATGCTGGCCACCGCCGAAAGCTGCACCGGCGGCATGATTTCCGCGGCCTGCACCGACCTGGCCGGCTCCAGCAACTGGTTTGAGCGCGGCTTTGTCACCTATTCCAATGAAGCGAAGACGGAATTGCTGGGCGTCCCGGCCCCGCTGATCGCCCGTCACGGCGCTGTCAGCGAGGAAGTGGCCCGTGCCATGGCCTCCGGTGCGCTGGCGCACTCTCGCGCGCAGGTGTCCGTGGCGGTCACGGGAGTGGCCGGCCCGACGGGTGGTAGCGCCGCCAAACCCGTGGGTACGGTATGGTTTGGCTTCGCGCTGCCGGAGCGGCTGGTGTCGGAAGTCCGGCGCTTTGACGGCGACCGGGCCGCGGTGCGCAGCGCCACGGTGGCGCATGCGCTGCGGCGGCTGCTGCAATTGCTGCAGGAGCCGGAAGATCCGGAAGTGCCGGAAGAGGCCGGCTGACGCCTGAGTGACGCCCGCCCTGCGCCGGTCGCTATAGAGTTCGCGGACCCGATCATCACCGACATCCCGCCCAGGAGACAGCATGCATCCCAACCAGATCACCCTCGAAAACTTCTACGCTTCCTTTGCCCGCCTCGACTCCGACGCCATGGCCGCCTGCTACGCGCCCGACGCCCAGTTCGACGACGAGGCCTTCTCGCTGCGCGGCCACAAAGAGGTCACCGGCATGTGGCACATGCTTTGCGACGTGACCAAGGCCAAGGGCACCGATGTGTGGAAGTTGACGTACAGCGGCATTGAAGCCGACGCGCGCACCGGCAAATCGCACTGGGAGGCGGATTACCGTTTCAGCGCCACCGGGCGCATGGTGCACAACGTGATCGACGGCCAGTTCGAGTTCAATGAACAGGGACTCATCAGCCGCCACCGCGACCGCTTTGATTTCTGGGCCTGGTCGCGCCAGGCGCTGGGCGCCCCCGGCCTGCTGCTGGGCTGGACGCCTTTTCTGCGTAACAAAGTGCGGGCCCAGGCGGCCGCGAATCTGCAAAAATACCTGGCGTCACGGCACTAAGCCAACGCAAGACTTGAACCCGACGGGAGTAGCCCATGCCCTGGTTTGACGGTTTTGAATTGCGCAGTTTCGAGGTCAACGGCGCCTCCATCAACGCGCGCGTCTCGAAAACCACGCTGGGCGAACCGATGCGTCCAGCCCTGTTGCTGTTGCACGGCTTTCCGCAGTCGCATGTGATGTGGCACCGCGTGGCCCAGCGCCTGGCCGGCGACTATTTCCTGGTGATGCCCGACCTGCGCGGCTACGGCGACTCCTCCAAGACGGCGGGCCTGCCCGACCACAGCAATTACAGCAAGCGCAACATGGCGCACGACATGATCGGCGTCATGGATGCGCTGGGCGTGAACCGCTTCTTCCTGTGCGGCCACGACCGCGGCGGGCGAGTCGCGCACAGGCTGGCGCTGGACCACGCCGCGCGCGTGTCCAAGCTCTGCGTCATCGACATCGCGCCCACGCTCGACATGTACGAGGGCCGCAGCATGTCCGAGCCCTACATGGTTTTTGCCCGCGCCTATTACCACTGGTTCCACATGCTGCAGCCCGCCCCGCTGCCCGAGATCATGATGGGCGCCAACCACCCTGAAACCGCCAAGGCCTACCTGCACGCCAAGCTGGGCGGCTGGGGCAGCGCCGGGCTGAACTACATCGAGCCGCGTGCGCTGGCCGACTACGAGCGCAGCTTTTGCAACGCCGAGGCGCTGCACGCCGCCTGCGAGGACTACCGCGCAAGCGCCGGCATAGACCTGGAGCACGACCGCGACGGTCGCGCGCAGGGCCTGAAGCTGGCCTGCGAGCTGCTGGTGCTGTGGGGCGAGCGCGGTGTGGTGCATCGCCTGTTCGACCCGATGGCGCTGTGGCGGGCGCAATGCGGCGGCGACGTCAGCGGCCAGGCCATGCCGGCCGGACATTTCATTCCCGAAGAGCAGCCCGAAGCCACCGCGCGGGCACTGCGCAACTTCTTCCACTGATCCACTCCGGGGCCTCGAAACATGTCGCACTACACCGCCCAAACCTTGTGGGAGCGCAAGGACGCCAACTTCCTGGACAACCGCTACAGCCGCCGCCACCTGCTGCGCTTTGACGGCGGCCTGGAGGTGCCGGGTTCGTCCTCGCCCAGCGTCGTGCCGCTGCCCATGTCCGACGCGTCGGCGCTGGACCCGGAGGAGGCTTTTGTGTCCGCGCTGTCGAGCTGTCACATGCTGTGGTTCCTGACCATGGCCGTCAAACGCAAGTTCCGCGTGGACCGCTACTTCGATGCGGCGACCGGCGTCATGGAAAAGAACGCGCAAGGCAAGGTCGCCATGACCGTGGTCACGCTGCATCCCGAGGTGACGTTTTCCGGCGAGCACCAACCCAGCCGCGAGGATCTGGCCAGGATGCACCACGACGCGCACGAAGCCTGCTTTATCGCCAACTCGGTCAAGACCGAGGTGCGCTGCGAACCGGTGTACGTCGGCGCATGACGCAGCGGCGCCCGCTGCTGATCGCCCTCGGCCTGCTGGTCGTGGGCGCGCTGCTGTGGTCGGGCCTGGCACCCTACGACCGCGGTACCTGGGTGCTGGAAGTCGCGCCGGCCGTGATCGCCGCCCCAGTGCTGCTCGCGACCGGGCGGCGCTATCCGCTGACCACGCTGCTTTATGTGCTGATCGCGCTGCACATGCTGGTGCTCATCCTGGGCGGCGCCTACACCTATGCGCGCGTGCCGCTGGGCTTCTGGATGCAGGAGGCGCTTCACCTGGGTCGCAACCCTTACGACAGGATCGGCCACCTCATGCAGGGCCTGGTGCCCGCGATGGTCGCGCGCGAACTGTTGCTGCAGCGTGCTTACCTCACCAGCCGGCGCATGACCGCTTTCCTGTCGGTGTGCGTCGCGATGGCGATCAGCGCCGTCTATGAGCTGCTGGAATGGTGGGCAGCGCTGGCGTTGGGCCAGGGCGCGGACCAGTTCCTGGGCACGCAAGGCGACCCGTGGGACACGCAGTCCGACATGTTCATGGCGCTGATAGGCGCGACTCTGGCGATGGTCTTGCTGGCCCGCTGGCACGACCGGCAAATGCGGGTGCTTGCCGGCGCATGGCCTACTTCAGCCAGCCGCGTTTCCTGAAGTACCACATGGGCACGACGGCGCTGGCCACCATCAGCAGGATCGCGTAGGGATAGCCCAGCGACCAGTCGAGCTCGGGCATGAGCTTGAAGTTCATGCCGTAGACGCTGGCGATCAGCGTGGGCGGCAGCAACGCGACGCTGGCCACCGAGAAGATCTTGATGATCTTGTTCTGGTTGATGTTGATGAAACCGACCGTGGCGTCCATCAGGAAGTTGATCTTGTCGAACAGGAAGGCGGTGTGCGAGTCCAGCGAGTCGATGTCGCGCAGGATCTGCCGCGCCTCCTCGAACTGCTCGGCGTTGAGCATCTTGCTGCGCATCATGAAGCTGACGGCGCGGCGCGTGTCCATCATGTTGCGGCGTATGCGGCCGTTCAAGTCTTCGTGGCGGGCGATGCTGCCCAGCACTTCGCCGGCCAACGCGTCGGTCACGTCGCCCGACAGCACCTGGGTGCTGACTTTTTCGAGTTCGACGTAAATGCCTTCCAGCGTGTCGGCCGAGTATTCGGCGTCGGCGTCGAACAGCTTGAGCAGCACTTCCTTGGCATCCTCGATCAGGCCGGGCGCGCGGCGCGCGCGCATGCGCAGCAGCCGGAACACCGGCACGTCCTCGTCGTGGATGGAGAACAGCACGCCCTTGCTCTTGAGGTCGTCGTTGACCAGGTTCAGGATGAAAGCCACGCGCACGGTGCGCGGCTCGGCATCGTCGGCGATCAGGAAGTCCGAGCGTATGTGCAGCTCGCCGTTGTCTTCCTCGTAAAAGCGCGCCGACTCCTCGATGTCCTCGTCCATCGCGTCCTCCGGGATGGACAGGCCGTAGTACTGCTTGATCCAGCGTTTTTCTTCAAGGGTAGGGGATTCCAGGTCCACCCAGATGGGCTGGAACCTGGAGAGTTCTTCCAGGGATTCGATTTCTTCCTGGAAAAGCCGGCCGTTGGCGAGCGTGAAAATATTGAGCATGACTGACTGCCTATCGGTTCAGGGGGCTGCACACAAGGCCTGCGCTCAGGCCTTGCGCAAAGCGCGGTAAAGGGGCGGTGGGATGGTGCATCGCTTTCAACCCCCCTTTTTGAGCGTGAGCCTTTGCAAGCCTGCGTCAGTCTGCGGTGTTGAAAGCTAGCGACTAGGGCTGCTTTCCAAGGATTTCTCCGTAATTGAACTGCGGCGATTATGGCATTTCGAGCCCGGCTTAGCCATCGTGCGACAGAACCTATTTGCGATCTAAACGGGGCCGCGTCGGGGTGCAATCGGGATGAGTGGGCCGACCGGGAACGCCGCATGGGCTCATGCCTATGCAAGGGCTCGGGTGGCTCAATCGCCCGACCGCCCAGCCGGCCGGCTGGGCGTCGTGCGGCTGCCCCAAGGGGCATGCAAACGCGACCGCGTTTGCGTCACCCCGACCCGAAGGGCAAGCGCCTTCTCGGGCGATCTGCGGCGTTGCGGCGCAAGCCCATAGGTGAACTATGGGCGTCGCACCGCGCCTTGCATCCCATCCCGAGAAGGTGCTTGCGCGGCCTCGTTTAGATCGCAAATAGGTTCTTACATAAAAAAGGCGATCAGCTCGTCCTTGCGCGCATAGGCATCGCGCTCGCCCAGCGCCATCAGCGCCTTCACAAAGCCGGGCTCGAACAGCAGGTAGCTGGCCAGCGCGGCGCCGCCGGGGCTGCCCTTGGCGCCGAGCGCGCCGAGGCCCGCCAGGGCGTTGTAGGTCGCAGCGGGCAGTTCGGACGCATGGGCCTGGGCCAGCGCGTCCAGCGATTGCGAAGGCGCGATCGCGAGGATGTCCACCGGCCGGTAGGGCATGATGGCCGCGATCTCGCGCGGCATCTGGCGCACGGTCTTGCTGACACGCTGCGCCTGCTCCACGTCGGCCTGCAGCGTGTCCTGGAAAACGCTGGCCATGGCATGGCCGGCGATCGCGCCCAGCGAAGGCCGGCCGGTGACGCTGGCGCCGTTGCCGCCGCCCACAAAGCCGGCGCGTTCGGGCTGGCCCACGCCTATCACCAGCACCTTGCCGGCGCCCAGGTGCAGCGCGGGCGACAGCGGCGAGCTCTGGCGCATGGAGCCGTCGCCGAAGAACTCGGGATGGCCGTCCACCCACAGCGGCGTGGCCGGAAACAGGAAGGGGATGGCGCTGGAGGCCATCAGGTGCTCGATGGTGATGGGCTGGAATTCGGCGCGGCGCCCCGGGCGGCTCCACAAGTCGGACTGCCGGCCCGCCGCCATCTGGCAGAAGGTCCAGTGCACGCCGCTGCTGTAGCTCGAAGCCGTGACGGCCACGGCGCGCAGCGTCCTGTCCTGCAGGGCCTGCTCGATGCGGCCCAGCGAGATGGCGCGGTGCAGCGTGTCCACCAGCGGCGTGTTGTCCAGCAGCGCCTGCTGCGCACGCACCTGCTGCGACAGAAACAGCGCCGCGGCGATGCGGCTCGAGCGTATCCAGGCCGGCACCTTGAGTTTGTAGACATGCGAGGACCGCAGCGTGGTCCAGAAGGCCGCCAACTGGGCAAAGGCCTGCAGGCCCTCGCCGGCGCGGCTCGCCAGGAAAGCGGCATTGAGCGCGCCGGCCGAGGTGCCCACCAGGATGTTGAACGGAAAACGCTCGCCGGCCGCGCCACCCTGCAGGCTCAGCATGGTCGACAGCGCATGCAGCACGCCGGCCTGGTAGGCAGTACGCGCCCCGCCGCCCATGAGCACCAGCGCATTGCGGTCCTCGTCCGGCCGGGTCAAGGCGGAGGAAATGATGGTCTCAAGCGACATGGCCGGGCCGGGTCGAAGGCGGACAGGGGAAGAGCAGGCGGTGCATGGTCGTGAAGAGGCCTGTTGTTATGGTTTTCCTGCAGCCCGGCACACATCGGCCCGGTCCTTGACGGGCCCTTGTTTCGGCCCTGGAGCAGCCAGCGTGAACCTTGTCCGCATGATGCCGTCCGCGCGGATTTCCTGCAAGCCTGGCACCCGTGCGCACATGGCGCCGGCCGCAAAAACCCTGCGAAATCAAGCGCTTGCCGCACCCGCGGGGACAGCACCCCGGCCAGCCTCGCGGACGCAGCGCCATACCGGTCAAGAGGATTTTCAGAAGGTTTCATTATTTATTGCAAGCCCGGTTGCAATTGATGGCCTTCGGGCGCATAGTAAATCCAAGAGCGTTGTCCCCGTCTGCCGCCCTCCCCTCACGGGCCGGGTGGTGTTTTCAAACCCAGCTCCAACATTGGAAAAGGAGTCTCTTTATGAACTTGACGATCAGCGGTCACCATCTTGAAGTCACCCCCGCGCTGCGCGGCTATGTGACCAGCAAGCTGGATCGGATTACCCGGCATTTCGACCAGGTAGTGGACGTAAAAGTCCTGTTGACAGTGGACAACATGAAAGAAAAGGAAAGACGCCAGCGGGCCGAGTGCAATGTGCATGTCAAGGGCCGCGACCTGTTCGCCGAGAGTTCCCACGCTGATCTTTACGCCGCCGTAGACGAGTTGACCGACAAGCTGGACCGCCAGGTCGGACGCTACAAAACCCGAACCCAGGACCACCACCACGTTGCCGCCAAGCGCCAGGCCTGAAGGGCCTTCCCGTTTTTTGCCTGAGCCGGCGTGCCGCCCTGCCAAGGGGCGCGCTGTTCCCAACGCGGCCCGATGGGAGACTCCGCCTTGGCGACCGGCACCGGTTTTGCGCAAGTTGCATGAAAAAAGCCGCTTGAGGGCTCAAGCGGCTTTTTTATGCCTCTTTTCCCAGCAAACCCGCTGCAAAGTGCATAATTCGGCGACTAAAAGATTGTTATGAACCGTCTTTCGCAAATTTTGCCCCCCTCCCAAGTGCTGGTCAGCGTCGAAGCGACCAGCAAAAAGCGTGCTTTCGAAGAAGCCGGACTGCTGTTCGAGAACCAGCACGGCCTGAACCGCGCGCTGATCACCGACAGCCTGTTCGCCCGTGAACGCCTGGGCTCGACCGGCCTGGGCCATGGGGTGGCGATTCCGCACGGCCGCATCAAGGGGCTCAAGGCTCCCATGGCGGCGGTGTTCCTGTTGCAGTCGCCGATCGGCTTTGACGCGCCGGACGAACAGGCCGTGGCCCTGCTGATCTTCCTGCTGGTGCCTGAAGCGGCCACGCAAAAACACCTCGAGATCCTCTCGGAAATCGCCGAATTGCTCAGCGACAGCACCTTGCGCGAGCAGCTCAAGACCAGCACCGATGCCGCTGGACTGCACCACCTGATCGCTTCCTGGCACTCCGTCCACGAAGTCAGCTCCTAGCCCGCACCGGGCTCTTTTCCCGCATCACAGGCCGGCATGAAGCCCACCGTTGTCAGCGCCGACGTTTTATTTGAAGACCACCGCGCCTCCCTGAAATGGGAATGGGTCGCCGGCCTGGGCGCCTCCGAGCGGCGCTTCGACGAAGTGGCCGTGCGGGCCGCCCGCTCCGGCGCCGACCTGGTCGGCTACCTCAACTACATCCATCCCTACCGCGTGCAGATTCTGGGCGAGCGCGAGGTCGCCTACCTGACCAACGCCAGCCCCGAAGACTGCGCCCGCCGCATATCCCGCATCATCACGCTGGAGCCGCCGGTGCTGGTCGTGGCCGACGGCCAGGTGGCGCCCGACACGCTGCTGTCCATGTGCGAGCGCGCGCAGTTGCCGATGTTTTCCACGCCGGAGTCGGCCGCCTTCGTGATCGATGTGCTCAGGGCCTACCTGTCCAAGCATTTCGCCGATCGCACCTCCATGCACGGCGTGTTCATGGACATCCTGGGCATGGGCGTAATGATCACCGGCGAGTCGGGCCTGGGCAAAAGCGAACTGGGCCTGGAGCTGATTTCGCGCGGCCACGGCCTGGTGGCCGACGACGCGGTGGACCTGTACCGCATCAACCAGACCACGATCGAGGGGCGTTGCCCCGAGCTGCTGCAAAACCTGCTCGAAGTGCGCGGCATAGGCCTGCTCGACATCAAGGCGATTTTTGGCGAGACGGCGGTGCGCCGCAAGATGCGCCTCAAGCTGATCGTGCACCTGGTGCGCCGCGAGACGCTGGAGCGCGACTACGAACGCATTCCCTATGAACCGCTGACGCAGGACGTGCTGGGCATACCCGTGCGCAAGGTCATCATCCAGGTGGAGGCCGGCCGCAACATCGCCGTGCTGGTCGAGGCCGCGGTGCGCAACGCGATATTGCAGCTGCGCGGCATCAATACTTACCAGGAATTCGTCGAGCGGCACCGCCGCGCCATGGAACAAGACGACTAGAAGGTGCGAATAAACCTACTGCGCGGCCCGATCTCGCGCCTGCGGTCCTCGCCGTACGGGTGTACGACTCCGGTCCTCGACACGACCTCGGGGCGCTCGCTACGGTTTCTTCCCACCTTCTAGGCCCCGCTGTCCGAACCTTACGCGTGATGGTGCCTGACCGGCGTACCGGTGCTGCGGTTGGGGCATTTGTCCTTGGTGCAGTTGGCGTAGATGGACAGGGAGTGGTCGGCGATGGCGAAGCCCTTGGTTTTGGCGACCAGTTGCTGGCGTTTTTCGATCTCGGCGTCGTAGAACTCTTCGACCTTGCCACAGTCCAGGCACACCAGGTGGTCGTGGTGCTGGCCTTCGTTGATCTCGTAAACCGCCTTGCCGGACTCGAAATTGCTGCGGTTGAGCAGGCCGGCCTGCTCGAACTGGGTCAACACCCGGTAGACGGTGGCCAGGCCGATGTCCGAGCGTTCTTCGAGCAGCACCCGGAACACGTCTTCGGCCGTCATGTGGCGCTGTTTGCCTGCCTGAAAAATTTCCAGGATCTTCAGGCGCGGCAGCGTGGCCTTCAAACCCGTGTTTTTCAGCTCGTCAATGTTGCTCATGGGGAAACTCTCTGGGTAAAACCGGTGTAAAGCGGCAATGCGGCCCGTCCGGGCGGATGCCGGCCGGGAGCCCCCAGCCGCTACAATGAACAATCATATCGCTACACCCCCTTACTATGTCAGCCATGCCTGCAAATCATCGTTACAGCGCCCGAACCGCTTTCCTGCTCCTGGCTTGCACGGTGCTGGCGTCCTGCAGCAGCCTGAGCGGCATGAGCGCCAGCTCCGCGAACCCGATCAACTGGGTCACGCCCTACAAGGTCGACGTGATCCAGGGTAACTTCGTGTCCAAGGAACAGGTCGAGCAGCTGAAAACCGGCATGACGCGCGACCAGGTCAAGGCCACGCTGGGCACCCCGCTGATGGCCAGCCTGTTCCACGCCGACCGCTGGGACTACGTCTTCACCCTGAAGCGGCAAGGCGTGGAACCCCAGTCCTACAAATACACCGTGTTCTTCAAGAACGACCAGCTGGAACGCTTTGAAGGCGACGCCATGCCGAGCGAAACCGAATTCATCGCCAAGCTGGGCAACCGGCGCAAACTGGGCGAGGTGCCCGTGCTCGAAGCCACCGAAGAGCAGTTGAACAAGGCTGCCGGAAAATCCAAGCCGGCCGCGGCCAGCACCGCCGCAACGTCCGCGAGCGTGCCCGCCGGCGCGCCGGCCGCCAGCTATCCTCCCCTCGAAAGCCCGAAACAGTGAGCGGGGCGGCTGCCAACCAGGCCCGCCGTCACCGGGTCGCGGTAGCGGGTGCCAGCGGCCGCATGGGCCAGATGCTGATCGAGGCGATCAATGCCAGCACCGACTGCCAGCTGACCGGCGCGCTTGACCTGGCCTCCAGCCCGGCCATAGGCGCCGACGCCGCCGCGTTCACCGGCCGCGCCAGCGGTGTGGCCATCAGCGCCGATATCCGCCAGGGGCTGAAAGACTCCCGCGTGCTGATCGACTTCACCCGCCCCGAAGGCACACTGGCCCACCTGGCGGCCTGCCGCGAGATGGGCGTCAAGCTGGTCATAGGCACCACTGGCTTCTCCGATGCGCAGAAAGCCGAGATCGCCGCCGCCGCCAAGGATATCGCCATCGTCATGGCGCCCAACATGAGCGTGGGTGTCAACGTCACGCTCAAGCTGCTCGAGATGGCGGCCCAGGCCCTGTCCACCGGCTACGACATCGAGATCGTCGAAGCCCATCACCGCCACAAGGTCGACGCGCCTTCCGGCACCGCGCTGAAGATGGGTGAGGTCATCGCCGGCGCGCTGGGCCGCGACTTGAAGGACTGCGGCGTCTATGCCCGCGAAGGCGTAACGGGCGAGCGCGACCCGCTGTCCATAGGCTTTTCCGCCGTGCGCGGCGGCGACGTGGTGGGCGACCACACCGTGATGTTCCTGGGCACCGGCGAACGCATCGAAATCAGCCACAAGTCATCCAGCCGCAGCAACTATGCCCAGGGCAGCCTGCGTGCCACCCGTTTCCTGGACGGGCACGCCACCGGCCTTTTCGACATGTTCGACGTGCTGGGCCTGAAAAAATAAGCGCGGTACGGGCCGCGGCAACTCAAAGGTGTGACCCACATGGATTTCCTCAGCCTCATGACCCAAGGCGGCATCGTCAGCCAGCTGGTAGCCATCCTGCTGCTGGCCATGTCGGTGGCGAGCTGGGTCGTGATCCTCTGGAAAACCTGGCTGCTTCACCGCGCCGCCGGCGACGTGGCGCGCAGCACCGCAGCCTTCTGGCAATCGGCCTCGGTGGAGCAGGCCAGTGAAAAAGTCGCCGCCTTCGACCGCGAAGCGCTGGTGCTGCCGCTGATCGCCGCGACCAGGCTCCCCGCCGCCGGTACGCTGGCCACGGCGGGCGACAAGTCCCAGCAACTGACCCGCGTGCTGCGCGACGCGCTGCACGCCGTGCTGCACAAGCTGCAATTCGGTCAGGTGCTGCTGGCCACCGTGGGCTCCACCGCGCCTTTCGTGGGGCTGCTGGGCACGGTCTGGGGCATTTACCACGCACTGGTCGGCATCGCCTCGGCCGGCCAGATCACCATCGACAAGGTCTCGGGCCCCGTCGGCGAAGCCCTCATCATGACGGCGGCCGGCCTGGCCGTGGCCATCCCGGCCGTGCTGGCCTACAACATTTTCGGCCGCTCCATAGGCCGCATCGAAGCCGACCTGGAAGGCTTCGCGCGCGACCTGCGCGAGCTCCTGGCGCACAAGGCCTGACCATGGCTTTTGGACGCCTTGAACGCACCCAGGGCCCGCAGCCCATGAGCGAGATCAACGTCACGCCGCTGGTGGACGTGATGCTGGTGCTGGTGGTCATCTTCATCATCACCGCGCCCCTGCTGGCCAGCAGCATACGGCTGGACCTGCCCAAGACCGACGCCGCCAAGCCGGCCGACGCCCCGAAGTTCGTCACGCTGGTGGTCGACAAATCCGGCCAGGCGTTCCTGAACGACAAACCGCTGAGCCCCGACGAACTGGCGGGCCGGCTGCGGGAGACCGCCGCCCAGAACCCCGAAACCGAGGTCCAGTTGCGGGCCGACGAGGGCGTGCCCTATGGCAAGGTGGTGCAGGTGATGGGCCTGGCGCAAAAAGCCGGGCTCAACCGCATAGGCTTTGTGGCCGACAACCCTTCCGCTTCGGCCGCCCCGCGCTAAAGCAGCCCAGCCCCTAAAATCGGGGATTCCCGGCAACGGCACGCGCCGCCCGGCCTTTTTCCCCGTTTCCTGTTCCGCTTTCCGCCTTCCCGGTTCTCCATGCAAGACAAATACAACCATCTCGACGTTGAGCGCGACGCTCAAGCCCACTGGACCGCCGCCGACGCCTACCGCGTGACGGAGGATGCCGGCCGCAAGAAATACTATGCCTGCTCCATGCTGCCCTACCCCAGCGGCAAGCTGCACATGGGCCACGTGCGCAACTACACCATCAACGACATGCTCACGCGCCACCTGCGCATGAAGGGCTACAACGTGTTGATGCCCATGGGCTGGGACGCTTTCGGCCTGCCGGCCGAAAACGCCGCCATGAAAAACGGCGTACCGCCGGCCCGGTGGACCTACGACAACATCGCCTACATGAAAAAGCAGATGCAGGCGATGGGGCTGGCCATCGACTGGAGCCGCGAGGTTGCCACCTGCGACCCGGACTACTACAAGTGGAACCAGTGGCTGTTCCTGAAGATGCTGGAAAAAGGCATTGCCTACCGCAAGACCCAGGTCGTGAACTGGGACCCGGTCGACCAGACCGTGCTGGCCAACGAACAGGTCATTGACGGCAAGGGCTGGCGCACCGGCGCCACCGTGGAAAAGCGCGAAATCCCCGGCTACTACCTCAAGATCACGGCCTACGCCGAAGAGCTGCTCGACAGCGTCAGCCACAAGCTGCCCGGCTGGCCCGAGCGCGTCAAGCTCATGCAGGAAAACTGGATAGGCAAAAGCGAAGGCGTGCGTTTTGCCTTCACGCACGATATCCAGGACGCCTCCGGCAAGCAGATCGGCGACGGGAAGATGTACGTCTTCACCACGCGCGCCGACACCATCATGGGCGTGACCTTCTGCGCCGTGGCGCCCGAACACCCGCTGGCCCTGCACGCAGCGGCTTCCAGCCCCAAGGTCGCGGCCTTCATCGAGGAAAGCAAGGCCGGCGGCACCACGGAAGCCGAACTCGCCACGCAGGAAAAGAAAGGCGTGCCCACGGGCCTTTTCGTCACGCACCCGCTCACCGGCGGCCAGGTCGAAATCTGGGTCGGCAACTATGTGCTGATGAGCTACGGCGACGGCGCCGTCATGGGCGTGCCGGCGCATGATGAGCGCGATTTCGAGTTCGCCAACAAATACGGCCTGCCGATCAAGCAGGTGGTCGACGTCAAGGGCCAGGCCTATAGCCTGAACGCCTGGGCCGACTGGTACGGAGACAAGCAGCAGGGCACGGTTGTCAACTCCGGCAAGTACGACGGCCTGGGCTTCAAGGCCGCCGTTGATGCCGTCGCCGCCGATCTCGCGGCCAAGGGCCTGGGCGAGAAAAAAACCACCTGGCGCCTGCGCGACTGGGGCGTGAGCCGCCAGCGCTACTGGGGCACGCCCATCCCCATCATCCACTGCGAGGAACACGGCGCCGTGCCGGTGCCGGAAAAAGACCTGCCCGTGGTGCTGCCGCAGGACTGCGTGCCCGACGGCTCGGGCAACCCGCTGCACAAGCACGCGGGCTTTCACGCCGGCGTGGTCTGCCCCGTCTGCGGCAAGCCCGGGCGCCGTGAGACCGACACCATGGACACCTTTGTCGACTCGTCCTGGTACTTCATGCGCTACTGCGACCCCAAGAACGGCGACAAGATGGTGGCCGAGGGCGCCAACTACTGGATGCCCATGGACCAGTACATCGGTGGCATCGAGCACGCCATCCTGCACCTGCTCTATGCGCGCTTCTGGACCAAGGTCATGCGCGACCTGGGCCTGGTAAAGGTCGACGAGCCCTTCACCAAACTGCTTACGCAGGGCATGGTGCTCAACGAGGCCTTCGCGCGCACCACCACCGGCAAGCAGTACTTCTGGGCACACGAGCTCGACATCGTGCGCGACGAACACGCCAAGGTGCTCTCCGCCACCGCCAAGGCCGACGGCCTGCCGGTGCCCTACGAGGGCTGGACCACCATGTCCAAGTCCAAGAACAACGGCGTCGATCCGCAGGACCTGATCGAAAAGTACGGCGCGGACACCGCCCGGCTCTACACCATGTTCACCGCGCCCCCCGACACCACGCTGGAATGGAACGACGCCGCGCTCGAGGGCTCCTACCGCTTCCTGCGCCGCGTCTGGAATTTCGGCGTCAAGCTCGGCGCCGGCAAGCAGCCCGAAGGCGGCGCGCCCGCATTCGACAAGGACACCAAGGCCTTGCGCCTGGAAATCCACACGGTGCTCAAGCAGATCGACTACGACTACCAGCGCATGCAGTACAACACCGTGGTGTCGGGCAACATGAAGCTGCTCAACGCACTGGAAGACTTCAAGGGCGCCGCCTCCGCCGGCTCGGACACCGCCCTGCGCGAAGGTTTCGGCATCCTGCTGCGCTGCCTGTACCCGGCGACGCCCCACCTGGCGCACGCGCTGTGGTCGCAGCTCGGTTATGCCGCACAGCACGGCGATCTGCTCGATGCGCCCTGGCCGCAGGTGGACGCCAGCGCCCTGCAGCAGGACGAGATCGAGTTGGTACTTCAGATCAACGGCAAGCTGCGCGGCGCCGTCACGGTGCCGGCCGGCGCCGACAAGGCCGCCATCGAGGCGGCCGCGCTGGCATCGGAAGCCTTCACCAAACAGGCTGCGGGCGCGCCCGCCAAAAAGGTGATCGTGGTGCCCGGCCGCCTGGTCAACATCGTCATCTGAAACCGTTCAACGAAAAGAAGGCAAGCCCATGCAGCGTCGCGCATTCCTTTCCCTGTCGGCCAGCGCCGCCGCTCTCACGCTGAGCGGTTGCGGTTTCGCCCTGCGCAAGGCGCCCAACTTCGCCTTCAGCACGCTTTTTTCCTCCCTGGGCGAAGGCTCGCCGCTGGGCGTGGAACTCAGGCGCTCCTTGCAATCCACCCGCAAGGTGGAAGTGATCTCCGACCCCCGCCGCATCAACGAGGCGCAGGTGATCCTGGACGTGCTGAGCGACCAGCGCGAAAAGGTGGTGCTCAGCACCAACACCTCAGGTCAGGTGCGCGAGTTCCAGCTGCGGCTGCGCTTTCGCTTCAGGCTGCGTACGCTGGCCGGCAAGGAATTGATCCCCGAGACGGAAATCCTGCAGCAGCGCGACATCAGCTTCAACGAATCCGCCGTGTTGGCCAAGGAAGCCGAGGAAGCCCTGCTGTACCGCGACATGCAGAGCGACGTGGTGCAGCAGATCATGCGCCGCCTGGCGGCCGTGACGGAGCTCTAAGCGGCGGCATCCGCGGGCTTACCGTTTGCCCAGGTGAATGCCGGCCAGCATGCAGCGCACCGAGCCGCCCGCCAGCTCGATGGTGGGCACGGGCAGCGGCAGCAGCTGCGCAAACTTTTCAATCACCTTGCGCTGTTCGCGTGTGAGGCTTTCAGCGGCCCGGCTTGACAGCGCCAGCACCCGGCCCTGCTTGCCCGTCAGCTCGATGGCATTGCCGGCAAACGAGGCAATCTGCTGCCCGCTCAACGCGATGACGCTGCGGCCGCTTTCCTCCAGGCGCCGCCGCACTTCGGCGCGCCGCGCGGGGTCGGTGATGAGATCGAAGCCCGCCATCGCGAACTGCGTGGCGATGCACATCATGACGTTGGTGTGGTAGGTGGGCTGACCGCCCTCGCCCGCTGTGGAGAACACCAGGGGCTCGAAATTGAAGTGCGTGCAAAAGCGCTCCAGCATCACCTCGCTGGCGCGGTTCGAGCGCGCGGTGTAGGCCACCCGGTCTATGTGGTCCAGCACCATGGCGCCCGTGCCTTCGAGGAACAACCCGTCGGGCTCCAGCCCGGAGTAGTCGATGACGTCCTGCACGCGGTAGCGCGCCTTGAGCATCTCGATGACGTCGCCGCGCCTCTCGCGCCGACGGTTCGGCGAGTACATCGGGTACAGAGCCACATGCCCGCCGCTGTGGGTGGAGAACCAGTTGTTGGGAAACACCGAGTCCGGCGTGTCGCGCTCGCCGTGATCCTCGAACAGGTGCACGTCCACGCCGGCTTGTTCCAGGCGCGCCGCGGCGGCCGTGACTTCCGCGTGCGCGGCCGCGGCCACCTCCGCATCGCCGCGGCCGCCGGGCAGGGACTGGAAACCGTTGTCGTGCGCGGTTTCGGGGTTGGGATGGAAGCGGTGCGGACGGATCATCACGACCGCGCCGGGCGCCTGGAAGGAATGGATGCTCATGGTGGGTAAAGCGCCGATAAAGCCGCGAAAGCGGAAAAGTCAAACCGCGGGAAAGAGACGGGCCAAAGCCCGCCGTGTAGTCAAGCCCTCAGGCCCGCATCAGCGTGCTTTTGCCGAACAGGCTTTCGATCAGGTCCACCGCGACTTCCGCCGTGCCGTTGCGCACGTCCAGCGCCGGGTTCAGCTCCATCACGTCCAGCGAGCCCAGCAGGCCGGTGTCGGCAATCATCTCCATGCACAGCTGGGCCTCACGGTAGGTCGGCCCGCCCTTGATGGCGGTGTCCACGCCGGGCGCGATGGACGGGTCCAGGAAGTCCACGTCGAAGCTCACATGCAGATGCGTGTCGGCATCCATGCCGGCCAGCGCTTTTTCCATGGTGTGGCGCATGCCCATCTCGTCGATGTAGCGCATGTCGAAGACCTCCAGCCCCTCCTGGCGCACAAAGCGCTTTTCGCCCTCGTCCACGCTGCGTATACCGATCTGCCGGATGGCCGAAGGGCTCATGGCCGGCGTGGCGCCGCCTATGCCGGTGAGCTCGGCCGGGCCGTGGCCGCACAGCACAGCCACCGGCATGCCGTGCACATTGCCGGTGGGCGTGAGGGCGTTGGTGTTGAAGTCGGTGTGCGCGTCCAGCCAGAGCACGCGCAGTTTTTTTCCGGTGACGCGGCAGTGGCGCGCCACCGCGCTGATGGAGCCTATGCCCAGGCAGTGGTCACCGCCCAGCAAAATCGGCAAGCGGCCGGCAGCCAGGCTCTGGTACATGGCCTCATGCACGGCCTTGTTCCATTCGACCACTTCCTGCAGGTGGCGATAGCCGTCGGCCGGCGGCAGCCAGGGATTGGTCGGGCCGGCCAGGTTGCCGGTGTCGGCCACCTGCAGGCCGCGCGCATGCAGCGCCTCGCGGATGCCGGCCACACGCAAGGCCTCGGGGCCCATGGAGGCGCCGCGGCTGCCCGCGCCTATGTCGGTGGGCGCGCCTATCAGGTCAACGGGAGTGCTCATCAAGGGGTCATTTCAGGGACGGTGTCGGTACGAACTGCCTTGACTGTACGGGCTGCGGCCGGCGCCAGCAAGCCGAACAGGTCCTTGGGGTTGTCCAGGCGCGGCACCAGGTCGATCTGCCGGCGCAGGGCCGGGTCGGCGAGCTGCAGCTTGTGCAGGTAGCGCAAGGCCGAGTAGTCCTCCAGCGCGAAACCGACCGAATCGAAAATCGTGACCTCTTCAGGCGATGCGCGCCCGCTGGCCGTGCCCTTGAGCACGTCGGCGAATTCGGCCACCTTGAAATCCTCGGGCATTTGCTGGATCTCGCCTTCGATGCGCGATTGCGGCTCAAACTCGACCACCACGCGGGCGTCCTTGCGCAGCAGGATGTCGGCGTGCAGCTCGGTCTTGCCGGGGCAGTCACCGCCCACGGCGTTCAGGTGCATGCCGGGTTTGACCATCTCCGGCGTCAGGATCACGGCGTTGCGCTTGTCGGCGGTGATGGTGGTCACGATGTCGGCGCCTTGCACAGCCTCGGCGGCCGAGCGGCAAACCGTCACGCGCAAGCCCGGCAGTCCCATGGCGTGCAAGTTGCGCGCCAGCTTGTCGCTGGCCGCGGCATCAATGTCAAAGAGGCGCATCTCGCGTATGCCCAGCATGTGGTGAAAGGCGATCGCCTGGAACTCACTTTGCGCACCGTTGCCGATGAGGGCCATGACGCGGCTGTCAGGCCTGGCCATCCATTTCGCGGCCAGGGCCGAGGTGGCGGCGGTGCGCAGCGCGGTGGTGATGGTCAGCTCGGACAGCAACAGCGGGTAGCCGGTGTCCACGTCGGCCAGCACGCCGAAGGCGGTGACCGTGAGCAGGCCCAGCTCGGTGTTCTTGGGATGTCCGTTGACGTACTTGAAGGAATACTGGTGGCCGTCGCTGGTCGGCATCAACTCGATCACGCCGTCGGGCGAATGGATGGCGTGGCGCGCCGACTTGTCAAAATCGTTCCAGCGCCGGTAGTCGTGCTCGATCTCGCCGGCCAGGCCTTCGATAAAGGCGGCGGCGCCGCGCTGGCGCACGATTTTCTGGATGCTTTCAATGCCAATGTAGTCAACCATGATGGGGCTCCCGGTCTTGTGTTGATTTCCATTGTCCGTAGCCCTCATGGCAAAGAAAAGTCAGTAAATTGATCAAAATTTCGACTTGCTTGAGCAAATAGCCAATCGAAATTGGCGTTTCGCCAATAAAATCAAGCCATGGACGATATCGACCGCCAACTGCTGTCCCTGCTGCGCGACAACGCCCGGGCCACCGTCGCCTCGCTGGCCAAGGTGTTGCGGGTCTCGCGCGGCACGGTGCAGAACCGGCTGGCCAAACTGGAGGCCGACGGCACCATCACCGGTTACACGGTGCGGCTCAAGCCCCAGGCCGAAGGCCACCGCATACGCGCCTTCATGACGGTGGCGGTCGAAGGTAACCGCACGGCGGCCGTGCTGACTGCCTTGCGCGGCGATCCGGCCGTGAGCGCCCTGCACACCACCAACGGCCGATGGGACATGGTGGCCGAACTGCAGGCCGACAGCCTGGAAGCCTTTGACAGTGTGCTGAGCCGTATACGCCTGCTCGAAGGCATTGCCAACACTGAAACCAGCCTGCTGTTGTCGACCAGCAAACTCTGACCGGCTCGCACAAGCCCACCCGCTAAACTCCGTCCCATGAATCTGGCCCCCGCCCAACTCCAGGAGCACCTCAAGCGCGGCTTGAAGAGCCTGTACACCCTGCACGGCGACGAGCCCCTGCTGGTGCAGGAGTTCGCTGACGCGCTGCGCGCCGCGGCGCGCGCCCAGGGCTACACCGAGCGCACGGTGCACACCGTGGCCGGCGCGCACTTCGACTGGAGCGAGGTGCTGGCCAGCGGCGGCTCCTTGAGCCTGTTCGCCGACAAGCAGATCGTCGAGATCCGCATCCCCAGCGGCAAGCCCGGCAAGGACGGCTCGGTCGCGCTGCAGCAGATCGCCGAGCGCGCGCAGGGCGACGACAGCACGCTCACCTTGGTCATGCTGCCGCGACTGGACAGCATGACGGCCAAGGGCGCCTGGTTCGGCGCGCTCGAGAGCTTCGGCATCACCGTCAAGTTCGACCCGATCGACAGGCGCAGCCTGCCGCAGTGGATCGCCCAGCGCCTGCAGCAGCAAGGCCAGCGCGTGGCCGCCGGCGAGGAAGGCCAGCGCACGCTGCAGTTTTTCGCCGACCGGGTCGAGGGCAACCTGCTGGCGGCGCACCAGGAAATCCAGAAGCTGGGCCTGCTCTACCCGGCCCAGTCGGGCGGCAGCGACGGCATCCTCAGCTTCGACCAGGTCGAAAACGCCGTGCTCAACGTGGCACGCTACGACGTCTTCAAGCTCTCCGAAGCCGTGCTGGGGGGCCAGGCTGTGCGCGTGGCACGCATGCTGGACGGCCTGCAGTCCGAGGGCGAATCCGAAGTGCTGGTGCACTGGGCGCTGGCTGAAGATATCCGCAGCATGAAGCGCGTGAAAGATGCCATTAGCGCCGGCCGGCCCATGCCCATGGCGCTGCGCGAAAACCGCGTCTGGGGCATCAAGGAAAAACTGTTCGAGCGCGTGCTGCCGCACATCGGCGACACCACCCTGGCCAACCTGCTGCACGCCGCCCACAAGGTCGACGGCATCGTCAAGGGCCTGAAGCAGCCTGACTGGCCCGCCGACGGCTGGCAGGCCCTGCACCGGCTGGCCGGCATGGTCTGCGAGCAATGCGCCGCGCCGGTCCGCAGTACTCGGCAGGCATAGCCCCCAGCGCCGTGGGCACCCACCGGCAGGCCTAAAATGGCCCCATGAACGCGCCCGACTCCCACCAAGCCCTTTCTTCTTCCAGCGATATCGCCGGCGACGTCGCTGGCCTGATGGAACTGCTGGGCTCCCGGGCCAAAGCGGCTTCGGCCGAGATCGCGCGCGCACCGGCCGCCGCCAAAAACAAGGCCTTGCTGAACCTGGCCAAGTCGCTGCGCAAAAACACGGCGGTGCTGGAAACCGCCAACCAGCGCGACCTGGAGCGCGCTACAACCGCGGGCCTGGCCGGCCCCCTGCTGGACCGGCTCAAGCTCACGCCCAAGATCATTGACACCGTGGCCCAGGGCTGCGAACAGCTGGCCGCCATGGCCGACGTGATCGGCGACATCATCGGCATGAAGGAGCAGCCCAGCGGCATACGCGTGGGCCAGATGCGCGTGCCCATCGGGGTCTTCGGCATGATTTACGAAAGCCGGCCCAATGTGACGATAGAGGCCGCCTCGCTCGCGATCAAGAGCGGCAACGCCTGCATTCTGCGCGGCGGCTCGGAAGCCATCGAATCGAACAAGGCGCTGGCCGCGCTGGTGCAGCAAGCCCTGGCCGACGCCGACCTGCCGCCCGATGCCGTACTGCTGGTGCCCACCACCGACCGCGAGGCCGTCGGGCGGCTGATCGCCATGCCGCAGTATGTGGACGTCATCATCCCGCGCGGCGGCAAAGGCCTGATTGAACGCATCAGCCGCGACGCCAGGGTGCCCGTCATCAAGCACCTGGACGGCAACTGCCATGTGTACGTCGACGACCCTTGCGACCTGGAGATGGCCGTCAAGGTCGCCGACAACGCCAAGACGCAGAAATACAGCCCCTGCAATGCCAGCGAAGGCCTGCTGGTGGCGCGCGGCGTGGCCGCCGCCTTCCTGCCGAAAATCGGCGCTATTTACGCTGCCAAGGGCGTGGAGATGCGCTGCGACCCGGAGGCGCTGGCCATTCTGTCCAAGGTGAAAAATGCCAACACCCTGGCCGCCACCGAGCAGGACTGGTACGAGGAATACCTGGCGCCCATCATCAGCATCAAGGTGGTCGAAGGCATTGACGAAGCCATCGCCCACATCAACCACTACTCCAGCCACCACACCGACGCCATCCTGACCCGCGACCACATGCACGCCCAGCGCTTTCTGCGCGAGGTGGATTCGGCCAGCGTCATGGTGAATGCGAGCACCCGCTTCGCCGATGGCTTCGAGTTCGGGCTGGGCGCCGAGATCGGCATCAGCACGGACAAGTTCCATGCGCGCGGGCCGGTCGGCATTGAGGGCCTCACCTCCCTCAAGTATGTGGTGCTGGGCCAGGGCGAAGTGCGCTCCTGAGGGCATGCCGGGCCGCGAATGCGGTCCACGGATTTTTGGATGGCTTGACCGGCGTTACCCCTTGTAACCCCAGGATGCCGTCCCAATCTCCCTAGAATTCGGTCAGCTATAGCCGAAGCAAATAACAGAATCACCCTATCGAAAGTGGCCGAATGGTTCCGCACCTCATCACCGCCCTGAACGGCCCCATCAACGAACTCGAACAACGCGTACTGGACTCCACCCCGGCCATCGAGCGCTGGTTCCGGCTGGAGTGGATGGAGCACACGCCGCCGTTTTACAGCTCGGTCGACATCCGCAACGCGGGCTTCAAGCTGGCCCCGGTGGACACCAACCTGTATCCCGGCGGCTGGAACAACCTCACGCCTGAAATGCTGCCGCTGGCGGTGCAGGCAGCCATGGCCGCGATCGAAAAAATCTGTCCCGAGGCGCGCAACCTGCTGGTCGTGCCCGAGAACCACACGCGCAACAGCTTTTACCTGTCCAATGTGCTGCAGCTCAAGCGCATCTTCCACCAGGCGGGCCTGAACGTGCGCTTCGGCTCGCTGAGCCCCGACATCAAGGCGCCCACCACGCTGAACCTGCCGACCGGCGAGACCATCACCATCGAGCCGCTGATACGCACCGACCGGCGCCTGGGCCTGAAGGACTTCGACCCCTGCACCATCCTGCTGAACAACGACCTGTCGGCCGGCATCCCGGGCATCCTGGAAGACGTCAACGAGCAGTACCTGCTGCCGCCGCTGCACGCGGGCTGGTCGGTGCGCCGCAAATCGCACCACTTCAAGGCTTACGAAGAAATCTCCAAGCGCTTCGGCAAGCTGCTGGGCATAGACCCCTGGCTGATCAACCCCATGTACGCGCAGTGCGGCGAGGTCAACTTCGCCGAGAACACCGGTATGGAGTGCCTGACCACCAATGTCGACGCGCTGCTGACCAAGATCAAGCGCAAGTACAAGGAATACGGCATCAACGAAAAGCCCTTTGTCGTCGTCAAGGCCGACAACGGCACCTACGGCATGGGCATCATGACGGTGCGCGACGTCAAGGACCTGGACGCGCTGAACCGCAAGACCAAGAACAAGATGAGCACCACCAAGGACGGCCAGGCGCTGTCGGAAGTGATCATCCAGGAAGGCGTGCTGACCAACGAGCGCGTCAACGACGCGGTGGCCGAACCCGTGGTCTACATGATGGACCGCTATGTGGTCGGCGGCTTTTACCGCGTGCATGCCGAGCGCGGGGTGGACGAAAACCTCAACGCGCCCGGCGCCAGTTTTGTGCCGCTGGCCTTCGCCGACAGCGGCCGCCTGCCGCAGCCCGGCGAAAAACCCGGCTCCAGCAGCCCCAACCGCTTCTATATGTATGGCGTGATCGCCCGGCTGGCCATGCTGGCGGCGAGCTACGAACTCGAAGCCACCGACCCGGACGCCGAGGTGTATGACTGATACCCCTGTCGTTCCCACTTCGCTGCGCTGCGCGTAGTGCCTTTTCCCCTTGCAGGGGACGCCGCGGGGCATCCGGCAAAGCCGGTCTGCCCCGCGGCGGCTGACATAGTCGATCCCAACCCATAGCGGGCGCGCATAGGCAGCTACTGAAAAGGTAGCACTTCCGAACAGAGTGCCGCCCCAGCTCCTGGAGCTGCCGGGCGCCCACTTTTGTTACAAGTTGTTGCGGTGCAACAAAATCGGGATTAGTTGGATTTAGGGGTGCCCGCCGACTTGCAAGCCGGGCCCCCGGGCGCAAAATAGCGTTCCCAAAGGTAACCATTCCCGCTGCTTCGGACCCGCTTGAACGGGCCGGGCGCAAAGACGGGAAGTTTTTGTGTCTAGTCAAAAATCATCACTCGCGGCGCTCACCCTGGGCGCCATCGGTGTCGTCTACGGCGACATCGGAACCTCCCCTCTTTACGCGTTCAAGGAGGTCTTCGGCAGCGGTCATGTACCCATCACGACGGCAAATGTGCTGGGTGTGCTGTCGTTGTTTTTCTGGACGCTCACGGTGGTGGTGTCCATCAAGTATGTGGCGCTCATCATGCGGGCCGACAATGCAGGCGAAGGGGGCTTGATGGCCTTGCTGGCCCTGGCATCCCAATCGGTCAAGGACCGTCCACAACTGCGCAAGGCGATGCTGATCCTGGGCGTGTTTGGTGTGGCCCTGTTTTTTGGCGACGGGGTCATTACGCCGGCGATCTCCGTGCTCTCGGCTGTGGAAGGGCTTGAAATCATCACGCCGGCCGCCAAACCCTATGTCGTCCCCATTTCCCTGCTGGTGCTGTTCATTCTTTTCGCGGTGCAAAAACGCGGCACCGCAGATATCGGCAAATTTTTTGGGCCTGTGACGGTATTCTGGTTTCTGGCCATAGCGGCCACGGGTGTGCTGCAAATTATCGAAAACCCCGGCGTACTGGCGGCTGTCGCTCCGTGGTATGCCCTGCGCTTTGCGATGGAGCACTACGGAATTGCTTTCATCACGCTGGGCGCCGTGTTCCTGTGCGTTACGGGGGCCGAAGCGCTTTACGCGGACATGGGACATTTCGGAAAGCTGCCCATCCGGCTGGCCTGGTTTGCGCTGGTCATGCCGTCCCTGATGCTCAACTACTTTGGACAGGGAGCGCTGGTCCTGGCGAACCCCAAGGCGGCCAGCAATCCGTTTTACCTCATGACGCCGGACTGGGCGCTCATTCCCATGGTGGTGCTGGCGACACTGGCCACGGTCATTGCCTCCCAGGCCCTGATTTCCGGGGCGTTTTCAGCCACCAAACAGACCATTCAACTGGGTTTTCTGCCGCGCCTGAGCATTCTGCACACCTCCATCCGTGAAACCGGGCAAATCTATATTCCCGCCGTGAACTGGGCCCTCCTGGCCGGGGTCGTGATGGCCGTGCTGATGTTCGGATCTTCCTCAGCCCTGGCAGCGGCGTATGGCATTTCGGTGAGCCTGCTCATGGTGATCACCACCATCCTGACATTCTTTGTGATCCGTTTTGGCTGGGGATATCCGTTGCCCTTGTGCATCGCCGCGACCGGTTGCTTCTTTATGGTCGATATCGCGTTCTTTGCATCCAATGCGCTGAAGATTGCCCATGGTGGATGGTTCCCGTTGGCGATGGCCGGGGTTCTGTACATGGTCATGACCACCTGGAAGCAAGGCCGCAGCATCCTCAATGAAAAGCTGCGCACCGATGCTGTCGATCTGCCCAGCTTCCTCGATGCCGTGTTCGTCAGCCCGCCCGTCAGGGTGGAAGGCACGGCGGTCTTCCTGACCGCCGAGCCCGGCACCGTCCCGAATGCGCTGTTGCACAACCTCAAGCACAACAAGGTGCTGCACGCGCAGAACCTGTTCGTGACGGTGCGCAACCACGAGGTGCCATGGATAGGCATGAACAAGCGCATCGAAATCGAATCGCTCGGGCATGACTGCTGGCAGGTCAAGGTGCACTACGGCTTCAAGAACGACCTGGACCTGCCCAAGGCCCTGCAGCAGATCAAGGGCCGCGGCTGCGAGCTGGAGTCCATGACCACCAGCTATTTTCTTTCGCGCGACACCGTGATCCCGACGATTGGCAGCGGCATGGCGCCGTGGCGCGAGAAGCTGTTCGCGCAGATGCACCACAACGCGAGTGGAGCGGCGGATTTCCTGAATTTGCCGAACAACTCCGTGGTGGAGCTGGGCAGCAAGATAGAGATCTGACGCCTTGCCCGCGAGGGCGTGCGCAAACCCTCAAGCGCCGCCCGCCAGCAGCGCGGCATTCCCGCCCGCCGCCGTCGTATTCACCGTCACCGTCTGCTCGGCACAGAAACGGTAAAGGTAATGCGGCCCGCCTGCCTTGGGGCCGGTGCCGGAGAGCCCCTCTCCGCCAAACGGCTGCACCCCCACCACCGCGCCAATCATGTTGCGGTTCACATAAATGTTGCCGACATGGGCCGCCGCGGCCAGCGCCTGTGCGCGGGAGTCGATGCGGGTCTGTATGCCCAGGGTCAGGCCGTAGCCCAGCGCGTTGATCTGCGCGATCACGGCCTGCGGGTCCTTGAGCTCGCCGCTGCCCCAGCGCACGACCTGCAGCACGGGGCCGAAGATTTCGTCTTTCACGTCGGACAGGCTGCGCACTTCAAAGGCCGCGGGCGCAACCAGGTTGGCCAGGGGGCCGGACGCGGCCTGCTCGCGATCCGCCGGAGCGACCAGCACCTTGGCGCTTGTGCCCAGGCGCTGCAAATGCTTCTGGATGTTGTCAAAGGCCTCGCGGTCTATCACCGGGCCGACGTCGGTGGCGAGGTCGGCGGTCTCACCAGCCACCAGTTCCCGCGCCGCGCCTTTGATCATTTCTATCACGTGGTCGGCGATGCCTTCGTGCACGCACAGCAAACGCAGCGCCGAGCAGCGCTGGCCGGCGCTGCGAAACGCGCTTTGTACCACCGCGTCGGCGACCTGCTCGGGCAAGGCCGTGCTGTCGACCAGCATGGCGTTGATGCCGCCGGTTTCGGCGATCAGCGGGACGATGGGGCCATCCTTGGCGGCCAGCGCGCGGTTGATGATTTTCGCGACCTGGGTGGAGCCGGTGAACACCACGCCGGCCACCTGGGGCGCCGCCACCAGCGCCGCGCCCACGGTCTCGCCGGGGCCGTGCGCGAGCTGCAGCACGCCTTCGGGCACGCCGGCTTCATGCAGCAGCTTCACGGCCTCCCAGGCAATGCCGGGCGTCTGCTCGGCCGGCTTGGCCAGCACGGCGTTGCCGGTGGCCAGCGCGGCCGCGACCTGGCCGGTGAAAATGGCCAGCGGAAAATTCCAGGGGCTGATGCAGACCCAGACGCCGCGCGCCGCAAGGCGCAGTTCATTGGTCTCGCCGGTCGGGCCGGGCAGCGCCACCGGCCGCATGATGCGCTCGGCCTCATTGGCGTAGTAGCGCAAAAAGTCCACCGCCTCACGCACTTCCGACACGGCATCGCCCCAGGTCTTGAAGGCTTCCTTGACCAGCAGCGCGCAGAACTTGGGCATCTGCCGCTCCATCACGTCGGCGGCGCGGCGCAGGATGGCCGCGCGCTCGGCCACGTCCACCTTGCTCCATGCCCGGCAGGCGCCGGCGCCTTTCTCCACGGCAGCCGCGGCCTGCCGCGGGTCAAACTCCGGCACCACGGGCACAGGGGTGGCGGCCAGCGCGGCCAGCAGCGGTGCGCGCATGCTGGCTACCGTGAGGTCCAGACCCAGGCTGTTGGGCCGGCCGGGGCCATAGAGCGCGGGCGGCAGCGGCAGCGAAGACTCGGGCTCCAGCCGCAGCGGCGAGGTCAGCAATTCGCCCATGCCGACCGACTCGTCGGCGAGCTGGTGCACAAAGGAAGAATTGGCGCCGTTCTCCAGCAGGCGGCGCACCAGGTAAGCCAGCAAGTCGCGGTGCGCGCCCACAGGGGCATAGACGCGGCAGCTGATCAGCGGGTTCTTGAGCACCTCGCGGAACACGCCCTCGCCCATGCCGTGCAGGCGCTGCAGCTCGAAGGGCACGGCGTTGCGCGAAGCCATTTGCAAAATCGCGGCGATGGTCGCGGCATTGTGGCCGGCGAACTGCGGGTAAATCGCATCGGGCGCGGCCAGCAAGGCCTGCGCGCAGGCGAGGTATGACACGTCGGTGTGGTGCTTGTGCGTGAACACCGGGTAATGCGGCAGGCCCATCTCCTGGGCGCGCTTGATTTCCGAATCCCAGTACGCGCCCTTGACCAGGCGGCACATCAGGCGCAGCTTGTACTTGCGGGCAATGGCGGTGACGTGGCCTATCAGGTCCAGCGCGCGCGTCTGGTAGGCCTGCATGGCCAGGCCGAAGCCCTGCCACTTGGGGTGGTGCTGCGCCACCAGCGCGGCCAGCGCTTCGAAAACGTCGAGCGAAAGCTCAAGCCGGTCGACTTCCTCGGCGTCTATCGTGAGGTTGATGTTGGCGCGCGCCGACAGCTCGCACAGGCCCCAGACGCGGGGGACCAGTTCGGCCATCACGCGTTCGCGCTGCGCGTCTTCATAACGCGGGTGCAGCGCGCTGAGCTTGATCGAGATGCCGTCGTTTTTTTCCGTAGCTCCGCTGCTGCTGGCGCCGGCCGCGATGGCCTGGATGGCATGGGTGTAGCTCGCCAGGTAGCGCAGCGCATCGGCGTCGGTGCGCGCGCCCTCACCCAGCATGTCGTAGCTGAAGCGCAAATTCGGGATTTTTTTGCGGCTGTCGTCGGCCTCGCCCATGGCGTCGCCAATCGTCTGGCCCAGCACAAATTGCCGGCCCAGCAGTTGCACGGCGCGCAGGGTGGCGGCCACGACGGTGCGCGCGCCCAGCTTGCTCATCAAATTGGGATGGCCGCCTTCGGGCAAAAACAGCTTGGACATCGCGATCGCGGAGGCCGACAGGCGCGCCATCACACCGTCGCCGGCGCCGTCGAAATCGGCGCGCCCCAATTGGTCGGCCGTCAGCGCAATCGCCGTTTCGGCATCCGGCACGCGCAGCAGGGCTTCGGCCAGGCGCATCAGGGCCAGGCCCTCGGCGCTGGAAATCGGGTATTCCTTGAGCAGGCTTTCCATGGCCCAGAAAGGCGGTGGGTTGTCGCGCACGGCCTGTACCCAGGGCTGGGCCGAATGCGCGGCCGCCGCCCAGTCCAGCGCGCCGGCCAGGCTTCGCAACTGGCCGGCCACGATCTCGGGTTCGGGGCGGTAGGGGAAAGGCAGGCGCGGGGAGGTGAACATCAGGGGCTCCATGGAGGATTTCACGGGTTGGGGTGCTTATTCAGTGGATGCATCGATGTTCCGTTGAATAATGATGAATTTCCCGCTAAATTTCCCAAAATAACCGAATAATTCACTACTCATGTTTGAAGCCTCCGCAGAAATTGACCGCATAGACCTCAAAATCCTGAATGTTTTACAGCAGGACGGCCGGATTTCCAACCTCAAGCTGGCCGAAAGCGTGGCCCTGTCGCCCACGGCGGTGCTGGCCCGGGTGCAGCGCCTGAGCCGGGACGGCTACATCCTGGGCTATGAGGCCCTGCTCAACCCTCTCAAGCTGGGCGCCGGCATGATGGTGTTTGTGGAGGTATTGCTGGACCGCACCACGCCCAATGTGTTCGAGGCCTTCAAGGCGGCGGTGCAGGTGCACCCTGAAATCACCGAATGCCATATGGTGGCCGGCGGCTTTGACTACCTGCTCAAGACCCGCATGGCCGACATGGCGGCCTACCGCTCTTTCGCCGGCACCGTGCTGTGGCAGCTGCCGGGCGTGCGTGAAACCCGTACCTACGCGGTGATGGAAGAGGTCAAGAGCACCACCCGGCTTGCGCTGGGCGTATGAACTCTCACATGGCACAAATCGCGCAATTCGAGACTTTTGCGGCATTTTTGCCGCTCTTGATGCACTGCAAGCGCAGGAACGGGGGCTAACCGCGTTGCCAAGCCGGTGGGCTTGGGATACCTTGGCATCACAGCACATAGGCAGTGCATTGCATAGGTAGCCGCAGCCGTATCCCCGGCTGCGGACAACTTCGGAGGGCTTCCTGATGAACACCCAGCCATGGTCTCGATTCGGCGCACTGCTGCTGGCACTGGCCGCCGGCACCGCGCACTGCGCGGAAACCGGCGTCAGCGACAGCGAAATCCTGGTCGGGCAGTTCGCCGCCCAGACTGGCCCCGCGGCCGAGCTGGGCAAGCGCATGCAGTTGGGCATACTGGCCCACTTCAATGCGGTCAATGCGGCGGGCGGCATCAACGGCCGCAGCCTCAAGCTGGTCTCGCGCGACGACGGCTACGAGCCCGAAAAGGCCGCCGCCGCGGTCAAGGCCCTGATCGAGGAGGACAAGGTGTTCGCGCTGGTCGGCTCGGTCGGCACACCGACCACGCTGGCCGCCGTGCCGGCCATCAACGCGGCCGGCATCCCGCTGATAGGCCCTTTTACCGGCGCGCAGGCCCTGCGCGAGCCCTTCAACCGCAACATCTTCCATGTGCGCGCCAGCTACTTTGACGAGACCGAACGCATCGTGCAGCACCTGAGCACCGTCGGCATCACCAAAATCGCCGTCTTCTACCAGAACGACTCCTACGGCAAGGCCGGGCTCGAGGGTGTGACGCGGGCGCTGGCCAAGCGCAACCTCAAAGCCGCGGCCAGCGTCACCGTCGAGCGCAACAGCGTGGACGTGGCCGCGCCGCTGGCGGAGATCCTCAAGGCCGCGCCCGAAGCGGTGATACAGATCAGCGCCTACAAGTCCTGCGCCGCGCTGATCAAGCAGGCCCGGGCCAAGGCCTACGGCGGCCAGTTTTTTAATGTGAGCTTTGTCGGCTCCAAGGCCCTGGCCGAGGAACTGGGCGACGCCGGGGCCGGCGTGACCATTTCGCAGGTCGTGCCCTTTCCCTACACGCCCTCCTCCGCCATCGTGCGCGAGTACCAGCAGCGCATGACGGAGGCCGGCAACAAGGATTTTGATTTTTCGAGCATGGAAGGTTTTCTCGCGGCCAAGGTCTTCACCGAGGGCCTGCGCCGGGCCGGCAAGACCCTGACCCGCGAAAGCCTGGCCACGGCGCTGGAATCGATGCGCGACCACAACATGGGCGGCTTCACTGTGAACTACGCGCCCAAAAGCCACGAAGGCTCGCGTTTCACCGACCTGACCATTATTGGGCGCGGCGGGAAATTCATGCGCTGAACCGGGCCCGCCGTTCGGGCAAGGCCGCGCCGGGGCTTGCCAGACGGCACTCCCTGGCCATAATGCGAGCACAAACCACCCCCTCCCTGTCAGATATCACCAGGAGTGCCCATGAAATCCATATCTCTTCTGCTGGCAAGCGCCACACTGGCCTTCGCCGCCGGCGCTCAGGCGCAAACGACCAAGCCCGGCTTGTGGGAAATCACCAACAAAATGCAGTCGAGTTCCGGCGAAATGGAAAAAGCCATGGCCAATATGGAAAAGCAGATGGCCAGCATGCCGCCCGAGCAACGCAAGCAGATGCAGGACATGATGGCCAAGCAGGGCATGTCCATGGCACCCGGCAGCGGCGGCGGCATGAGCATGAAGGTGTGCATCACCAAGGAAATGGCCGAGCGCAATGAGTTGCCGCAGCAGCAGCAAGGCGACTGCAAGACCACCCGCTCGCCGGGCAGCGGCAACACCATGAAGTTCTCTTACACCTGCACCCAGCCGCCTTCCAGCGGCGAAGGCGTGATGACCTTCAACGGTGACACCGGCTACACCATGAAGATGAACACCACGACCACCGTCAAGGGCAAGCCCGAGAAAATGACCATGGATGCCACGGGCAAATGGCTGTCGGCCGACTGCGGCGCCATCAAACCCATCACCCCTCCGAAAAAGTAGCCCGAAGAGACACCTCTTCACCAGCAGGGGCCGCGGAACCGGCTTTGCCGGGCCGCAGGCGCAGCGGCCCCCTCGGGGG
>NZ_AKIV01000104.1 GCF_000282655.1 Polaromonas sp. CF318
GGCCGGCCTGGCCCGCCAGTGCCAGATCCAGGTGGCTTACGCCATCGGCGTGGCCAAGCCGATGAACGTCACGGTCTACACCGAAGGCACCGGCGTGATCTCCGACGAAAAGCTCTCGGCCCTGGTCAACGAACACTTCGACCTGCGCCCCAAGGGCATCATCCAGATGCTGGACCTGCTGCGTCCCATCTACGAAAAGACGGCAGCCTACGGCCACTTCGGCCGCGACGAACCGGAATTCACGTGGGAAAGAACTGATAAAGCTGCGGCCCTTCGGGCTGCAGCCGGCCTGTAAGGCCGCCGCGCATCGCGCGGGATCAGTTCTTCAGCGCAGGCTAACTTCGCGCAGCGAAGTTAAGGGCCAAAGGCCCGGCGCCGAAGCTAAACGACCGATAAAGCTGCGGCCCTTCGGGCTGCAGCCGGCCTGTAAGCCCCGCGCAACAACACCGACGGCAAGGCGCGGCGTCCTACGTTGCAGCCCGCGAAATGCCAGCAACATAGAGCCACCTTCGGGTGGCTTTTTTCATGCTTTGACTCAAGGTAGGCCTGCGCCCGGCCGGCGGCGCCGTTTCAAGAACCCCAGGAAAGCTCCCATGCGAAGCACCTCCCGCAAAATGGCCGTCAACGTCGCCTGCGCCTTGATCGCCGTGCTTACCCTGATCGGCATCAGCGAGCTGTCGTACGACAAATCCATGGACGCTATGGACGAAGTGGCGCAAGCCCACCTCACGCGCAGCCATGTCCAGCGGCTGCTGCGCGACGTGCTCGACGCGGAGACCGGGCAGCGCGGCTACCTGCTGACCGGCGACACCATGTACCTGGAGCCCTACAAGGCCGCCATCGCGGACATCGGCCAGACGCAGGACCAGCTGCGCGAGCTGCTCGCCGCCCGCCAGGAGCAGGCCGGCACCCTGTCGCTGCTGGGGCGGACGGTGCAGCGCAAGCTGGCTGAAATGGACTTGTCCATCCGCATGAAGAACGAAGGCAAGGACGAGGCCTGGCGTTTTGTCCTGACCACGGAGGTAGGCAAGGAGCAGATGGACGCCATACGCAACAGTGCCGGCCAGCTCATCGAAGAAACCAACCAGGACACCGCGAGGGGCTACGCGGAAGTGCGGCGTTCGCTGCTGCTCACGCGCATAGGCATCACCCTGGTGGCAAGCGTCGCCTTTGTGGCCTTCTGGCTGTATTTGCGCCAGACCGCCGCCCTGGACCAGGCCGGCCAGCGCCAGCAACTGGCCTTGCAGGCCGAGCGCGACCTGCTGAACGTCCAGGTCAAGGAGCGCACCAGTCGCCTGGCCGAGCTGGCCACCCACCTGCAGCAGGTCCGGGAACAGGAAAGAGACCACCTGGCGCGCGAACTCCACGACGAGCTCGGCGCGCTGCTCACGGCCGCAAAGCTCGACATCACGCGCATCAAGGCCAGGCTGTCCGGCGAAAACGGCGACTTGCCGGCCCGTATCGAGCACCTGATTGAAACGCTCAACAGCGGTATCGCCCTGAAGCGGCGCATCATCGAAGACCTTCGCCCCTCCTCGCTGTCCAACCTCGGGCTGCTGCCGGCCCTGGAGATCCTGACGCGCGAGTTCGCCCAGCGTTCGGGCTTGAGCATCGTCACCAACCTCGAACCAGCGGAACTGGACGAAACCATACAACTGACGGTCTACCGGCTGGCCCAGGAGGCCCTGACCAATATTGCCCGGTATGCGCAGGCGCAGAACGTGGAAATCAACCTGCTGAGCTACAAGGACTACATCATCGTGACCGTGCACGACGATGGCCGGGGCTTCGATCCACAGGCCGTGCAGGCATCGAGCCACGGTCTGCAGGGCATGCGCCACCGGGTGGAGGCATCGGGCGGCCATCTGGACATCGACACCAGCCAGGGCACGACCATCTCGGCCACACTGCCGCTGGTGGTGCGGCGGGCCGCGGCGGCTCACGTGACGAGCGGCGCGAAAGAAGGCCCGCCTCAGCCGCGCGTGTAAGGCGTCTTCCCGATGTGCGGGGTATGGCCCAGTTCCTCGGAGGGTTGGCCATCAGCCTTGGGTTCAGGGATGGTTTTATTGGTACCTTCCCGGCCGAAGTCATCTGCTGGGGTCTTTTTGGGCCGGCTCGCTGGAGTTTTTGTGCCGCCCGCCCGAGGGCTTTCCGGCTCGGCGCTGGTCTTTGCTTTCATCACCCGTCCGCCGGAATCCGTCAGGTGACAAAACTGCTGCCGCTCGCAGCATAGCCAGGGCCGCCCACCGCCTGGGGCTTTGCCGCCGGCAGGCCGAAATCCTTGCCGGACACCGGAAAAGGCCAGGGATGGCGCGACCTGGCCGGCTCGGCCGCCGGTTCCCGCACCGGACGCATGGCGCGGCTGTCCTGGGCTTCTTCACGTGGAAAGCTGTCTAGAAACATGGTGATGGTGCCTGGTCCGGGCTCTGAATGATGAGGATTTGACTTTAGGGGCCGGCAGAGGCGGCAGGTCGTCGGCAGGAGAGGAATTCCGTGTAGGACAAGCCCGAATCGGGCGCATGGCCGGCATCCAGGCTGAGTTCCTTGGCACCCTCGCCCGGCGGGTGGCGACGGGGCCCGGTCCACTCTAAAGCGTTCCGCTCCACACTTGAAAACAGGATTTTCCAGCGCGCCGCCTTGAAAAGACCCCCAATTGCCCCTATGATTAGCACTCGATGGTATTGAGTGCTAACAAGCCTCATCGATCCACCAAGTTAACAAGCACCCACTTTCAGGTGGGCGTTTTTTGATCCCCAAAACCATTGTTCTCAAACAAGGAGCTCTCATGAAACTTCGTCCTTTGCACGACCGCGTGATCGTCAAACGCGTGGAAAACGAAACCAAAACCGCTTCCGGCATCGTCATCCCCGACAGCGCCGCCGAAAAGCCTGATCAAGGCGAAGTGCTGGCCGTTGGCCCAGGCAAGAAGAACGACAAGGGCGAACTGAGCCCCGTGGGCGTCAAAGTGGGCGACCGCGTGCTGTTCGGCAAGTACAGCGGCCAGACCGTCAAGGTCGACGGCGACGAACTGCTCGTCATGAAAGAAGAAGATTTGTTTGCAGTGGTCGAGAAATAAATCTCCGCCACATCAAATCCTTAATTAACTGAATCTGGAGAATTAAACATGGCAGCAAAAGACGTCATTTTCGGCGGCGAAGCCCGCGCACGCATGGTCGAGGGTGTGAACATCCTGGCCAACGCCGTCAAGGTAACCCTGGGCCCCAAAGGCCGCAACGTGGTTCTGGAGCGCTCGTTCGGCGCCCCCACGGTGACCAAGGACGGTGTGTCCGTCGCCAAGGAAATCGAACTGAAGGACAAGCTGCAGAACATGGGCGCGCAGATGGTCAAGGAAGTCGCTTCCAAGACCTCCGACAACGCCGGCGACGGCACCACCACCGCCACCGTTCTGGCTCAAGCCATCGTCCGCGAAGGCATGAAATACGTGGCCGCCGGCATGAACCCGATGGACCTGAAGCGCGGTATCGACAAGGCCGTGCTGGCCCTGACCGAAGAGCTCAAGAAGGCTTCCAAGCCCACCACCACGTCCAAGGAAATCGCCCAGGTGGGCTCGATCTCCGCCAACTCCGACGAATCCATCGGCAAGATCATTGCCGACGCAATGGACAAGGTTGGTAAAGAAGGCGTGATCACCGTGGAAGACGGCAAGTCCCTGCAAAACGAACTCGACGTCGTCGAAGGCATGCAGTTCGACCGCGGCTACCTCTCCCCTTACTTCATCAACAACCCTGAAAAGCAGTCCGCGCTGTTGGACAACCCCTTTGTGCTGCTCTACGACAAGAAGATCAGCAACATCCGCGACCTGCTGCCCACCCTGGAGCAAGTCGCCAAGGCCGGCCGTCCGCTGCTGATCATCGCCGAAGAAGTCGAGGGCGAAGCCCTGGCGACCCTGGTGGTGAACACCCTGCGCGGCATCCTGAAGGTCGTGGCTGTCAAGGCCCCTGGCTTCGGCGACCGCCGCAAGGCCATGCTGGAAGACATCGCTGTCCTGACCGGCGGCAAGGTCATCGCTGAAGAAGTCGGCATGTCGCTCGAAAAAGTGACGCTGGCCGACCTCGGCCAGGCCAAGCGCATCGAAGTGGGCAAGGAAAACACCATCATCATCGACGGCGCCGGCGCCGCTGCCGACATCGAAGCGCGCGTCAAGCAGGTGCGCGTCCAGATCGAGGAAGCGACCAGCGACTACGACCGTGAAAAACTGCAAGAGCGCGTGGCCAAGCTGGCCGGCGGTGTTGCCGTGATCAAGGTCGGCGCTGCCACCGAAGTCGAAATGAAGGAAAAGAAGGCCCGCGTGGAAGACGCGCTGCACGCCACCCGCGCTGCCGTGGAAGAAGGCATTGTGGCCGGCGGCGGCGTGGCTCTGCTGCGCGCCAAGCAAGCCGCCGGCAAGATCGCCGGCGACAATCCTGACCAGGACGCCGGCATCAAGCTGGTGCTGCGCGCCATCGAAGCGCCCCTGCGCGAAATCGTTTACAACGCAGGCGGCGAAGCCTCTGTGGTGGTGAACGCCGTGCTGGCCGGCAAGGGCAACTACGGCTTCAATGCAGCCAACGACACCTACGGCGACATGATCGAAATGGGTATCCTGGACCCCACCAAGGTCACCCGCACCGCACTGCAGAACGCAGCCTCCGTCGCATCCCTGATGCTGACGACCGAAGCCATGGTGGCCGAGGCTCCGAAGGAAGAGTCCGGCGCCGGCGGCGGCATGCCAGGCGGCGGCATGGGTGGTATGGGCGGCATGGGCGACATGGGCATGTAATGTCCGCCTGAGCTTCTCGCTCCATCAAAAAGGGCCGCTTTCGCGGCCCTTTTTTTATGCTGGCTTTTTTATTGCTCGCCCGCCGGGCCGGCGGCAGGCACCGGCGGCGCGGCGCCCTCGTCATACTGGTTGGGGCCTTCCGAAGGCTGAACGCACCAGTACAGCAGCAGCAGGCCGACCACCGGAATCAGGCCGATCAGCAACAGCCAGCCGGTCTTGCCGATGTCATGCAGGCGGCGCACGCCCACCGCGATTCCCGGCAGCAGCATCGCCAGGGCGGCGATGCCGTACAGGATGTTGCTGATCATGCCGGTGACGATCAGGACGATGATCTGGAACAGGAAAAACCACCAGAATTCCGGACGCGATGCCCGGCCGGTAAAAGTGACGTACTTGGAAAAGCAGGTGGAAATGGCTTGGCCAAAATTCATGACAGTAATCCTCCTCACAAGGTGTAAACAGGGTGAATTCCCTGCCGCATGATAATGCGGCGCGCCTCGCGAGGCTACCGCGGCGGCCGGGGGCCGGCACGGCAGCCGATTTGGCGGGCCAAAGCCGGGGCGCACGCATCCGTACAAACCTTGTACGAAGAACGTTTTCAATCGACAAAGGCCGTTGCGTCTGCGCTTCATCGCCCGGACAAAACGCCTATGCAAGCCAGCGCGCACCGGCGCTTGCCGCTACCATGACCATTGACACCGATTCCCTGGATGAACCTCCAACACCTTCAAACAGTCACCCAGCCACATCACCGGATCCGCCCCATGACGCTTTCCAGACAACACCTGACTGCCGCGGCCATCATGGCCTCGTCCACATTCCCCGCTTTCGCGCAACAGGCCGGCACCTGGTCTTTGTCGGCGGGCGTCACGCACATCAAGCCCTCGGTGGACAGCGGCACGATGACGGGAAACATTCCCAACGTGCGTGTGGGCGTCAGCAACGACACCCGGGTGACGGGCGCGATCAACTATATGGCCACCGAGCACCTCAACCTGCACCTGCCGCTGGGCCTGGGCTTCCGGCATGACGTCACCGGGGACGGCGTGCTCGCGGGCTTCGGCAAGGTGGCCGAAACCAAGGCCTTGCCGATCACGCTGATAGGCCAGTACCGCTTTTTCGAGGCCGAAGCCCGGTTCCGGCCCTACCTGGGCGCCGGTCTGTCGTATGTGCGGTTTTACAAGGAGCAGGGAAGCGCCCTGCTGACCGCGCTGACCAACCCCGGCGGCCCACCCACCGGCGTGTCCTTCAAATCCAAGCTGGCCCCATCCTTCCAGATAGGGGGCGTCTATAACCTCAATGACAAATGGTTTGTGGAAGGCAGCTACACCAAGACCCTGCTGAAAACCCGCGGCACGCTGAGCACGGGCCAGACGATTGACGTGGTGCTGGACCCCAACTGCTTCACCCTGCAGCTGGGCTACAAGTTCTGATTCAACGACTGCCGCCGAAGGCAAGATTGCCTATCGGTTGCCCGCTCTCGCCAGGTCCTCCTGCATGAGCGCGCCGCGAACGGCTTCCAGCGTGGGCGGATCCGCACCTTCGCGGGTGCAGTTCAGCGCGGCGGCCATGGCGGCGAAGCGCATCACTTCGCGCCACGCGTCGTCGCCCAGTTCACCGAGCCGGGCCGGGTGTTCAACGCCGTGCGCAAGCAGCGAAACCGAGAGTCCGGCCGTAAAGGTGTCACCCGCGCCTATGGTGTCGGCTACTTTGACGCGCGGCGCCGCGACGGCAAGCGGTTCGTGCCCCGTGCGCCAGAGCGTGGCACCGCCGGCGCCGCGCGTGACGATCACCGCACGCGCACCGGCTTGCAAGCAATCCGCCGCCAACATATCGACAGGCCGGCCAGGCGACAGCAGTTCGGCGTCTTCATCGCTGAGCTTGACCAGGTCGGCCATCGCAAACCAGTTCATGGCACGCGCACGGTAGGCTGCCATATCGGGGATCAGGCTGGGCCTGACGTTGGGATCGAACACGATCACGCGGTCCCCGGCGTTGGCGGCCATCAGCTCCATGATGCGCGTGGCGGCGGGTTCCTGCAAAAGCGCGATCGAGCCGAAATGAAGAATGCGGCAGTCCGCCGGCAACCGCGGCAACGGCTCAGGCGCCCAGGTCGCGTCGGCGCTGCCGCGTGTATAGAACGCATAGCGGTTGGTCTGCGGCGCACGCTCGACGAAGGCCAGGGTCGACGGCGCATCGCTGCGCAGGATGAAACGCGTGTCCACACCGTTGCGCTCGAGAAAATGCATGAGCCGCTCACCAAACAAGTCCGTCGACAACTGTGTGAGAAAACCGGTGGGCTGCCCGAGCCGCGCGCAGGCGACGGCCGTGTTGAGCGGCGAGCCGCCCTCATGGCCCAGGAAGGCCAGCGTGCCGGCCTCGCTGGCGGTGAAATCGATAAGGGCCTCCCCCGTGATTGCAATGCGCATGCTGGATTCTCGGTCAATGCAAGCGCCGGCGTAGACGGGCCGACCGGGCGCCGCGCTATTTGCTCGCGACGGCCGAAGCCGAAGCTGGTATGAGCTTGAGCGGCCCATAGAAGGCCTGTAGCTGGCCTTCGTTCCTTTCACCTTCGGTAAAGACCGCGAAGCTCAGCAAAGCGCCCGGGTCTTCGCCAAAGGCCTTGCGGTAGTCGGCGCGGATGTCGCGCTCGTAGCTGCGCCATTCGTTGTAACCGTGGTCGCCCGAGTCGACGACGATCTTGCGGATGCGGTCGGTGCGGTCGTTGATGATGACTTCGCCGGGCTGCTTGATCCGCGACCACGAATAGACCAGGGTTGCAAACGGCATCTCTTCGCCGGTCAGCAAGCGGCTCAGCTCCGACAGCATGGCGTTTTTCATCGACAGCCGCGAGCGGTCGCCTTCAAAGGCGAGCACCACGCGCACCGGCACATCCTCGAGTTGCGGCAGCGCGAGGTTGGCGCCCGCGTTGGGCACGTTCCAGGAAAAACGCACAAGGCCGAGCTGGTCCGGCTCGATGCGGTGGCGATGGCGCAGGATGCTGCCGGAGGCCTCGGCCTTGGCAAGCACCGCGTCGCGGCCTTCATGGCGCACATAGCTGTAGCTGGCCGGCTGCTTGCCGGGCACGCGGAAGATCTCCCACTGGAGGTCGTCGGGCTTGAGCTCTCCGGCTTTGGGCGGGGCCGACATCTGGGCCCAGGCCGTGCCGGTCACGCCTTCGGCCACACCCACGGTGCCGCCCTGGCTGACGGGCTCGTCGGTGTCGGCATCCTCGTCAGCGGGCGCGCGCGTTGCGCAGCCGGCGGTCAGCGCTGCCGCAAGCAGCGCCGCGGCGAACATCAAAAAGCGGGGAGAAACTCGGCTGGGTGGAACGGGTAAAGACATGATGCGAAATCATCAAAAAAAATCGACAAGGCGGCAAGTTGACCATGGATACCTGCGGCCCCGCAATGGAAAAACGCACGGTTTTGCGCGAATCAGCCGGCAATTTTGTGCAGCAGGCCGACCGTCGAGCCGTCAAGGCCGGACAGGTCGCCGCTTTGCAGGCGCGGCTCTATGTCCCTGGCCAGCACCTTGCCGAGTTCGACGCCCCACTGGTCGAAGCTGTTGATGCCCCAGATGGCACCGCTGACGAACACGCGATGCTCCTGCAGCGCAACCAGCGCGCCCAGGCTGGCGGGCGTGAGCCGCTCCAGCAGCAAAAAAGTACTGGGCCGGTTGCCGGGGAAATGTTTGTGGCCGCCCACATCGTCCTTGCCCTGCATCAGTGCCTGCGCCTGGGCCAGCACATTGGCCAGCAAAGTGGCATGGTGGCCTGCCAGGGTGTGCCCGGCTTTCTTGACAGCGACAAACTCCACCGGCACCACCGAGCTGCCCTGGTGCAGCATCTGGAAATAAGCGTGCTGGCCGTTGGTGCCGGGCTCGCCCCATAGCACGGGTGAGGTTGCGAAAGGCAAGGCTTGGCCTTCGGCATCGACGCGCTTGCCGTTGCTTTCCATTTCAAGCTGCTGCAGGTAGGCCGGCAGGCGCCGCAGAGCGCTGCTGTAGGGCGCGATGCTGCGGCTGCTGAAGCCGTAAAAATTGCGGTACCAGACGTCGAGCAAACCCAGGCGCACAGGCAGGTTGCGCGCCAGCGGCGTCGTTCGAAAATGCTCGTCCATGGCATGCGCGCCGGCCAGCAGCTCACGAAAGCCGGCCGCGCCTATGGCGATGGCAATCGGCAAACCTATGGCCGACCAGAGCGAATAGCGCCCGCCCACCCAGTCCCAGAAGCCGAAGGTGGTCTTGATGCCGAAAGCATTGGCCGCCGCGACATTGGTCGTCAGGGCCGCGAAATGCCGCGCGACGTCCGTGCCACCCTGCGCCTCGAACCAGCGCCTGGCCGAATGCGCATTGGTCATGGTCTCGGTGGTGGTGAAGGTCTTGGACGCCACCAGGAACAGCGTGTTTTGCGGCTTGAGCCCTTGCAGCACGCCGGCCAGTTCGCCGCCGTCGACGTTGGAGACAAAGTGAAAGCGCTTGCCGGGGATGGCGAACTCAGCCAGCGCCAGCACCGCCATCTGCGGCCCCAGGTCGGAGCCGCCTATGCCGATGTTGACGATGTCGGTGATGGCCGTGTCGGCGCGCAGTTGCTCGGCATAGGCCAGCATGGCCTCCAGGGTTTCATGCACGCGCGCGAGATCGCCGTTCATGCCGCCGACGGCCGGGCTCCTCAATAAAAAGTGCATCACGGCGCGCTGCTCGGTGCCGTTGATCAACTCGCCGGCAAACATGGCGTCGCGGTGCTGCTCAAGCCGGCATTGCGCGGCCAGCTCAAGCAGCAACGACTCGCTGGAGGTATCGATCAGGTTTTTCGAGAGATCGGCGAAAACGTGAGGCGCTTCCTGGCTGAAATGCGCAAAGCGCCCGGCATCGGCTGTGAAGGCCTGGCGCAGGTCGAAGGACTTGCCCTGCGCGTCGAAGCAGGCCTGCAGCGCGGCCCAGGCCGGCGTGCGGTCGCAGCGGGGTCGGGGCTGCACGGCCATACTCAGGCCGCCAGCATCAGCTGTTCGAGCTTCACGGCATCGGCCGCGAAGGCGCGTATGCCTTCGGCCAGCTTTTCGGTGGCCATGGCGTCTTCATTGAGCGCGTAACGGAAACCCGCTTCGTCGTAGTTGACGACGGGCAGGTCCAGCGCGGCGGCCGCCTTGGCGTCGAGTGCGCGTGACAGCGGCGCCTCGGAAGCCGCCAGCTGGCCCAGCAGCTCGGGGCTGATGGTCAGCAGGTCGCAGCCGGCCAGCGCGGTGATCTGGCCCACATTGCGAAAGCTCGCGCCCATCACCTCGGTGGCGATGCCGAAGCGCTTGTAATGGTTGTAGATCTCGCGCACCGACTTCACGCCGGGATCGTTGGCGCCGGCCATTGCGGCCTCGTCCCAGGCCGCGCCGGCGGATTTTTTGTACCAGTCGTAGATGCGGCCGACAAAAGGCGAGATCAGCTGCACCCTGGCCTGGCCGCAGGCCACCGCCTGGGCGAACGAGAACAGCAAGGTGAGGTTGGTGTGGATGCCGCGCCGCTCGAGCTTTTCGGCCGCCTGTATGCCCTCCCAGGTGGCGGCGACCTTGATCAACACGCGGTCTATGTGTATGCCCTCGGCCTGGTAGAGCTCGACGATGCGCTCGCCGCGCGTATAGGTGGCATTGGCGTCAAAGCTCAGGCGGGCGTCGACCTCGGTCGAGACGCGGCCCGGGATGATGGAGAGGATTTCGCAGCCGAAGCGCACCAGCAGGCGGTCCATGGTCTCGTCAAGCGCCCGCCCCTTGAAGCGCGCCACGGTGTCCTTGAGCAAAGGCTGGTAGTCGGCCTTTTGCACCGCCTTGAGGATCAGCGAGGGGTTGGTGGTGGCATCCTGCGGCTTGAACTGCCCCAGCTGCTTGAAATCACCGGTGTCGGCGACCACGGTGGTGAACTGTTTGAGGGCGTCAAGTTGGGTCATGGCAGGGATGCTGGGCAAAAACACGAAAGTGGTCCGGATGAAACACCGCGGGAGCACCTGGAGGCGTGCATCGCGCGGGTTCAGGGTCGAGTTACCATTATGCCCATAGAATATGAAACTTAATTACCAAGACACTTTTTTACCATGAGTTTTGACCTCATCCTCTTCGGCGGCACCGGTGACCTGGTGTGGCGCAAGATCATGCCGGCCTTGTTCCAGGCCTTTCGCCACGGCTCGCTCCCCGAGGGCGGACGCATCGTGGGTGTGGCACGCGACGACCTGTCCGATGACCAGTACCGCGCCTTGATCAAGTCCCGCTTCGACAACGTTGAACTGGCCAAACGCCCCAGCGAGGAGGAGTTCTCGCGTTTCGCCGCGCTGCTGGGCTACTTGCGCATGGATTTGTCCAACCCGGCTGATTACGCGGGGCTGGCCGCCCGGCTGCAGCAGCGGCCGGCCGATGTGGTGGTGATGTATGTGGCGACGGCGCCCAGCCTGTTCACCACGGTGTGCGAGCAGATCGCCGCCGCCGGCCTGAACGGCTCCCAGACGCGTGTCGTGCTGGAAAAACCGCTGGGCCACGACCTGGCCTCCAACCGCGCCATCAACAAGACGGTGCGCAGCGTGCTCAGCGAGCAGCAGATCTTTCGCATCGACCACTACCTGGGCAAGCCCTCGGTGCAAAACCTGTTCGCACTGCGCTTTGGCAATTCGCTGTTCGAGCCGCTGTGGCGCCGCGAGACCATCGCCAACATCCAAATCACGATCGCCGAGGATCTTGGCGTGGAAAAACGCGGCGCCTTCTACGACAGCACGGGCGCGCTGCGCGACATGGTGCAAAACCACGCGCTGCAGCTGCTGTGCGCCATCGGCATGGAGCCGCCCATCAACTCGCATGCCGACGCCATCCGCGACGAAAAGCTCAAGGTGCTGCGCTCGCTCAAGCCCTGGACGCCAGAAACACTGGGCCAGCACGTGGTGCGCGGCCAGTACGCGGCCGGCAACATCGACGGCGAGGCCGTGCCGGGCTACCGCGACGAGAAAGGCGTGCCCCCCGACAGCCGGACCGAAACCTTTGTCGCCCTGCGCACCGAGATCGCCAACTGGCGCTGGGCCGGCGTGCCCTTTTACATACGCACCGGCAAACGCCTGGCCGGCCGCGACGCGCACATCGAGGTCAACTTCCGGCCGGCACCGCATGCGATTTTCAAGGCCTCCACCTCCGGCTCCAACGTGGCCAACCGGCTGGTGATCAACCTGCAGCCCAAGGACGGCCTGGAGCTGCATTTGCTGGCCCAGGGCGCTGACCAACGGCGCGGCACATCCTCGCTGGCGCCCGTGCAGCTGGACCTGGATTTCGACAAACGTTTCGGCTCCGAACGCGTGGGCGCCTATGAACGGTTGCTGCTGGACGTGATCGACGGCAGGCTCAACCTTTTTGTGCGCAGCGACGAACAGGAAGAAGCCTGGCGCTGGGTGGAGCCCATACTGGACAGCTGGAGCAACGATTCCGGCGCGCCGCGGCCCTATGCCGCCGGCAGCTGGGGACCGAGTGCCTCGAGCGCGATGATCGCCCGCGATGGCTATTGCTGGTCAGAGGAATGTTAAGTATGTGGCCCCCACGGTCGTTCACTTCGTGTAACTCCCTGCCCCCCGAGGGGGCCGCTGCGCCTGCGGGC
>NZ_AKIV01000105.1 GCF_000282655.1 Polaromonas sp. CF318
GGCTCGCCGCCACTGGCCTTTACCTTCGGCCTGGGCGGCATGCTGATTTTCCCGATGTGGGCCGGCGCCTCGGTGTATTACCCCTCCATAGGCTACACGCCGGAGGCCATGGTCAAGCTGATCAGGCAGGTCGGCGCCACCATCTGCTACACCGCGCCCACGTTCTACCGGCAGATGGCCGCCTTTGCCAAACAGCACGGCGTGCCCGGCCTGCGCCTGTGCGTGAGCGCCGGCGAAAGCCTGCCGGACGCCACGCGCCAGCTGTGGAAGGACGCCACCGGCATCGAGATGATTGACGGCATAGGCGCGACCGAGATGTTCCACATCTTCATCTCGGCGGCCGGCGACGACGTGCGCCGCGGCGCCATCGGCAAGGTGGTGCCCGGCTATACCGCCAAGGTGGTGGACGACACCGGCACCGAAGTGCCGCGCGGCACCATAGGCAAGCTGGCGGTGGTCGGGCCCACGGGCTGCCGCTACCTCGAGGACGCGCGCCAGGGCAACTATGTGAAGAATGGCTGGAACTACCCGGGCGACGCCTTCATGCAGGACGCCGATGGCTACTTTTTTTACCAGGCGCGCGCCGACGACATGATCATCACCGCCGGCTACAACGTGGCCGGCCCCGAGGTGGAAGACGCGCTGCTCAAGCACCCGGCCGTGGCCGAGTGCGGCGTGGTGGGCCTGCCCGACGAGGAGCGCGGCATGGTCGTGAAGGCCTTTATCGTGCTCAAGCCCGGCGAAGCCGGCGGCGACGCCACGGCCAAGGCCTTGCAGGACCACGTCAAGGCGACGCTGGCGCCCTTTAAATACCCGCGGCAAATCGAGTTCGTCGACAAGCTGCCGCGCACCGAGACCGGCAAGCTGCAACGCTTCAAGCTGCGCCTGCCATGAAATTCAGCGTTCCCAAGCGCGTGCGCTTTCACCACTGCGACCCGGCCGGCATTGTTTTTTACCCGCAGTTTTTTTACCTGCTGCATGAGGTGCAGGAAGACTTCCTGGCGCACATCGGCTTTCCCGAGCACCGGCTGATCGCCGGCGGCACCGGTGTGCCCATCGTGGACCTGAAGACCGAATTCCTCGGCATGTGCCGCAACGGCGACGCGCTCACCATCACGCTGGAGCTCACGCGCATCGGCGGCTCCAGCATCGGCATGCAGTACGAGATCCACGGCGAGGCCGGCGACACCAGGCTCAAGGCCCACGGCGTGATCGTGTATTCCGAAGTTCCCAACGGCAAGCCCATGCGCATTCCCGATGCATTGCGCGAGGCTTTGCTGCCCTATTTAAAAACATCCCCTGGAGACCCGCCCCATGATCAAAAAACTGCAACCCCCTGACTGGGCCGAACCCAAGGGCTATGCCAACGGCATGCTGGCGCGCGGCGCGCTGCTCTTTGTGGGCGGCCAGATCGGCTGGAACGCGAAGCAGGAGTTCGAGAGCGACGACTTCGTCGCGCAGACCAAACAGGCGCTGCAAAACATCCTGGCGGTGCTCAAGGCCGGCGGCGCCGGGCCCGAGCACATGGTGCGCATGACCTGGTATGTGGTGGACCGCGTGGAGTACGTGGCCAGGCTCAAGGAACTGGGCGGCGCCTACCGCGAGGTCATGGGCAGGAACTTCCCGGCCATGACCTGCGTCGAGGTGGCGGGCCTGGTCGAGGACCGCGCCCAGGTGGAGATTGAAGTGACGGCGGTGGTGCCGGACTGAAGACAAGAACTGGCTTGATCGTCAAGCCGTCGCATGATTCTGTTGAGTGTGCTTCAGGGCCACTCGCGCCATGAACTCGCGTTTCGATCAACTCGCCGTTCGGCTCGACTCAACGAATTGAAGCCTCTGCGCGTACCGCTGGAAGACCGGGTGTGGGTGTTATGCCAGGTACAAAAACGCAGAAACGCCCGAAAGCCTGGAACGCTTGTTCTGCAGTGAAGAGCAAAGGCCGGGCCACTTGGAGCGCCTGATGTTCGACGTAGCGGACCAGTCGCCATTCAACAGCTTGTGGAAAAAAACCGCTTCACCAAAGCTGAACGGCCACCATGACGATGATCGCTGCCGCCGCCGTTAATGCCAAAGCGATAAACATATCGGCGAAGCCCGCCCCGTCACTTTGTGTGGGCTCGTCATCGGCGGTAAAACTCGAATCACTCATGGGCAAAATTCCGGAAGGGTGTCAGCACAGCCACAAATTACCTGTAATCCGAGCTGGTCACAAGCTGGGAACTTAAGTCTTCCGGGCCTTTGGAGGGTTCATATCCTCCATTAAGAAGAGCTAGCTATATGGTCATCCTCGCCAACGAAGACCGTGCCTGCGCCTGGCTCCCACGTAACCGTTGTAGAGCCCTTTTCCGCAGGAGTCTGGAAAGTGAACGCCACCGTTAGCTCCTCAAGAAAAACTGACTGAATCCCGGAATCTACGCGTGAAGGTAGGCGCGTGCACAGGTCCAGGTCGTCAATCCACCTTCGCCCCGGAAGCCTTCACCACCTGCGCCCATTTCTTGTGTTCCGCATTGATGAACGCGGTGAACTGGGCAGGCGTATTCCCGCTCGGGATCGCGCCCTGGGCCAAAAGCTTTTCTTTCATCGCCGGCGTACCGAGTGCCTTGGCGGCTTCCTGCTGGATGCGGTTGACGATGTCGGGCGGCGTGCCGGCGGGGGCCAGCAGGCCAAACCACGAGCTGGCGTCAAAGCCTTTCATGGCGGGGCCGCCGGCTTGTTCTATGGTGGGCACATCCGGCAGGGCGGCTGAGCGTTCGGAGCTGGTGACGGCCAGGGCTTTGAGCTTGCCGGCTTTGATGAGGGCCATGGAAGAGGGCAGGTTGTCGAACATGACGTCCATGTCGCCGCCCACGAGCGCAAGGAGCGCGGGGCCGGAGCCGCTGTAGGGGAAGTGGGTCATGTAGGTGCCGCTCATGGTTTTGAAGAGCTCGCCGGCCAGGTGAATGGAGGTGCCATTGCCGCTGGAGGCCATGTTGAGCTTGCCGGGGCTGGCCTTGGCCGTGCGTATGAAGTCGGCCACGTTGTTGATGCCGGCGGCCTTGGCTTTTTCGGTGTTGACGACCATGACGTTGGGCACGCCCGCGACCAGGGTGATGGGCGCGAAGTCCTTTTGCGGGTCGTAGGCCATCTTGGTGTACAGCGATTTGTTGATGCCGTGGGTGCCGACGGTGCCCATGAGCAGGGTATAGCCGTCGGGTGTGGATTTGGCGACGATGTCGGCGCCTATGTTGCCGCCGGCACCGGCGCGGTTCTCGACGACAAAGGGCTGGCCGAAGGCCTTGGAGAGTTCAGGCGCCATGGCGCGGGCCAGGATGTCGGTGGTGCCGCCGGGCGCGAAGGGCACGACGATCTTCACGGGCTTGGCGGGCCAGTTCGCGCTTTGCGCCCAGGCCGAGGGCGTGGCCATAAAGGTGCTGAGGGCGGCGAGCGCGGTGGCGATGAAGGTGGTGCCGCGAAGCAGGGACCGCGATGATGGTTGTTGTTTGTTCAAGAGAGGCTCCAGGGGTGGCCGGCTGCAGCCGGGTATCGCATGAAGATAGCGTCCGCAGACACGTACTTCAAGGGGGTTAAACCCGAGGCCTTTTTATTCTTGACCGCAAGCTTGGGTGGCCGATTGCCTTCATCTGCGGAAATCTGCGTCATCTGCGGATCAAATTTTTATATCCACAGATGACGCAGATTTCCACAGATTGAAGAAAAGAAGAGAAAAGATGTTTCGGTTCAAGTTTGCACCATCTGCGGACATGAAAAAAGCCGCCCGGCGTGAATCGGGCTGCCTGGTGCTGCGGATAGTCGGATTTGTCTTCATCTGCGGAAATCTGCGTCATCTGCGGATCAAATTTTTTTTATATCCGCAGATGACGCAGATTTCCGCAGATTAAAGAAAAGAAGAGAAGAGATGTTTCGGTTCAAGTTTGCATCATCTGCGGACATGAAAAAAGCCGCCCGGCGTGAACCGGGCGGCTTGATCGTCAACGCAGCGGATGATCAGTCGGCAAACTTGCCGGCGGCTTCGACCACGGGTTTGATCTTGTTGATCTCGGCGGACACAAAAGCCTTGTGGGCGGCGGGATCGACACGCTTGTCGGTCACCACGATCGCGCCCAGGCCTTCCTGCTTCTTGATGAAGTCGGGGTCTTTCAGGGCGATCTTCAGGGCATTGTTGAGCTGGGTCAGCACGGCGGGCGGCGTGCCCTTGGGGGCGTACATGCCGTGCCAGATGGTCAGGTCAAAGCCCTTGAGGCCCATTTCCTGCAGCGTGGGGTAGTCCTTGAGCAGCTTGTTGTTGCTCAGCGGCTTGGCGGTGGTCACGGCAAAGGCCTTGACGCGGCCGGCTTCAATCTGGCCGGTGGTGTTGGTGGTCTGGTCGCACATCATGTCGACCTGACCGCCGACCAGCGCATTCATGGCCGGCGCGGTGCCGCCGAAGGGGATGGTGGTCATCGCATCCTTGGCGTTGATGGCGGCTTGCCACATCAGGCCGCACAGGTGCGAGGCCGAACCCAGGCCGGCGTGGGCGATGTTGAGTTTGCCGGCGTTGGCGCGGATGTAGTTCTCGAAATCGCGGTAGTTGTTGGCGGGCAGCTGCGGCTTGCCGATGATGGTCATGGGCACTTCATTGATCATGCCCAGGAACTCAAAATCGTCGAGCACCTTGTAAGGCAGCTTGCGGTACAGGGCGGGCGCCGCCGCCATGCCGATGTGATGCACCAGCAGGGTATGGCCGTCGGGCGCGGCGCGCGCCACCTTGGCCGCGCCTATGGTGCCGCCGGCGCCGTTGACGTTTTCAACGACGAAGTTGGCGCTGCCGCCCATGGCTTTGCGCATGGCTTCGGCCAGGTCGCGGGCCACGCGGTCGGTCGGGCCGCCGGCCGCGAAGGGCACCACCAGGCTGATGGGCTTGGAGCCGGGGAAGGCGGGGGCTTGGGCGTGCGCGGCAAACATGGCCGTCGCTGCGGCGGCGAGGACTAACAGGCGTTTCATGAGCGTCTCCTTGATGTGTGAACGCGCCAAGTTTACGGTCCCCTTACCCCGCCAACATCGCGGGAACTACGTAAGGGGTATCCATACACCACCCCTGTACAGGCTCACTGCGTGTAGCCTGCTCCCCCTCAAGGGGGCGGCGCCTGGGGCCGGCGAAGCCGGACCCTCGGCCCCCACTGGTGAATACCCACCTATCCCACGCACAGGATCCTTCAACCCAGCATGAGCCGCGGGACTGGCTTTGCCAGACCGCAGGCGGGCGGCCCCTTTTGTGATGAAAGGGGCAGGGAGAAGCCGCAGGCTACACGAAGTGAGCGACCGTGGGGGCCCTACTTGTAACTGCGTGCATCCTCAATGACCTTGCCGTCGTTGGGGAGACTGCCGGGCGCTACCAGTTGCACGGTGCCGCGCAGCTTGGTGACATCGCGTATGGCCTCGCCGATGCGCTGGTCCAGTCCCTCGGGGATGGAGGCTGCCTCGGCCTGGAAGTGCATGCTGTCGTTGGCCATCTCGCCACTGACCACCAGCCTGGCCTTGAGGACTTCAGGAAAACGCCTCGCGATGTCGGCGACCTGGCCCGGGTGCACAAACATGCCGCGCACCTTGACGGTCTGGTCGGCCCGGCCCATCCAGCCCTTGATGCGCGTGTTGCTGCGGCCTGTGGGGCAGCTGCCGGGCAGCACGGCCGACAGGTCGCCGGTGCCGAAACGGATCAGCGGGTAGTCGGGGTTCAGCGTGGTGACCACGAGTTCGCCGACCTCGCCCTCGGCGACCGGGTCGCCGGTGCCGGGGCGCACGATTTCCACGATCACGCCTTCGTCCAGCACCAGGCCTTCACGGGCCTCGGTTTCATAGGCGATCAGGCCCAGGTCGGCTGAGGCATAACACTGGTAGGCGGCAATGCCGTGCCCGGCGAACCAGTCGCGCAGGCTGGGCGGGCAGGCCTCGCCCGAGACCATGGCGCGCGTCACGCTGGGAAGCCCGATTTTCATTTCGGCGGCCTTGTCGACAATGATCTTGAGGAAGCTGGGCGTGCCGACATAGCCGGCGGGTTTGAGTTCGGCCATGGCCTGCACCTGCTGCTCGGTCTGCCCGGTGCCGCCCGGGAAGACGGTGCAACCCAGCGCATGGGCGCCGCTTTCCATCATGGTGCCGGCCGGCACGAAGTGGTAGCTGAAGCAGTTGTGCACCAGCTGCCCGGCACGAAAACCCGCGGCGTGCAGGGCCCGCGCCATGCGCCAGTAGTCCTTGCGCGTGCTGTCGGGCTCGTAAATTGTGCCGGGGCTGGCGAAGACGCGCGGCATGGCCGCGCCATAACGCAGTGCGCTGAAGCCGCCGAAAGGATCGCCGCCAGCTTCGCGCGAAGACTGCTGAAGCGCCAGCAGCTCGTACTTGCGCGTGACCGGCAGGCGCGCCAGCGCGGCGCGCGAAGTGACGGCCGCGGCGTCCACGCCCTTGAGGATGCCGGTGAAGGCCGGCGCGTGGGATTGCGCATGCGCGACCTGCTGCGGCAGCGTGGCGAACTGGGCGGCTTCGCGTTCCGAAGGGCTTCGCACTTCCAGTGCGTCGTAATGTGTTGTCATTCGATATCTTCCAAATTCTGTGAATACCTAGATACCTCAATGCGCTGCGAAGACTTCAAGCCAGCCAGGGCCGCGGAACCGGCTTAGCCGGGCCGCAGGCGCAGCGCCCCCCTGGGGGGCAGCGCATTACACGCAGCCGAAGGCGAAGTGAAAAGCGTGGGGGCCTAAGCCAGCCAGCGTTTGCGGCGTTTATAACTTTTCACGTCCTTGAAGCTCTTGCGTTCGCCGCCGCCCACGCCGAGGTAGAACTCCTTCACGTCCTCGTTGTTGGCAAGGTCGGCGGCCGCGCCGTCCATCACCACGCGGCCGCTTTCCATGATGTAGCCGTAGTCGGCGTACTTGAGCGCCATGTTGGTGTTCTGCTCGGCCAGCAGGAAGGTGACCTGTTCCTTCTGGTTCAGGTCCTTCACGATGTTGAAGACCTCCTCGACGATTTGCGGCGCCAGGCCCATGGAGGGCTCGTCCAGCAGCACCATCGAGGGGTTGGCCATCAGCGCGCGGCCTATGGCGCACATCTGCTGCTCGCCGCCCGAGGTGTAGGCCGCCTGCGAGGTGCGCCGGGTTTTGAGGCGCGGAAAGTAGTTGTAGACCTTCTCGAGGTTGGCCGCGACCTCGGCCTTGCCGGCGCGCGTGTAGGCGCCGGTCAGCAGGTTTTCCTCGATGGTCAGGTGGGCAAAGCAGTGCCGCCCTTCCATGACCTGCACCACGCCGCGCTTGACCAGGTCGGCCGGCGAGAGGTTTTCGATGCGCTCGCCGCGCAGCTCGATGGAGCCCTTGGTGACCTCGCCGCGCTCGCCCTTGAGCAGGTTGGAGATCGCGCGCAGCGTGGTCGTCTTGCCCGCGCCGTTGCCGCCCAGGATGGCCACGATGCGGCCCTGCGGGACCTGCAGCGAGACGCCCTTGAGCACCAGGATCACGTGGTTGTAGATAACCTCGATGCCGTTGACGTTGAGAACGATGTTAGGTGTGTCCATATTTTTCCTGACCAATTGGAAAGCCTGCGTACAGGCCTTCCAATTGGCGGCTCGTGAGAGCCGCGCTCCTCCCGCCTGGCGGGAGGGGTTGGGGTGGGTGCCGTCAGTACCTGGCATAGCCAGTCCGAGCGGCTACGCCGCTCAAGACTGGCAGTCGGCCGGTGTGCGCGCCGTCAGTTTTTTCTCGGTGGCGTACTTGGCGGCGGTGGCCTTGACCAGGGGCTTGATCACCTGTTCGTCGGCCTGCAGCCAGTCGGACGTGAATTTCCACTCCTTGCCGTCCCAGGTGTGGATGCGCGCCCAGGCCGAGCCCATGTGGTCGGTGCAGGAGGTGCTGATGGGCCGCATCACGCCGGCAAAGCCCAGCGCGTCGAGCTTGGCCTGGGTCAGGTTCAGGTTCTCCAGGCCCCAGCGGACCTGTTCACCCGTCATGATTTTTCCCTTGCCGAAGCGGTCCTGCGCGGCGCGCAGGCCTTCCACGCCCAGCATGGCGCTCATGGCGCCGCGCATGTAGAGCACCTGGCCGACTTCTTCCTTGGGGCCCGTGCCCTGGCCCTTGCCGTGGACCATGGCCAGGACGTCCTTGACCAGCTTGGAGTTGGGCTCGGCGCCATGCTGCATGGTCACGGCGTTGTAGCCCTTGGCGCCCTCGGCCACGTCTTTCACGTCAGGCTCGGCGCCGGCCCACCACACGCCGTACATCTTCTCGCGCGGGTAGCCGGTGGCTTGCGCTTCCTTGATGGCCGTGGTGTTCATGATGCCCCAGCCCCACAGCGCCACGTAGTCGGGGCGCGACTGGCGGATCTGCAGCCAGGTGGCCTTCTGCTCGACGCCGGGCGCGGTCACGGGCAGCAGCTGCAGCGTGAAGCCGTGCATGGCGGCGCGCTCCTGCATCAGCGGGATGGGCTCCTTGCCGAAGGGCGAGTCGTGATAGACCAGCGCGACGCGCTTGCCCTTGAGCTTGTCGAAGCCGCCTTCCTTCTTGGCGATGGCCTGGAGGATGGCGTCGGCGGCGACCCAGTAGGTGCCGGCGATCGGGAAGTTCCACTTGAAGATGGAACCGTCCGCGCTTTCGCTGCGGCCGTAGCCCACGGTCACCACGGGGATTTTGTCGACCGGGGCTTTTTCGGTGATGGCGAAGGTGGCGCCGGTGGACAGCGGCTGCACCAGGGTGGCGCCGCCGTTCTTGCCCTTCAGGCGCTCATAGCATTCCACGCTGCGCGCGGTGTCGTAGCCGGTTTCGCATTCCTCGAACGAAATCTTCACGCCGTTGATGCCGCCGCGCGCGTTGACCAGCTTGAGGTAGTCCACATAGCCGTTGGCCCAGGGCACGCCGTTGGGCGCGTAAGGCCCGGTGCGGTAGGACAGCACCGGGAAGAACTGCTCCTTCGCCTGGGCGTAGGCGCCGGTCGCCACCAAGGACGAGGCACCGGTGGCGAGCACGGCCACCGCCAACATCAATTTACGAATCTTCATTGTTGTCTCCTGGAAATAGTAATAACACCGCGAAAAAAGGGGTACCTCAGCAAGCTCAGTAAACGATTTAACAAGCCGTAGCGCATTGGTGATTTCGAGCAGATCAATGCGGAAATGGCCATAGCCGGAGTTTTTGTTTGCCCACAGCCCACAGCTTGGCCAAGCCATGCGGCTCCACAATCAAAAACCACACAATCAGCCCGCCGAAAATCATCAGCTCCGCATGCGAGATGCCGGCCGTGGAGATCGAGATGCCCAGCCAGCCGGCCAGCACCGGCAGCAGCTGGCTCAGCACAATCGGCAGCACCACGATGAAGGCGGCGCCGAAGAAGCTGCCCATGATGGCGCCCATGCCGCCGATGATCACCATGAACAGCAGGCGGAAGGAATAGTCCACCGAAAAGGCCGCCGGCTCCCAGGCTCCCAGGTAGATAAAAGCCCACAGCCCGCCGGCGATGCCGATGATGAAGGAGCTGACCGCGAAGGCGCTGAGCTTGGCGTACATGGGGCGGATGCCGATCACCGCGGCGGCCACGTCCATGTCGCGAATCGCCATCCACTCGCGGCCTATGGCGCTGCGCACCAGGTTTTTGGCCAAGAGGGTGATCACCACCACGATGGCCAGGCAGAACAGGTATTTGCTGACGGCGCTTTCAATGGGCAGGCCGAAGACCTGCAGGTTGGACACCGAGACGGAGCCCGAGGGCGTGTCCATGGTGAACCACTTGATGCGCAGAAACATCCAGTCGCTGAAGAACTGCGCGGCCAGCGTGGTCACCGCCAGGTACAGGCCCTTGACGCGCAGGCTGGGCAGCCCGAACAGGATGCCGAACAGCATGGCGCACAAACCGCCCAGTATCAGCGCCGGGATCAGCGGCATGCCGGGGATGCGCACAAAGAAGTTGTAGGCGCCGTACGCACCCACCGCCATGAAGGCGCCCGAACCCAGCGAGATCTGCCCGCAGTAGCCGACCAGGATGTTGACGCCCACGGCGGCCAGCGAAAAGATCAGGAAAGGAATCAGGATGGCGCGGAACAAATAGTCGCTGGCCAGCAAGGGCACGGCGACAAAGGCAAAGGCCAGCAGCAGGCCTATGGCGATGCGGTCCTGCAGGATGGGAAAGATCTGCTGGTCGGACCGGTAGCTGGTTTTGAACTGGCCGTTTTCTCTGTAAAACATGGTTTTCTTTAAGTAATAAGCGGCTCAGACGCGGTCAATGATCTTCTCGCCAAATAGACCCTGGGGGCGGACCAGCAATACGCACAGCGCCAGCACATAGGCAAACCAGATCTCGATACCGCCGCCCACATAAGGCCCGATAAACACTTCGGCGAGTTTTTCGCCCACGCCCAGGATCAGGCCGCCCACGATGGCGCCGGGCACCGAGGTCAGGCCGCCCAGGATCACCAGCGGCAGCGCCTTGAGCGCCAGCACCGACAGCGAGAACTGCACGCCCAGCTTGCTGCCCCAGATCACGCCGGACACCAGGGCCACAAAACCCGCGACGCTCCAGACAATGACCCAGATGCGGTTCAGCGGTATGCCTATGGATTGGGCGGCCTGGTGGTCGTCGGCCACGGCGCGCAGCGCGCGGCCGGTGCCGGTGTACTGGAAGAAGGCGGCCAGCGCCGCCACCAGGGCGGTGGCGATCAGCGCGGCGACCAGGTCTTCCTGGTTCACCAGCAGGCCGCCCTGGAACACGCTTTCGAGCAGGAAGATGGGGTCCTTGGGCATGCCCACGTCGATCTTGTAGATGCTGGAGCCGAAGATGGTCTGGCCGAAGCCGTCCAGGAAATAGGAAATGCCCAGGGTCGCCATCAGCAGCGCGACGCCTTCCTGGTTAACGAGTTTGCCGAGCACCAGCTTTTCGATCAGCCAGGCGACCACCACCATGATGGCCAGCGCGGCCGCAAAGGCCAGGGCGTTGTTGATGAACTTGCTGTCCAGGCCGGTCCACTGCGGGATCCACTCGGAAAAACGCGCCATGGCCAGCGCCGCGAACAGCACCATCGCGCCCTGCGCGAAGTTGAAGACGCCCGAGGCCTTGTAGATCAGCACAAAACCCAGCGCGACCAGCGAATACAGCATGCCCGACATCAGGCCGCCAATAATGGTTTCCAGAAATGAACCCATCACTGACCCCCTTCGCTGGAGGAGGACATCGTGGGTTGCGGGGAACGCTGTGATTTCATCTTGGTGTTCTCGTCCATGTCAGTGGCTGGTTCCGAGGTAGGCCCGGATCACGTCTTCGTTGTTGCGTACTTCGTCGGGGCTGCCGTCGCCGATTTTTTTGCCGTAGTCGAGCACGACCACGCGGTCGGAAATGTCCATGACCACGCCCATGTCGTGCTCGATCAGGACCACGGTGGTGCCGAACTCGTCGTTGACGTCGAGCACAAAGCGGCACATGTCCTGTTTTTCCTCGACGTTCATGCCGGCCATGGGTTCGTCGAGCAGCAGCACTTGCGGCTCCATGGCCAGGGCGCGGCCCAGGTCCACGCGTTTTTGCAGGCCGTAGGGCAGTTGCCCGACGGGCGTCTTGCGGTAGGCCTGGATTTCCAGGAAGTCGATGATTTTTTCGACCGCCTCGCGGTGCATGATTTCTTCTTTTTCGGCCGGGCCTATGCGCAGCGCCTGCAGCAGCAGGTTGCTTTTGATCTTGAGGTTGCGGCCCGACATGATGTTGTCGAGCACGCTCATGCCTTTGAACAGCGCCAGGTTCTGGAAGGTGCGCGCCACGCCCATGACGGCCACCTGGTGGCTGTTCATGTGCTTGAAGGTCTGGCCGCGAAAGGTGATGGAGCCCTGCTGCGGCGCATAGACGCCGTTGATGCAGTTGAGCATGGAGCTTTTGCCCGCGCCGTTGGGGCCGATGATGGCGCGTATCTCGTGCTCCTTCACATTGAAGGAAATATCCGACAGCGCCTTCACGCCGCCGAAGCTGAGGGAGATGTTTTTGACGTCCAGGATGACGTCGCCGATTTTTTTGCTCATGGGATGTGGACCCCCACGCTTGTCACTGCGTGTACTGCGCTGCCCCCCGAGGGGGCCGCCCGCCTGCGGCCCGGCAAAGC
>NZ_AKIV01000106.1 GCF_000282655.1 Polaromonas sp. CF318
TGCGCACATTGCCGACGATGCCGAGCAGCTTGTCCTGCATGATCTTCAAGGCCTGCAGCAGTTCGGCGGCTTCGTCGCGGCCCGTGCTGTGGACAGGCTGGGTCAGGTCGCCGTCGGCGATAAAGCGCGCGCTGCGCGCCGCCTGGCGCAAAGGCCCGGTGATGGAGCGGGTCAGCACAAAGGCCGACGCCGCGCCCAGCAGCAAAGCCAGCACCGCGCCCACGACCAGGATCAGCCGGCCCTGGGCCGCGTTCTCTTCGGCGCGCACCAGCGCGGCGTCATACAGCTTTTGCTGCTGTTCCTCGAGTTTGTGGATGCTCTCGCTGTAGGCCTCGGCCAGCGGCTTGAGCTCGCGCTCCAGCACGGCGGTGACGTCCTCACCGGCCTGCCGCCGCTTGAGCACGGCGGCGCGCGGCGTGCGGTAGGCCTCGCGCGCGGCATCTATGCTGGCCAGCAGTTTTTTGCCCTCTTCCGTCTGGACCAGCTCGGCCAGGCGTTTGCGCGAGGCGTTGGAGATTTCCGAGGTCTTGTCCATGTCGGCCTGCCACAGCGGGATGCGGCTGGTGTCGGCGTCCATGATGGAGGCGCGGGTGCGTACCCAGTTCAGGTCTATGGTCTGGCGCCATTGCACCGCCATCTTGAGTTTTTCGTTGTCTATGGTGCCCAGCTGGTGGGTGGTCTCAGCCAGGCCCTGCAGGCGCCAGACGCCGGTGGCGGAAATCGCCGCCATGATGAAAAGAAGCAGGCCGAAAGCCAGCGCCAGGCGGCTGCCGACCTTGATGTTGTTGAGTGACATGGGTGCGAACTTTCAGGGTTTGAAGGGCTTAAAGCGTGGCGCGTTCTATCAGCGCCATGTCGCTGCTGGACATGAGCTTGTCGATGTCGACCAGGATGAGCATGCGTTCGTCCAGCGTGCCCAGGCCTATCAGGTATTCGGTGTCCAGCAGCGCGCCCATCTCGGGCGCGGGCCTGACCTGCTCGGGGCTGAGCGTGATCACGTCCGAGACGCTGTCCACCACCATGCCCATTACCCGGTTGGCGATATTCAAAATGATCACCACGGTGAACTGGTCGTAGCTGGGCGTGCCCAAGTTGAACTTGATGCGCATGTCCACGATCGGCACGATGATGCCGCGCAGATTGACCACGCCCTTGATGTGTTCGGGCGCGTTGGCAATGCGCGTCACCGTGTCGTAGCCGCGCAGCTCCTGCACTTTCTGGATGTCCACGCCGTACTCTTCCTGGCCCAGGGTGAAGGCCAGGAACTCCAGCGCCTTGCCGGCCGCCGCAGGGCTGTTGTTTGTCTCGTGCATATGCACTCCTTGGAAATCGATGAGATGTCTTCTGTCTGTCTGTAGGTATCGGCCGCTTGCGGTGAAAACTTAAGTTGGCGTTTTCCCCGCCACGTGCTTCAGATAAAGGTTATCAAGCCATACGGGCGCGAAATAAGGCGATAAGCGTGGGGTTATGGCCTTATCTTTCTCCCAGAGGGGGATGGGCCGGGTCTTGCTCCAGCGGGCGCGCTCTCCTCCTTCCACCACCGCCTTCCTCTGCTGAGAGCTGCTGGCCGGGGGTTGCCCGGCGGCAAGTAACTTTGGCGAAACCCGTAAAGCGGGTTTTCTTTTGTTCGCCAAAAGGCGCGCTGCGCGCGCGGGGTTCGCTCACTTCGCGTAGCGAAGT
>NZ_AKIV01000107.1 GCF_000282655.1 Polaromonas sp. CF318
GCGCCTGCCGTAGTTGTCGGCCACCACGCTGCCGCTGTAAGGCTTGGCGGGGTTGACTTCAATCAGCAGCTCGGAGGTGCCCACGCTGGCGCCGGGCTGCAGCGTGGCGCGCGAGGTGCTCACGCCGGGTGTGTCCTGCAGCAACAGCAGGCCGCGGTCTATCTGGTCGCTCTTGATGACGTCGCCGTCCTTGACCTGGCCCAGGTAGGCCTGCGCGCGCTCATCGCTGAGCAGCGACTGGTTGTTGATCTTGTGGCTGGAGATGCGGCCTTCGATGACACGCAGGGTGACGGCGCCGTCGGTGATGTCCTGCGCGGGCAGAAAGGCCCGGGCCACCGCAAAACCCTTGCTGCGGTAATAAGCGGTGATGCGCCGTGCGGCGGCATTGAGCTGGCTCAGCGACTGCTCCGCGCCGACCAGGCTGGCCACCAGGGGCTGCAGCTCCGCCGTGGGGATTTCCTGGTTGCCGGTGATGGCGATGGACTTGACCAGCACCTTGGCCTGGCCCTGCTGGCTCAGGTCGGGCGATTCCTCGATGCGCTGCAGCGGCGCCGCCTGCTGCGGCGGAAGTCCCGGCGCCTGGCGCAGGTCGCGCAGCACCTGGCCGGCATCGGGCGGCGTCTGGGCCCAGGCGCCGCCGTGCGTTGCCAGCAGGATTGCCGAGGCCAGGGTGGAGAGGGGCAAGGAATTGATTTTCATTGTTTCATTTCGATTTAGCGCTCACGCGGCAAAAAGCCGCCATCCCCCAGGGCTGCCTGCCGCGTCATCCCGGCATCCTGCGATTTTTGTGCATCCCCCGGTCAAGGCGCCATACTGCCAATGCAGCAGATGCGCCGCTCCCGCACTGTCGCAGAGCGCGGCCAGCCTGTATGTCCCTATTTTTAGGGACATGCCGCCCAGCCCCGCGAACATTGGCGAAATGGTAAGGGCAATCCGGGCCTTATAGCCTTGAGTCCGGGTTACAGATGACATGGAAAAGGTCCCCGCATGGTAGCCAGGCTCACCGGGTTTGCCTGTAGCGCAAATGCGCTACGGAGCCCCACCCAATCCGTCGCACAATGACAGCCTGATGCAAGCATCCAAGCCCCCCAAGCAGGAAACCCCCGCGGCCGAAACCGGGCCGCGCATCCACGTCGCCATCGTCGAGGACGACCTCGGCTTTCGCAGCGCCCTGGCGCGCGCCCTGCAGGCCGCGCCCGACATGCGGCTGGCCGGCACCGCCGGCACACAGGCCGAAGGCATCGCGCTGCTGGACGGGCCGCCGGTGGACGTGCTGCTGGTCGACCTGGGCCTGCCCGACGGCTCGGGCATCGAGGTGATACGCGCCGCCGCGCGCCAGTGGCCCAGCTGCAGCATCATGGTCAGCACCAATTTCGGCGACGAGACGCATGTGATGCGCTCCATCGAGGCCGGGGCGGCCGGCTACCTGCTCAAGGACAGTTCGCAGGCCAAGATCGTCGACGAGATCCGCAGCCTGGCCAGCGGCGGCAGCCCCATCAGCCCCATCATCGCGCGCCAGGTGCTGGCGCACTTCCGGCAAAATGCCGCCCCCGCGGGCGTGGGGCCGGCCGGCGACGAGCCGCAGCTGCTGTCGGCCCGCGAAAAAGAAGTGCTGGACTTCATCACCAAGGGTTTCACCGCGGTGGAGATCGCCAAGCTCATGGGCCTGTCGCATTTCACGGTGCGCACTTTTGTGCGCCGCATTTACAGCAAGCTCAAGGTCACCTCCAAAGCCGAAGCGATTTACGAGGCCAGGAACCAGGGGCTGCTGGCGGAGTAGGCGGGAATAAGCCCGTGATTTTTCCGACACAGCATTCATGGCGGCACGCGGGCCGCCTGCTGCCCGCGATGGCCGCGGCGCTGCTCGCGGTGCTGGCCGCCCTGGCGGCGCTGAGCGCCTGGTCCGAGGGCGCCACCCACACGCATTCACAAGGCCTGCACATCACCGAGGCCGAATGGCAGGTGCTCGACGCCCCCCGCTTCAGCGCCGCGCCGCCCACGCAGGACAGCACCGCCCTGCCCGCCGCCTGGCAGCCCGCCGGCCTGCCCCATGCCCTGCCGGTGTCGCTGCTGCGCCAGGCGGCCGCGGCCGCGCCGGGCAGCACGCGCACCAGCTGGTTCAGGCTGTCCACCCAAGGGCTGGACGCCGTACACGGCCCGCTGGCGCTCTATGGTGCGCGCGTGCGCACCGACGGCACTGTCGCGGTGTATGCCGACGGGCAACTGGTGCATGCGGCCCAGCAGCAGGGCCCGCTGTGGAACAGCTCGCGCACACCGCTGTGGGTGCCGCTGGACAAATCCGCCGACGGCAAGCCGCCGCGCGAAATCCTGATTCGCCTGGAACACACGCGCGCCAGCCAGGTGGCGCTGTCCTCGCTGTGGCTGGGCCCCGCCGATGCCCTGAGCTGGCGCCATAGCTGGCGGCAGTGGCTGCAGCTGGAATTGCCGGCCATGTTCAGCGCAGCCTTCCTGGCCGTGGGCATCTTCGCGCTTTTTGTGTGGCTCAGGCGCCGGCACCGCACGGCCTATTTGCTGTTCTTCGTACTGGCGGCAACCTCTTTCCTACGCGGCCTGCACTTCTACATCGGCTTTCCCATCGCCAACGACTGGTTCGCCTGGCTCACCGTCAACTCGCTGTTCTGGCTGGTTGCCACCGTGCATGTTTCCCTGGTCGTGCTGCATCGCCGCCGGCAGCCCTGGCTGACCCGCGCCTTCATCGCCGTGACGGTGCTCATGGGCCTGCTGACCCTGCCGGTCATCGCCACCCTGCCCAACACGCCCAGGGTCACGCCGCTGATCTACGTGGTGGCGGCGCTCATGGGTTCGGCCGTCGCTCTGGCCGGAAGCATCAACGCCTGGCGCGCCCGGTCGGGCGAAGCCATGCTGGTGGCCGCGGGTGTGGCCTTGTGCACCGCCTTCGGCGCGGGCGACTGGCTGCTGCAGAACAACTTCATCAGCCCCGAGGGCTGGTACCTGGGCGCCTGGACCAATGCCATCACCTTCAGCATCTTCGGCACGTTGATGTACCGGCGCTATGTGGGCGCGATTGTCGAAGTGGAACGCGTCAACGCCGGCCTGGCCGAGCGCCTGCGCGCGCGCGAGGCCGAGCTCGAGCTGAGCCACCAGCGCCTGCGCGCCGTGGAGCGCCGGCAGATGCTCAGCGAGGAGCGCCAGCGCATGATGCAGGACATGCACGACGGGCTGGGCTCCACGCTGATCAGCGCGATACGCTCGGTGGAGCATGGCGGCATGAGCGACAGCAAGGTCTCGCAAATCCTCAAGGACTGCATGGACGACCTCAAGCTCGCCATCGACTCCATGGAGCCGGTGGAGGCCGACCTGTTGCTGCTGCTGGCCACGCTGCGCTTCCGGCTCGAGCCCCGGCTCGAGGACACCGGCGTGGCCCTGCTGTGGGAAGTGCAGGAGCTGCCCACCCTTCCCTGGCTGGACCCGTCGAGCGCGCTGCACATCCTGCGCATCCTGCAGGAAAGCGTGGCCAACATCCTGCGCCACACACGGGCCACCGAGATTCGCGTGGGCACCGGCGTGGAAGGCGACGGGGTACAGGTCACCATAGATGACAATGGCCAGGGCTTTGATGTCGAAAGCGCGCTGGCCGAGGCCCACGGGAAAGGCCTGCACAACCAGCAGCGGCGGGCGCAGATGCTGGGCGGCAAGGTGGCCTGGGAGTCGGGGCCGGCGGGGACGCGGTTTACCCTATGGTTGCCGCTGGAGTCCGCTTTTCGTGCGCGCTGAGGCCTCTTTCCCCTTCTCCCTCAAACCCATTCCCCGTTCGCCCTGAGCTTGTCGAAGGGCTTCGACAGGCTCGGCCCGAACGGTGGGCTTATTCCTCGCCTGTATTGCCGGCTTCGGCTACGGCAGCGCTCAATGCGTCGCTGGGGTTGAGACCACCGCCTCCCAAGCCGCCGCCGCTACCACCCGAACCACCCAGGGCAGCCACGTTATACAGCGCGCTGGTATACGCATCACCCGCCGAAGAGGCGCCGCCGCCCTGCCCCGCCGGGGCAGCCGGCGCGGTCGGCACCACCGGCACCACCACCGCAACCGGGTTGATGGTCAGCACACCGTTGACATAGTTGAGCGTGTAGTTGCTGGCGCTGTAGCCGCTGGCGGTGATCGCGTAGCTGCCCACGGCGCTCGCACCCTGCGAACTGCCGCCGTAAGCCAGCGCGCCGCCCAGCACAGCGGCCGTATCCCCACCCGCAAATCCACTGAAGCTCACGCCGTTGCCGCCGGCATAGGGTGCCGCACCCACGGTCCTGCTGTCGTTGTTGGCGGTCACGCTCAGGTTGGCCTTGGCGATGTCGGCCGTCGTCGTGACCGGTGCCGCCGCGAGCTGGTAGTTGCTGGCAAGCCCTGTGCCGTTGGCGAGCGTGTAGGTGGCCGTCACGGTCTTGCCGGTGCCGGCGTTCGCATCGGCAAAGCTGGCACCCGTGGAATTCAAGGTCAATGCCTCGCCATAAGCCATGCCCGTCAAGGTGCCGATATTGCCCAGGGTCGCCGCGGCGCTGCCGTCATAGGTTTTATTGTTCGCGGCCATGCCCGTCACGCTCACCGTGGCTTTGTTCACCGTCAGCGTGCCGTTGGTGTAGGCGATGCCGTAACCCAGGGCCGCGGCCAGCGTGCCCTGCGTGATGGCGTGTGTGCCCGCGGAGGCTGCCGAGCCCGTCGGCGCGGCCAGCAGGCCCGCCAGCACGCTGCCTGCCGTGTCGCCCGCCACCAAGCCAGAGCCCACGGTGTAGCTGAGCGTCGGGTCGGCCGCGCCGTACACCTTGGCCTGGTTGTCGCCCGTGACGTTGATCACCGGCGTGACGCTGTAGACCATGCGGTTGCCGCTGATCGAGGTCATGGACGCATCGGTGGGCGCATTGGCCGCGTAGGTCCGGCTGAAGGCATTGCCGGTGGAGGCAAAGCCGCCGAAGGTGTTGGCCGTCGGGTCGGTCGAATACACCAGGAAGCGCCCTGCCCCGGGGTTCAGCGGCGTCGCGCCGGCGTTGTTGATGAAGTTGCGGCCGGCGGCCAGCACCAGCGAATCATTCGCCGCGCTGCCGGAAGTCACGGTGTTGTTCAGCGTGATGTCGCCGGTGGCGCCAGTCGCCCGCACCAGCACCTTGCCGCTGGTGGTCAGGCCCGCGGTGTTGACCGTGCCGATGGCCAGCGCGCCGGCCTGTGCGTAGTCGACATTGCCGGTATTGCCCGCCAGGGTTGTTACCGCATTGCCCGCGTTGTTGAGGGTGTGCGTGCCGCTGCCCAGCAGCTCCAGGCCGGTGGCGGTGATCGCGGCGGTCTGTGTGCTGGTGCCGGCGGTGCTCAAGGTGAGCTCGCCGGCCGTCAGCGCGCCGTTGATGGCGATGTTGCCACCCGTGGCGATCAGCTTGAACTTGTCCTGGGCATTGCCAAAGGCGCTGTCAACCGTGATGCCGGCGCCCGATGAGAGGCTGACCGTCTGCGCGGACCCGGCGTGGGTGCTGATACTGAGGTTGCTGCTGCTCAGCGCATTGGCGGCGGTGACGCTGATGTCGCCGGCAGCGCCGGCGCCTGTGGTCGCCAGCGTTTGCAGGCCCGTCACATTGGTGCCCAGCGCGATGCCGTTCTGTGCGGACGCGTTGAGCGTGGTGCCGCTGATGTTGTTGGCGGCGCCGTTGGCATCGGTGATGGCGCCGGCCGCGGCGCTGAGGCTGACCGAACTGCCCGCCACCGTCTTGACCGCCAGGCTGCCGGCCGTGGCCGTGACGTTGACGCCGCCCGCCGCGAAGATGTTCTCCAGCGTGCCGCCGTTGGCCAGGCTCAGGTTGACCTGCGAGGCGCCGCCGGCTCCCACTGCACTGACAGACGTGGCGGAAACCCCCACCGCGCCGGCGGGGCTGGCGCCCACGTTGCCCGCACCGCCGTCGAGGTAGACCGAGCCACCCGCCGAATTGCTGATGTGCGGGGCTGCGCCGCTGGCCACAATGCCCTGCGAGCCCTTGATGCGCACCGCCGCCGTGCCGGCGGTGGTACCGGTAGCCGTGCCGCTGCTGGTGATGCCGCTTGACGCCAGCGTGACCGTGCCGATGTTGTCGACGTCGATACGGCCCGTGCCGGTATTGGTGAGCGAAGTGAGCGTGGTGTTGATGCCGTTGCGCAGCACCATGTCGCCCGAACTGTTGTTGGTGGCGGTCAAAGCGCCAATCTGGTTGCCGGCGTTGTTCAGCGCCATGCCGCCGGTGCTCGTGGCTTGAAGTACGGCGCCGACGATGGTCTGGGTCTGCGTCAGGGCGCCGCCGCTGTTCAGCGTGACGGCATTGCCGCCGGCGTTGATGCCCGTCATCCCGTCGACCGTTCCCACGGACAGGGCAGAGGCGGAGCTGACCTGGAAATCGCCCCCGTACGAGCGCCCGCTGACCTGGCTGATCTGGTTGCCGGCGTTGCTCAGGTTGACTGTTTTTGCGTCGGCGTTGAGATTGGCGACGGTCAAGGTCCTGTTTTGCGTAATGCCCGGGCCTGAAGTGCTGCTGTTGGCCAGGCTGAGGGTCTGCGTGTTGGCCATGTTCACCGCGCTATTGCCGCCGACCTCGATGCCGCCGGTGAAAGTGCCGCCGCCTATCGCCAGCACCGAAGCGGTGATCAGGTTGAGTTCGCTGTTGCTCAGGTTGAGGTAGTTGGCTTCGTCTACTCCCACAAGCGAGATTTGCCGGGTGGTGGTGGTCGGCGTGATCACCGTGCGGCCGCTGCCCGAGTTGACGGTGTTGTCAATCCTCATCCGGTCGCCGATCAGGTTGATCTGCCCGCCGGCCGTGCTGACCGTGGTGCCCGTGATGCCGACGTCGAAAGACGAGGCCGGGGCCGGCGCGGGAACGCCCGAGCCCCTGAGCGTGATGCTGGCCGCGCCCAGGCCTGTCAGCGTGCCGGCCTGCAGGTCCAGGGCCCTGACCCCGGAAGCGGAAATCGCGCTTGAAGTGCCGGTGACGGTGATATTGCCCGTCGAACTGGCGGCACCCGCGAGTACGACCCCGACCAGATTGGTTGACGTGCTGGCTGAAAGCACCGTGCCCGTGATGTCCAGCCCACCCGTGCCGGCGATGATTTCGGACGACATACCGGTGGACAGGCCGGTGCCGGCGCCGGTGAAAATCTGGCCGCTCTGGATGACGCCCACGCGGGTATCCCCGCTAAGCACGACCTTCTTGCTCGCACCCGACTGCACTTTGCCGCCGACCGCCAGGGCGGTGCCATCGAAGTGCACCTGGTTGTGGAACGTGCCCGAGACCGTCACATCACCACCGGTACTGGACACGATGGCGCCGTTAGCCAGTTCGCCCCCCATGCTGTTCTGGCCGGTATAGGCGCTGATGGCCTGGTTGCTGCTAAGGGTACCCGTCAGGCTGATGTCGCCGGCGCTGGTGACCTGGGTGCCTGAATCGAGGCGGAAGCCGCGCTCGACCCGGCTGCCGGTGGATGCCCCGCTGACGTTGCCTGTGATGCTGATGGCCCCGGTATCGCTGGTGATGCTGGAGTTGGTCACGACCAGGCCTGCGGCCGAGCCGCCGGTGGCGCTGGCGCCGCCGCTGGTCAGGCTGCCGCTGAGGGTAATGGTGCCGGCACCGGTGGTGGTGATATTGGAACGCGTGGCACCGTTGTTCACGATCTCCAGGGCGTGCGTATCGCTGTAGCCCGCCGCGCTGAGCAGCACATTGCCGCCCGCCGCGCTGACCGTGCTGCCCAGCACCTGGATGGCGCCATTGGCGGCCGAGAGGCTGACACTGCCGCCGGACGCGCTGTTCTGGATGCCATCGCCCAGGCCCAGGTCGGTCACCACCACCCTGCCAGTGCCGGTGTGCGAGAGCGCGATATTGCCGCTGCCGCTGTTGACGGCGCTCAGGCGCGCCGCATCAATCGCCGCCGCACCGCCCACGCCGTTGCCTATACCACCCGCGGCCGACATTTTCAGGTCGCTCGCGCGCAGCGACGCACCGCTTTGCACATTGATGGCGCCGCCCGATGTGACGCTCAGGCCGGACAGCATCTGGGTCGCGCCCACGGACGCATTGAAATTCGTGGCCCCGGCACTCGTGGTGCTCAGCGCGTTCGCGCCATTGACCGTGTTGGCAAAGGTGATGGCGCCGCCGGTGCTGGCCAGGCTGGCCGTGCCCCCGACCGTCACCGCGCTGTTGAAGGTTTGCGAGCCGCCGGTCTGCAGCGTGCCGCCCAGCAAACTAATGCCGCCGGTCGCCGTCAGCGCCAGCCCGCCGCTGAAGGTTTGCGTGCCCAGGTCTATGCTGCCGCCGTCATTGATCAGCGCCAGCGTGCCCGAGTAGCTGGGCGCCGTGGGAAAGGCAAAACCGCTGCCATAACGAAAAGCCATGTCTCTCACGCTGCCGCTGCCGTTCACCGTCACGCCACCCGTGAAGGTATTGGCCGATGTGCCCAGCAGCACGTCCTTGCTGCTGCCGTTCAGGGTGAAGGTGGAGGCGCCGGCCACGCTCAATGCGCCAGTTTGCGAAATCGAACCGGTATTTGAGGTCGCGGCCAGGCTGCCGCCCACGCTCGAAGCGCCCAGCACCAGGTTGTTCACATCCTTGACCACCACGGCATTGGCGCCGGTATTGTTGAGCCCGACCGCGCCAGTAAAGTCGTTGCCGGTGTTGCTCAGGTCTATCGCGCTCGCGCCGCCGTTGACCGTCACCGCGCCCGCGCCGGCGGCCTGTGTGATGGCGCCCGTCTGCGTGATGTTGCCGCCGCTCAGGTTCAGCGTGCCGCTGCCAAGCGACAAAGTGCCCAGCGTCAGTGAGCCGCTGCCGGAGGTGATGGCGACATTGTTCGCGCCAAGATTGGTGACGCTGACCGCACCGGTGAAGTTGTTGGCGCCGGTCAGGCTCACCGGGCCCGCACCGGCACTGACGCCGGTCGTGCCGCTGACCGCGAGGGTGCCGGCGGTTTGCTGGATGGCCGCATTGCTGGCCGCAAGCGTCAGGTTGCCGGTCGCCGTGAGGTCCTGGTTGATATTCAGGCCGTTGGTCGCGCTCAGGCTGAGGTCTTTGGCGCTCAGGGCGCCGCCCAGGGCGATGGAGCCGCCCGACAGGGTCAGGTTGCCGGCTCCGGTGTTCAGCGCGCCCAGCGTCAGCGTGCCGCCGCTGGCCGCCAGGTTGACGTTCTGGTTGGCGCCCGTCAGGGCCAGGGTGTTGAGGGTGAGGTTGCCGGTTGCGCTAACGCTCACATCCTGGGCGGCGGTGATCATCGCGTTGCCGACGGCCGAGTCGCTGCTGAAGTCGATCTGCCCGCCACCGCCCGTTCCCTGGGCGGTCAGGCTCAGGGTGCCTATGGCGCCGCTGGAGGCGTTCAGGCGTATTCGGCCGTTGCCCGTATTGCCCGCCGACGCGGTGACGTTGCCGTTGCCGAAGACCATGACGTTGGCGGCGGAGTTGGGGTCGCTGCCCCGGATGTTTGTGCCCGCGTACAGGTCGAAGGAGCTGGCTCGCCAGTCCACGCCGCTATTCACGATCAGTTCACCCGTGGTGGCTTTCAGCTTCAAGCTGCCTGCATTGATCTGCCCCAGGTCGCCGATACTGCCGCCGGCCGTCATGTCTATCGCGCCGGTGTTCGTGTTCAGGGTTCCGCCGCCGGTGATGTCGCCGCCAGCATTGGCCGTCAGCGCCAGGGCGCCGGAGGAGGAAGTGACATGGGCATTAAAGCCGATATTGCGCCCGGCATTGAGCGTCAAGCCTGCCGCGCCGCCGGCGTTCTTGCTGATGTTCTGGTTGATATTAATGTCGCGCTCGGCGGTCAGTGTGAAGGTATTGCTGTCTGTCCGGTTGATGGCCTGATTGACATGGATGTCGCCGCTGCCGGCCGTTCCCATGGTGAAGGTGGAGATTTCAAAATTGCCGCCGCTCAGGGCGGTCTGGACGGCGGTGGCCGACATGTCGCCCCCGGCGGAAATCGTGAAGTCGTTGGGGTCTATCAGCCATTTGCCGGTGTTGCCGGCGGAAGCCAAGGTGGTGACCCGGGCGCTGTCTGCCACCTTGACATGGGCCGCGCTGGTTTCAATAAAACCACCGTCACCGCCTGTGGGCGCCGAGGCATCGAGCGTACCGCCGACATTGACGGTTCCGGTTTCCATATCGCCCATCAGCAAAATGCGGCCGGCCTTGTTCTGAATCGTTTTGGCTTCAATGACACCCGTGTTGTTGACCGTGGCCGTGGTCAGGCTGTCCATGGCCTTGGCCGACAGCAGCACCTGGCCGCCGTTAGCCTGTATCAGCTGTTTGTTCTCTGCCAGCGCCTTGATCGCGCCCTGGTCGATGCTGTAGCCCAACAAGGAACCGTTGTCGAGGTTCAGCGTGACCTTGTTGCCAGCCGCCAGCAGCGCGGTGCCCAGGCTGGCCGTCATCACACCTTCGTTGCGCACCTCGGGCGCCAGCAAAGCGAGGTAGCCACCGGGCGCGGCATTCAGCGCTCCCTGGTTAACGACCGAGCCGGAACCACCCGAACCGGTGAACACATGATTGCCGGCCATAAAGTCGGCATTGCTCATACTCAGCGTTGAAGCGACCAGGCCGCCCACATTGACCTGCGAACCCGCGCCGAACAGCACGCCGTTGGGGTTCAGGATAAACACCTGGCCGTTGGCCGTGAGGCTTCCGAGCAGCTCACTCGGACTGCTGCCCGTGATGCGGTTCAGCGCAATCGCCGCCGCATTGGGCTGGCTGAATACCAAAGCCTCGTTCGCCCGCGTCGACAAGTTGGTCCAGTCAATTGCCAGGCGCTGGCTTACCTGGTTGATCGTCGTGGCATTGCCCACCGTGGCGACGCTGCCCGAACCCGCGCTCACCGTGGCATTGGCCGCGTCGGCGGCATAAGCAGGCATTCCCCAGGAGGCTCCGGCCAAAGCCAGGGCGGCGGCAACAAGGCGTGGGCCGCTTGTGGACTTGCCGCGCCCCCTGGCGTTTTCAGCGACGGCCACCCAGCTGTTGCTGACACGGCTCCAGACAATGCGGTAAATGCAGTTCATGTGTGATCCTCGGTATCTTTCTCAAGCGTCCTGGCTTTGCGCGACAGGGATGTGTGGGGAGGCGGCCCGGGGATGCCGCCATGCCCGGTCGCGGAACCATTGGGTGGCAATCCATTTTTCGCCCGCAAGCACGGCTTCGCCGCCATGCAGGGTGCCGCTGTTGTTGCCCGGGTCGGGGTAGGTAAAAAACAGGGCGCTGCCTTTTCGCGGTGCAATCCGCATGCCAAGGTTCGCAAAATACGTGGCGCCGCCCGCTTCGGGCGCCCTCAGGTAAAGAATCAGGGTCGCCAGGCGCTGGCCGCCCTGGGCCTCAACCATGTCCTGGCCGAAAAAATCGTAGTGCGGCCGGTAGTCTTGGCCCTGGGCATAGCGCTGCAGCTGCAGGGTCTCGCAAAACGCGCTGGGCCAGCCGGTCAACCTTTCTATACGGGCTTCCACGCGCCGGACGAGTTCCGACCCAGCGGCCGGCAACTGCGCGCTGTCGTTGCTGCGGAAATGGGCAGCGTGCACCGCGTCTTGATGCGGATCCACCACGGTTGCCGGTGCAAACGCCGGCCGGGCCTCTTCGCACAGGCCGTCGCACTCTTCGGAAGAAAGGAAGTTGTCCAGCACCACGATGCGCGGCGCGAGCTGCTCAAAGGTGACCACCGCATCGGCGCCGGGCAAATGCAGCACCGATTGTTTTGCCGAGGTGTCTATGGCGGGAAGGCGGCGCGTGATGTGCGGCGGATCGTAGCTCAGCGTTCCGCCCTCGCCTTCACTGCGCAACACGGCGTCGACGATTCTCACCGCCATGGGTACGGAGTAAGCCTCCTCCACCGCCAGCTTTAATACCAGGCCGGTATAGCTGGTGCCGGCGGCATGAAGCTCGCGCACATAGTGGTTCAAGCGCCCGTCATATTCCACGCCGTTTTATCCCTCGTTTCCCATTTTTTTCCGGTTTCGCCCACAGCCCATGGCGGCGCAGCTGTCCCGGGCCGCCGGCATGGCGCAAAAATGCATGCTATAGGCTTATAGCTTACCGCCTGCGTCAAGACCTGGGCGCTAGGCAGACCCTAGGTTTGTAGTCCGTTTGAGCGACAAAAAAAGGCGGATCTCGCTGGACAGCGGCGGGCGCTTGATTTAGGAAAACTTCAGCGCATCAGGAACCCAAGGGCCTTGCAGCACGGCAAGCCCCTTGCAGCACGGCCAGGGCCTGTTTGCCAGTCTCGTCGCCCGCCTCCGCCTCAGCGGCGGACAAGGCCTCGGCCATGGCGCAGGGGTTCTGGCCAGCCTGGGCATTTGCCGGGCGGCCAACGCCGGCCAGATAAACCACGGCGCTGCGGTAGGCCTCGTCGATCAGGAACACATCGCCCCTGATGGTCAGTGTGCCGCCCGTGATGTCAAACCCCTCCTGGCCGGACCAGGCGCCGTAGATGCCGGGGCTGATGCCGCTGGCGGCCGTGATGCCCGCCGCGCCAACGCCCGACTGCTGCGCACCGTTAAAGGCCACGCTGGTATCGGGCAACGTGAGCGGCTGCAAAAAGCCGCGCAGCAGCGGGCCGGTCTGCCCCTCGTAAATGCGCCAGGTGGCCGTGGAGCCGCCCTGCGTGGCAATGTCCCAGCCGCTGAAGGTGGCGGCCCGCGTCATCTCGCCGCTGGACTTGCCGGTGCCGCCCGCGCTGCCGGCCTGGCCCGAGCTGTCGATGTCCCAATAGCTGTCGCGGGTCACCGCGGTGCCGAACTCCTCGCCCACCAGCCCGCCCACCATGCCGGTGGCGCTGACGCGGCCGGTGCTGTAGGCACGTGTGATGATTCCATCCAGCGAACTGCCGACCAGGCCGCCGACCCGGTCATTGCCCGTTACGGCGCCGCCGGCGTAGGCATCGGTGATGCCGCCGTCGCTGAGTTCGCCCACCAGGCCGCCGACATAGTCGCTGCCCTGCACGGCTGCCGTGCTGTAGACATTTCTGAACGTGGTGCAGCAGCCCTGCCCCGCGATGGCGCCCACCCAGTCGTTGCCGGTGATGCTGCCGCCGACCAGGCCCAGGTTCTGGATGCTGGTGCTTTGCGTGATGCCGAACAGGCCGACAAAGTTGTCGCCCGGGCGGTTGACGAAGAGATTGCGTATCCGGTGGTTCAGGCCGTCAAAACGCCCCTCGAAGACGTTGAGCGCGCCTATGCCGCCCAGGGGGTCGAAGCCCGCGCCGGCATTCCAGCTCACCGTGTCGCTCGCGTCGATGTCGGCGCCCAGCACATAATTGCCGGTGAGGTTGCCGTTGATGCCCTGCAGGTCGGTGCCCGTGGTGCTGCCGGCCGCCCCCAGGCTGGTGATGACTTTGTAGGGCTCGGTGACGCCGTCGCTACCCAGCCGGGTGCTGAAGTTGTCGCCGGCCCGCAGGTTGACTGTCGCCCTGACGTTGTACCTTGCAGTGTTCCCCGCATTGACGGCGCCCAGCCCGTACTCCAGCGCCAGCTTGCCGTTGGCATGCTGCGAGGTGATGGAGGCGTTGATGTTGATGTTGCGCCAGGCGCTCAGGGTCAGCGTGGTGCCGGCGTTCCAGGTGACCGCCGCGTTGACGTGGATGTCGCCGGCCTCGCTGCCGCCCGCGTTGTTGGTTGCCAGCGCGACGTTGCCCAGGTTCAGGTTGTTGCCCAGCGTGGTTGCACCTATGCCGCTGCCGGTCAAGCCGCCGCCGCCCGCGGCGACGGTGAAGTCCGTCGGGTCAATCAGCCAGCCGCCGTGGTTGCCGCTGGCGGCCAGCGTGGTGATGACGGCGCCGTCGGCCACCTTCACGTGGGCCGCGCTGGTTTCAATAAAACCACCGTTGCCGCTATTGGGTGCGCTGGCGTCCAATGTACCGCTCACATTGACGGTACCGGTCTCCATATCCCCCATCAGCAAGATGCGGCCAGCCTTGTTCTGGATTGTCCTGGCTTCAATCACGCCGGTGTTGTTGACTGTGGCCGTGGTCAGGCTGTCCATGGCCTTGGCCGAGAGCAGCACCTGGCCGCCGTTGGCCTGAATCAACTGCTTGTTCTCGGCCAGTGCGTTGATGGCGCCCTGGTCAATGCTGTAGCCCAGCAGGCTGCCGTTGCCCAGGTTCAACGTTATCTTGTTGCCTGCAGCCAGAAGCGCAGTGCCTAGCGAGGCCGTCATCACCCCTTCGTTACGCACCTCGGGCGCCAGCAGCGCCAGGTAACCTCCCTGCCCCGCATTGAGTGTTCCCCGATTCACGACGGTACCGCCCGAACCCGTGAACACATGCCTGCCCGCCATGAAGTCGGCATTGCTCATGCCAAGCGTCGAAGCCACCAGCCCACCTACGTTGACCTGCGAGCCCGCGCCAAACAGCACGCCGTTGGGGTTCAGGATAAATACCTGGCCATTGGCCGTCAGGCTGCCCAGCAGCTCACTCGGGCTGCTGCCGGTAATGCGGTTGAGGGCAATGGCCTGTGCGCTGGGCTGGTTAAAGACCAGTGCCTCGTTGGTGCGGGTTGACAGGCTGGTCCAGTCAATCGCCAGGCGCTGGCTGGCCTGGTTGATGGTGGTGGTATTGCCCAGCGTGGAGACACTGCCCGTGCCGGCGGCAACACTGGCATTGGTTGCATCGGCGGCCCTGGCCTGCGGCACAAGGCAAACCAGCGCAAACGCCAGGCCGGCCATCCCCAGGGAAACGGCCGTCTTGCCCCGGCCCCTGGCGTTCTCCGCCACGGCGACACAGCTGTTGGAAACCGGGCTCCAGACCAGGCGATAGATGCGGTTGATGCTGGCGTGGCTTTTCATGATTCCTCCTTGCCTGCCAGCGATGGTATGCCTCTTGGTGCTGCTCGCCCAGAGGTGGAACATTACAAATGCAATGTTGGAGCCGGGTCTTGCTCCGGCAGAGCGCGCTCTTCCTCCTTCTTCTTCTGCTTAGTCCTGCTGGCCGGGACTCGCCCCGGCGGGCGACTTACTTTCTTTTGCTTCGCCAAAAGAACGT
>NZ_AKIV01000108.1 GCF_000282655.1 Polaromonas sp. CF318
TGCGCACATTGCCGACGATGCCCACCAGGCTGTCGTTCATGTCTTTCAGCGCCTGCATGAGCTGGCCGGTTTCGTCCCGGCTCTCGACCTCAATCCGGCTGGTCAGGTCGCCGGCGGCCACCGCGCGCGCCACCTGCACGGCATGCGACAGGGGCCGGGTGATGCTGCGCACCAGCAGCCAGGCCAGCAGGGCGCCCAGGCCCAGCGAGAACACGCTGCAGACCACCAGCAGCAGGCTGATTCTGGCGCGCAATGCCTCGCCGCGCTGCGCCGCGTCATCGAGCAGTTCGCGTTCGTTGTCCACCATCTTCTGCACGCCGGCCAGGTAGTCGCGCGAAGTCGGCTCAAAACGCTCGGTGAAAATCCGGTTCGCGCCCTCCATGTCGCCCGCCTGCTTGGCCTTGCTCACGTCCTCGCGCGCGGCCAGGTAGACCTTGCGCAGCTCGCCGACCTTGTCGAAGAGCTGTTTTTTCTCGGGCGTGTCCATTTGCTGCTCGATGAATTTCTGCAGTTCGTTGGTGTTCTTGATCGAGGCCGCCGATGCCGGCGCGAAATAGGCGACCAGGCCGGCGTCGCTGCTCTTGGCGATGGCCGCGGCGCGCTGTATGCCCGCGGTGGTGTGGCGCAGCCAGTCGGAGCCGGCCCGCTCGGTCTTGATGTTCTTCTCGACCATGGCCTTGATTTCCTCGCCCAGCTGGCTGAGCTTGAGGACGGCCAGAACGCTGCTCGTCACAAACAGTACAAGAATGAGGCCGACCACGACGGCCAGGCGCTTGCCGATGGAGAGATTGCCTAAAAACATGATGAAAACTCCAGACAAAAAGGGGTGGCCGCTCAGGACGCGGCGGCGTTGATCAGGGCCATGTCGCTGCTGGACATGAGCTTGTCGATGTCGACCAGGATGAGCATGCGGTCGTCCAGCGTGCCCAGGCCTGTCAGGTATTCGGTGTCCAGCAGCGCGCCCATCTCGGGCGCGGGCCTGACCTGGTCGGCGTCCAGCGTGATCACGTCCGAGACGCTGTCCACCACCATGCCCATCACCCGGCTGGCGATGTTCAAAATGATGACCACGGTGAACTGGTCGTAGCTGGGCGTGCCCAGGTTGAACTTGATGCGCATGTCCACGATCGGCACGATGATGCCGCGCAGGTTGACCACGCCCTTGATGTGTTCGGGCGCGTTGGCGATGCGCGTCACAGCGTCGTAGCCGCGCAGTTCCTGCACTTTCTGGATGTCCACGCCGTACTCTTCCCGGCCCAGCCTGAAGGCCAGGAATTCGAGCGATTTACCGGCTGCCGCGGGGCTGCTGTCTGTTTGGTGCATACGCACTCCTTTGGAATGAATGGATGTTTGTCTCTATCGTGTATCTATCGTTTATCTATCGACTGGCCTGATGAAAACTTAAGCGCCACTCACCAAGCCATCCTGGCGTTTTGATGAATTCATATCCGCAGATGACGCAGATTTACGCAGACAAAACCATGAAGTTGAAGCCCGGGTACAGATTCCTTCTCTTCAATCTGTGGAAATCTGCGTCATCTGCGGATGAAATCTTTATCCACAGATTTCGCAGATTTACACAGATGAAAACCTCGAAAGGCAAGGCCGTGTGAGCGGTGTAGAGGGATAGGTTCCAGCGATAAATTTCTTTTCTTCAATCTGTGGCAATCTGCGAAATCTGCGGATGAATCTGTCTTCGAGGACTTGGCTTGCGCACGGACGGGCGCGGCGCCACTTCCAGGCCCAGTGCCTCGGCCAGGCCGGCGCGCAGCCGGCTGATGGCCTGGCTGTGCAGCTGGCAGACGCGCGACTGGGTCACATCCAGCACCGCGCCTATCTCGCGCAGGTTCAGCTCTTCCTCGTAATAAAGGCTGAGCAGCAGTTGCTCGCGCTCGGGCAGCTGGCCGATGGCGGCGATCAGCTGGCGCCGGAAATCGCCCTGCAGCAGCTGCGTGAGCGGCTCGTCGGCCAGCACGCTGTCGCCGTGGTCCTGGCGGTCCAGGAAGCTGCTCTCGCCGGCCTCGCCGTCGCCGCGCTCAAAATCTTCGTAGTAGACAAGCTGGCAGCCGTGTATCTCGTGCAGCAGCTGCTGGTAGGCCGCCAGCGGCAGCTCCATGGCCTGGGCGATCTCGCTTTCAGTGGGCGCGCGGCCCAGCTTTTGCTCCTGCGCGCGCACCGCCATGGCCACGCTGCGCGAGGACTTGCGCAGGCCGCGCGACACCCAGTCGTTGGCGCGCAGCTCGTCGAGCATGGCGCCGCGTATGCGCTGGCTCGCGTAGGTCTCGAACTTCGCGCCCTGGTCGTCCTGATATTTTTCGGCGGCGTCCAGCAAGCCCATCATGCCGACCTGGATCAGGTCGTCCAGCTCCACGCTGGCCGGCAGCCTGGCGATCATCTGCAGCGCCAGCCTGCGCACCAGCGGCGCGTGCTGCGCCAGCAGTTCCGACGGGGCGGACTGGGCCATCTTTCCCTGGGGGGTGTACATGGAAGGATTCCTCCTGCTTCTTGAACGGTCGGGTGTCAGGCGGCGGCCGCGTGCAAGCCGTCCACGCGCGGCGCGCCGTCTTCTTCGGCGGCGGGCTGCGCCGGCCAGCGCAACAGCGCCGAGGCCAGCCGGTAGAAATCCGCCGCGGCCGGGCTGCCCGGAAAGGCTTCCACCACGCTGAGGTTGAGCCCGCGCGCCTGGTCCAGCTGCGGGTCGGCGCTGATGCAGCCGGCCGGCTCCAGCGCCAGGCCCAGGTAGCGGCCCGCGGCACCGGCCAGGTTGGCCAGGATGCGCTGGGCCTCGCCCGCGTCGGCCGCGTGGTTGACCAGCACCCGCACGCGCCGCAGCCCATGGGCCTGCTGCAGCCGCTTGATGCAGGCATAGGCCGCGGTGATCGCTGGGGCCTCTGGCCGCAGCAGCACCACAACCTCGTCGGCCCGGGCCGCGAGCGGCGACAGCACACCGTCTTCGCCCAGCACCGCATCGAGCAGCACCAGCCGGCCGCGGCGCCGCGTCGGCCCCGAAGGTGCATCGCCGCGCTCATCGACCAGGCGCACGTCCTGGCCCAGGCGCGCCAGCGCCGCCGCGAGGTTGAGCGTGACGCTGCTCACGCCCGCGGCCGGCGCGCCGGCCACAAAAGCCAGCAGCCGGCCCGGGCTGTTCGCCATGAGGCGCCTGAGCCCGTCGGCCTGGTCGCTGCCCGGTGTTTTCATTCGCCCATCCTCAGTCGCGCGCGGCGGGTGTGTGCGCCGGCACCGGCTGCTCCACGCCCTCCGTCTCCAGCGCGTCGAGCAGCACCAGCAGCTTGCCCAGGCCTTCGAGCAGCACGGCGGCCGGCACGGGCCGGCCGGCTTTCAGCGCACGGCCGGCCAGCTGCGCGAGCGCCGCGCGCGCCGTGCCGGCCCAGCCGTCCTGCAGGCCCTGCAGCAAAAACACCGTGGCGCAGGCCTGGCCGGCGATCAGCCGGCGCGACGGCACGGCCGCCGCATCGAGCTGGGCCATGCCCTGGCCCAGCAGCCTGAAATAGGGTTCGGCGGCGCTGCGCCAGGCCGGCCACTGCGCCATCTGCCGCGCCGTGGCGCGCACGTTCTCGCCGGCCAGCACATAGCTGTGGGCCAGCAGCTTGCCGCTCGCCGCATCCACCATGCGCCTGACCACGCAGCGCAGCACCGGCAACGGCGGCTGCGTGCCCGGCGCCATCTCGTCGAGTTCGGGCCTGAGGCTGACACGCGCCTCGGCCACCGACATCAAGGCCGCCTTCGTGCGGTAGAGCACGGGCTGGGCCGCGCCGAAATCCAGGCCGGCGGCCAGCTTGCCCAGAGTGCCGCGCGCGCCGGTGTCCGGATCGACGACGCGCATCGCCGAGCTGCCGGCCGCCGCCCAGGCGCGGCCTTCACGCTGCCATTGGCGGACCAGGCCGGCCTCGGGCACCTGCGCAAAGAGGTGGACCACCGTCTTGCCCAGCGCGGGCTGCAGCGCCCACCCTGCCGCTTGTGCCGGCTGTGCCGGGTCCGCAGGGCCTTGCAGCGGCGCCGCGAACACCTTGCCCGTGCGGTCCGACAGCAGCAGCGTACCGACCAGTCCCTGCGCCGCGCCGCTTCCGCGCGCTTCACCGGCCACGGCCAGCACACGGCCATCACACAGTGCGGCGCTGTCCTCCACGGCCCGGGACAGCAGCGCCCGCGAGATGCCCTGCGCGTCGTCGACATCCGCAGGGTCGGCAAGCCGGCGCCACAGCGCGCGCGTTTCCTCAAAACCTATGCCGCCCCGCGACAGCGCGGCCGCGTTGGCGGCCAGTTCCTGCGCGTTGTGCGTCAGGGCATTGATCAGTTGCCGGCATTGCGCGCGCAGCCGCTCGCTGGTGGCTTGGGCCTCTTCGTCGCGCGCAGCGGGTTTGTCCTCGAGCCCGGACTCGCCGGGCACAAACAGCGCGCTGCGGCTGCGGGCCTGGAACACGCTGTCGACCAGGGCCCGGCCGTCGGCCGGCGCCAGGTGCTCAGGCACCTTCTGGCCGCTGGAGATGTAATGCACCGGCAGCTGGTGGCGTATCGCCATGTCGATCAGCGCGCCCGGGTGCGTGGCCTCGTCGACCTTGGTGAAGATGCAGCCGGCCAGGTCCCAGTCACCGCCGACCTTCTCGCCGTGGCGGTAGGCCTGCACCACTTCATTGAGGGTGTCGCCGTGGCTGGAGGCATTGAGCAGCAGCAGGCGCTTGACCGGCCGGCTCGCGCCGCACAGCATGGCGATCTGGCCGGCGACCGCGCGGTCGCGCTGGCTCATGCCCACGGTGTCTATCAGCACCATGTGTTTGTCGCGCAGGACGGCCAGTACCCGGTCCAGGTCGGCCGCGTCCTTCACCGCATGCACCGACACGCCCAGGATCTGGCCGTAGATGCGCAGCTGCTCGTAAGCGCCTATGCGGTAGCTGTCGGTGGTGACCAGGGCCAGCCTGTCGGCGCCGAAGCGCATCACGCAGCGCGCCGCGAGCTTGGCCGTGGTGGTGGTCTTGCCCACGCCGGTCGGGCCCATCAGCGCGTAAACGCCGCCCTCATCCAGCAGTGCGCCTTCGTCCTCGAGCAGCGGCATGCGGCGCGCGAGCTCGGCCTTCGCATAGTCCATGCCCTGCGCCTGGCCCTGGCCCGTGGGCAGGTCCTGCAGGATGTCCTTGGCCAGGCGCGCGCTGAAGCCCGCGCCCAGCAGGGTGCGCAGCAAATGGCCGCGCACCGGGTCGCGCCGCTGTTTCTCATTCCAGGCCATGCCGGCCAGCTGCTCTTCAATCATGCCGCGCATGGAATGGATTTCGCGCAGCACGGCGTCGCTTCCGGCCGGCGGGCTCATGGAGGCGGCAGGGGCGACAGGGGCGGCAGGCACGGCCGCCACGGCGGGTGCGGAGGCAGGCGCGGGTGCGGCGGCAAATTCCTCCAGTGCCGCGAGCACCTCCACGCCTTCGGCCGTCACGCGGTTGGACAGCACCACGGCATCGGGGCCCAGTTTTTCGCGCACCAGGCGCAAGGCCTCGCGGCTCGAAGGCGCGACGACCCGGCAGGTCTGCCCGGCGTTGCTGATGCGGCTGTTCACGTCGTGGCTCCAATCGTGGCGGTCACCTGGATGGTGCGGGTGTCGGGTATCTCAGCGTGCGACAGCACCTTGAGCTGCGGCAGGCTGCGGCGCAGGAAGCGCGCCAGCAGCACACGCAGCGGGTGCTGCACCACCAGCACCGGCGCCAGGCCCAGCCCGGCCTGGCGGTCCATGGCCTGCTGGGCTTCGCGCAGCAGCCTGTCGGCCAGGCCCGGCTCCAGGCCGGCGCTGTTGGCCAGAGCCTGCAGCAGCACACGGTCCAGCGCGCTGTCCAGGCCTATCACCTGCAGGGCTTCGTTGCCCGGGAAGATCTGCTGCACGATGGCGCGCGACAGCGCCAGCCGTATCAGCGAGCCGAGCTCGGTGGTGTCGCTCACGGTGGGCGCGTGCTCGGCCAGCACGTCGAGGATGGTGCGCATGTCGCGTATCGGCACGTTTTCCTCGAGCAGGTTCTGCAGCACCTTCTGCAGCGTCGTGAGCGAGAGTGTCTTGGGCACCAGGTCCTGCACCAGCATGGGCGATTCCTTGCCGATGCGGTCCAGCAGCTGCTGCACTTCCTGCCGGCCCAGCAGCTCGGCCGCATGCGCGTGGATCAAATGGTTGAGGTGCGTGGCCACCACGGTGCTGGCATCGACCACGGTGTAGCCGTAGATCTGCGCCTGCTCGCGCAGGCCGCTGTCTATCCAGGTCGCGGGCAGGCCGAAAGCCGGGTCCCTGGTCTGCGTGCCCGGCAGGGGGGCGCTGACCTGGCCCGGGTTGATGGCCATCCACTGGCCGGGAAAGGCTTCGCCCTCGCCGATCTGCACGCCCTTGAGCTTGAGCACATAGGCGTTGGGCTTGATCTCCAGGTTGTCGCGGATGTGGACCACGGGCACCAGGAAACCGATGTCCTGCGCGAACTTCTTGCGTATGCTTTTGATGCGGCCCAGCAGTTCGCCGTTCTGGCTTTTGTCCACCAGCGAGATCAGCCGGTAGCCGACCTCCAGCCCCAGCGGGTCCACCAGCGCCACGTCGTCCCAGCTGGCCTCCTGCGATTCGGCCGGGGCCGGCGGCGGCGGTGCTTCAGCCGCGGCGGCCGCGGCCGCGGCGCCGCGCCGCACAATGCGCCGGCCCAGCCAGACCAGGCCGCCCGCGATGATCAAAAACGCGATGTTGGGCATGCCGGGGATCAGGCCCATCAGGCCTATGACGCCGGCCGTCAGGAACAGCACCTGCGGATTCGCGAAGAGCTGGCCCGTGAGCTGGCCGCCCACGTCCTCGTCGGTGGTGACGCGCGAGACGATGACGCCGGCCGCCGTGGAGATCACCAGCGCCGGGATCTGCGCGACCAGGCCGTCGCCGATGGCCAGCAGGGTGTAAGTCGTGGCCGCCTGCGAAAAATCCAGCCCGTGCTGGGCCATGCCCACGATCAGCCCGCCGATGATGTTGATCACCAGGATCAGCAGGCCGGCCACGGCATCGCCGCGCACAAACTTGCTGGCGCCGTCCATGGAGCCGTAGAAGTCGGCCTCCTGCGCCACTTCGGCGCGGCGCTTGCGCGCCACGTCCTCGCCGATCAGGCCGGCGTTGAGGTCGGCGTCGATCGCCATCTGCTTGCCCGGCATGGCGTCCAGCGTGAAGCGCGCGCCCACCTCGGCGATGCGGCCCGCGCCCTTGGTGATGACCATGAAGTTGATCACCACCAGGATGATGAAGACCATCACGCCGACCGCGAAGTTGCCGCCCACCAGGAAGTGGCCGAAAGCCTCGATCACCTTGCCGGCGGCGTCCGGCCCGGTATGGCCTTCCATCAGCACCACGCGCGTGGAAGCGACGTTCAGCGACAGGCGCAGCAGCGTGGTGAACAGCAGCACGGCCGGGAAGGCCGCGAAGTCCAGCGCCTTCATCGTGTACATGCTGACCAGCAGCACCATGATGGACAGCGCGATGTTGAAGGTGAACAGCAGGTCCAGCAAAAACGGCGGCAGCGGCAGCACCATCATGCTGAGGATCAGGATGATGAGCACCGGGCCGGCCAGGCCCTTGCCCTTGCCGCCGGCCATCATCTGGCGTGGCAGGCGCATCAGGTCGTCGACCAGCGTCATGCGGCGTTTCCACTCAAGGCAAGCGGGTCCAGCGACTCAGGCACCGGCAGGTCGCGCGGTGCGCGCGGTGGCGCCACGCCGCCCCCGGCCGCGCGCCGCAGCTGGTAGGCCCAGGCCAGCACCTCGGCCACGGCCGAATACAGCGCTGCCGGGATTTCGTCGCCGAGTTTGGTGTGGCGATACAGCGCGCGCGTCAGCGGCGGCGCTTCCAGCACCGGGATCTTGTGTTCCTCGGCCATGGCGCGTATGCGCAGGGCCACCAGGTCCGTGCCCTTGGCGATGACGCGCGGCGCGCGCATGTCCTGGTCCAGGTATTGAAGGGCAACGGCGAAATGCGTGGGGTTGGTGACGATGATGTCGGCCTTGGGCACCTCGGCCATCATGCGGCGCTTGGCCATCTGTTGCTGCTGCCGGCGTATCTGCGCCTTGATGTGCGGGTCGCCCTCGCTTTCCTTGTTCTCCTGGCGCAGGTCCTCGCGCGACATGCGCAGCTTGCGCGCGTGGCTCCAGAGCTGGTAGGGCACGTCGATGCCGGCCACCAGCAGCAGCGAGGCGATGATCAGCGCGCAGCTGCCAACGACCAGGTGCAGGGTGTGCGGCAGCGCGGCGTGCGAGGGCTCGCGCATCAGGCCCATGATGGCGCCCAGGTCGTCCGCGATCACCCACCAGGCGACGCCGCCCACCAGCGCCGACTTGAGCAGGGTCTTGGCCAGCTCGGCCAGCGACTCGACCGAGAACATGCGGCCTATGCCGGCAACCGGGTTGAGCTTGGAAAAATTCGGCGCCAGCGACTGGGCCGACAGCAGCCAGCCGCCCAGCAGCATGGGCGTCACCAGCGCGGCCACCAGCAGCATCAGCAGCACCGGCAGCAATGCCTGCATGGCGTGCAGCACGGCGGTGCCGGCCTGGTTCATCATGTGCGAGGCATCAAAGGCCGAGGCCCGCTCGAACTGCAGGCCGCCGCGCAGCGCGCTGTTGAAATGCCCGCCCATCATCTCGCCCAGCATCCACAGCCCGGCCACGCCGGTGGCCAGCATGACAAAGGTGACCAGCTCGCGCGACCGCGCCACCTGGCCTTCTTCGCGCGCCTTTTCCAGGCGGCGCGGCGAGGCCGGTTCGGTCTTTTCGAGCTCACTTTCTTCCGCCATCCATACTCCGCAGCGCAGGGCGCGAGGTGCGCCCAGTCATAAGAATTATTGGAGGGGAGGCGTGAAACCGATCAGTGAAACAGGCCCTGTATCGGGCTGTTCTTTGGGGAATGAGCTGTGCTGGCCGGGCGGGATGCGGGATCGAAGAATTTATCCGCAGATGACGCAGATTTTCACAGATTGAAGAGAGGGAATGGATGCCTTGAACTTCACTTCCCTGGTTTTATCTGCGTAAATCTGCGTAATCTGTGGATATAAATTTTTTTGCCCCTTCGCAGACAGATTCATCCGCAGATTACGCAGATTTACACAGATTGAAGAGAAGAAATCTGGACCAACAGCTTCATTCCGATCACACACACGCCAGCCACATGACTTTCATCACGATGGTTTTAATCTGCGGAAATCTGCGTAATCTGTGGATATAAATTTTTCCCCCTTCGCAGACAGATTCATCCGCAGATGACGCAGATTTCCACAGATTGAAGAGAGGGAATGGATACCTTGAATTTCATTTCTCTGGTTTTATCTGCGGAAATCTGCGTAATCTGCGGATAAAAATCCCCGCATCCTCTGCGGACAAAAGTCCGTCCGCAGATTCCAGACAGCTCAGAACCCCAGGCTCGCCAGCAAATCGTCGACCTGCCCTTGATCGGCCACCGCATCCGCATTGCCGATCTTGATCTGCGGACCATTGAGCAGGCCCTGCCCCGCCTCCTGGCGCTTGTCGGGCGGCGCGTTGTCGATCAGCAGCTGCAGCAGCTGCGTCTCCATGTCCTTGATCACGTCCATCATCTTCTTGATGACCTGGCCGGTCAGGTCCTGGAAGTCCTGGGCCATCATGATTTCCATGAGCTGCGCATTGGTGGCGCCGGCCTGCCTGGGCGCTTCGGCCAGGTAGCCGCGCGTGTCTTCGACCAGCTCGCGCGCATCGGCCAGCTCCAGCGGGCTGTTGAACCAGCTGTCCCAGCGCTTGCCGAGCTCCACCGCCTGCTTCGCCAGATTGTCCTGTATGGGCTGGGCCACGTCGATGGCGTTGAGCGCCCTTTCGGCCGCGCGTTCGGTCATCTGGGCCACATAGCTGAGGCGGTCGCGCGCGTCGGGAATCGCCTCGGCCGCGCGCGCGATGCTTTTGTCCAGGCCCAGTTCGCGCATGCCCTCGCGCATCTGGCGCGTCAAATGGCCTATGCGGTTGACCAGCTGTTCGGCCGAATCGCCGGCGGCCGCGGGGTGCAGGGCTACGGCTTGGTGTGCGTCCATGTCAGGCACCCTCCTTCTCGATCTTTTCAAAGATCTTGTTGATCTTTTCCTCCAGCGTCACGGCGGTGAAGGGCTTGACCACATAGCCGTTGGCGCCGGCCTGCGCGGCCGCGATGATGTTTTCCTTTTTCGCCTCGGCCGTCACCATCAGCACCGGCAGTTTGGCGAACTGCGGGTCGGCGCGTATGGCCTGCAGCATGGCCAGGCCGTCCATGTTCGGCATGTTCCAGTCCGAGACCACAAAGCCGTAGCTGCCGGTTTTGACCTTTTCCAGGCCCGCGGCGCCGTCCTCGGCTTCGTCGACGTTGACGAACTCCAGCTCCTTGAGCAGGTTGCGCACAATCCGGCGCATGGTCGGGAAGTCATCCACGACCAGGATTTTGATGTTTTTATCAACCACGCTTCACTCCAGTTTTTTCATTCAGTTTTACGATTGGTTTACGGCCGGTTTGGCGTTCAGCTTGAGGTCCTACACCCGGTTGGTGCGCTCCCCGAAAGAGCGCAGGTGCGCCAGCACGCGCTGGCTGATCTCGCGCAGCGGCGCCACCTCGGCCGCCGCGCCCAGCGCCACGGCCTCGCGCGGCATGCCGTAGACCACGCAACTGGCCTCGTCCTGCGCGATGGTGTGGGCGCCGGCCTGGCGCATGCGCTGCAGGCCCTCGGCACCGTCGCGCCCCATGCCGGTCAGGATCACGCCGATGGCGTTCTTGCCGGCATGGCGCGCGGCCGAGTCGAACAGCACGTCGACCGAGGGCCGGTGCCGGTTCACGGGCGGCGCCTGGTCGACCTGGGCCACGTAGTTGGCGCCGCTGCGCGTGAGCGACAAATGAAAGCCGCCCGGCGCGATGTAGGCATGGCCGGGCAGCACACGCTCGCCGTGCACCGCTTCCGAAACCACGATGCGGCACAGCCCGTTGAGCCGCTGCGCGAAAGAATTGGTAAAGCCCGCCGGCATGTGCTGGGCGATCAGGATGGCCGGGCTGTCGGGCGGCAGCGGCTGCAGCACCTCGCGTATGGCCTCGGTGCCGCCGGTGGAGGCGCCGATGATGATGAGTTTTTCGGTGCTCAGCAGCGGGCTGTGCAGCAGCGGCGCTTCCCCATCGGCCATGCCGCCCGCCGGCGCCGCGCGCCGCACCGGCAGCAGCTTGGCGCTCGCCGCGATGCGTATCTTGCCGGCGATCAGGTCGGTATAGGACAGCAGGCCGTCGCGTATGCCCAGGCGCGGCTTGGTCACAAAATCAATCGCGCCCAGTTCCAGCGCGCGCAGCGCCGCTTCCGAGCCGCGTTCGGTCAGCGAGGACACCATGAGCACCGGCATGGGCCGCAGCCGCATGAGTTTTTCCAGGAACTCCAGGCCGTCCATGCGCGGCATTTCCACGTCCAGCGTCATCACGTCGGGGTTGTGCTGCTTGACCAGGTCGCGCGCGACCAGCGGGTCCGAGGCCGTGGCCACCACCACCATGTCGGGCTGGCTGTTGATGATCTCGGTCATCAGGCTGCGTATCAGCGCCGAGTCGTCGACGCACAGCACCTTGATCTTTTTGGCAGTCCCGTTCACGTTCGCGTTCATAAAGCCCACGCATTCCTGGCGGCCGCACCCGCGGCCTGGCCGTTGCTGAAGATCTCGACACTGGCGGGCCGGGCCGGCCTGCGCAGCGTGGCGGCCAGCGCCTGCTCCTCGTCGCGCACCAGCGCCACGTCGTCCTGCTGGCGCAGCTTGCGCATGGTGACCCGGCCCGTCACCGGGAAGTAGTTGATGCGCCGCGGGTAGTTGCCGCGCAAGTCCTGGGCGGCCACCCGCACCTGCTCCATCTGCAGATAGCGCAGCACAAAGTCGGCATTGCGCTCGCCGATGTTGAGCAGCGTCATGTTGGCCAGCACCGCGCCGCCGCCGAAGACCTTGGCCTCGAGCCGCTCGCGCCGCGCGCCGGCCTTGAGCAGCTCGTTGAGCAGCATCTCCATGGCGTAGGCGCCGTAGCGCATGGAGGCCGCCGCGCCGCGGGTGCCCGGTTCGGCATCTTCCGGCAGCATGAAATGGTTCATGCCGCCTATGCCGGCCACGGCATCGCGCACGCAGGCCGAGACGCAGGATCCCAGCACCGTGGTCAGCACCATGTCGCTGGAGGTCACAAAGTATTCGCCGGGCAGCAGCTTGACCGCCGCGAGGCCGAACTCGCGGTCGAAATAATGGTGGGTGGCCAGGGTCTCCCGGTGCGCCGTGGTCATGGCAGCGCCTTTTCCGCTTTCATGCCGGGCGCCACGAGTTCGTACACCGTCTGGCCCTTGAGCCGGAAGGTGTCGCTGGCAAAGGAGAAGTTTTCCGAATGCCCGGCAAACAGCAGGCCGTGCGGCTTCATCAGCGGCGCGAAGCGCTGCAGGATGCGGCCCTGCGTGGGCTTGTCGAAGTAGATCATCACGTTGCGGCAGAAGATCGCGTCAAAGGGCTCGCGCAGCGCCCATTTCGCGTCCAGCAGGTTGAGCTGCCCGAACTTCACCATGGCCGCGACTTCGGGCCGTATGCGCACCTTGCCGGCCTGCGCGCCCGCACCCTTGAGGAAAAAGCGCTTGAGCCGCGCCGGCGACAACTTGCTGACCTGCTCCATCGTGAAGATCCCGGCCTGGGCCTTGGCCAGCACCTGGGTGTCTATGTCGGTGGCCATCACGCTGGCCGCCGAGGCGGCGCGCTCGCCCAGCGCCTCGATCAAGGTCATGGCGATGGAATAAGGCTCCTCGCCGGTGGAGGCGGCCGAACACCAGACGCTCATGGGCTGGGCGCATTTTTTGGCGTGCTCGGCCAGCACCGGGAAATGGTGGGCCTCGCGAAAAAAAGCCGTGAGATTGGTCGTCAGCGCATTGGTGAACTGCTGCCATTCGTCGCCCTGCGGGTCGGCTTCGAGGAAACGCAGATAGCTCGCGAACTCGGTCAGCCGCAGCTCGCGCAGGCGCCGCGCCAGCCGGCTGTAGACCATCTGCCGTTTCTGCGTGCTCAGGGCAATGCCGGCCCGCTGGTGGATCAGCGTGCGTATCTTCGAAAAATCATGGTCCGTCAGGAGGAAATCCGGACCGGCCGACGAGGCCGTTGCGCCATGCAGGGGTGTGTTCATAGGTTTTGTCTGCCATCGCGCGCGGGGCCACGCGCCGTGTGCACAGTGCAAATGGCCATGCTTCAATGTACAAAGGCGGCGCCGCGCGCCATGGCCCGAAAAGCGCGCGAAAACACCCGCTTCTCTGGCGATGGCGGAGCGACCGGTTCGATCAGGGAAACCCGTCTGTCGTCAGAACGTCTTAGTTATCTGTCTTTATCCGCGGCAATCCGCGTCATCTGTGGGTATAAGAATTCACCCGCAGATTTCGCAGATTTACACAGATTGAAGAGAAGAAGTTTGTACCCAAGGCTTCATCCCTATCCCCATCTGTGCAAGCCATCCACTAAACAACATTGCATTGCGTTTGTCTTTATCTGCGGAAATCTGCGTCATCTGCGGATAGGGATTCATCCGTGGATGGCGCTAGATAGTGACCGTATGCGCCCAGGCCAGCGCCGCCAGGTGCGCCTGGTTGACGCGGGTGGAGGTCACAAACAGCGCATCGGCCAGCGCCGGCACCCGGCCGTCTCTTTGCTCACAGGCCTCGACCAGCGACAGAAAGGGGCCGTAGACACCCTCGCGGCCCAGCAGGGCCTGCACCACCGGCTCGGGCAGCAGGATCTGGCTCACCACCTTCTCGAGCGGGATGCCCAGCAGCTGGTCCAGCAGCGAGAACATGCCGACAAAAAACAGGTGCTCGGCCTCGCCGCGCGGCAGCAAGTCCTTGCCCAGCAGCTCGGCAAAACGCCCGCGCACAATCGCCGCCTGCAGCAGCGCGTGCGAATACCCGGCCGTGTTGGTCGTGGCCAGCAGCACCGACAGCCAGCGGAACAGCGGGGTATAGCCCAGCATGGTCACCGCATGGCGCAGCGATTCGATCTCGACCTCGATGCCGAAGCCCGGCGAGTTGATGTAGCGGAACAGCTTGTACGACAGCGCCGCGTCGCGCTTGAGCACACCCTCGATGTGCCGCACGTCAGCGTTTTCCTGCACCATCTGCATCAGCTGCAGGATAAAAATCGCCTGCGGGCTCAGCGCCCCGGCGTTGTTGATCGGGCGCGGCGTGGTGCACAGTTGCCCGAAGAAGCCGCTCACGCCATGCGCGGCCGACTTGTCGAACTCGCCCCAGCCCGGGAAATCCTGCACCACCACCGCCAGCGGCGGCTCGGCCTGCTTCGCCAGGTTGCTGAGCGCCGCAAAATCCGGATGTCCCCAGGGCAGCTCGATGTGCGTGGCCAGCGGCAGCAGCGTCTCGGCATGCGTTTCCATGAACGCGAGGCTGGCACCACGCAGCGCCAGCTGCAAGCCCTGTTCACGCATGGAAGCCATGCCCGCCACGCAGTCCTCGGCCAGGTCCGGGCAGTCCAGCATCAGCACCGTGTTGCCAGGTATCCCGCCAGCCAGGATGCCGCCCGGCGGCACGCCGCGCTCGGCATCGAGGAACAGCAAACCCAGCTCGGCATCATGGGCCCGCTCACCCACAAAGTCCAGCAGCTGCCGCACGTCTTCCTGCGGATCCGTGGGCACCGAACTCTGCCAGGCCAGCCTGTAGCCGACCACCTGTTGTTTGGGGTCCAGCAGAGGGGCTCTTACAAGGAATTTGGGGTCTGGCATGGTGGAGGTTGATTTGGTTGTAGTAGCTAGCGGTTTGTCTCTTTGGGCGCCAGCGACCCCAGCCGGCCATCGGCAAGATGGGTTTTGGGGTCACTGTAAGGAAAAAGCTCGCAATTGATTGCGGTGAATAAGGAGGGGTTTAGCCGTCTGTTTTCGAAATAAAGGGGTTAGGGGCCGGGTCTTGCTCCGGCGGGCGCGCCTCCTCTGTTCCTCTTATCTCCTTGGTTCTCTTGCTGCGGGCGGCTGGCCGGGTCTTGCTCCGGCTGAGTGCGCTCTTCCCCTGCTTCCCCTACTTAGTTCTGCTGGCCGGGGGTTGCCCGGCGGCAACTCACTTTTCTTTTGCTTCGCCAAAAGAAAAGTAAGCAAAAGA
>NZ_AKIV01000109.1 GCF_000282655.1 Polaromonas sp. CF318
TGCGTAATCTGCGGATGAATTTTTATCCACAGATTTCGCAGATTTACGCAGATTGAAAACAAGGCGACTGCGGCCAATGCAGCGCAAGCTCAGCGGGCCGCCGCCCCCACGCGCTTGAGTCCCGCTTCTCCCGCCCGGGCCGCCACATCGGGCTGCCACACGACCTGGTCGTCCACGGCGTAAAGCCAGCACTTCGATTTTGCCCGCGCGCATTGCTGGAAGGTCGTGGCCATCGCCTCGGGCTCACCTGCGTTGAAATACCAGCCGCCTTTTTCCGTCACGGCAAAGGCCTTGGGAGGCGGCAGGCTGCGAAAGTGCGCATAACGCGCCTTACCGGCATCGCTGAGCGGCACGGCGGCCGTGTCGTCGGCCGCCGCGAAACCCGAGGCCGGCGGAACCACGTAGTGGTGGCCCTTGAAGCGCTGGGCATGCGACAGCAGCAAAGGCTGGCCCAGCTGCGCCGAGAGAAACTCGAACATGCGTATATGCGAGGCCTCCCGCGCCGCGGGGTTGCCGCCCACCATGGCCGTGCCGCTCTTGGTGTTGCCCAGGCCTACCATCTGCTTGACGGGACCTGTTCCATCAAAGCCGTGGTAGCTGCCCGGGTAGACCACCAGCTCCACGGGCGCATTGGCCTTGTTCTTTCGCAGGCGCTCCTGCAGCGTGACGCATTCGCCGGCCAGCGTCCAGTCGTCGAGCTCGCCGATCATGATCAGCAGCGGCTGGTGGACTTCATAGTTCCACATCTTGTTGTTCACCAGGCAGCCGGGGTAAAAAGCCACGGCGGCGCGCGGCCGCACTTTCTGCGCCTGCACGTATTTGTCCGTGGCGTCCACCGTGCTGAGCACGGTCTGCGCGCCGTGCGACCAGCCCATGACCACAATGCGCGAGGCATCCACCGAGGGCTGCTTCACCAGCCAGGCGATGGCGGCGAACACGTCCTCCCGGCGTTCGGCCTCATGGATGGTGCGAAGCTTGTTGGGGATCTCGCAGATCGACTTGTGGCCGCGCGGCGTGAAGCTGTCCAGCGGCAGGAAGTGGATGCGTTCCGCGTTGAAATAACCCGCGTAGCGGAAAAAGCGCTCGGCAAAATTGCCCTTGCTGTCCAGCCCGCCGCCGCAGCCGTGCAGGCCGATGATGACGGGCCTGGGCTCGCCGTCGCCGACGTCAAACCAGTAGGCCGGGATCTCCAGCTTGCCGTCCAGCGAGGGGATGCTCACCGGGCCCGCCGCATGCGAGAACTGGCCCGCCAGCAGCAGGCCCACGAGCAGCAAAAAAAACCGGGAGGCCCAGCCCATGCACGCGGCCCGCATTATTCCGCCCAGACCACCAGGCCGCTCCAGGCCGTGGCCAGCACCACGATGCCGAAGGCGATGCGGTACCAGGCGAAAGGCACAAAGCTGTTGCTCGAGATGTAGCGCAGCAGCCAGCGCACGCACAGCCAGGCGCTCAGGAAAGAAAACACCAGGCCCACCCCGAACATCGGCAGGTCCGCCATGGACAGCAGCGCGCGCTCCTTGTAGAGGCTGTAGGCGCCCGCGCCTATCAGCGTGGGCATGGCCAGGAAGAAAGAAAAATCGGTGGCCGCTTTGCGCGACAGCCCCAGCAGCATGCCGCCGATGATGGTCGCGCCGCTGCGGCTGGTGCCCGGGATCATCGCCAGGCATTGCACCAGGCCGACCTTGACCGCATCCATCACCGTCATGGCATCCACCTCCTGGATGCGCGCGGCGGCGGGGTTGTTCTGCTGGCGCTTTTCAGCCCAGAGGATGATGAAGCCGCCGATGATGAAGGTGCTGGCCACCACGACCGGCGTGAACAGATGGGCCTTGATGGCCTTGCCGAACAGCAGGCCCAGCACCACGGCCGGCACAAAAGCCACCAGCACATTGAGCACAAACTGTTGCGCCTGTTTCTCGGTCGGCAGCGCCACCACCGTCGCGCGAATCTTCTGCCAGTAAACCAGGATGACCGCGAAGATGGCGCCGGTCTGGATCGCGATGTCGAACACCTTGGCCTTGTCGTCGTCAAAACCGAGCAGCGCGCCCGCAAGAATGAGGTGGCCTGTCGAGGAGATAGGAAGGAATTCGGTCAGGCCCTCGACGATGCCCATGATGGCGGCTTTGATTAGCAGTGCAATATCCACGCGGTCTCCAAAAAAATTTAGTCAAGATTATGGCCTCTCGGTCCGAGCCAGCAGTCGCCTCGCCTGAACTCCGAGCCAGCGGGGCCGTGGAACCGGCCCTAGCCTGTCCTGAGCTTGTCGAAGGGCCGGGCACAGGCCAGGGGTGAATCTGGTTCTTGAGCCTGGACAGGGATGAGCCTATTCCTGACAATCGGTTACCACAACAAGGGGGAGCCAACATGCAACTCACGCCGCTCATCGCCATTCATTTGTCGGCCGCCGCCAGCGCCATCCTCATTGGCCCCGTCGCGCTGTGGGCGCGCAAGGGGCGCGTGCAGCGGCCCAAGCTGCACCGGGCTTTTGGTTATGCCTTTGTGACGATGATGCTGGTCACCGCGGCGACGGCGGTTTTCATCCGCGACTACGACTATCCCAATATCGCCGGCTACACGCCCATCCACTTGCTGGTGCCCTTCGCGCTGTTCAGCATGACCGGCGCGTTCTGGCATCTGAGCCGCGGCAACATCGCGGGCCACCGCGGCGCCATGCAAGCCCTCTACATTGGCGCATGCCTTGTCGCGGGGGTGTTCACGCTGATGCCCGACCGCTACCTGGGCAAGCTGCTGTGGGCCCAGTTGGGTCTGCTCTAATCGAAGGAGAACAAAGAAGCAAAGAAGCAAAAGGGGGCCCATGAAGAAATACTTGCTGAGCAGCCTGCTGCTGCTCGCCGCCGCGGCCGCGCAGGCCGGCATGGGTTTTACCGAGCTGCCGGGCCTGCAGGACGACGGCCCTGTCAGCGTGTTCTATCCTTCCGCCGGCGAGGACCGCCCCATGCAGGTCGGCTCCTATTCCCTCAAAGTCGACAAAGACGGCCAGCCCGTGCGCGGCAACACGCGCCTCGTTGTCATCTCGCACGGCTCGGGCGGCTCACCCTGGACTTACACCGACCTGGCGCGCCGCCTGGTCGCGGACGGTTTTGTCGTCGCCTTCCCCCTGCACCGTGGCGACAACGCCCGGGATCCATCTTCCCCCGGCCCCGACAGCTGGAAGCAGCGGCCCGCCGAGGTCTCGCGCGCCATCGACACGGTCGCGCGCGAGCCGCGCTTCGCGCCGCTGCTGTCGCTCGACAAGGTCGGCATGTACGGCATGTCGGCCGGCGGCCATACCGCGCTGACCCTGGCCGGCGGGCGCTGGTCGCCGGCCCTGCTCACCCGACACTGCGAAGCCCACATCGCCGAGGACTTCCAGACCTGCGCCGGACTGACGACCCGGCTCACGGGCGGCATGCTGGACGGCCTGAAAAAAACCGTGGTGCTGGCCGTCATTCGCCAGCGCTTCAGCGACGCCGCCTGGCAAAGCCATCACGATGCGCGCATCCAGGCCGTGGTCGCCGGCGTGCCGCTGGCCGCCGATTTCGACATGGCCTCGCTGGCGTCGCCGCCGGTGCCGCTGGCCCTCATCACGGCACGGCAAGACCGCTGGCTGGTGCCGCGTTTTCACAGCGACGTGGTGCTCGCGGCCTGCAACAAGCGCTGCGAACTGCTGGCCGACCTGCCCGACGGCGGCCATGGCGCGCTGCTGTCACCGCTGCCGCCCGCCGAGGCGATGTCCGGGCTTGCCAAAGACCTGCTGCTGGACCCGCCCGGCTTCGACCGCGGCCAGCTCCCGGCCCTGGACGACAAGATCAGCGCCTTCCTGCGCAAACACCTGCTGCCCTGAAACCCGGCGACGGGCCAGACGGGCGGCCGCCGGCACGCCCTGCGCGAGCGCGCGCCAACCCGGCCCCAAAACAAGCCATTTCGGTGCGCTTTTTGGGTAAAACGAAGCAATTCGAACCATTAGTAAAACTTATCTACTCAGACATTCATAAAAAGTAGGTCAAACCCACTATCGCGGCGCGGCGGTGAAACATACATTCAGTTACACCCAATCAACCCGAGGTTTCACGATGACCCACACCGCCACCCGCCGCCTTACCCAGGCGGCCCTGACCGCCGCTGTCCTCGCAGGCTCCGTCCTGCTGTCCGGCTGCGACAACCCGCCCGACACCATCAAGATCGGCGTTGCCCAGCCCCTGTCGGGCAACCTCGCCGCGCTGGGGCAGGACCTGCACAACGGCGTGAAGATGGCCGTGGACGAGCTCAACAAGGAAGGCTTCCAGATCAAGGGCAAGACCGTCAAGATCGAAATCATCGCCATGGACGACCGCTCCGACCCCAAGGCCGGCGTGGAAGTCGCCAGACAGCTGGTCGATGCCGGCGTGGTCGCCGTGATCGGCAACCTCAATTCCGGCGTCAGCATCCCGGCCGCGCCGGTCTATGCCGAAAAGCACGTCGCCCAGCTCGCCATCTCGACCAACCCCAAGTTCACCGAGCTCGGCCTGGACACCACCTTCCGCTTGGTCGCCAACGACAACCTGCAGGCCCGCGCCATCGGCTCCTTCGCCGCCAACCAGCTCAATGCCAGCAAGTTCGCCGTGGTCGACGACGGCACGACCTACGGCAAGGGTCTGGCCGCCGGCGCCTCGGCCGAGCTCAAGAAGGCCAGCAAGGAAGTGGTGGTCAGCTATTCGTCCGACGACAAGACCACCGCGTTTGACGAGCTGGCCGCCAGGATCAAGGCCGGCAATGTGCAGGTCATCGTCTCCACACAGGGCGACTTCCAGATCCTCGCGCTGATGGAAGCGCTCAAGAAGATCGACTACACGCAGCAGGTCAGCATCCTGGGCGGCGACACCATCAAGACCACCGCCATGCTCAAGGGCAGCGATGTGGTCAAGGGCCTCTATGCCACCTCGCCCATCCTGGACGCCAAGGAATTCGTCAACGGCAAATCCTTTCTGACCCGGTACCAGGAGACCTTCAAGGTGGAACCGGCCTATGGCGGCCACTACACCTACGACGCCATGTACATCCTGGCCGGCGCCATGAAACGCGCCAACTCCGTCAAGCCCGAAAAAATCACCGAAACCCTGCGCAGCTTCGACGGCTACGCGCCCATCACCGGCTCCATGAAATGGGATGCCGTGGGCGAGCAGCGCTACGGCGTGGTCGGTGTCTATGCCGTGCGCAAGGGTGTTTGGGACCTGCAGCTGCGCTCCGACCGCTGGTAGGCTAAGCTCGCGGTCGCCATGACCGACGCCGTCCCTACCTCCACCACCAACACGCCCTCCGCCGCCACGCCCGGCCAGGTCCTGGATTTCTGGCTGGGCGACGGCATCACCCAGGACTGGCCCACGCAGGACCTCGGCAAACGCTGGTTCAGCGGCGGCGCCGAGCTGGACGCCGAGATCCGCACGCGCTTCGGCGCCGCCGTGGATGAGGCCCTGGCCGGCGGCCTGCGGGACTGGGAACAGCCGCCCCTGCACCGCCTGGCGCTGGTCATCCTGCTCGACCAGTTCACGCGCAACATCTTTCGCGGCAGCGCCCGCGCCTTTGCCGGCGATGCCCGCGCCCAGCAGCTGGTGCAGCAGGCCGTCGCCGCCGGTGAAGACCGGCAACTGCCCTGGGCGGCGCGGCTCTTTCTCTACATGCCGCTGATGCACGCCGAAAGCCCGGCGCTGCAGGACGAATGTGTGGCGCGTTTTACCCGGCTGGTCGCCGACGCGCCCGAAGCGCTCAAGCAGCGCCTGCAGGGCAACCTGGACTACGCCCACCAGCACCGCGACATCATCAGCCTCTTCGGCCGCTTTCCTTACCGCAATGCGGTCCTGGGGCGGGCCGACACCCCCGAAGAAAAAGACTTCCTCCTCAAGGGCCCGCGCTTCGGGCAGTGAGAGCCCCCCCCGTCCAGGCTCACTGCGTGTAGCCTGTTCCCCCCTCAAGGGGGCGGCGCCTGGGGCCGGCAAAGCCAGTCCCGCGGCCCCAGCTGGTAAATGCCCTTCGGTGGCAACGCCGCTTTTTGAATCCACGGTCAGTCCCGCTGCGTACCAGGAGCAGGACGCGCCGCGCCGGCCGGTCCATCACCACCGAGGAGTTCAACCATGCCCCATCCCTTCACCGCTTTCGCATCCCTGCTTGCCGTCTCCCTGCTCGCCGCCTGCGGCAGCATGTCGCCCATGAAGCCCATGTACTCGCAGGCCGGCCTGCCCGCCGCCGTCCAGGTGCCCGCCGGCCACAGGGTCGCCATGGAAACCGTGGGCGTGGGCGAGATCACTTACCAGTGCAGCCCCAAAAAAGACATGGCCGGCCAGTTTGAATGGGTGTTTGTCGGCCCCGACGCCAGGCTGAACGATCGCGGCGGCAAGCAGGTCGGCAAGTACTACGGCCCGCCCGCCACCTGGGAGAGCATGGACGGCTCCAAAATCACCGCCACCCAGCTCGCCGTCGTCCCCAACGGCACGGGCAACATCCCCACCCAGCTCGTCAAGGCCAACCCCGCCATGGGCAGCGGCGCCATGAGCGGCGTCAGCTACATCCAGCGCGTGGACACCCGCGGCGGCGTCGCCCCCGCCATGGCCTGCGCCGCCGGCAACGCGGGCGCCAGACAGGTGGTGCAGTACCAGGCCGACTACATCTTCTACAAGGCGATGTAAGGCGGCCATTCCCGATGCGAGCGTGAGCAGCCGGCCCTGAACGTCAGGCGGGGCTGGTTTTTTCCGTCCCACAGGCTTGCCCTGTGGGCTTTTTTGCGCCCGCCCGGGCCGCCTCCACCGCGCCGTCAGGTCCTGCGGAAACGCGCTGGCAGCAAGCTTGCGCGGCGTCCTACAGCACATCCACGCACCCCGGGTTTTACTGGCATGCAACAACAGGCGGATAGCCAGCACAAGGCCAAAACGGCCAGAACGGGGGTTTCATGAAGAGCACGCACAACGTCCTCTGGGCCTACAGCAAAAGCGCCGCGATCACCGCGGCCATGATCACCGGCACCGCCGCGCTCATGATCGCGTGTTCGGGCGTCGCGCCCCTTCCCAAAGAATACAGCCAGGATCGCCTCGACCCGCAGGTCGTCGTGCCGCCGGGCCATGTCGTCGCGCTCGAAACCACCGCCAGCGGCCTGCTGCACTACGAGTGCAAGGCCAATGCCACCACCGCCGGCACCATAGGCTGGGTGCTGGTGCGTCCCGAGGCCGAGCTGCTGGACCGCACGGGCAAGACCGTCGCCCGTTATTCCGGCCCGCCCGCCACCTGGACCCATATCGACGGCTCCAGCGTCGTCGGCACCCAGGTCGCGCTGGCGCCCCGCGTCGGCGCCACCAACCTGCCGCAGCAGCTGTCCACCGGCGCCTCAAGCGCCACCCCCGGCGTGCTGCAGAACATCAGCTACATCCAGCGCATCAAGACCAAGGGCGGCCAGGACTTGAGCAAGGCCTGCACCCAGGCCGACCTCGGCGACAAGCTCACCACGTCTTACCAGGCCGATTACATTTTCTGGAAACCCGCCTGAGAACCTGTTCACGGCCTAAACGGGGCCGCGTTGGGGTGCAATCGGGATGAGTGGGCCGACCAGGAACGCCGCATGGGCTAATGC
>NZ_AKIV01000110.1 GCF_000282655.1 Polaromonas sp. CF318
ACTGCATGTAGCCTGTTCCCTCCTCAAAGGGGGCGGCGCCTGCGGCCCGGCAAAGCCGGTTCCGCGGCCCCTACTGACTAAAGTGCTCCCACGTGAGGTCGTGCGCTTGTGCCTGTTCCATTGGCACAATAGCTAAATAACCCAACAATTTGCCGGCCAAGGCGAGGGCGCGCTGCCGGGCAGCTGCTTGGTGTGTCGACAGAAACCGCGGTGCCTGGTCGACTTCGGGTCCGGTCAGCACTTGAGGTGCGCCAGGGGCAGCTCGGTGCTGCTCTTGATGCGGTTGAGCACGATATTCGACCGGATGCTGCCCACGCCCTGGATGCGGGTCAGGCGGCGCAGGACTTGCTCCGATAGCACGCCGAGGTCAGCGGCGACGATTTGCAGGATGTAGTCCGACTCGCCCGCCACCGAATAGCATTCCAGCACTTCCGGAAAGCCGGCTATTTCGCGTTCGAACGCCGAGCCCTCCTCACCGCTGTGCCGGGTCAGGGTGACATAGGAGATGGCACGCACGCCAAGGCGTATGGCCTTCGGCTCCAGCAGGGCCACATAACGGCGGATGATGCCGGCGGCCTCCAGGCGCTGCACCCGGCGGCTGACTTGTGATCCCGACAGGTGCACCTGTTCCCCAATTTGCTGGTGGGTGGCGTGCGCATCGCGCTGTAATGCGGCCAGAAGACTGATATCAAAGCTATCAAGCAGCGAATCATCGTATTTTTCTGGTTTCATGCGTGAATTATGCATCTTCGGCCCATTCAAGCCTGCAACTTGCACACCCTTTGCACGGCCAATTCACCACAATCAAAGGCTCTAAACAGTGTTTGAGGAGCACGATCTTGGTCACAGCCACAAGTGATTTATTGGATAAACCCGTCGGCCTGGCCGTGCGTGATGTGAAGGGCGCGCGGTATGGAGCGCATTGATCCAGGCACATTTGGCCGCCTGCGGGCCGATTGGCCCCATTGGCATTTCAGCACCGAACGTGGTGGCCTGATGGCCCGCAGCCTGGTGTTTGCCGACTTTGCCCAAGCCTTTGGTTTCATGGCGCAGGTGGCGGTGGTGGCCGAGAAGCGCGACCACCACCCGGAGTGGCGCAATGTCTACAACCGCGTGGAGATCACGCTCACCACACACGATGTGCAAGGCCTCTCGCCGCGCGACCTGGAGCTGGCGCGCGTGATCGACGCGGCTTGTGATGGCCGACTGCAGGAGGTGCCGGCATGAACGCACAGCCTGGCTCCACCAAACATGGCCTGGCCGCGGGGATGAAACCCACGCGGGCCGACTGGACCATAGACCAGGGTTGGGACCACTACGGCCCCGCGGAGCATGCCACCTGGAAAGTGCTTTTCGAGCGCCAGAGCCGCCTGCTGCCGGGTCGTGCCTGCGACGCTTTTGTCCAGGGAATGCGGGATCTGCCTATTGCCGCGGACCAGATTCCCGATTTCCGCCGCCTCAACGAGGTGCTGTTGCGCCGCACGGGCTGGCAGATCGTGGCGGTGCCGGGGCTGGTGCCCGACGAGGTGTTTTTCGAACATCTGGCGAACCGGCGCTTTCCGGCCGGCCATTTCATTCGCAAGCCGCATGAGCTGGATTACCTGGAAGAGCCCGATGTGTTCCATGACGTGTTCGGCCATGTGCCCATGCTGATGAACCCGGCCATTGCCGACTACATCCAGGCCTATGGCGCAGGCGGGCTGCGCGCGCAAAAGCTGGGTGTGCTGGCCCAGCTGGCCCGGGTGTACTGGTACACCGTGGAATTTGGTCTGGTGCAACAGAAAGACGGGCTGCGCATCTATGGCGCGGGCATCGCATCCTCTGCGTCAGAAACGCTGTTTGCGCTGGACGACGCTTCCCCCAACCGTGTGCGCTTTGACTTGCCGCGCGTGATGCGCACGCACTACCGGATCGATGATTTCCAGGAAACCTATTTCGTCATCAACGATCTTGACGAGTTGTTGTCCCTGGCAAGCATCGACTTTGCGCCGCTGTATGCCCAGGTTCAGCACCAGCCAGAGTTCGTGCCGGGCCAGGTATTGCCCGACGACGTGGTGCTGAACCGCGGCACGGGGCGTTACCACGACACCCGACGGGGAGGAAAGTGAGATGGATTTTTCCAAAAAAACCGTGTTGATCACCGGCGCGGCGGGCAATCTTGGTGCTGCGGTAGCCGAATTGCTGTCGGCGCGCGGAGCCCATCTGGTGCTGCTGGATTTGCGGCGCGAGGGGCTGGAGCAGCGCTACGGCCAAACCGCTGATCGGCATATGCTGTTGCCCGTCAATCTGCTGGAGTCTGCAGATGTGCTGGCAGCGGTTCTGGCGGCGCAGGAGCGGTTTGGCCGCGTTGACGTGTTGTGCAACCTGGCGGGTGGTTTTCGCATGGGGCCAGCCGTACACGCGACCCAGGACCACGATTGGGATTTCCTGATGGACATCAATGTACGCACGCTTTTGAACATGGTGCGTGCCGTCGTGCCCGGCATGCTGGCGGCGGGTGGCGGCAGCATTGTCAATGTGGGGGCGCAGTCGGCACTGCGCGGTGCCGCCCAGATGGGGGCGTACTGCGCTTCGAAGGGCGCCGTCATCCGTTTGACCGAATCCATGGCGGCTGAATTGCGGGAGCAAAACATTCGCGTCAACTGCGTGCTGCCTTCCATCATCGACACCCCCGAGAACCGGGCCGCCATGCCGGAGGCGGACCCCGCGCGCTGGGTGTCCCCGCAAGACCTGGCCCAGGCCATCGCGTTTCTGGCGTCCGACGCCGCGCGCGCCGTGCACGGCGTTGCTTTGCCGGTCAGCGGGCTCAGCTGAGGCAGGGCTCAAAGATGTTCCAGCACATAGAAGCTTTTGCGGGCGATGCCATCGTGGCGCTGAACGAAGCGTTTCACCGGGATCTCCGGCCGCACAAGGTTAATTTGTCGATCGGCATTTACTGCGATGAGCAGGGGCAGGTACCCGCGCAGCATGCCGTGTGTGAGGCCGAACAATACCTGGCCGCGGCCAGGCAGCCCAAGCCCTATTTGCCGATGGAGGGGAGCGCCCGTTTTCGCAACGCAATGCAGGAATTGTTGTTTGGCGCCGGGCATGCGGTGTTGGTCCAGGGGCGGGTCGCGACCGTGCAAACCGTGGGCTCCAGCGGAGCGCTTAAAGCGGGGGCTGAGTTCCTGCGCCAGTGGTTTCCTTCCAGCGGCGTCTGGCTGAGCGATCCCACTTGGGACAACCACCGAAGCCTCTTTGAGAGCGCGGGCATTGTTGTTCGCACTTACCCGTATTACGACCCTGCCGGTGGAGTGCGCTTTGACGCCATGCTGGCCGCCTTGCGAGAGTTGCCACCCCGCAGTGTGGTGCTGTTGCATGCCTGCTGCCACAACCCCACAGGTGTGGACTTGACCCACGCCCAGTGGCTGGAGCTGATTCCGCTTATCCAGGATCGCCAGTTGATTCCGTTTCTGGATCTGGCCTATCAAGGCTTCGGCGAAGGTATTGAGGAGGACGCTTTTTCCGTAAGACTGCTGGCGCAGGCGGGTATCCCGTTTTTGGTTGCCAATACCTTGTCCAAAAGCATGGGCTTGTACGGGGAGCGGTGTGGTGCGCTGAGCGTGGTATGTGCGGACGACCGGCAGGCTGAACGGGTACTCGGACAAATCAAGTTCACCGTACGCCAAAACTACTTCAGCCCGCCCGCGCATGGCGGGCAGATCGTTGCCCATGTGCTGGGTGACCCGGCGCTCCGCGCATCATGGGTGCGCGACCTCACGGGCATGCGCGAGCGTATCCGGTCGCTGCGCCGGCAGTTGCACACAGCTCTGGGCCGAAAGTGGGCGGGAAGTGATTTTGCGTACCTGCTCAGCCAGCGCGGCATGTTCAGCTATACCAACCTGAGTGCAGAGCAGGTCCGGCGCTTGCGTGAGGAGCACGCGATTTATCTGGTGAAGTCGGGCCGCCTCTGTATTTCCGGCTTGAATGCGGGTAACGTGGAGCGGGTGGCCGATGCGATTGTTGCGGTGCAATAGTGATTGCTGGTGGCGCCGATTTCCTCGATGAGGCCGGTATGGCCATGGCGCAAACAAGGTGGATTCACGATGTCTGTGCGATCCGACGGGCATTCCCAATGGCTGCACAATAGCAGGCATGACTGTAGCGACATCCTCCTCCATTTCATCCCCTGGGTCGAAGCTTCCCGCTCCGCAGCTTGCCGGCCACCTCCTCGTCGACTGCCTTCTGGCCCAGGGCGTTACCCACGCATTCGGCGTTCCCGGTGAAAGCTACCTGGCCGTGCTTGACGGCCTGCATGCGCGCCGGGACAAGATCCAGTTCGTCACCTGCCGGCAGGAGGGCGGCGCGGCTTTCATGGCCGAGGCCCACGGCAAGCTGACCGGCCGGCCCGGCGTGTGCATGGTCACGCGCGGCCCGGGCGCCACCAATGCCTCCATCGGCGTGCACACGGCCTTCCAGGACTCCACGCCCATGGTGCTGCTGGTGGGCGACGTGGCCAGCGATTGCCGCGACCGCGAGGCCTTCCAGGAGGTGGACTACTTCAATTTTTTTGGTCCCAGCACCAAGGGTTTCGCCAAGCGCGTGGAGCGTATCGACGAGGCCGACCGCATTCCCGAGTACGTGGCGCGCGCCTTCGCCACCGCGATGAACGGCCGCCCCGGCCCGGTGGTGCTGGTGCTGCCCGAAGACATGTTGACGCGCATGACGGCCGCGCAGCCGCTGCCGCGCGTGGAGGCGGTGCAGGCCTGGAGCGACCCGGGCTCGCTGCGCACGCTGCGCGAGATGCTGCTCAAGTCCGAGCGCCCGCTGATCATTGCGGGTGGCGGCGGCTGGACGCCGCAGTCGGCGCAGGCGCTACAGCGCTTCGCCGAAAACTGGAAGCTGCCGGTGGGCAACGCCTTCCGCTTCCAGGACACTTTTGACAACCACCACCCGCTGTACGCCGGCGACGTCGGCATAGGCCTCAATCCCAAGCTGGCCGCGCGCGTCAAAGCCAGCGACCTCATCATCGCCATAGGCCCGCGCCTGGGCGAGATGACGACCGGCGGCTACACGCTGCTGCAGGCGCCGCGCCCCGCGCAGAAACTGGTGCACATCCACGCCAGCGCCGAGGAGCTCAACCGTGTCTACCAGGCCGACCTGGCGATCAATGCCACCATGAATGCCGCCGCGCGCTCGCTGGAGGTGCTGACGGCGCCCGTGAGCGTGGCCTGGGAGGCCTGGACGGCTTCCGCCAACGAAGACTACCTGGAAAACCTCAAGCCCACGCCCTCGGCCAACCTGCCGGGCGACATCGACATGCCGGCCATCGTCGGCCTGCTGCAAAAACATTTGCCGGCCGATGCGGTGCTGACCAACGGCGCGGGCAACTTCGCCAGCTGGGTGCACCGCTTCTTCCAGCATCACGGCCTGGTCAAAGGCCACAAGACGCAACTGGCGCCTACCGTGGGCGCCATGGGCTACGGTGTACCGGCGGGCATCGCGGCGGCCATCACGACAGGCCGCGTGGCTTTCACCATCGCGGGCGACGGCGACTTTTTGATGAACGGCCAGGAACTGGCCACGGCCGTGCAGCACGGCGCCAAGAGCATCATCGTGCTGCTCAACAACGGCATGTACGGCACCATACGCATGCACCAGGAAAGGGAGTACCCGAAGCACGAAAGTGGTTCACGCCTGAACAACCCGGATTTCGCCGGCCTGGCGCGTGCCTACGGCTATGCCGGCGTGCGGATCACACGCACGGCCGAGTTCGAAGCGGAGCTGCTGGCGGCGCTGGAACGCAAGGAAGGCACGGTGATCGAGGTGACGCTGGACCCGGAGGTCATCACCACGCGCGGCACGCTGTCGGCCATCACCGCCGCGGCCGCCGCACGCCTGGCCGGCGGCTCGGCTGCCTGATCCGGGCGGAACTGGCTTACGAACTGCAAAAGGCACCCAGGGCATGAACGTGGTTTTCGACTTCGGCGCGGTGCTGTTCGAGTGGCAACCGGCGGAGCTTTTGCGCACCCACTTCAGCCACCTGACACCCACGGCCGAAGCGGCCCAGAAGCTGGCGGTCGACATGTTCCACCACGAGGACTGGGTGGCCTTTGACCGCGGAACGCGCGAACTGCCCGATGTGGTGGCCGCCATGGCGCGGCGGCTAGCCTTGCCGGCCGATATGTTGCATGGGTTCCTCGCGCCCATCGGTGAGCGCCTGTTGCCCATAGCCAGCACCGTGGCTTTGCTGGAGCAGCTGCAGCATCGCCGCGCCAACCGCGGTGATGTGCATCTTTACTACCTTTCCAACATGCCGTCGCCTTTCGCGCGCGTGCTGGAAAACCGGCACGATTTCCTGCGCCACTTTGAGGGCGGCATCTTCTCCGGCGATGTGAAGCTGGCCAAGCCCGACCCGGCGATCTTCGAACTTCTGGCCGGGCGCTATGGGCTGTTGCCGGCCGACACGCTGTTCATCGACGATTCCGCCGCCAACGTCGCCGCGGCCCGGCGGTTGGGCTGGCAGGCCATCCATTGCACGTCGCCGGCTGCGTTGCCGGCCCAGGTGGCGGCGCTGCTGCCTGCCTGAGTCGCATCGCTTCAACGTGTCCTGGCGTTCCAATAAAAAAGGCCGGGGTGACCCGGCCTTTTTGTGTGGGCGGCGGCTTCGTGGCAAAGCCGCCTTGTGGTTAAGGATTACTCCTTGATGTCCACAGCGTAGAAGTTGTGGCGGCCGAAGGGGCTGTTCTTGTAGCCGATCACGCTCTTGCGCACGGGCTTGAGCTGCACCGCGTGGGCGATGGTGAACCAGGGCGCTTGCTCCTTGAAGATGACCTGGGCCTGCTGGTAGAGCTTGTTGCGCTCCGCGGGGTTGGTCACGGTCTTGGCTTTCAGGACCAGGTCTTCATAAGGCTGGTAGCAGAACTTGGCGATGTTGGAGCCGCTGGCCGACTGTGCCGAAGCGCAGCCGAGCAGGGTGTACATGAAGTTGTCAGGATCGCCGTTGTCGCCGGTCCAGCCCAGCATGCCCATCTGGTGCTCGCCGGCCTGCAGGCGCTTGCGGTACTCGCCCCATTCGAAGCTCTTGATCTCGGCGGTCACGCCGACCTTGACCAGGTCAGCCTGCATCAACTCGGCGATGCGCTTGGCATTCGGGTTGTAGGGGCGCTGCACGGGCATGGCCCACAGGTCGGTGGTGAAGCCGTTGGGGAAACCGGCCTGGGCCAGCAATTTCTTGGCGGCTTCGGGGTTGTACTCGTCGTCCTTGATGGCGTTGTTGTACGCGGCCATGGTCGGCGGGATCGGGTTCTTGGCGGCAACGCCGGTGCTCAGGTACACGCCCTCGACGATGGCTTTCTTGTTGATCGCCATGTTGATGGCCTTGCGCACGCGCACGTCGTCAAAAGGCTTCTTGGTGGTGTTGTAGGCGAGGTAGCCCACGTTCAGGCCGGCCTGCTCGACGATGGTCACGTTCGGGTCCTTGCGGATCGCGTCCAGGTCGGCGGGGTTGGGGTAGGGCATGACGTGGCATTCACCCTTTTGCAGCTTGGCCCAGCGCACCGATGCGTCAGGCGTGATCGAGTACACGAGGTCGTCGATCTTGGCCTTACCGCCCCAGTACTGCGGGAAGGCCTTGTAGCGGATGATCGCGTCTTTCTGGTACTGCACCAGGTAGAAGGGGCCGGTGCCGACCGGATCCTGGTCGATTTTTTCCGGCGTGCCGGCCTTGAGCATGGCGTCGGCGTATTCCTTGGACTGCACCGCGGCGTAAGGCATGGCCAGGTTGGCCAGGAACGGTGCTTCAGGCTTGTCCAGCGTGATCTTGACGGTGAGGTCGTTGACCTTTTCCACCGATTTCAGCAGCTTGGGCATGCCCATGTCGCTGAAGTAGGAGTGGTTGGGGCTGGTGACCTTGAAGAAGGCGTTGTCTTCCTTCCACTGGCGCTCGAACATGAACAGCACGTCGTCGGCGTTGAAGTCGCGCGTCGGCTTGAAGGCCTTGTTGGAGGCGTGCCATTTGACGCCCTTGCGCAGGTGGAAGGTGTAGGTCAGGCCGTCGGAGGAAATGTCCCATTTTTCGGCCAGGCCGGGGACGACCTTGGTGCCGCCGTATTCGAATTCGACGAGGCGGTTGTAGACGGGTTCGTTGGCATCGAACGAGGTACCCGTGGTGTTGACGCCAGGGTAGAAGTTCTCGGGGCTGCCTTCAGAGCAGAACACCAGCGTCTTTGCGGAGACGGGTGAAAGTGCCAGCAGCGCTGGCAGGGCGACGGCGCACAGCAATGCGCGCTTGACCGGGCGTAGCCGGCTTGCACTTGGTTTGGTCTGAATCATTTGACGATCCCTTTGGAGGTTAATGCTGCTTTGCAGCGGGGCTTGCGGCCAGATTGCGCAACATTTGTGACGTTGAGCGCCCTGGTCATTAAAAAACGTGGCCTGGAAACCATGCAGGGTGTGCACGGTTTTGGGTCACGCAGTGAGAAAGTTTTCAGCATAGTGGCACGCAACCTGCCGGTCCGCAACCTCGCGCAGCTGCGGCCTTTCGGCGCGGCAGCGGTCGGTGACATGCGGGCAGCGGGTGGAAAAGACGCAGCCGGTGGGCGGGTTCAGCGGCGAGGGCAGCTCGCCCTTGAGCACGATGCGCTGCCTGACGCCGGTGCTGCCGGCGAGACCCGGCGTGGAGGCCAGCAAGGCCTGGGTGTAGGGGTGCAGGGGCCGGTTGAACAGGGCGTTCTTCTCGCCCTGCTCGACGGCGTGGCCCAGGTACATCACCAGCACGTCGTGGGCGATGTGGCGCACCACGCCCAGATCGTGCGAGATGAACAGGTAGGCCAGGCCCATGGACTGCTGCAGGTCGGCCAGCAGGTTGAGCACCTGGGCCTGGATGGAGACATCCAGCGCCGAGACGGGCTCGTCGGCCACCACCACGGTGGGGTTGAGCATCAGCGCGCGCGCAATCGCGATGCGCTGGCGCTGGCCGCCCGAAAACATGTGGGGGTAGCGGTCGTAGTGCTCGGGGCGCAGGCCCACCATCGCCAGCATGGCGCGGGCCTTGGCGGCGCGCTCCTCGGCATTGAGGCTGGTGTTGATCTCCAGCGGCGCTTCCAGGATGGCACCGATTTTCTTGCGCGGGTTCAGCGAGCCGTAGGGGTTCTGGAACACCAGCTGCACGGCCTTGCGCAGGCCCTTGCGTTCTTCCTGGGCGCCGTTCACCGCATCGATGCCGGTGATGGTCAGTTCGCCACCGGTCGGGGTTTCGATCAGTGACACCATGCGGGCGAGGGTCGACTTGCCGCAGCCCGACTCGCCGACCACGGCCAGCGTCTTGCCGGCATGGACCGAGAAGGACACGCCGCCGACGGCCTGCAGGTGGTCGGACTTGCGCATGAAACCGCGGCGGATTTCATAGACCTGCCTCAGGTTTCTGGCCTCGACGACGGGGCCTGTGGGCAGGGTGGTGGGGATGATGGCGGTGGTGCTCATTGCGCGGCCTCCACCAGCGGGGTGTCGCGTTCGATGTTCGCCTGCCGGCTCGGGTCGCCCAGCGGGTAGTGGCAGCGCACCATGCCGTCCTTCCAGGCGCGCAGCAGCGGGCGTTCGTTGCGCGAGTGCTCGGTGGCGTAGGCGCAGCGCGGGGCGAACAGGCAGCCCTTGGGCCGGTCGTAGAGGCCGGGCACCATGCCGGGAATGGTCGCCAGGCGCGCGCTGCCGTCGCTGCGCTCGGGCAGGGCCGACAGCAGGGCTTCGGTATAGGGGTGCTGGGGCGTGTTGAAGAGGGCGTGCGCGGCCTGCTCTTCCATGATCTGGCCGGCGTACATGACCGCGATGCGCTGCGCCATTTCGGACACCACGCCCATGTTGTGGGTGATCAGCACCAGGGCCATGCCGCGCTCCTTCTGCAGGCTGCGCAGCAGGTCCAGGATCTGCGCCTGGATGGTCACGTCCAGCGCCGTGGTCGGCTCGTCGGCGATCAGCAGGCGCGGGTTGCAGGCAATCGCCATGGCGATCATCACGCGCTGGTTCATGCCGCCCGAGAGCTGGTGCGGGTAGGCCTTGAGCCGGGTTTCGGGCGAGTTGATGCCGACCTGCTCGAGCAGTTCTATGGCCTTGCGCGTGGCGGCTTTTTTGTCCATGCCCAGATGCAGGCGCAGGGTCTCGGTGATCTGGAAACCGATGGTGAAGCAGGGGTTCAGGCTGGTGGTCGGTTCCTGGAAGATCATGGCCACGTCTTTGCCGATGAGCTTGTTGCGCTCGCCTTGCGACAGCTTGAGGAGGTCGTGGCCGGCAAATTGCAGCTTGTCGGCCTTGACGCGGCCGGGGTAGGCGACCAGGCCCATCAGGGCCATCATGGTGACGCTTTTGCCGGAGCCGGATTCACCGACGATGCCCAGGACTTCGCCTTCTTCAAGCGACAGGCTGATGCCGTCGACGGCATGCATGATGCCGTTCTGCGAGGGGAACTCGACGGAGAGGTTTTCTATTTCTAACAAAGCCATACGAAATCTTTCAGCGCTTCAGCTTGGGGTCGAACGCATCGCGCAGTCCGTCGCCGAGCAAATTGAAGGCCAGCACAGTGATCAAAATTGCAAGGCCGGGGAAGGTCACAACCCACCAGGCGCGCAGCACGAATTCGCGGGCATCGGCCAGCATGGTGCCCCATTCGGGGGAAGGCGGCTGCGCGCCCAGGCCCAGGAAGCCCAGGGCGGCCGCGTCCAGGATGGCGGTGGATACGCCCAGCGAGGCCTGCACGATCAGCGGCGCCGTGCAGTTGGGCAGGATCTCGCTGAACATCAGGCGGATGCGGCTGGCGCCGCTCATGCGCGCGGCGGTCACGTAGTCGCGCGAGGTCTCGGCGATCACCGCGGCGCGCGTGATGCGCACGTAGTGCGGCAGCACCACGATGGCCACGGCCAGCATGGCGTTCATCAGGCCGGGGCCGAGGATGGCCACGATCACGATGGCCAGCAGCAGGCTGGGCAGGGTCAGGATGATGTCCATCAGGCGCATCACCGCGATCTCGAAGATGCCGCGGAAAAAGCCCGCCAGCAGGCCCAGCACCGTGCCGACGATGACCGACAGCGCCACCACGGCCAAGCCTATGACCAGCGAGAGGCGGGCGCCGTACATCAGGCGCGAGAGGATGTCGCGGCCTATGGCGTCGGTGCCCAGGGGGTAAGTCCAGGAGCCGCCCGCCTGCCAGGCCGGCGGCTTGAGGAAGACCGAGTTGTCGGTGATGTTGGGCGCGTGCGGCGCCAGCAGCGGCGCGAACAATGCGACCAGCAGCACGCCGACGACGATGGCCAGGCCGATCACGGCACCGTTGTTGGCGCTGAAGTAGTTCCAGAATTCGCGCAGCGGGTGCGGCGGCGCGGGCGCGGTTGCGGGTTTCAAGGTGGCCGTGCTCATCGCTGGTGCCTGATGCGTGGGTTAATGATGCCGTAGGTGATGTCCACCAGCAGGTTGACGGCCATGACGATGGCGCCCAGCAGCAGGATGCCGCCCTGCAGCACGGGGTAGTCGCGGCGGCTGATGGCTTCGATCAGCCACTTGCCGACGCCCGGCCAGGAAAAAATAGTTTCGGTCAGGATGGCGCCGGTGAACAGCACGCCGACCTGCAGGCCGATCACGGTGACCACCGGGATCAGCGCGTTGCGCAGCGCATGCAGGGCCACCACGCGCAGGTTGGAAAGCCCCTTGGCGCGCGCGGTGCGGATGTAGTCTTCGCCCAGCACTTCCAGCATGGCCGAGCGCGTCATGCGCGCGATCACCGCCAGCGGGTTGGTGCCCAGCACGATCATGGGCAATATCAGGTGCGAGGCCGCCGACCAGAACGCGCCCTTGTCCTCCGAGAGCAGCGAGTCGATCAGCAGAAAGCCGGTGGTGGGCTCGATGAAGTACTGCACCGACAGCCGGCCCGAGACCGGCGTCCAGCCCAGTTGCACCGAGAACAGCAGGATCAGCAGCAGGCCCCACCAGAAAATCGGCATGGAGTAACCCGTGAGGGACACCCCCATGACGCCGTGGTCGAGTATGGAGTTTCGCTTGACCGCCGCCAGGATGCCGGCCGGTATGCCGATCAGTAGCGCGAACAGGATGGCACACAGGGCCAGCTCGATGGTGGCCGGAAACAGCGTGAGGAACTCGCGCAGCACGGGCTCCTGCGTGATCAGCGACTTGCCGAGGTCGCCCTTGAGCACGCGGCCGATGTAAATGCCGTACTGCACCATAACGGGCTGATCCAGGCCGTATTCCTTGAGCAGCTGGGCATGGCGCACCGGATCGATGCCGCGTTCGCCCGCCATGGTTTCAATCGGGTCTCCCGGCACCATGCGGATCAGGAAAAAAGCCAGCAGCGTCATGCCCAGGAAGGTGGGAATGATCAGGCTCAGACGGGTAAAGATGAAGCGCAGCATTATCGCGAGATGGAAAAACGCGGGATGCTAAAGCAGCGCTTAAGGCCTGCCGGGAAATTTCCGTCGCGAAGGCGACAGGAGGGGCGCGCGGAAATATCCGCCGCCCGGGTCTTCAAATGCAGTGGCATCAACATGGGGAATCTTGTCTTGTCTAGTCAGGCCCGGGCAGTGCCGCGGGGAATTTTTTATCTTAGCAACATTAGCATCATTTTTCGGTGCTGCCGCTACCGGCGGGCTACCGAGTAACCCTATGGCATCAGCACACCTACAGTGGCACTTGCGGCGCTAATGAAGCGTGCCTCAAAGGCGAAAAGAGTAATGCAGGATGCGTGCCAGAGGACATGTGCCGCGCCTCGATGCAGGAAGGGGCGGACATAAAAAAAGGCCGGTGAAACCGGCCTTTTTGAAATCGGCAAAAGCCGATTACTTGACGTGCTTGCCGATCAGGCCGGCCATCTCGAACATCGACACTTGCGCCTTGCCGAAAACGGCGCGCAGTTTTTCGTCGGCGTTGATCATGCGCTTGTTGATCTTGTCCTGCAGGCCCTTGGATTTGATGTAAACCCACAGCTTGCTGACAATCTCGGTGCGTGGCAGAGGCTTGTCGCCCACCACGGCTGCCAGTGCGGGGCTCAAGGTCAGCGCTTTCATGAACGCTGCATTGGGCGTGCGCTTTTTGGCGGGCGCTTTTTTCGCTGCTGGCTTTTTGGCCGCAACCTTCTTGGCGGGAGCTGCTTTCTTCGCGGCTACCTTTTTCGCGGGCGCTGCCTTTTTCGCAGGAGCCTTCTTCGCAGGAGCTGCTTTCTTCGCAGCTACTTTCTTTGCCGGAGCAGCCTTTTTAGCAGGCGCTTTTTTAGCCGGAGCTTTTTTTGCAGTTGCCATGATTGATTTTCCTTCTAGAAGTTGATAAATCACCACCCGGATAACTACTTCCTTGTGGCAATGCGGATGCTACTGGAGAAAAACGCAGTTTCCTAGCGAAAAACCACTTTATTTGCGCCTGGATGTTGCAGATTTACCTCTGAAAATCAGGAAAACGCCCATGAGAATCACGCCGCAGGCGGCCCATTCGCCCCCTGTGACCCGCTCTCCGGCGAAAAAAGCGCCCAGGAAAATCGCGATCAAAGGGTTCACAAAGGCGTAGCTGGTGGCCACCGCGGGTGAGGCATTGGCCAGCAAATACAGGTAGGCGCTGAAGGCGATCAGCGAGCCGAACACCACGAGATAGAGCCAGGCGAGCAGCGCCTCGGGCTGGGCCGGCCAGTTCGCGGCGGCCTCGCGGTGTTCACCCAGTGCAAGAGAAATCAGCATCAACACCGCGCCGCCGCACAACATTTCGCTGGCAAAACCCGCGGGGCCGGAGGCCAGCGGCAAGCGCGTGGCGGACAGCACCGAGCCCAGCGACCACAGCAGCGTGGCCCCCGCGATGTAGACGAGGCCCACGGGCGCCGCGCCGAAACTCGCGCCCCGCACCAGCATCAGCACGCCCGCCAGCCCCACCGCCATGCCGATGAACTCCAGCCGGCTGGGCCGCTGGCCCAGCAGCAGGCCCCAGGCCGACACCAGCATGGGCACGATGGCGATGAAGGTGGCGATCAGGCCCGAGCCGATGTGGACTTCGGCCGAGGCCGTCAGCCCCATGCCGCCGCCCAGCATCAGCGTGCCGATGACGGCCGCATGGACCCATTCGCGCCGGCTGGGCAGCTTGTGCCCGCGCGCCAGCACCCAGGCCATCAGCAGCACGCCGGCCGCCAGGAAGCGCGTGCCCATCTGGAAAAACGGCGGAAAGCTGATCAGCGCGAAGCGGATCGCCAGGTAGGTCGAGCCCCACACCAGGTAGCAGGCGAGCAGGGCGGGAATCAACAGCGCAGGCGCCTTGCCGGCGGCGGGGGAGGAGAGGGTGGTGGAAGTCATGCCGGGATGTTAGGTTGCCGTGCGCGCCCGGGCCATGCAAAATTAACGGCAAAACTGCAAACGGCCTTTGAATTTAAAGCTTGAAACCCACTATGACCGAAACCACCGAATGGGACCACTACGACAGCCGCATCCTCGGCGAGCTGCAGCGCGATGCGCGCATCACCATGGCCGAGCTGGGCCGCCGCGTGCACCTGAGCCAGCCGGCGGTGACCGAGCGCGTGCGCAAGCTCGAGCTCGGCGGCGTGATCAAGGGCTACCGGGCCGAGGTCGACCTGGCTCGCCTGGGCTACGGCATACGCGCCATCGCCCGCGTGGGGCGGGTCGAATACGCCCGGGTGGTCAAGCTGATCGAGCAGACGCCCGAGGTCATCAATGCCTACAACGTCACCGGCGAGGACAGCTGGGTGCTGGAAATCGCGGTGATCGACGTGGCCCACCTGGACGCGGTGGTGACCAAGTTCTGCATCCTCACGGAGACATCAACGTCCATCGTGCTTAATGCGCCGCGTGAAAACGCCGTTGTGCTGCCGGCGCGGCGTGAAGACATCAAGCCTGTGATTAAAAAAGTCACCGGAAAGTAAGCCCTGCTTCCAAGTGACCTTTTACACCAGCAGGGGCCGCGGAACCGGCTTTGCCGGGCCGCAGGCGCAGCGCCCCCTCGGGGGGCAGCG
>NZ_AKIV01000111.1 GCF_000282655.1 Polaromonas sp. CF318
CGCCCGCCGGGGCGAGACCCGGCCAGCAGGACTAAGCAGAAGAAGGAGGAAGATGAGGAGGAAGAGCGCGCCCGCCGGAACAAGACCCGGCCTAACTTACTTTCTCTTTCGCCTCTTTGACCCGAGTAGCCAGGTGATCCAGCGCCTCCTGCACCTGGTCCACCAGCACCAGGCAAAGATCACCCGGTGACAGCCGTTCGAGGGCGATGTCGATCGCCAGGAACTCGCCGCGTATCTCGTCGATGCGTTTTGTGCGGCGAGCTTTGTGTTCGCCTTCGAGGCCCTGGCGCAGCAGGGCCATGACCTCGCCGTCGGCACGGCCGCGCTGGGCGGCGTCCTGGTAGAGGATGACGTCGTCGAAGGCGCTGCCGAGGATGATGGTCTGGTCGCGGATGTCGCTGTCGCGGCGGTCGCCGGCGCCGCTGATGACGACGCTGCGGCGCTGGCCGGGCGTGGCGGGCATGGCGTCGACGGCGGCGACCAGGGCGCGCATGGCGTCGGGGTTGTGGCCGTAGTCGGCGATCACGGTGGCGCCCTTGTAGTCCATGACGTTGAAGCGGCCGGGGGCGTTGTGGGCGTCGTTGACGAAGCTGGCGAGGCCGCGCTTGATGGTGTCCCAGTTCAGGCCCGCGCCCCAGGCGGCGGCGACAGCGGCCATGACGTTTTCGACCTGGAAGCTGATGCTGCCGCCGCGCGTGACGGGCACGCCCTGCAGCGGGATGCGCTCGACCCAGGCGCCTTCGGCGGCGACCAGCACGGGGCCGTCGATGTAGACGGTGCGTTTGCCCTGGGCGCGGTGCGTGGCCATGAGCGGGTGGTGCCGGTCGGCCGCGAAGAAGATGACCTTGCCGGGGCAGGTGGCGGCCATGTCGGCGACGATGGGGTCGGCGGCATTGAGCACGGCGTAGCCGGTGTTCGCGACGTTCTGCACGATGACGCGCTTGAGCACGGCCAGGTCTTCGACGGTGGTGATGTAGTTCAGGCCCAGGTGGTCGCCGCTGCCGATGTTGGTGACGACGGCAACCTGGCAGCGGTCAAAGCCCAGGCCTTCGCGCAGCACGCCGCCGCGCGCGATTTCGAACACGGCCGCATCGACGTCGGGGTGCATCAGCACGTTGCGCGCGCTCTTGGGGCCGCTGCAGTCGCCGCTGTCGGTCTGCCGGCCGTTGATGTAGACGCCGTCGGTGTTGGTCATGCCGGTGCGCAGGCCCTCGGCGGCCATCAGGTGGGCGATGAGGCGCGTGGTGGTGGTCTTGCCGTTGGTGCCGGTCACGGCGATGACGGGAATGCGGCCGTTGTCGCCGGGGGGGAACAGTTCGTCGACCATGGCCACGCCGACGGCGCGGCCCTTGCCGTAGGAGGGCGACAGGTGCATGCGCAGGCCGGGCGCGGCGTTGACTTCAACGACGCCGCCGTTCTGCGATTCGAGCGGGCGCAGCATGCTTTCGCAGACCACGTCGACGCCGCAGATGTGCAGGCCCACCATTTGCGCGGCGGCCACGGCGCGCGCGGCGACCGAGGGGTGCACGTCGTCGGTGACGTCGGTGGCGGTGCCGCCGGTGCTGAGGTTGGCGTTGTTGCGCAGGATGACGCGCCGGCCCTTGGCGGGAATTGACTCGGGCGTGAGTTCCTGCACTTCCAGGCGCGCGACGGCGATGTCGTCAAAGCGGATCTTGGTGAGCGAGGTGGCGTGGCCTTCGCCGCGCCGCGGGTCCTGGTTGACGATGTCGACCAGTTCGCGCACCGTGTGCAGGCCGTCGCCCACCACCTGCGGTGGCTCGCGCCGCGAGGCTGCGACCAGTTTGTTGCCGACCACCAGCAGGCGGAAGTCGCTGCCGGGCAGGAATTTTTCGACCATGACCTCGCCGTGTTCGGCGGCGGCCTTGTAGGCGACTTCGAGGTGCTCGCGCGTCGTGATGTTGACGGTCACGCCCTTGCCCTGGTTGCCGTCCTGCGGCTTGACGACCACCGGAAGGCCGACCTGCCGGGCCGCGGCCCAGGCGTCGTCGACGTCGGTGACGGGGCGGCCCAGCGGCACGGGCACGCCGGCGGCGCGCAGCAGCTTTTTGGTGAGGTCCTTGTCCTGGGCGATGGATTCGGCCACCGCGCTGGTGGAATCGACTTCGGCGGCCTGGATGCGGCGCTGCTTGGCGCCCCAGCCGAACTGCACCATGCTGCCCTTGGTGAGGCGGCGATACGGGATGCCGCGCGCGACGGCGGCGTCGACGATCGCGCCGGTGCTGGGGCCCAGGCGCTCGTCCTCGTCGAGGTCGCGCAGCTGGGCGATGGCGGCTTCGAGGTCGAAGGCGGTGTCGCGCAGGGCCGCGTGGATCAGGGCCTGGGCCAGCTCAAAGGCCAGGCGGCCCACGGCTTCCTCGCTGTATTCGACGACGACCTGGTAGGTGCCGGCTTCGACGGTGGCGGCCGTGTGGCTGAAGGTGATGGGACAGCCGGCGGCGGTTTGCAGGGCCAGCGCGGCGGCTTCGAGCACATGGGCCAGCGAGACGGGGCCGGCGTGGCCGGTCTGGCGCAGCGCGCCCATGCCGGGAAACAGCGCGCGCACGCGTGGCTCGAAGCCGGCCAGGCCGGCGATGTTGCATTCAACGGCGCTGCAGGCCACGATGGCTTCGAGCGCGGTGTGGCGGCTCCAGAGGTTGGGGCCGCGCAGGGCCCGGATGCGGGACACTTCCATTATTCGGCACTCCCGGCGGTTTTAGGGGTGGTTTCAAAGGCTTCCATGCCGGCGCCTATCAGGTTGAGCGGAATGCCGAGCGCCCAGGCGGCGCCCACGGCGGCCAGCAAGGCCTCTTCGGTGAGGCCGCGGCGTTCGCGCCAGGCGCCCAGCTTGCCCAGGCCGGGCAAAAAGGCCTCGCTGGCGCCGGTGGCCAGCACCACCTGGTCCTGCCGCACATACAGGGCGCGGCCGCCCTGGGCGCAATGCGAGACGATGGCCGCGGCCTTGGGGTCGGTGCTGTAGAAGATCACTTCGCCGTCGCAGAGCTCGGCCATCTCGGCGATGCGCGGGTCGCCGGCGTTGAGCACGGCGACGCCGCCGGGCAGCACCACGTCGACCTGCGAGCGCATGACCTTGAACATCTGCTCGTCTTCGGTGATGTCAAACTCGGCCAGGCCCTGGGCGCCGCCCAGGTCGGTGACCACGCCGACCTGGCATTTGTCGTAAGGCAGGCCGGTGCGCAGGATGGTGTCGGCGCCGTTCTCAAAGACGGCGGCCTGAACCGCGCGGTTGATCAGCAGGCGCTGGCCGGCTTCCCAGTTGGCGCAGTCGGAGGCGTCCACGCAGCGCTGGTCGAGGAAGAGGCCGGCCTGGCAGGCCAGGCCGGTGTGCCGGCCCGACAGGTGCAGCAGCCAGGCCACCAGCCGCGCGACGCGGTAGTTGCCGGCGGAGCCGGCGATGCCGACGATGGGGATGCGGCCGTCGTTGGGGTTGTCGCTGTCGGACGAGTGCGGGAACAGATGGTCGCAGATGGCGCGGCCCACGGGGCGCGGCGCGCCTTCGGCGGGCTTGAGGTGCATCAAGAGGCCGGGGCCGGCGTTGACTTCGACAATCGCGCCGCCCTGCTCGTGCAGCGGGCGCGAGATGTCCTGCGCGACCACGTCGACGCCGGCGATGTCCAGGCCCACCACGCGCGCGGCCAGCGAGACGATGTGGTCGACCTCGGGGTGGACGGCGTCGGTGCAGTCCAGCGCCACATTGCCGTTGCGCTGTATCAGCACCTCGCGGCCGGCGGCGGGCACGGCATCGGGCGCCAGGCCCTGGCGCTGCAGGTCGAGGATGACGGCGCCGTCGCTGGCGGCGTTGATGCGGCCCAGCGGGAAGTCCTCGCCCACGCCGCGGCGCGGGTCGGTATTGAGCTGGGCGTCGACGAGCTGCGACACCGTGGCGCTGCCGTCGCCGGTCACCCAGGCGGCTTCACCGCGCGCGGCGGCGACGACGCGGCCGCCGACGACCAGCAGGCGGTGCTCATGGCCGCGCACAAAGCGCTCAACCATGACCTCGCTGCCGTGGCGGGCGGCCACCGCGAAGGCGGCCTCGATCTCGGCGCGGGTTTTGAGGTCCAGCGAGACGCCGCGGCCGTGGTTGCCGTCGGAGGGCTTGACGACCACCGGCAGGCCTATGTCTTCGGCCGCTTCCCAGGCCTCTTCGGCCGTGGCGACGATCTCGCCCTCGGGCACGGGCACGCCGCAGGTGGCCAGCAGGCTTTTGGTGAGGTCCTTGTCGTGGGCGATGCCTTCGGCGATGGCGCTGGTGAGGTCGGTTTCAGCCGTCCAGATGCGGCGCTGGCTGGCGCCGTAGCCCAGCTGCACCAGGTTGCCCTCGTTCAGGCGGATGTGGGGGATGCGGCGGTCGGTGGCGGCGGCCACGATGGAGGCGGTGCTGGGCCCGAGGTAGCAGTCGTCGACCTTGGCGCGTATCGCGTCGACGGCGGCGCGCACCTCGGCGGGGCCGTAGGGCGTGGCGTTGATGGCCGCCATCAGCAGGCGGTGGCCCTCGGCCAGTGCGGTGCGGGCGACCTGCTCGTCGCGCGCGCGGAACACCATGCGGTAGACGCCGCGCTGCGAGGTGCTGCGCGTCTGGCCGAAGCCGGTGGGCATGTCGGCCAGGTTGAGCAGCTCGATCACCACATGCTCCAGCACATGGCCGGACCAGGTGCCCTCCAGCAGGCGCTGGATGAAGCCGCCGCGCTCGCCCACGCCGCAGTGGTGTTCGACCAGGGCCGGCAGCAGCGCGACCAGGCGGTCGTTGAAGCCGGGCAGTTCGTTGGAGGGGAAGTCCTCGAGTTTGCCGAGGTCCAGCCAGACCTCAAGCACGGCCCGGTAAGTCCAGATGTTGGGGCCGCGCAGGTAGTTGATGCGCAGCAGCTTGATGTCGTCCTGAGGGCTCATGGTTCGCAGCATGGTCGGCCAGGCAGGGCGGCCGCACCCGTCGGTGCAAGGCGGCGGTCCTGGCCGATGAATTTCAGTGTGAGGCCGGTGAAGGCCCCTGTGGATCCCTGTATGTCTCGTTATGTGCGTTGTGTCTTTGTTCTTATCGCGAACGAGCCTGGCTGGGGCTGGGGGGATCGATACCGCCGGTTTCGCCATTTTCGGGGATTGAGGGGCAAATTTGTCGTTCCAGGCCGCATTCGGCGAAAATCCCCTGTTCGGGTTCCCCACGCGCGAAGGCCAGACCTGCGAAAACCCAGCCGCGCCAGATGCGGGACGCCAAGAATTCACCAACACAATGCAACACAAACACCCGGCAGACGACTCCAGCCTTACCGACCCCGCCTTGGCGGGGCTTCGCTCACAACTTGCAACCCAGGAAAACGTTCTGTGTACGCTTACGGTTGACCTGGACAGCCAACTTCGTTTCGCCACCGGCCTGCTGGCCCTGACCGACCGCCGCCTGCTGGCCCGCGGCCCCGGCGGTGAATGGGCCGCCTGGCCCACGGTGGACGCGGCCGGCAAGGGCCTGCCGGGCCTGTCGCTGCGCCATTTCGACCATGCCGGCGTGGGCACGCTGGAGCTGCACCAGGGCGGCGTCCGCCTGGCCGGCTGGCGCTTTACCCTGGGTGCCAATGTGCAGGCGCTGCGCCTGGTGCGGCTGTTCGCCCAGCAGCAGGCGGCCCAGGGCCTGGCCGAGGCGCCCCCGGCCGACGAAGCGGCGCTGTGCCCCGAATGCGACCTGCCGCTGCCGCCCGACAGCGAGGAATGCCCGGCCTGCGCCCGCGAGCTGCACACGCCGCCCTCGACCTGGGTGCTGCTGCGCCTCTGGCGCTTTGCCCACCCTTACCGCCACCAGCTGCTGGCCGGGTTTCTACTGACGCTGGCCTCCACGGCCGCCACGCTGGTGCCGCCCTACCTGACCATCCCGCTGATGGACGACGTGCTGATCCCCTTCCAGAACGGCCAGCAGATCGAGCCCTGGAAGGTCGGCGCGCTGCTGGGCGGCCTGCTGGGCGCGGCGCTGCTGGGTTGGGCGCTGAACTGGGCGCGCACCTATTTGCTGGCCCTGGTGTCCGAGCGCATAGGCGCCGACCTGCGCACCGCCACTTTCGATCACCTGCTGGAGCTCTCGCTGGACTATTTCGGCGGCAAGCGCACCGGCGACCTGATGTCGCGCATAGGCTCGGAAACCGACCGCATCTGCGTGTTTTTGTCGCTGCACGCGCTGGATTTCGCGACCGACGTGCTGATGATCGTGATGACCGCGGTCATCCTGTTTTCCATCAACCCCTGGCTGGCGGTGGTGACGCTGCTGCCGCTGCCCTTTATCGGCTGGATGATCCACGTGGTGCGCGACAAGCTGCGCACCGGTTTTGAAAAGATAGACCGCGTCTGGTCGGACGTGACCAATGTGCTGGCCGACACGATTCCCGGCATCCGCGTGGTGAAAGCCTTTGCCCAGGAAAAGCGCGAGGCCCAGCGTTTTCGCGAGGTCAACCAGCACAACCTGGCCGTCAACGACAAGCTCAACAAGACCTGGTCGCTGTTCACGCCCACGGTTTCGCTGCTGACCGAAGTGGGCCTGCTGGTGGTGTGGGCCTTCGGCATCTGGCTGGTGTCCCGGCAGCAGATCACGGTCGGTGTGCTGACGGCGTTTATCGCCTACATAGGGCGCTTTTACGGCCGGCTCGATTCCATGAGCCGCATTGTTTCGGTCACGCAAAAGGCGGCGGCCGGCGCCAAGCGCATTTTCGACATCCTGGACCATGTCTCCAACGTGCCGGAAACCGCCAACCCGGTGAAAACCGGCGTGCTCGAGGGCCGCATCGACATGAAGAACCTGGGCTTTCGCTACGGCAACCGCTCGGTGATCCGCGGCCTGGACCTGCAGATACGTCCCGGCGAGATGATCGGCCTGGTGGGCCACAGCGGCTCCGGCAAAAGCACGCTGGTCAACCTGATCTGCCGCTTTTACGACGTGAGCGACGGCACCATCCAGGTGGACGGCACCGACATACGCCGCTTTGGCGTGGCCGATTACCGCCGCCACATCGGCCTGGTGCTGCAGGAGCCTTTCCTGTTCTTCGGCACGATTGCCGAGAACATCGCCTACGGCAAGCCCGGCGCCACGCGCGCCGAGATCGTCGCGGCCGCGCGCGCCGCCCATGCGCATGAATTCATCCTGCGCCTGCCGCAGGGCTATGACTCGCTGGTGGGTGAGCGCGGCCAGGGCCTGTCGGGCGGCGAGCGCCAGCGCATCTCGATCGCGCGCGCGCTGCTGATAGACCCGCGCATCCTGATCCTGGACGAAGCCACGTCCTCGGTCGACACCGAGACCGAAAAAGAAATCCAGCGCGCACTCGACAACCTGGTGCAGGGCCGCACCACGATCGCGATTGCCCACCGCCTCTCGACGCTGCGCAAGGCCGACCGCCTGGTGGTGATGGACCGCGGCCAGGTGGTGGAAGTCGGCCCGCACGACGAGTTGATGGCCAAACAGGGTGCCTACTGGCGGCTGTATGAAGCCCAGGCGCGCCAGGTGGACAACGAAGAGGGCGGCCTGGAGGCCGAAGAGCGCCGCATCGCGCTGGCCACCTCGCAGATCGCCCATGCCGCCCAGCATGTCGGCAACACATAAGCCAAAGACCTGTCATGACTGATTCCACTTCCATCTCCGCTTCCGCCTCTGTTCCTTTTCCGCTGGTGCGCGACGCCTCGGGCCGCCTGGTGTTCACCGATTCGGCGGGCCAGGCGCATGCCGGCGTGGTGCCCGTGCGCGCCTTCCCGATTGCCGCGCCCGACGAAGGCATTTCGCTGGTCAACACCGAAGGCCATGAGGTCGCCTGGATAGAGCAGCTGCAGGCCGCGGCGCCGGCCGCGCGCGCGCTGCTCGAGGAAGAACTTGCGCTACGCGACTTTGTGCCCGAAGTCACGCGGCTCAAAAGCGTCTCCAGCTTCGGCACGCCCAGTGTCTGGACGGTCGAGACCGACCGGGGGGAGACTTCTTTTATCCTCCGCGGCGAAGAGGACATCCGCCGCCTTGGCCGCGTCGGCTTGCTGATCGCCGGCAGCCAGGGGGTTCAGTACAGCGTTCGGGATATGACGGCGCTGGATCGGGCTTCGCGGCGCTTGCTGGAGAGGTTTCTTTAGCCGGGTCTTGCGCCGGCGAGCGCTCCCCTCTCCTCCCTCTTCTTCTCTCTTCGTCTTTCTGTTTTCTCTGCTGAGGGCGGCTGGCCGGGGGTAGCCCGGCGGCTACTCACTTTT
>NZ_AKIV01000112.1 GCF_000282655.1 Polaromonas sp. CF318
AGACGCTTCGCCTCTGTCGCCCCGTCCAAGCCTGCGCAGGCAGGCTTGGAGCCGCGGGCTCCAGCCCCTCGGGGGCGGCCCGCCTGTGGCCTGGCAAAGCCAGTTCCGCGGCTCATGCTGGGTTGAAGATTTAGGGATGTAACCAGCGGGGAGGCATTCACCAGCAGGGGCCGCGGGTCCGGCTCCGCCAGCCCCAGGCGCCGCCCCCTTGAGGGGGGAACAGGCTACACGGAGTGAGCCTGGACGGGGGTGTACATATAGTTTCGGTTGAAGGGGTAGCTGGACTGCGCGCCGGCAACAGTGGTGTTGTGCACATCGCCCGAAGGCTTGGCGGCCAGCATCTGGTGCAGCGAGATCCAGCCCTGCTCGAAGCTCATGGCGCTGCCGGCCAGGTAGAGGCGGTAGGCCCTCAGGGTTTTTTCGGCGCGCTCGGGGCCGCCGTCCTGAGCCAGTATCTGGCGGGCTTCGTCCAGCCTGGCTTCCAGCCCATCGGACCAGTTCCACAGCGTGCGCGCGTAATGCGGGCGCAGGTTTTCGGTGTCCACCATTTCCAGGCCGGCGCGCGACATGTGCTCCAGCACGGCGCTGACGTGCATCAGCTCGCCGCCCGGGAAGATGTATTTTTCGATGAAGTCGCCCATGCCGGCGCCGAGCTGGCGGTTTTCCAGGCCGCCGGCCGTGATGCCGTGGTTCATGACCAGCCCGCCGGGGGCCAGCAGGCGCATGATCTTCTGGAAGTAGCCGGTCATCTTGGCCTGGCCCACGTGCTCGAACATCCCAACCGAGGAGATCTTGTCGAAAGGCCGGTCTTCGGTCAGGTCGCGGTAGTCGCGCAGTTCCATACGCACACGCCCGCCCAGGCCTTTTTCTTCGATCAGCCGCTGCACGTGCGCATGCTGGTTTTTCGACAGGGTGATGCCGGTGGCGTCGACGCCGTAGTGCTCGGCCGCCCACATCAGCAGGCCCCCCCAGCCGGCGCCTATGTCGAGGAAGCGCTCGCCGGGCTTGAGCATGAGCTTGCGGCAGATGTGGTCGAGTTTGGCTTCCTGCGCCTGGGCCAGGCTCATGGAGGCATCGCGGTAATAGGCGCAGGAATAGACGCGCCGCGGGTCCAGCCAGAGCGCGTAAAAAGCGTCGGAAACGTCGTAATGGAACTGGATTTGCGCCGCATCGCGGGCATGGGTGTGGGCCGCCAGGGACTTGGCGTGGTGCAGCAGGCTGGACCACCAGCCGGTGTCGCTTTGCACCGGGTTGCCGGGCAGCAGCTTGGTGACCGCGCGCATCACGTCGCGCATGGCGCCCTCGAGCTGGAGCTTGCCTTCGACATAGTCTTCGGCGAGGGCACCTATCTGGCCGGCCTTGAGGCGGGCAATGCTGGACCAATGGGAAAACGCGAGCTTGACGGGCGCGTTGGCCGAGCCCAGGCGCTGGCCCTGGGGCAACTGAAGGGCCACGTCCGCAGGCAAACGCGGCATTTGCGATGGAATATCTGGAACCAGGTGCCGGATCATGCGCAAACTCCTTTGCAAGAGAGTTTCGCAGTCTAGCGCCGTTCGAAAATCCTTGCCGCCATCCTTGTGTAGGAATTCGCCGCGTTTGGAGGCTTTATTCTTAACCCAGCAAAGCCAGTTCCGCCTCGTCAAACCCCGCCCGGCGGCGGGCGTCCAGGTTCAGCGGCCCCTTGAGGCGGGGCGCCTCGTATTGGCGGGCCAACAGGGCATAGGTCGCCACCGGCTCCAGCCCGCGCTGGGCGCACAGATGGCGGTACCAGTGGTTGCCGATGGCGACATGGCCGATTTCATCGCGCAGGATGATGTCCAGGATGTCCACGGCCCGCAGCGCGTCCGGTGTGCCTACCTTGCGCAGCTTGGCCTGCATGGGCGGGGTGGCGTCCAGGCCCCGGGCTTCCAGGGTGCGCGGCACCAGGGCCATGCGCGCCAGCAGGTCGCCTTCGGTCTTGCGTGTCATGTCCCAGAGGCCGGTGTGGGCCGGGAAGTCGCCGTAGTCGTAGCCCATGGCCTGCAATTGGGTGCGCAGCAGGCTGAAGTGCTGGGCCTCTTCGGCGGCGACCTTGAGCCAGTCCAGGTAGTAGGCGCGCGGCATGCCGGAAAAGCGCCAGACCGCGTCCAGGGCCAGGTTGATCGCGTTGAATTCGATATGGGTCACGGCGTGGAGCAGGGCGGCCAGGCCTTCGCGCGTAAAGGGCGAGCGCTTGGGCACGTCCAGGTGGGAGCGCAGCTCGGGACGTTCAGGGCAGCCGGGCAGGCCGGCCGGGGCCTGGAGCGCCAGTTCAGCCGCGATCGCCAGCGTCCCCGCCTGGGCCATGGCCTGCTGTGCCATCAGCACCTTTTGCGCGGGATCGGTTTCCAGCAGCGCCCGCAGCGCCAGCTGGCGCAGTTCTGCGGGGGGCGGGGCGCTGGTCATGGGGGGATTGTCGGCGATACGGCAGCGGCTCCTTACAATCGGGGGTATCGGGGCCGGCTTGGTGCCGGCCCTGCTTTTTTGACCCCGTCCCCTCACAAAGTACAAATCCATGGCCCTCTACCAACTGGACAATCTGGCCCCCGCCGTTCATGAATCCGCCTGGGTGGCCGACAACGCCCAGGTGATGGGCAATGTGAAACTGGCCGAGGACAGCAGCGTCTGGTTTGGGGTGGTGATACGGGGCGACACCGAGACCATTTCCGTGGGCCGGGGCTCCAACATCCAGGACAACAGCGTGCTGCACGCCGACATGGGCCTGCCGCTCACGATAGGCGAGAACGTCACGGTCGGCCACCAGGTCATGCTGCACGGCTGTACCATAGGCGACGGCTCGCTGATAGGCATCCAGGCGGTGGTGCTCAACGGCGCGAAAATCGGCAAGAACTGCCTGGTCGGCGCCGGCTCCCTGGTCACCGAAGGCAAGGAGTTCCCCGACGGCTCCATGATCCTCGGCAGTCCGGCCAAGGCTGTCAGGCAGCTGTCCCCGGAGCAGATAGAGGGTTTAAAAATGAGCGCCAAGCACTATGTAGACAATGCCCGGCGTTACAAGACCGGGCTCAAGAAGGTGGGCTGAGGCCGCCTTTTTTATTGGCCCGCTACCTTTAACCCTTCCAGTCATGTCTGAATTACATAAATTTATCTTTGATGGCCTGCCCGTGCGCGGCATGCTGGTGCGCCTGACCGGCTCCTGGCAGGAGATCCTCAAACGCAGGGAGGCGGCCGGCGGCTATCCGGCCGAGGTCACCAACCTGCTGGGGGAAATGACGGCGGCCGGCGCCCTGATGCAGAGCAACATCAAGTTCAACGGCTCGCTGATCCTGCAGATTTTTGGCGACGGACCGGTCAAGCTGGCCGTGGCCGAGGTGCAGCCCGACCTGAGCCTGCGCGCCACTGCCACGGTGACCGGTACGGTGGACCCGGGCAGCTCGCTGAGCCAACTGGTCAACGTGAACAACCAGGGGCGCTGCGCGATCACCCTGGACCCGAAAGGCAAGCTGCCGGGCCAGCAGGCCTACCAGGGGGTGGTGCCGCTGTACGGCGACCAGCGCGAGAAGATCGAAAACCTCGCCGAGGTGCTGGAGCACTACATGCTGCAAAGCGAGCAGCTGGACACCAAGCTGATCCTGGCGGCTGACGGCAACGTCGCCGCGGGCCTGCTGATCCAGCGCCTGCCGGTCAAGGGCCAGGGCAACCTCGAAGGCCAGATAGACCGCGATGCCAACGAAGACCAGATAGGCGTCAATGAGGACTACAAGCGTATTGCGATGCTGGCCGGCACGCTCAAGCGCGAAGAGCTGCTGGGCCTGGATGCCGACACCATTTTGCGCCGCCTGTTCTGGGAAGAGCAGGTCACGCGCTTTGAGCCCGTGACGCCCAGCTTTGCCTGCAGCTGCTCGCGCGAGCGCGTGGGCGGCATGCTGCGCAGCCTGGGTGCCGACGAAATCGAGAGCATTATTTCCGAGCGCGGCAAGGTGGCGGTCGACTGCGAGTTCTGCGGCGCGCAGTATGAATTCGACCCGGTGGACGCGGCGCAGCTCTTTACCAGCCAGACCAATCAGCAGCCGCCGACCTCCACGGTTCAATAATCAAGCGGAGGCGGCGGCCCGCTGCGCCAGCAGGTCGCTCAGCAGGCGGTGTTCGCAGGCTGGGTCGCTGCATTTGTCGCAGACCCACACCCAGGCTTTGCTCCGGGCTTGCGGCTGCTGTTCTCGCAGCCGCGGCGGCCCCGGCTGCAAATGATGGACGGCACCCAGCGCCTGGGCCAGGCGCTGCGGGGCGCTCCCATGCAACACACAGTAGGCGATGCCTGCGGCAGCCAGGGCAGAGCGGATGGACTGGTCGGCGGCCTGCCGGGCTGCTTCGGCCGACTCCAGCCCGCACAGCAGCGTCAGGCCATAGCCGGTATGACCGGTATGGCCGGCTGCACCGCCTGAAGGCGCGGATGGGTTCGTCACGGCCACTTGCGCATCCCGGCCCGCGTCCTTGAGGGCGCGTTCCAAGGCGCAGGCCAGCTGGTGTTTTCCGGTCGAAGGGGCGCCGGTAACGGCGATTTTCAGCACGGTCAATCCGTCAAGCGCGCCGGCGGGCCTGCCCCAAGCCTACTTGGTGATCTGCACGAAGATTTCATTGGGCTTGACCATGCCCAGTTCGCTGCGGGCTTTTTCCTCGACCATTTCCAGGCCTTCCTTGAGATCCCTGACTTCCGCCGTGAGCTGGTCGTTGGCGGCCTGGGCCTGGACGTTCCTGGCTTGCTGCTCGGTCAGCCGATGCTGCATCTCGCGCACGCTGGGAACGCTGCCCCGGCCTATCCAGAGTTGCGCATGGAAGATGAGCAGCAGCGCAATCAGGACGGCAGGGACGAGTCGTTTTCCCACGTGCGGTTAGGCGTTCAGCGGAGGTTGTAAAAGGCAGCGCGCCCTGGGTAGGAGGCGACGTCACCCAGATCTTCCTCGATGCGCAGCAGCTGGTTGTACTTGGCCATGCGGTCCGAGCGCGAGAGCGAGCCGGTCTTGATCTGGCCGGCGTTGGTGCCCACGGCGATGTCGGCGATGGTCGAGTCCTCGGTTTCGCCGGAGCGGTGCGAGATCACGGCGGTGTAGCCGGCGCGTTTGGCCATTTCGATGGCGGCGAAAGTCTCGGTCAGGGTGCCGATCTGGTTGATCTTGATCAGGATGGAATTGGCAATGTGCTTGTCGATGCCTTCCTTGAGGATCTTCGTGTTGGTGACGAACAGGTCATCGCCGACCAGCTGCACTTTTTTGCCGAGCTTTTCGGTGAGGATCTTCCAGCCGTCCCAGTCGCCCTCGGCCATGCCGTCCTCGATGCTGATGATGGGGTATTTGTCGACCCAGGTTGCCAGGATGTTGGTCCACTCTTCGGCGGAGAGGCTCAGGCCTTCGCCCGACAGCACGTACTTGCCGTCCTTGTAGAACTCGGACGCCGCGCAGTCCAGGCCCAGGGCGATCTGCTCGCCGGCCACATAGCCGGCCGCGGAAATGGCTTCCAGGATCATCTGGATGGCCGCTTCGTGGCTGGGCACGTTGGGGGCGAAGCCGCCCTCGTCGCCGACGGCCACGCTCATGCCCTTGTCGTGCAGGATTTTCTTGAGCGCGTGGAAGACTTCGGCACCGTAACGCACGGCTTCACGAAAGCTCGGTGCGCCCACGGGGATGATCATCAGTTCCTGCAGGTCCAGGTTGTTGTTGGCGTGCGCGCCGCCGTTGACCACGTTCATCATGGGCACGGGCATCTGCATGGCGCCGCTGCCGCCGAAATAGCGGTACAGGGGCAGGCCGGCTTCTTCGGCGGCGGCACGGGCCACGGCCATGCTGACGGCCAGCGTGGCGTTGGCGCCCAGGCGCGATTTGTTGTCGGTGCCGTCCAGGTCGATCAGCGTGCGGTCCAGGAAAGCCTGTTCGCTCGCGTCCAGGCCCAGCACGGCCTCGGAGATTTCGGTGTTGATGTGCTCGACCGCCTTGAGCACGCCTTTGCCGAGGTAGCGCGACTTGTCGCCGTCGCGCAGCTCAATCGCTTCGCGCGAACCGGTGGAGGCACCGGAGGGAACAGCCGCGCGGCCCATGACGCCGGACTCCAGCAGCACGTCGCACTCAACGGTAGGGTTGCCACGGCTGTCGAGAATTTCGCGGCCGACGATATCAACAATTGCGCTCATTTAGGCTCTTTCAAAAATCAGAAAAACAAAGATAAAAAAACAAAACCGATTAGACGCCTTCGACCAGCACCATGCGCATGACGGCAATGCCCTGGCGCGACTGGCGCGCCGCTTCGTATTCGGCGGATTCGTTGAAGGCGCGGGCCTGCTCCACGCTGGGGAACTTCAGCACCACGATGCGGCTGGGCGTCCAGTCGCCTTCCAGCACTTCAATCTTGCCGCCGCGCACGCAAACCTCGGCGCCGTGCGCCTGCATGGCAATGCTAGACAGTTTTTTGTACTGTTCGTATTGTTCGGGGTTCGTAACCGTCACGTTGGCGATGATGTAGGCACTGGGCATATCGGGTTCCAGAGGTTCAAAGGTATCCGCATGCCTTGCCGGCGCGGGATTGTGTTTTGCCGGGGAGCCGCGGGTGTGCCCAGGCGCCGCGTCCATGGTCAGGCGGAAAAATTGTTTTCGAGGTAGCCGTTTTTCTTGGTGACGCGGTCCAGCGCCAGCAGCGTTTCGAGCAGCGCTTTCATGTGCTTGAGCGGCACGGCATTCGGGCCGTCGCTCATGGCCTTGGCCGGGTCGGGGTGGGTTTCCATGAAGAGGCCGGCCACGCCGACCGCCACCGCGGCGCGCGCCAGCACGGGCACCATCTCGCGCTGGCCGCCGCTGCTGGTGCCGTTGCCGCCTGGCAACTGCACCGAATGGGTGGCGTCGAACACCACGGGGGCTTTTGTCTCGCGCATGATCGCCAGGCTGCGCATGTCGGACACCAGGTTGTTGTAGCCGAAGCTCGCGCCGCGTTCGCAGGCCATGAAGCTGTCTTCGTTCAGGCCTTTTTCGCGCGCGGCGGCGCGGGCCTTGTCGATGACGTTTTTCATGTCGCCGGGAGCCAGGAACTGCCCCTTCTTGATATTGACCGGCTTGCCCGATTGCGCCACGGCGTGGATGAAGTCGGTCTGGCGGCACAGAAAGGCCGGGGTCTGCAGCACGTCGACCACCGAGGCGACGGTAGCGATGTCGGCTTCCGAATGCACATCGGTCAGGATGGGCAGGCCCAGTTCGCGCTTGACCTTGGCCAGGATTTCCAGGCCCTTGGCCATGCCGGGGCCGCGAAAGCTGGTGCCGCTGGAGCGGTTGGCCTTGTCGTAGCTTGACTTGAAAATAAAGGGAATTCCCAGCGACGCGGTGATCTCCTTGAGCGTGCCGGCGGTGTCCATCTGCAACTGCTCGGACTCCACCACGCAGGGGCCGGCGATCAGGAAAAACGGTTGGTCAAGGCCGATGTCGAATCCGCAAAGCTTCATGGTCAGGCCACCGCCTTCAGGGGCTTGGCTGCGGGTTTGCCGCCCTGGCCCGCACTGGCGCGCAACTGGAGCACGGCCGCAATGTAGGCGTTGAACAGCGGGTGGCCGGCCCAGGGTGTGGATTTGAATTCGGGGTGGAATTGCACGCCGACAAACCAGGGATGGACATCCTGCGGCAGCTCGACGATTTCGGTGAGCTGCTCGCGCTGCGTCAGCGCGGAAATGACCAGGCCCGAGGCGCGCAGGGCGTCCAGGTAGTTGACGTTGGCTTCGTAGCGGTGGCGGTGGCGTTCGGTCACCACATCGCCGTAGATCTTGTGCGCCAGTGTGCCGGGCGTGACGTCGGAACTCTGCGCACCCAGGCGCATGGTGCCGCCCAGGTCGGACTTGGCGTCGCGCGTCTTGATGGTACCGTCGGCGTCTTTCCATTCGGTGATCAGCGCAATGACGGGGTGCGGCGTCGCGGGGTCGAACTCGGTGCTGTTGGCGTCCTTCAAGCCCGCGACATGGCGCGCGAACTCGATGGTGGCAACCTGCATGCCCAGGCAGATGCCGAGGTAGGGCATCTTGTTCTCGCGTGCGAAGCGGGCCGCGCAAATCTTGCCTTCGACACCGCGCACGCCGAAGCCGCCAGGCACCAGGACGCCGTCAAAGCGCGCCAGGCGCGAAACGTTGTCCGGCGTGATGGTTTCGGAGTCGACGTACTCAATGACCACCTTGGCATGGTTTTTCATGCCGGCGTGGCGCAGGGCTTCATTGAGCGATTTGTAGCTGTCGGAGAGGTCGACGTATTTGCCGACCATGGCGATGTGCACCTCGGTCTGCGGGTGCTCGGTTTCGTAGACCAGGTCGTCCCAGCGCCGGAGGTTGGCCGGCGGTGTGTTGAGGCGCAACTTGTCGCAGATCAGGCCGTCCAGGCCCTGCTCGTGCAGCATGCGCGGCACCTTGTAAATCGTGTCCACGTCCCACATGGAGATCACGCCCCATTCGGGAACGTTGGAGAACAGCGAGATCTTTTCGCGCTCTTCGCTGGGGATGGGGCGGTCCGCGCGGCACAGCAGCACGTCGGCCTGGATGCCGATTTCGCGCAGCTGCTTGGCGGTGTGCTGGGTCGGCTTGGTCTTGAGCTCGCCGGCGGCGGCGATCCAGGGCAGGTAGCTCAGGTGCACAAAAGCGGTGTTGTTGGCGCCCAGGCGCAGGCTCATCTGGCGCACGGCTTCCAGGAAGGGCAGGGACTCGATGTCGCCGACGGTGCCGCCGATTTCGACGATGGCGACGTCGACGGCATCGGGTGTTTCATAGCCGGCGCCGCGTTTGACGAACTCCTGGATTTCATTGGTGACGTGCGGGATGACCTGCACGGTCTTGCCGAGGTAGTCGCCGCGGCGTTCCTTTTCGAGCACGCTTTTGTAGATCTGGCCGGTGGTGAAGTTGTTGGCCTTGCGCATGCGCGTTTCGATGAAACGTTCGTAGTGGCCCAGGTCCAGGTCGGTTTCGGCGCCGTCGTCGGTCACAAAAACCTCGCCGTGCTGGAAAGGCGACATCGTGCCCGGATCCACATTGAGGTAGGGATCGAGCTTGATTAAAGTGACTTTGAGGCCTCGCGATTCCAGGATCGCAGCTAAGGAGGCTGAGGCGATTCCCTTGCCCAGGGAAGACACCACACCGCCGGTGACGAAGACAAATTTGGTCATGTCAGGTACGAACCGCAAGTTCGTAGAGGTGGTAAACGGAGATTATACGGGTTGCCCGCCGGCTTACCCCTTGCAGGGGCTACTGAATTTCGGCCCAATGCCGTTTCAGGCTTGCGCGATGGCTCCCAGTCCGCGTAAGGCCGGCCGGTATAGATTCAAGCAAGCAGGGGCCGCGGAACCGGCTTTGCCGGGCCGCAGGCGCAGCGCCCCCTCGGGGGGCAGCG
>NZ_AKIV01000113.1 GCF_000282655.1 Polaromonas sp. CF318
GCGGCGGCCGGTGCGGCAGGCGCTTGCGCCATGGCCTGCTGGCAGGCCATGGCGACCCAGATCGTCAAGCCCCACGCCACAAAGCTCTTCAGGTACATACATGCCCGCCTTTCTTGCATCCAGCCAACAATCCGTAACATTTAAAGGCCGAAGGCATAACTCGTGCCAGTGCCTGGCAACGGTGTTTTTAGGCAGTTTTAAGTACAAATGCGTGCATAAGGTGCACGCAGGCGCCATGGTGTGGCGTGCCCCGGCACGGACTGCGGGCACGTTCCGCAGGGTTCGGGGGCGGGAAACCCCCAATGCACTATGCCAGTGCACGGGCTACATTGGATGACTTGCTGACGAGCCTCGCTGCTCGCAACGCGAGGAGCCGAGGAGACACGAGAGAGCCATTAGAAGTACACAGGCAACAAGGCATTCCAAAAGATGCCTTGCTGCAAAAAGCGCTGGTAACCCCAGCGCTTTTTTTATGCCTGTCGTTTTCCGGCAGGCTTGCCGGGCGGTGCTCAGTCGGGGTTGATGCCGGCCGCGGCCATGGGCGGGGGCAGCTTGCTGAGCGCTTCCGCAATGGCCGCCGCCTTGGCCTTGGCGGCCGCTGCCGCGGCAGCGGTGGTGGGCCCGGGGGCTGTGCCGCCTGTCGACATCAGGCCGGCCATCTCGGAGGCTTGGCGCGGTTTGCCTATGGGTGCGGCGGCCAGGCCTTTTTGCACCGCGATCATGTCTTCCTCGCTCGGGTACTGGCCCAGCAGCACATAGTCAAACACCCGGCGCGCGATGGGCGCGGCCACGCCGGCGCCCCAGCCGGCGTTTTCCACGATCACGGCCAGCGCGATCTTGGGGTCCTCGGCCGGCGCGAAAGCCATGTACACCGCGTGGTCGCGCTGGTGCTCCTCCATCTTGGCACTGTTGTACTTGTCCTTCTGGCCTATGGTCACGGCCTGGGCCGTGCCGGTCTTGCCGCCCGAGAGATAGCCCGCGCCGGCAAACACCCGCGCCGAAGTGCCCTCCTGCGTGACGCCCACCAGCGCCTTGCGCACAATGGCCACGTTCTCCGGCTTGTAGCCCAAGTCCTGCGGCGGATCGGCCGGCAGCGGGTGCATCACGCGCGTGACCGGGTCCTGCGTGCCTATGACCAGGCGCGGCCTGTGCTTGATGCCGCCGTTGGCCAGCGCCGCCGTGGCCTGCGCCAGCTGCAGCATGGTGAAGGTGTTGTAGCCCTGGCCAATGCCCAGGGAAATCGTTTCGCCGGGATACCACTTCTGCTGCTCGGGCCGCTTGTAGGCCTTGCGTTTCCATTCCTGGCTGGGCAGCACGCCGCGCACCTCGCCGTTGATGTCGATACCGGTGAGCTGGCCGAAGCCCAGCGGCTTCATGAAGTCGTGCATGGCGTCGACGCCCATCTCATTGGCCAGCGAGTAGTAATACACATTGCTGGACTTGACGATGGAGCGGTACATGTCGACCGCGCCCAGCGCGATGTCGCCGTGGCTGCGGAACACGTGACCGCCGAAGCTCCAGGAGGCGTTGTCGTTGACGATGAACGTCGCCGAGCGCTTGCCGGTCTGCAGCGCGGCCATGGCCATGAAAGGCTTGTAGGTCGAGCCCGGCGGGTAGGTGCCGCGCAGCGCGCGGTTGAGCAGCGGCTTGTCGATGGACTCGTTGAGCGCCTGCCAGCTTTCGCTGTCGATGCCGTCGACGAAAAGATTGGGGTCGAAGGTCGGCTTGCTGACAAAGGCCAGCACGTCGCCGGTTTTCGGGTCCAGCGCCACCAGCGCGCCGCGCCGCTCGCCGAACATGTCTTCCACGAGCTTTTGCAGGCGGATGTCCAGCGACAGCATCACCGTGTTGCCGGGGGTGGCCGGGTTGCTGGCCAACTTGCGCACCGCGCGCCCGCCGGCCGAGGTCTCCACCTGCTCGACGCCGGTAGTGCCGTGCAGCTGCTGCTCGAAGCTTTGCTCGACGCCGAGCTTGCCGATGTAGTCGGTGCCGCGGTAGTTGCCCTCGTCGTCGCTGCCTTCGATGCTTTCCTTCTCGGCCTGGTTGATGCGGCCTATATAGCCCACCACATGGCTGCCCAGCTCACCGTAGGGGTAGCTGCGAAACAGCCGGGCCTTGATGTCGACGCCCGGAAAGCGAAAGCGCTGCGCCGCGAAGCGCGCCACTTCCTCGTCGGTCAGGCGCGTGCGTATGGGCAGCGACTCAAAATTCTTGGACTCCTCGCGCAACCGCTTGAAGCGCCGCTTGTCGCGCAGCTGGATATCGACCACCTTTTCCAGCGCGGCAATCGTTTCCTCGAGGTTCTCGACCTTGGACGGCGTGATCTCCAGCGTGTAGGCCGAGTAGTTGGTCGCCAGCACGATGCCGTTGCGGTCCAGGATCAGGCCGCGGTTCGGCACGATGGGCACGATCGCCGTGCGGTTGCTTTCGGCCTGCTCGTTCAGGTCGGCATGGCGGTACACCTGCAAATACACCAGCCGCGCCGCCAGCAAGGCAAACGCGCACAACACCACAAAACTCGCCACCAGCACCCGCGCGCGAAAGCGCGACAGGTCGGCTTCAACGTTGCGCAACTCAGTCATGGTGGTCCGACTCTACTGCCAGGACAAAGTGCCCGCAAGGCGCCTTCTTATCCCCGGGAAAGAGAAGGCGATGCGTAGCGAGCCGCGCAGGCCAGCCAGAGCCGCGGAACCGGCTTTGCCGGGCCGCAGGCGCAGCGGCCCCCTCGGGGGGCAGCGCACTACACGAAGTGAAAAGCGTGGGG
>NZ_AKIV01000114.1 GCF_000282655.1 Polaromonas sp. CF318
GGGGGGGTGCCCTGCCAGTGGCGGGCGATGTCGATGCGGCGGCAGACCCAGACGCGGTCGTGCTTTTGCACGTGGTCCAGGAAACGCTGCAGCGCCACGATGCGGCCGGGCCGGCCCAGCAGGCGGCAGTGCATGCCTATGCTGAGCATCCTGGGCGACGCGTCGCCTTCGGCATACAGCGCGTCAAAGCTGTCGCGCAGGTAGATGAAAAAATCCTCGGCCTGCGCAAAACCCTGGGGCAGGGCAAAACGCATGTCGTTGGTGTCCAGCGTGTAGGGCACGACCAGCCGCGGCACGACGGCGCCGTCGCTGCGCGTGACCTCGGTCCAGAAGGGCAGCTCGTCGCCGTAGTAGTCGCTGTCGTATTCGAGCCGGCCGTCGTCGGCCACCAGCCGGCGCGTGTTGGGGCTGTCGCGGCCGGTGTACCAGCCCAGCGGGCGCGTGCCGGTGAGTTTTTCAATCGCGTCCAGGCCCAGGCGCATGTGCTCGCGTTCGGTGGCTTCGTCGATCTGCTGGTAGTTGATCCAGCGCCAGCCGTGGCAGGCGATTTCGTGGCCGAGTTCGGTGAAGGCCGCGGCGACCTCGGGGTGGCGCTGCAGCGCCATGCCGACGCCGAAGACGGTCAGCGGCAAGCCGCGCTTTTCAAACTCGCGCAGGATGCGCCATACGCCCACGCGCGAGCCGTATTCATAAATGCCTTCCATGCTCAGGTGGCGGTCGGCAAAGCTGGGCGGGTTGGCCATCTCGGACAAAAACTGCTCGGAGCCGGCGTCGCCGTGCAGCACAGAGTTCTCGCCGCCTTCTTCGTAATTGAGCACGAACTGCACGGCGATGCGGGCCTGGCCGGGCCACTGCGCGTGCGGCGGGTTGCGGCCGTAGCCGATCAAGTCTCTGGGGTAGTTTGTACTCATGACAGCGCCATCGAAATATCGTTGGTCGGTACCTTGCGGTCGAAAGCCAGGTTTTCCTCGACGTGCAGCAGGTGTTCGGTCATGAGGCGCACGGCCAGCGCCTCGTCCCTGGCGGCCAGGGCCTTGACGATTTCGGCGTGCTCGTCGTTGGAGTGCTCGGCGGCGGTGGCTGTCTGGTACATCAGGGTGATCAGCGCGCAGCGCGAGATCAGCTCGCCCAGCATCTGCGCCAGCACCTCGTTGCCCATGAGTTCGGCCATGCGCACATGGAAGTCGCCCAGCAGCTCGGTACGGCCGGGCACGTCGTCGAGCGCGGACTTCTCGCGCGCCACATGCTCCTTGAGCGCCTTGATCTTGGCGGGCGTGACCTCGCGCACAAAAGCGCGCGTCATTTCGGCTTCCAGCATGCGGCGCACCGCGAACACCTGGCGCGCTTCCATCGCCGAGGGCGCGGCCACAAAGGCGCCGCGCGCCGGCTCCAGGCGTATCAGCCGGTTTTGCGACAGCTGGAAAAGCGCCTGCCGCACCAGCGTGCGCGAAACGCCGAAATGGTCGGCGAGCTTTTGCTCCGCCAGCTTGGTGCCTGGGTGCAGCCTGTGCTCCACAATGGCCTTGGTCAGCGCCTCGACGATGGCGTGGGTGGTGGATGATTCCATCGGGCCATGATAGCCGCAAATCCAAAAACTGTATACACTTTTGGTAAACCGAAATCACAAAGGGACTGCCATGGGCTTGAGCACACATGTACTGGACACCATGCACGGCGTGCCGGCGGGCGGCATGAAAGTGTCGCTGTTCACCACTCAGGACGGGCAGGCCACGCTGGTGAAAGCCTTCAGCCTGAACGCCGATGGCCGCAACCCGGACGGGCCGCTTTATGACAGCGCCAGCCTGAAAGCGGGCACTTACCGCCTGGTGTTCGAGGTCGCGGCCTATTTCAAGGCGCGCGGCGTGGCCTTGCCCGAGCCGGCCTTCCTGGACCAGGTCAGCCTGGACTTTGGCGTGGCCGACACCGGCTGCCACTACCACGTGCCCCTGCTGGTCAGTCCCTGGAGTTATTCGACCTACCGCGGCAGCTGAGCCGGCCCGCGGTTCTTAAGGGAAAACACGGTCGCCGCCGTGTCATCCCCGCGTCATGGGGCCCGGCGACAATCACTGGTTTTGATCACTTCCTCCCCTTTCCCCATGAATGTCAAGCCACTGGGCGCCCTGAGCCGCCGCCAAGCCCTGCTGCTGTCCGCAGGCACCGCCGCCAGCCTGGCGCTTCCCGCCGCCATGGCGCAAGGCCCTTCCGGCGCCTACCCGGATCGCCCGGTCAAGATCGTGGTGCCCTTTGCGCCCGGCGCCGGCACCGATGCGATGGCGCGGCTGGTCGCGCAAAAACTCGGTGAAGTCCTGAATGCCACCTTTGTGGTCGACAACCGTGCCGGCGCCTCGGGCGCGATTGGCACGCAGTTTGTGGCGCAGTCCCCGGCCGACGGCTACACGCTGCTGCTGGTGGCCTCGCCTTTCACCACGGTGGCGGCCTCGCTGCCCAGCGCCAACTACGACCCGCTGCGCCACTTCACGCCGGTCGGCATGATCGCCAGCGGCCCGCTGGTCTGGGCCGCCAACACCAAGCTGCCGGCCAGCACCATGAAGGAACTGGTGAGCCTGGCCAGGCAAAAGCCGGGCGCGCTCAACTACGGCTCGGCCGGCGCGGGCGGCGTCAACCACCTGGTGCTGGAGCTGTTGAAAGCCCGCACCGGCACCTTCATCACCCACATTCCTTATCGCGGCGTGGCTCCCGCCACCATGGACATGATTGGCGGGCAGATCCACCTCGTCACCGGCACCATCCCGGCGCTGCTGCCCTTCATCAAGAACGGCAGCGTCAAGCCACTGGCCGTCACCAGCGCCAAACGCTCCAGCGCCCTGCCCGACGTGCCCAGCATGGCCGAAGCCGGTTTGCCCGGCATCGACGTGGTCAACTACTTTGCCCTCATGGCGCCCACCGGCACCCCGCCGGCCATCGTCAACACCCTCAATGCCGCCATCAACAAGGTGGTGGCCATGCCCGAGGTGGTCACCCGCTTCAAGGCCGACGCCGTCGAAGCCGCACCCGGCTCCCCCGCGCTGCTGGGCCACTTCATCGAAGCCGACTACCGCGCCTGGCGCAACGTCGTGAAGACGCAAAATCTCCAGATTGAATAGAGCCCCCACGGTCGCTCACTGCGTGTAGCTCCCTGCCCCCCGAGGGGGCCGCCCGCCTGCGGCC
>NZ_AKIV01000115.1 GCF_000282655.1 Polaromonas sp. CF318
ATCTGCGGATAAAGGAAATTCATATCCGCAGATTTCGCAGATTCACGCAGATGAAAACCATCATGATGAAAAGCCATGCGGCCAGCGTGCGCTGAGCACAAACACCTTCTCTTCAACCCGTCGAAATCTTTGAAAGACCCTCTCAAGATGCTCGCGCCCAGCCTCTCCGTGGTGCTCGCCGTCCTTGCCGCCTTGAGCCAGCCGGCCTGCGCCGCGACCCCGCAGGCCGCGCCACTGGCCGGCATCGCGCGTCCCGTGATTGAGCAGTTCCTGCAAAGCCAGGCCGCGGGCCTGCCCGGCCAGGTGGTGATCAGCATAGACACGCCCCTGTCGGGTGCGCTGCCGCCCTGCGACGCGCTCGAGCCTTTTCTGCCGGGCGGCGCGCGGCTGTGGGGCCGCGTGTCCGTCGGCGTGCGTTGCAACTCGGCCCAGCCCTGGACACGCTATGTGCCGGCCTATGTGGCCGTACGCGGCAACTACTACGTCGCGGCCAGGCCCATCAGCGCCGGCCAGGTGCTCACTGCGGCCGATGCCGCCCTGCGCGAAGGCGACCTCACGGCCCTGCCGCGCGGCGTGGTCACGGACGCTGCCCAGTTCGACGGCGTCACCGCCCTGAACACCGTTGCCTCCGGTGCGCCGCTGCGCCGCGAATCGCTGCGCGCCGCCATCGCGGTGCAGCAGGGCCAGGCCATACGCCTGCGCACACGCGGCCCGGGTTTCACCGTCAGCACCGAAGGCAAGGCCATGAGCAGCGCCGCGGTGGGCGCCCTGGTCCAGGTCAGGACGGCCGGCGGCCAGCTGCTCAGCGGCATCGCCCTGGCGGACGGCACGGTGGAGCGGGTTCACTGAGTTTTTTTGAAATGAACCCTAAAGTTTTCATCCGGCCCGCCGTTAGAGCGGTGATATCCCCCAGAGGAATAGCTCCATGAATATCCAGAAAACCTTCACATTCCTCAAGAGTGTGGCCGACAGCGTGTCCCCCGCCGCCGCCCGCGAAGGCCGGGCCGCGTCGGCGGCGCCCGCTCCCAGCGCCCCGGCGCGCCCGGTCGCGCCGGCGCCGCTGCTGTCCAGCCAGTCGGACTTCGATGCCGCGCGCGTGGCCCGTATCCGCGAAGAGATCAGCGCCGGCCGCTACCAGGTCAATACCACCAAGATCGCGGACGGCCTGCTGGCCACGGTGCGCGACCTGCTGGGCGAGGAGCCAAAAGAATGAGCAACGCGCTGGTCGGGCTGCTGCACCGGGAACATGCGGCGACAGGCTTGTTTCTTGAACTGCTGGGCCTGGAAGCCCATGCCATGACCGAGGGGCTGTTCACCGAACTGCCTGGGCTGGCCGAGCGCAAGTCCCAGCTGGCCGAACAGATCACCGCGCTAGGCCGCCAGCGCGAGGCGCTGCAGCAAAGCCTGGGTTACGGCCCGGGCCGCGGCGGCGCCGATGCCGCGGCCGCCGCCGGCGACGCCGTGCTCAAGAGCGCCTGGCAGCAGCTGCTGGCCCGCGCGGCCGAAGCCCAGGCCATGAACCACCGCAACGGCGTGATGGTCCACACCCACCTGGACTTCACGCGCCAGACCCTGAACTTCCTCAAGGCCGGCGGCCAGCCGCTGTACGGCCCAGACGGCACGCACCGGTCGGGTGGCAGCGGGAATCGGCTGGCGATTGGTTGACTTGGACTTCGCGTCCAGCCATCCGCAAACGCCCCTCACGAGAGGTATTGGCGAGAAACTGCTTTAGCAGGACGGCACTGGAGCCGCGGCGTTAGTTCCTGAGCCCAAGGGCGCGGAGCCAGGCATCCACTTGCCCGAAGGCATCCTGCTGCCATTGGTCCGGTGTGCGTTCTCCCGCGATCCGCGATTCATGGACAAAGTTCCTTACACAGGTCGGACCATAGCCGTCTGGTGCGTCGAACTTTGCCTCAATGAACTTAAAGCCCGCTGCTCCACTTCCATGGTCGAGCAAAGGACGGCAGGCTTGCGCAAGCGCTACCGGGCCACCAGGATAATTGCGAACGCTGTAGTAGATGTCGTAGGCGTCCTTCTGTTTATACCGTCGCTCGACCGCATGCCCCTTCATGGCAAGGAGGGCGGGGATGGAGCAGACCGCAATTTCCACCCGATTCGTTCCCCCCGCCGGCATTGGACCGGTGATCGCGACCATTTGATAAAAGCGCGTCGCAAGATCAGCACCGTCTGCCCTCTGCACGGCGAAGTCACTGATCAGAGGCGGGTCGTTCTTGACGATTTCCGCGTCTCGCGGCATCAGAAAATCGACGACCACATCGATGGAGCCGCCGCCGTCCAGAGCCTGCACGGTCCTGACCAGTTGAAACCGCTTCTTGTCCTGCCGCTGCTCGTAGCCGTGGCTGAACAGTGAGTCCACCAGTGTCGCGTATTCGCCGTCGCCTAGCGCTTCGGGATTCAGGCCGATGTCCACGTCAAGGGTACCGACATGGCGCATGTCCTCGTTATCCAGAAGCAACCAGGGCACCGCCCCTCCGATGACGGCAAATTTCCCTCTGAAGCTACCCAGTACCTGACCCATCTCGACGAGGACCGTCTTGACTGCTGCTGTTGTGCGGTCATCGTAATCGGCCGCATATTGCGGTTCACCGGTCGTCATTTCTGCCATGAGAGTTTTTCTTCTTTCAAGTGTTCAGCTGCCTCCCGGCCTCGCTCACCGGCATGGGCAAGATCGAGATAGGTTTGAACCGGGCTGGTGCAGAACACCCCTTCTGCGGCTTCGTATGCGTCTCGAAAGAGGCCCGTGTCCTTCAATACATTCACCACGACGTTTTCACCTTTGTTGCTCGCTTGCAGCTTCAAGCCCTCCCGCAGTTTTTCAAGCCCGGCTTTGTCCGCATAGAAGTACTGTGTTGCTATCCGGCCGTACGGGGATATCCAATTCGCCGCGGAAAAGGAGGCCAGCATTGCCAGGCCTGCGGCACCTTCATCTTTGAGCAACCCGCGGTATGCGGTCTCCAAAGCGCCTCCGTGCAATGTCGTATAGAAAGGCAAGCAGGTCGCCGGGGGAGGTTCGTAGGCTGCGCACCATTCTTCGAGCAAGGTATCGGGCTCAGACAGGAAGAGTCCGTCACTGGAGATCTTTCCCCACTCACGGTCGAGCAGGGCCGCACGGACATTGCTTACGTGGCCCACACTGACCCCGGCAGCTTCCGCGAGTTCTGTCACGCGCCAGGCACGCTTCGGATCGCGGAGCATGGACCGCAGTACTTGCGCCGATTTGGGCTTGAAAATGGACCTCAGGTCGCGCCGTTCCGCTGCGGGCTTGCTGTCCACCTGCCGTTCGATAAATATGCCATCGAACACGATGCGGACGTTTCCCTGGAAATCGAGAAAACCGACCCCGGCCTCCCGGCATAGGGCTTGGGACTCCTGCGAAAGGTAAGGAGCCACAAACACCTGGACGGATCGTTCATGGTGCGCGGCATAGTTGCGCAGTTGGTAGAGCCCAGTCCGCACATGGCGTGGCTGGCCGCTGGATTTGACTTCACACACCAAGGTGTATGGCTTGCCCGACACCTCAATGTGCGCTACGGCGTCCACCTCCTGGTCGCGATTGGATGTCTCCGTTTGGACGCCCTTTACGGTAATGGCGGAAATCTGCTCAAGCAGCGCCAAAAGCTTCTGGTGGGCCTGCTGCTCAATTTCTTTCAATGATTCCGTAGATTTCAACATCCGCTGAAAATACCATTTTCAATGAAAATGTCAAGGATTTCACCAAAAAGTCCTATTTCAGCAGCTGTTGAAATTGCATATGGGTGAAATGCCCCTGATAGGGGCCCGAGCTGCCGACCCTCTACAAGAAAGTAATTAGTTATGCGCAGCCGGGGAAATCCACCAAAGTCACCATCAAAAAAGCCGGCTGTTTTTTGGCTGCCCGGCTTTTAAGGGAAGGGAATGTCCCCGTCCAAGCTCTCTTAAAACGTTTCCCAGCTCCCGCCGCCTGCCATCGCCAGGTCACTTTTGGCCGGTTTGCGCGGCGCGGCAATCGCCTCACGCGCTTGCGGTGGCTGTTTGGGTGTTGCCGGCCTGGCCGTGCCGGCGCGCTGCTGTTGATGATGATGATGCTGCGCGGCCGGCTCGTGGCCACCATTGACCTTGAACACGCTGACCACCTGCGACAGGCCGCTGGCCTGCTCCTGCAGCGAAGACGCCGCGGCGGCCGCCTGCTCGACCAGGGCCGCATTCTGCTGCGTGACCTGGTCCATCTGCGTGATGGCCTGGTTGATCTGCTCGATGCCCGAGGTCTGTTCCTGGCTGGCCGCAGTGATCTCGGCCATGATGTCGGTCACACGCTTGACGCTGTCGACAATCTCGTCCATGGTCTTTCCGGCTTCGGCCACCTGCTTGCTGCCCTCTTCAACCTTGTCGACCGAATCGCCGATCAGCGTCTTGATTTCCTTGGCAGCGGCGGCGCTGCGCTGGGCCAGGTTGCGCACTTCGGCGGCCACCACCGCAAAACCCCGGCCCTGCTCGCCGGCACGGGCGGCTTCCACGGCGGCATTCAAGGCCAGGATATTGGTCTGGAAGGCAATGCCGTCGATCACGCCAATGATGTCGACGATCTTGCGCGAGGACGCATTGATGGCGCCCATGGTGCCGACCACCTCGGCCACCACGCTGCCGCCCTTGACGGCAACACTGGACGCGGACACCGCCAGCTGGTTGGCCTGGCGCGCGTTGTCGGCATTCTGTTTGACGG
>NZ_AKIV01000116.1 GCF_000282655.1 Polaromonas sp. CF318
GCCTTTCTTTTGCTTACTTTTCTTTGGCGAAGCAAAGAAAAGTGAGTTGCCGCCGGGCAACCCCCGGCCAGCAGTCCTCAACAGAGAACACTCCGCCGGAACAAGCCAAGCCCCGACAGGCGTCAAAAAATCAAACCGGCCAAACCACCCCTTTGTCATTAAGGATGGCATCCAGCGGGATATCGTGCGGCTCCGGCTCCATGTCCGGCAGCCAGCCCTGCGCATACCCCAACCCCACCGTAAACGGCCGCGGCTGCAAGGTCGCAAGCGTCCGGTCGTAAAACCCGCCGCCATAACCCAGCCGGTAGCCGCCCGGCCCATAGCCTACGCAGGGCACGAACAGCAGGGTGGGAATAATCACCTCTGTATCTTTTGGTTTCGGGATGCCGTAGGCGTCTTCCTCCATGGGGCAGCCGGGGTACCAGGCGTGGAAAGTCAAGGTCTTGTGCTTCTTGTTGACCACCGGCAGGCCGATCTTGCGGGGCGAGCGTGCCGCTATGCTTTCGGTAGCAAGCTGCGCAGTTTCCACCTCGGCCAGCGCCGGGTTTGACGAAGACTCCCGGCTCAGGATCGCGTCTTCCTGCCAGCGGTACAGCGCGGGCAGCGGGTCGAACTCTCCCTTGATGGGCCAGTAGGCACCAATCACCTCATGGGTGGAACCGACCAGCCAGATGCGCATCACACGTTGCAGCAGGTCGGCCCGCTGCAGGCGGTCAGGCATGTTCAAACGGGCTTCAACCAGCGCTTTGCGAGTGCTTAATTTGTCCATAATGTCCCAGATGCTATACAAATTTCTTACCAGTCCTCTGCGGACGGCGGCCCTGGCGCCGGTTTTAGGCGCGATGGCCTGCTTCGCACTGCTTGCCCCGGCCGCGGCCCAGGCGCCCGCCAGCGCGGCCGACAACGTGATCATCGAGATGAACAAGGCCTTCAAGCGCGGCGACAGGGGCCGGCTTGCGCAGCTGCTGCCGCAGGCCAGGGGCCACACGCTGGAGCCCTGGGCCGCCTACTGGGATCTCAAGCTGCGCCTGGGCGAAGCCGGCGCGCAGGAGGTGCAGGACTTTTTGAGCCGCTACGCCGGCACTTACCAGGAAGACCGGCTGCGCAACGACTGGCTGCTGCTGCTGGGCCAGCGCCGCGACTGGGCCGGCTTTGCCGCCGAGTATCCCAACTACCGCATGAACGACGACAAGGAAGTGCGCTGCTATGCGCTGCTGGTCGAACACCTGAAGAACCCGGCGCCCGATGCGCGCCTGGCCGAGGAGGTCAAAAAGAACTGGTATGCGCAGCGCGAGGCCGACGACGGCTGCAACTCGGCCGCCGAACGGCTGGTGGGCACGAAAAACCTCAAGCCGCAGGACGCCTGGGTCAAGGCCCGGCTGGCCACCGAGGCGAATCGCCCACGCTCGGCGGCAGCCGCCGTGCAGATTGTTGCCCCCGACGCCGCGGGCATGGTCAACGACCTCAACGCCAGTCCCATCAAGTTCCTGGCCGGCAAACACATCGCGCTGAGCAAGGCGCGGCGCGAGATCATCACGCTGGCGCTGATCAAGATGGCGATCAGCGACATCGAGGGCGCGGCCTTCCAGCTTGAAAACAAATGGGGCATGCAGCTCAATACCGAAGAGCGCAACTGGGTCTGGGGCGTGATAGGCCGGCAGGCCGCCACGCGCCTGGGCACGACCCCGGCCGGCGATGCGCTGGAGTATTTCGCGAAAGTCACCAAGGACAGCGACCTCAGCGACGACATGCTGGGCTGGAAAGTGCGGGCCGCGCTGCGCGCCGGCAACCAGCCCAACTGGCCGCTGGTGCTGGCGGCCGTCAACGCCATGAGCGAGGACGCGCGCAAGGACCCGACCTGGAGTTACTGGAAGGCGCGCGCGCTGCTGGCCACCGCGCCGCCCGACGCGCCGCCCAAGCCCGCGGTGGTGGCCACCACACCCGGCGTGGTCCAGACCATTCCCACCGGCATCACGATTTCGCCGCAGCGCGCCGAGGCCTTGGCCTTGCTGCAGTCCTTCGCGTCGGTGCGCGGTTTTTACGAGCAGCTCGCGCTGGAAGAACTCGGCCAGAAAATCACCGTGCCGGCCAAACCCGCGCCGCTGACGCCCGAGGAAAAAGAAGCCGCGAGCCTCAATCCGGGCCTGAACCGCGCCGCCTACGCCATCGCCATAGGCCTGCGCCCCGAAGGCGCGCGCGAGTGGAACTACAGCACCAACCTGCACCAGCGCGGCGGCATGGCCGACCGCGACTTGCTGGCGGCCGCGCAGTTCGCCTGCGACCGCCAGATCTGGGACCGCTGCATCAACACCAGCGACCGCACCAAGGGCGAGATCGATTTTGAACAGCGCTATCCCATGCCTTTCCGCGAAACGGTGACCAAGCGCGCCCAGTCCATCAACCTGGACCCGGCCTATGTCTACGGGCTGATCCGCCAGGAAAGCCGTTTCATCATGGACGCGCGCTCCGGTGTGGGCGCTTCGGGCCTGATGCAGGTCATGCCCGCCACGGCGCGCTGGACCGCCAAAAAGATAGGCCTGGACGGCTTCACGCAGGACCAGCTCAATGACCGCGACACCAACATCGCGATCGGCACGGCCTACCTCAAGTTCGCGCTGGACGATTTCAACGGCTCCATGCCCATGGCCGCGGCCGCCTACAACGCCGGCCCCGGCCGGCCGCGCACCTGGCGCAACGGCCCGGTGCTGGACGCGGCGATCTGGGCCGAGAGTATTCCCTTCAGCGAGACGCGCGACTATGTGAAAAAAGTGCTGTCCAACACCACCAACTACGCGGCCCTACTGACGGGGCGGCCGCAATCGCTGAAAGCCAGGTTGAGCACCGTGGGACCGCGCGATGCGGCGCAGCCCGAGCCCTACAAGGATTTGCCTTAAAACATCAGGGAGTTGCTAGGCGGGATACAACGCGCCCAGCACCCTCAGGCCGCGCGCGCCCGTCACGCTGGGCAGGTTGCCCGGCTTGCCCAGCACCAGTTGCCGCGCCAGCCAGGCGAAAGCCGCGGCCTCGACCTGCAGCGGCGGCAGGCCGTGTTGGTCGGAGGTGCTGACGCGCAGCGCCGGCAGCCCGGCCTGCAGGCGCGCCAGCAGGTGGCGGTTGAAGGCGCCGCCGCCGCACACGACCAGCGATTCGCTGCCCTGCCCATAGCCCTTCACGCCCAGCATGCAGGCCCTGGCGGTGAATTCGGTCAGGGTGTTCTGGACGTCCTCGGGCCGCTCGCCGGCAAAAGGCTGGAGTTTGCCGGCCAGCCAGGCCTGGCTGAACAGGTCGCGGCCTGTGCTTTTGGGAATCGGCAGCGAAAAATAAGGTTCGTCCAGCAGGCTTTCCAGCAGCGCGGGCAGCAAGGTGCCGCTTGCCGCCCACGCGCCGCCGGCGTCGTAGGTCTGGCCGGTATGCCGGCGGCACCAGGCATCCATCAGCGAATTGCCGGGCCCGCAGTCGAATCCCAGCACCGGCGAGGCACCCGCTCTGGGCAGCACGCTGAGGTTGGAAATGCCGCCCAGGTTGAGCACGCAGACCGTGGCGTCCTCGCGGCCGAAGACACCCTGGTGAAAAGCCGGTACCAGCGGCGCGCCCTGCCCGCCCGCGGCCACGTCGCGGCTGCGGAAGTCCGCGGCAACGGTGATGCCCGTGAGTTCGGCCAGCAAAGCCGGGTTGTTCAACTGAAGGGTGTAGCCCGCGCCCGCCGGCTCGCTCGATGTTCTTTGCGGCTGGTGCCGCACGGTCTGGCCGTGCGCGCCTATGGCCTTGATGTCCAGCGGCGAGATGTCTAGCGCCGCGGCCTGGGCCAGCAACGCGGCGACGACCTTCGCGTAGACCGCCGCGATCTGGTTGCCGGCCAGGGCGGCGCGGTGCAGTTCGTTGGGAGTGGGCGCGTTCAGCGCCAGCAGCTCGGCATGGAAGGCCTCGCTGAAGGGTTCGGTCGCGGCGGCGAGGACATTCGGCTTATCGCCCTCAAACGCCACCAGAACACCGTCGGCACCGTCGAGCGAGGTGCCTGACATCAGGCCTATGTAGTAATCAACCATGCGCCCATTCTGCCGCAGAGACGTTGCGAACCCCTCGGTAACGATAGGACGATGAACCCTTGATCAGACTCTCTTTACCAGCAGGGGCCGCGGAACCGGCTTTGCCGGGCCGCAGGCGCAGCACCCCCTCGGGGGGCAGCGCATTACACGAAGTCGAAGACGCAGTGAAAAGCGTGGGGGC
>NZ_AKIV01000117.1 GCF_000282655.1 Polaromonas sp. CF318
ACTACACGTTTGACGGGGACCAAGACCTTCATGACAGGGCTCCAGAGTTGTTGATTGGCAGAATATGACGTATCGGTTGACGTTGACGTAAACGTAAGCTTTGCATTCTATGCTGCGGCGTGCCGGATGCGGGCCGCGGGACCGGTGGCCGGAGGGTATCCAGGCGTGCCGGGCAGAAAAAGAACGGTCGTTCTATTTTTCATTATAGAGGGCGGAACAGAGGGAATTAGAGCATCCTGCCCAACCGTTGTCCTAAAGGTGTCTTTCAGGCGTCAATTGCCTCGCGGCAGCGCGCCCCCCAGGAAGCCGGGGGCGGCTCAGGAGGGCTTGGCGGCGTTCTTTTCGTCCACCGCGGCGCGGGTGTGCACCACGCGCTGCGGATAGGGAATGTCGATGTTGTGCGCGCGCAGGGATTCGAGGATGGCCAGGTTGATGCGGGAACGCAGGTTTTGCTGGCCGTTTTCCGGGTCCGCCATCCAGTAGTTGAGCGTGAACTCCAGCCCGTCGGGGCCGAAATTGGTCAGGTTGGCGCCGGGGGCCGGGTCGCGCAATACGCGGTCCTGCTTGAGCGCGGCTTCAATGAGCAGGCGCATCACGAGTTCCACGTCGCTGTCGTAGCCCACCGAGACCACGGTGGACTGCAGCACCTGCGGGTCGCTCAGCGAGAGGTTTTCGATGCGGGTGCTGATGAACATCTCGTTGGGCACGATGGATTCGCGCCCCGAGGGCGCGCGCACCACGGTGTAGCGCGCGTTGATGTCGGTGATGCGGCCCTCGAAGGTGTCCACCCGCACGTTGTCGCCTATGCGCACGCTGCGCTCGGCCAGCATGACAAAGCCGCTGACGTAATTGGCGGCCAGCTTCTGCAGGCCGAAACCCACGCCCACGCCGACCGCGCCGCCCAGCACCGAGAGCGCCGTGAGGTCTATGCCCACCGAAGACAGCGCCAGCAGCAGGCCGACAAACATCAGGACGGCGCGCACCGCATTGGCCACCGCCTTGCGCAGGGACAGCTCGTTGCCGGTGGCCGAACGCAGCAGGCGCGCCTCTATGGCCGAGGAGATCCACAGCGTGATCAGCAGCACCACGCCGGCCGTCACCGCGCCTTCGAGCATGGTGCGCACCGACAGGTTGCTGTTGCCTATCTTCCATTTGATGCCGTCGAGCTCATCGAGCACCACGGGCAGCAGGCCGCTGACCCACAGCACCATGGCGATCCAGGCCAGCCAGGAGATGGTGCGCTCCAGCGCGCGCACCAGCGGCGCGTCCTTGAAGGCCACCTGCAGCACCTTGACGCCCAGGCGTATCACGGCCAGCGACACCAGCACGGGAATCGCCACCTTGAAGAGCGCAACGGGGAACATGTGCGCCAGCAAGTCCTTGGCCATGTAAGCAAGGAACAGCAGCAACACCGGAAACAGCACGCCATCGATCACGCGGCGCCCGAACAGGATGGAGGTGTTGTCGACCGCCATGCGCGCGCGGCCCGCCACACGCACCACCAGCCAGGCCAGCAGCGCGCAGCCGACCAGCGCGGCGAGTTCCGTCAGCGTCGTGGGCTGGGCCAGCGCGGCGAACCAGGCGTCCAGGCTGTCGATACGGGCGGGGGGACGGGTCGTTACGGCGCCGGCCATTGGGGTTTCCTTTTTTCGATGAAGGCTTGCACGCCCTCCTGTGCAACGGCGTGGGCCATGTTGCGGGCCATGGACTGGCCCGCGAGCTGGTAGGCGGCCTCGATGCCGGTTTCACGTTGTTGGTAAAAAAGCGCCTTGCCCATGGCCAGCGCCTCGCGCGGTTTGGACAGCAGCGACTGCAGCAGTTTTTCGACCTCGCCGTCCAGCGCTTCGAGCGGCACGACACGGTTGACCAGCCCGCGCGCGCGGGCTTCGCCGGCCGTGATGAAGTCGCCGGTCAGCAGCATCTCCATGGCCTGCTTGGCCGGCATGTTGCGCACCAGCGGCACGCTGGGCGTGGCGCAGAACAGGCCCACGTCGATGCCGTTGACGCCGAAGCTCGCGCCCTCGGCCGCCACGGCCAGGTCGCACTGCGCCACCAGCTGGCAGCCGGCCGCGGTGGCCAGGCCTTGCACCCGCGCGATCACCGGCACCGGCAGCTTCTGGATGCTGAGCATCATGCGCGTGCACTGGGCGAACAGCGCCTGGTAATACGCCAGCTCGGGGCGGGCATGCATGTCCTTGAGGTTGTGGCCGGCGCAAAAGGCCTTGCCTTCGGCCGCGATGACGAGCGCGCGCGCCTTGCCGTCGGCCGCGATGGCGTCGAGCCCGGCCTGCAACGCGGCCAGCACGTCCTCGCCCAGGGTGTTGAAAGCAGCCGGGCGGTTCAGCACCAGGCGGTGCACGCCGCGCGCGTCCTGGCTATGCAGCACGGGGGCCGAAAGGTCAGCGGCGGATGCGGCGCTCATGAAAAAACTCCTACAGGTCGGCCAGCACGCGGATGTGGGCCTCCACGCTGCGCGCCAGCGCATTCAGGTTGTAGCCGCCTTCGAGCGAGGAGACGATGCGGCCCTGCGAATGGCGCCTGGCGACATCCTTGATGCGCTGGGTGATCCAGGCGTAGTCCTGCTCGACCAGGCCCATCTGGCCCAGGTCGTCGTCGCGGTGGGCGTCAAAGCCGGCGCTGATAAAAATCATCTCGGGCCTGAACTCCTCCAGGCGCGGTATCCACATCATCTCGATCAGCTCACGCACGTCCATGCCCTTGGTATAGGCCGGCACCGGCAGGTTGAGCATGTTGCCCGCGTGGCTCTCGGCGCCGCTATAGGGATAAAGCGGGTGCTGGAAAAAGCTCACCATCAGCACGCGCTCGTCGCCGCTCAGGATGTCCTCGGTGCCGTTGCCGTGGTGCACGTCGAAGTCGACAATCGCCACGCGCTTCAAGCCGTGGCGCTCCAGCGCATAGCGGGCGGCGACAGCGACGTTGTTGAAAAAGCAAAAACCCATGGCCTTGTCGTGGCAGGCATGGTGGCCGGGCGGGCGCACGGCGCAAAAGGCGTTTTCGAGTTCGCCGGACAGCACCGCATCGGTGGCGGCCAGCGCGGCGCCGGCGGCGCGCAGGGCGGCGTTCCAGGTGTGCACATTGAGGGCGGTGTCAGGGTCGATCTGGGCATAAGCCGGCCCGCCCGCCTTGATGTCGTCGGCCAGGCGGTCGCTCAGGCCGCGCAGCGCGGCCACCATCATGCGGTCGTGCGCGAGTTCGATGTCGCCCAGGGCCGCCCGCGGCGCCTCGCGGGTGTCCAGTGCGTCCTTGACCCCGGTGGCCAGCAGCCAGTCGTCGATGGCGTCGAGCCGCTCAGGGCATTCCGGGTGCCCGGCGCCCATTTCGTGCCTGCGGCAGTCGGGATGGCTGAAATAACCAGTCGCGTTCATCGGGAAATCGTCGGGAAATGTTTTACGAAAAATTACGGTATGGTTGGCGGCATGAATGCCACAGAAAAACTCCAAGCGCTCCTGAATCAGCTTAACACGGTCATCGTCGGCAAGCCGGCCCAGGTGCAGGACTGCGTGGCCTGCCTGCTGGCCGGCGGCCACCTGCTGATCGAGGACGTTCCCGGCGTCGGCAAGACCACGCTGGCCCATGCGCTGTCGCGCTCCTTCGGCCTGCAATTTTCACGGGTGCAGTTCACCGCCGACCTGATGCCCAGCGACCTGTCGGGCGTGTCGATTTACGAGCGGCAAAAGGAAAGTTTTGTGTTCCACCCCGGGCCGGTGTTCGCCCAGGTGCTGCTGGCCGACGAGATCAACCGCGCCAGCCCCAAAACCCAGAGCGCGCTGCTGGAAGCCATGGAAGAAAAGCAGGTCACCGTTGAAGGCGAAACCCGCCCCCTGCCCCTGCCCTTTTTTGTGATCGCCACGCAAAACCCGCACGACCAGCTCGGCACCTACGCCCTGCCCGAGTCGCAGCTGGATCGCTTCCATATGCGGATCTCCCTGGGCTACCCCGACCGCGCCGCCGAGCGCGAGTTGCTGCGCGGCGCCGACCGGCGCGAGATGGTCGAGCAGCTGCCGGCCCTGCTGGCGCCGCACGACCTGCTGGAGTTGCAGCAGCTGGTGGCTCAGGTCCATGCCTCGGAAGCCCTGCTCAACTACCTGCAGGACCTCGTGGCCGCCACACGGTCCGGCCGCTGGTTTCTGCAGGGCCTGAGCCCGCGCGCCGGCATCGCCATCATGCGGGCCGCCAGGGCCCAGGCCTTTTTGAGCAAGCGCGACTACGTGGCGCCCGACGACGTCGCCGCCGTGTTGCCGCAGACCGCGGCGCACCGGCTGATTCCCGTCAGCGACGCCGGTCGCGGCGCGGTGGAACAGGTGCGCGCCATGCTGGACGCCGTGCCCCTGCCCTGATCGCTGAACCGCCCAAAGCCGCCTCTCTTCGCTTGTCCCCATGGCCGCGCTGCTGACCTTCCTCCCCAATCCCGCAGCCCTGGTGCGCGCGCGCTTCCAGTCCTGGTGGCTCAGCAAGCTGACCTTCACCGACAGCGTGACGCTGACCCAGCGCAACGTCTACATCCTGCCTACCCGGCCGGGCTGGATGATGGGCGTCACCCTGCTGGTGCTGCTGGTGGCCTCCATCAATTACCAGCTGAGCCTGGGCTATTTGCTGACGTTTTTGCTGGCCGGCAGCGCGCTGGTCGGCATGCACGTCTGCCACGGCACGCTGCGCGGCCTGTCCATGAACCTGGCCGCGCCCCATGCCCAGTACGTGGGCGCCACCGCCACCGTTGAGGTCAAGCTGAGCAACACCCGGCGCGGCACCCGCCACGGCATAGGGCTCAGCGTGCTCAACCCGCAGGACGTGGATATCGAAAAAGGCCGGGAACGGCACTGGGCCTGGACCGACGTGCCCGCGCAGGGCAGCAGCACGGTACAGGTGGCATTCACGCCGCGGCGGCGCGGCCTGCACAGGCTGCCCACGCTGACCGCCGAAACCCGCTTTCCGCTGGGCACCTTCCGCGTCTGGACCATCTGGCGGCCTGCCGCACAGGTCCTGGTTTATCCCGCACCCGAAGCCCACCCGCCACCCCTGCCCCCAGGTGAGCCCCGCTCCGGCGGCGCCGCGGCCGCCCTGCGCGCGCAAAGCAGCGGCGAATTCGACGGCGTGCGCGGCTACCGCCGCGGCGACCCGATGAAACTCGTGGTCTGGAAAAAAGCCGCGAAAGACGACGGCCAGGGCAACAGCCTGGTGGTGCGCGACACCCAGCAGGCCCAGCGGCACGAACTCTGGCTGGATTTCACCCAGGCCGGGTCCGGCGGCGTCGAACAGAAGCTCTCACGGCTGTGTGCCTGGGTGCTGCTGGCCGACAAGCTGTCGCTGGACTATGGTTTGCGTTTGCCTTCTCTGGAGGTCAAGCCCGGCAGTGGGGAGGCACATAGGCGCTTGTGCCTGGAGGCGCTGGCGGTATGTTGAAAGTTTTTTTGTCTACCCGACTGGGTGGGATTTTGCTGAGTTCTGCTGGCCGGGGGTTGCCCGGCGGCAACTCACTTTTCTTTTGCTTCGCCAAAAGAAAAGTAAGCAAAAGA
>NZ_AKIV01000118.1 GCF_000282655.1 Polaromonas sp. CF318
CAAACCCCAGCCGCAAGCCGCGGCCAAGCCCGCCGCCGGCGCCCAGGCCTCGGGCCAGGTCACGGCCGCCGCGCCAGCGGCAGCCCCCGCACCGGCCGCCAAGCCCGCGCCCGCGGCCGCTCCCGCCGCAACAACGCCCGCAGCAGCGCCCGCCGCGACGCCGGCGCCCGCCGCCCCGGCACCTGCACCCGCTGCGGCCAGCGGCGCCGAGAAGGAAGTCGAAGCCGCCGTACGCGGCTGGGCCAAGGCCTGGTCCGACAAGGACATGGGCGGTTACCTCGGCAGCTACGGCCAGAACTTCGACCCGCCCGGCAAGCAGGCCCGCAAGGCCTGGGAAGAAGACCGCCGCGCGCGCATCGTCGGCAAGTCCAAAATCAGCGTGAAACTTTCCAACCTGTCGATTTCGGTGCAAGGCAACAAGGCCACGGCCCGGTTCAAGCAGGATTACAGCGCCGATTCGCTGAACATCTCCAGCCGCAAGACCCTGGACCTCGCCAAGGTGGGTGACCGCTGGGTGATCGTCAAGGAATCCACGGGCGGCTGACCTGAACCAAGTGTTTTGCCCAGCCCGCCCCCGCCCTTCTTCGCCGGCCGGCACCCTGTCGTGGAAACTTGCATGAAAAAGGTGCTCACCGCCCTTTTTTTCATCGCGCCTTGCCTGGTGCCGGCGCTTGCTTCCACGCGCACGGAAGGCGCAGCCAAGGCCGTGGCGCGCGCGCCCGCCGCGCCGCAACGCGCGGCACGCGACGGCGAAGCGGAAGCCCGCCTGATTGAAATCTACAAGCTGATCGGCCAGGCCGCTCCCCGCGAAGCGCTGCGCAAGGCGGAGAGCCTGGTCAAGGACCATCCCAATTTCCAGCTCGCGCAACTGGTTTACGGCGACTTGCTGGCCGGTTTCACGCGCCCGCTGCGCGCGCCCGGCGACCTGCCCGAAATCACCGCCAGCAAGACCGTCGCCCCGCAACTGGCCGAGCTGCGCCAGGAATCGCTGCTCAGGCTGCGCGCGCTGCGCGAGCGCCCGGCGCCGGGCACCGTGCCCTCGCAGTTCCTGGCGCTGTCGCCGCGCAACAAGCATGCAATCGCCGTCGACGCCTCCAGGTCGCGCCTCTACCTCTTCGAGAACACGCCCACCGGCATCAAGCTGGTGGCCGACTACTACATCTCGGTCGGCAAATCCGGCATTGAAAAATCCGTCGAGGGCGACCTGCGCACGCCGCTCGGGGTGTACTTCATCACCAGCAACCTGGACCCCAAATCGCTGCGCGACTTCTACGGCTCGGGCGCGCTGCCCATCAACTACCCCAACCAGCTCGACGTCAAGCGCGGCAAGACCGGCGGCGGCATCTGGCTGCACGGCACGCCACCGGCACAGTTTTCGCGGGCGCCGCTGTCCACCGACGGCTGTGTGGTGCTGGCCAATCCCGATCTGGAACGCATCATCCGAACCGTCGAAGTGCGCAGCACGCCCGTCGTCATCGCGCACAGCCTCAAATGGATGGCGCCGCAATCACTGGCGTCCGACATCAAATCATTTGAAAATGTGCTGCAGGGCTGGCACAGCGCCAAATCCAGCGGCGACATCGCCAAACTCACCGCCTGGTACACCCCCGACTTCACGAGTTACGGCAAGACCCTGGCTGAATGGACGCCCGCCCTGCAAAGCGAGCTCAAGCAGTTGGGCGGGCGCGGTATCCAGCTCAAGGATGTGTCTTACCTGCGCTGGACCGACAGCGCCGACACGATGGTGGTAACCTTTGGCGAACTGGTCAAGGGCGCCAAGACCGGCCGCACCAAGCGCCAATACTGGGTCCGCCAGGGCAGCCAGTGGAAAATATTTTTCGAAGGAGCCATTTGATGGCAGTTCACCCAAGGCCGGCGATGTCCGCGGCCTCCTTTCTCCATTCCCTCCATTCCCCCTTGCGCCGCGCGGCGTTCGCACTGGCCGCCGCCGCGAGCCTGGCCCTGCTGGCCGGCCCGGCGCTCGCGCAGAACGCGCCCAGGGTCAGGTTCGCCACCAGCGAGGGCGACTTCGTGGTCGAGGTCTACCCCGACAAGGCACCCAAGACCGTCGAGAACTTCCTGCAATACGTCAAGGACAAGCACTACGACGGCACGATTTTCCACCGCGTGATCAGCAACTTCATGGTGCAGGGTGGCGGCTACGACGCCACCTACGCCGAGAAGAAAACCCGCCCGCCCGTGCCGCACGAAGGCCGTGAGGCGCTCGCCAAAGGCGGCCCGAGGAACATGGCCGGCACCCTGGCCATGGCGCGCACCAACGACCCCAATTCCGCCTCGGCGCAGTTCTTCATCAACGTGAAGGACAACGACTTCCTGGACCCCACCATCATCCCGCCCGGCGATCCGGTGCCCAGATTCGAATACCAGGGCCGTGTCTACGAAAACACCCCACGCGCGCAACTCGTCAACGCGCCCCAGCTGTACGGCTACACCGTCTTCGGCAAGGTCGTCAGCGGCATGGACGTCGTCAACAAAATCAAGTCGGTGCCGACCGGCGCTGGCGGCCCCTTCCCGAGCGACGCCCCCAAAACGCCCGTCCTCATCAAATCAGCTACCCTCGTCAATTAACCGCCCTCCCCCTACAGGACACCATCATGAGCAAGCCCAGAGTCGAACTCCACATCGCCGAATACGGCGTCATCACGCTGGAACTGGACGCCGCCAAGGCGCCCAAGACCGTCGCCAACTTCCTGAACTACGTCAACAAGGGCCACTACGCCAACACCGTGTTTCACCGCGTGATCCCCGGCTTCATGGTGCAAGGCGGCGGCTTCGAGCCAGGCATGAAACAAAAGCCCACCGACGCTGAAATCGAGAACGAAGCCAACAACGGCCTGAAGAACGACAACTACACCATCGCCATGGCGCGCACCAACGCGCCGCACTCGGCCAGTTCGCAGTTCTTCATCAACGTGGCCGACAACGGCTTTCTGAACCACACCGCGCCCAGCGCTTCGGGCTGGGGCTATGCCGTGTTCGGCAAGGTGATTGCCGGCACCGACGTGGTCGACAGGATCAAGGCCGTCAAGACCGGTCGCAAGGGCTTTCACGACGACGTGCCCATGGAAGACGTGATCATCCAGAGAGCCATCTCGCTGGACTGAGTGTCCCAGCAGCCGGTGAACACCCCCCAGGCCGTCCCCGAGATCGCGGAGCTTTCGGCGCCGCCGTCCTGGCGCACGGTCGATTTCATTTCCGACCTGCACCTGCAGGCCGGCGAGCCCGCCACCTTCGAGGCCTGGCGCCATTACCTTGAAAGCACGCCCGCCGACGCGGTGTTCATCCTGGGCGACCTGTTTGAAGTCTGGGTCGGTGACGATGCCGTCGGCCCAGACCTGAATGCGCCCTCGGCCGGCTTTGACGCAGGCTGCGCGCGCGCCATGGGTGAGGCCGCCAGCCGGCTGGCACTCTTTTTCATGCACGGCAACCGCGACTTCCTGGTGGGCCAGGCGCTGATGGACCTGTGCAACACCACCTTGCTGCGCGACCCGACCGTGCTGGAGTTCCCCGCGGGCTCGGGCCGGCGCTGGCTGCTGTCGCACGGCGACGCCCTGTGCCTGGACGACACTGACTACATGGAATTCCGCCGGCAGGTGCGCAGCGCCGACTGGCAGCGCAATTTCCTGGCCAAGCCCCTGGCGGAGCGCCAGGAGATCGCGCGCGCGCTGCGCCGGCAAAGCGAGACGCGCAAGCGCTCGGGCACCTCCTATGCCGACGTCGATGCCGAAGCCACCCGCCAATGGCTGCGCGCGGCAAAGGCCTCCACCCTGATCCACGGCCATACCCACAAGCCGGCCATGCACGACCTGGGCGGGGGTCTCGCGCGGGTGGTGCTCAGCGACTGGGACCCGGCCGCCCCGGTTCCGCGTGCCGACGTGCTGCGCCTGTCGGCCGGCGGCCTGCAGCGCATCGCCCTGTGCTGACCCTCTTTTCCATTCTTGAAGCCTTGCCCGCGACCAAAACACCCACCCCATGCTGAACTGGTTAAGAACGCTGGGGCGCCAGAGCGCCCCCACCAAGACCATTCCCGATACCCTGTGGATGGACACCCTGCTGCAGTTTCCCTTCCTGGCCCACCGTCCGGTGGCCGAACTGCAGCAGTTGCACGAGTTGGCCGGGAAATTCCTCAAGCAAAAGGAGTTCACCGGCGCGCAGGGGCTGCAAGTCACCGACGAGATGGCCGTCGCGATCGCCGCACAGGCCTGCCTGCCCGTGCTGCATTTGGGCCTGCGCTGGTATGACGACTTCAAGGGCATCGTGGTGCATCCCGGTGCGATGCTGGCGCGCCGCGAAGTCACCGACCAGGCCGGCGTGGTACACCGCTACAGCGAAGAGCTGCTGGGCGAAGCCATGGACGGCGGCCCCGTTACGCTGAGCTGGCAGGACGTGGCCGCCGCGGGCAGCGCGGCCGAGCACGGGCACAACGTCGTGATCCACGAATTCGTCCACAAGATGGACATGCGCGACGGCGCGGCCGACGGCTGCCCGCCCATGCCCACCCGCAGCGCCATGAGCGGATGGCACTCCGTGATGCAGCCGGCCTTTGATGAATTTTGCGAAAAAGTCGCCATGGCCAAACGTTTCGGTGCCGAGCCGCCGTGGCTGGACGACTATGGCGCGAACTCGCCGGCCGAGTTTTTCGCCGTGGCCTGCGAGGCCTATTTCGTCAACCGCGAACGTTTCACCCGGGATTTTCCGGCCCTGACGGTGCTGTTCGACAAATTTTTCATTCCCGCCAAATAAACGGGAGGGGCCGCAGGGGCTTCAAACCTCCGAAGCCGGGGTATTGAGCGCTACGCTTAACCCCTTTTCCCCTGCTGCCCCGTTTCATGGAGTTCCACCCTCTTTCTGGAGCCCCCATGAAACCCCACATCCTCCCCGCCTCCCTCCTGCTGGCCCTGTCCGCCTGGGCCCTGCCGGCCCATGCCATAGGCCGCCTGGCCGACGTCACCGTGGTAGACCGCAACACCGGCGCCACGCTGCCGCTGTACTACCACCGCGGCGAGTACTGGGTGGCCGGCCAGTACGGCGCCAAATACGCGATCGCCGTGCGCAACAAGCTCGGTGAGCGGGTGCTGGCCGTGACCGCCGTAGACGGCGTCAATGTGCTGAGCGGCGAGACCGCCGCCTGGGACCAGACCGGCTATGTGTTTTCGCCCTGGCAGCAGTACCAGGTGACTGGCTGGCGCAAAAGCAGCAGCGAGGTCGCCGCGTTCGAGTTTTCCGCGCTGGGAGATTCTTACGCCGGCCGCACCGGCAGGCCCGCCAACGTGGGCGTGATCGGCGTGGCGCTGTTTCGCGAACAGCCGCCCGAGCCGGTAGCGCAGGCACCCGTTTATTCCAGCCCCCGTCGCAGCGAGCGTGAGGCCGACGTCCCCGCGGCCCCTCCAGCGCCCGCGGCGGCGCTGGCAGATCGCATCCGCGGCGGTGCGGACGCATCAGCCTCCGCCGAAGGCCTGCTCAGCAAGCCGCAGGCCGCCCCCTTGCCGGCCCCCAAGCTGGGCACGGGCCACGGTGCCCGCGAAAGCTCGCCGGTCTCGCACACCAGCTTCGCGCGCCTGCAGGCCCAGCCCAACGAAGTGATACGCATCCGCTATGACAGCCGCGAGAACCTGGTCGCCGCCGGCGTGATCCGCGAACCTGCGGCGCACCACCCCGTTCCCGATCCCTTTCCGCAATCAGGCAATGCTTCGTATGTCCCAGACCCTCCTGTGCGCCGATACTGAAAGCGAGCATCTGCGCCGTGATAATCTGGCGCATGCCCCGTGCGCCTACATCCGACAACGCAGCCGAAGACAGCGACGAGTCGCTGATGCTGCGCTATGCGGCCGGCGACATCGCGGCCTTCGATGCGCTCTATGCGCGCCACGAGCTCGGCGTATGGCGCTATGTGTTTCGCAGCGTGCGGGTGCAGGCGGTGGCCGACGACCTGCTGCAGGACGTGTGGTTTGCCGTGGCGCGCAGCGCGCCCACCTACACGGTGTCGGCACGCTTCAAGACCTGGCTGTTCACCATGGCGCACAACCGGCTCGTTGACCACTTTCGCAGCGCGCGCCACCATGTGAGCATTGACGCAAGCGATGACGAAGACAGCCCGGGAATAGGCGACACACTGGCGGCCGATTCCGGCTTCGGCCCGCTGCGCCGGCTGGAGTCCAGCGAGCAGGCGGCGGCGCTGATCGCCGCGGTCGAGCGCCTGCCCCGTGAACAGCGCGAAGCCTTTTTGCTGCAGGCCGAAGCCGGGCTCAGCGTGGACGAGATCGCCACCGCCACCGGCGTGAATTTCGAGACCGCCAAAAGCCGTTTGCGCTATGCGCGAAACAGCCTGCGCCAGCAGCTACAGGAGTTTGCATGACCGAGCCTGACCGCAGCCCGCCCGGCGATGAGCTGACGCAGCGCTACCGCGAAGCCAGCGCGCAGGACAAGCGCCGCCCCGGCGCGCACGTGCGGGAGGCGGTGCGCGCCCACGCGCAGACGGTGATCGCCGCAGGCAAGGCATCCGCGGCAACGGGCAGCGCGCCCACAGCCCCCGCCGCCAACCAGTCGCGCTGGAAGATATCCGCCCTGGCCGGCCTGGCGCTGGCCGGCTTGACCGGCCTGCTGGTACTGCAATACGACCGCGGCACGGACGAAGAAAAAGACCTGGCGTTCGGCCAGCCCAGTGCAAGCGCGCCCCCTGCACCTGCACCTGCACCTGCACCTGCACCTGCACCTGCACCTGCACCTGCACCTGC
>NZ_AKIV01000119.1 GCF_000282655.1 Polaromonas sp. CF318
AGCCTGTGCCCTGGGCGTAGCTGTTGGTCGTGCGTTTGAGCACGCCGGCGTTGCCCGAACCCGCGAGGCGGGTTTCGCTCTTGGCGACGCTTCCCGTGAAGGGCCAAGTCTGGTTGAACTCGGTGTAGCTTTCAATGTTGTTGGCCAGGTTTTGGGATTTCATCCACCTGAAGCCCAGCATGCCTCGGCCTGTGCCGAGTTCGGCTTTGAGGCCGCCATAGTTGTATTGCGTGGTGATGATGCCGCCTACGCCATTGCTGCTGGCTACGGAACTCACCACGTACTGCGGAAATACCAGGTCGATTTTGGGAAACACTGCGGCAGTCGGTGCCGAGTCCTTGGTGTACACCGCAGCTTTCGTGAGCGGCAGGTAGGCGATGGTGGTGTTCTTGCCCGACTGATTAATGGCCAGCAACTGGTCGTATATCGATGTTTGGGTATTTGTCCAAAAATAAGCGTAAACACCGTCGGGACCGGTATAAGTCGCCGTGATATCGGGAATGCCGTCGGCGTTGACATCCACGAATTCACTCTTGTAGTTCCCCACAGTTCCCCAGTTGCCATAGATGTTGAGCGCAGAGGTCCAGGGCAGGAAGGTGCCATCGCCTTTACCCATCCATGTGTATGCAAAGACGCCGGAAGGACCGATGTTCACGGCGGTCAGGTCGGCAATGCCGTCGCCGTTCACATCGGCAATCTGGCTCTGGTAGTTGCCGATCACGCCCCAATTTCCGCTCACCGTCGCTGCACTCACCATTGGAAGAAAGGTGCCATCGCCTTTTCCTATCCAGGTATAAGCCCACACACCTACCGGGCCAATTTGCACGGCCGTCAAATCGGGAATGCCGTCGCCATTGACGTCGACAAACTGGCTTCGATAATTACCAAGATCACCCCAGCTTCCAGAAATCGACACCACACTGTTCATGGCGAGGAATGTGCCGTCCCCTTTGCCCAACCACGTATATGCGTACACACCGTCGGGCCCGATCTGCACAGCGGTCAGGTCGGGAATTCCATCGCCATCGATATCGACGATCTGCTTTTGGTAACGGTTCACCGCCCCCCAATTACCTGACACCAGTACGGAACTGATCATCGGAAAAAAGGTGCCGTCACCTTTGCCAAGCCAGGTGTAGCCATACACCCCATCAGGGCCAATATAAACAGCCGTCAGATCGGCAATGCCGTCGCCGTTGACATCTACAACTTCCGACGTGTAGTTTCCTATCGTGCCCCAGTTGCCTGCGACGGAAACAGCGCTCACCATCGGAAAGAACGTGCCATCCCCCTTGCCCAACCACGTGTAGGCCCAGACGCCAACAGGACCAATTTGAACGGCGGTGATGTCGAGAATGCCATCACCATTGACGTCGACAATTTGAGTTTGGTAATTTCCAACCGCACCCCAATTGTCAGGAATGGCAATGACGCTCAACATGGAGCCAAGCGTTCCGTTCCCCTGCCCCAGCCACGTATAAGCCCACACTCCGTCGGTGCCAATATGGATTGCGACCAGATCCGTCACACCGTCTCCATTGAGGTCAGCGCGATATTTCTGGTAGTTGCCCACTGCGCCCCAGGTCCCTGGCACGATCACGCCGGTTTGCTGACCTGCAAAGGTCCCCGGTGCCGCGGACGAGTCCGCCCATGTCAGCCGTATCGGATCCAGGCAACCAGAGGCCGCGGAGCATTCCTTCACGGAATCGATATGTGACTTGTGGGTCGCGGCTCCGTATGCGTACTCCATGGAATAGGTCTTGACCAGGCTGGCGTTCGCGTAGGTCTTGATGGCGGTCATACGTCGGTCCAACTGGACCTGGCTTCCCTGTATGTAGCCTTGGCTCTTGTCAAGCCTTGCCGTGTCGTACTCGAAAGCCACCGAGAACTTCACCGGTGCGGCGGCGGCGGTGTTGCCGCCATAGCTGATGCCGGTCAGCGCGTGGACGCTGCTGTCTGCACTCTCGTAGTAGCTGAAGGTCATGAAGTTGGTCTTGACGTCGGAGATCTTGTTGATCGCCCAGACCCGGACGCTGGATTTGCCTTGCGCCTCTACGCGCGAATCGGCGGTGTTGCCGTATTCCATGGTCAGGCCGGCCTTGGTCTGCACCGTAAAAGAGGCAACCCCGTTGCCTGCGGATCCTGACGCGACGATTTTGCTGAAGCTGTCGAGCTCGGTACGGTACTCACTGCCCGCGGCACCATACGTGCCCGAGACCAGGATCAAACGCTGGCCGTCCATGCAGTAGCGATCGTTCATATCGAACTTGACACCACTTCGCACGCCGTCCTGCGCCATGGTTCTGGGACACCGGGTGATGGTACTGAGCCCGCTCAAACTCCAGCCCACACCGAGCAGGCCGTTGCCGCCCTGGCTGTTGTAAGCCAGTTCGAGTTTGGGCTCCATCCCGGCGACGCCGGGCGAGACTTGAATGGGGATTCGGTAAGTGGCTGAGCCGCCCTCTGAGACGCTGAATTGATTGGGCGTAAAGCCCGCGACGATGCTTGTCTGGGCGTTGGCAGCACATGCAGATAACAAGAGTGCCATTTGCAGCATGGCAGGCATAAGCGCACGTGCAAACGCGGTGTTCACAGTTTTCAAGTGGATTCCCTCCGCCGCGCGATATCGCGGACATTTTTTATTTTGACGCTGGATTATGCCCAGTCGCGTGCGCTCAACAAAGTAAGTTTGACCGCCCGCAGTCAATTGAGAAGGGAATTTGCTGGCTGTAAGTTAAATTAGAGGAAATGGCCTGACGAATTAACAGGCCGTAAGCTGGGTTCCTCCTTCATTTAGAGGAGGGCGAAATTAAATAGGCCGAAACTGAAAGCGAGACTCGACCAAAGACTCAAACTTTCGCAGCCTTCGCGATGGTGACGGACTTGATCCATTCGCGAACCGTTCGATGATGGCGTTCAAATGCGAAGTACATGGCGATCGCCACAAGGTTGGCAACCACAAAAACACTGACCACTTTGACCCAACCGTTCAAACCATGCAAGGCCTCCAAAACCGTGAGGTGCGTCAGGTACAAGGTAAACGAGTAGCTCGCCAGGCCGGCGCTGGCACGGTGCACCCACTCCGGCAAAGTCCAGCCTTCCACGGCCTTGAAACCACTGAACAGGGCAGCAGCCATCAGCAGGCCGAGACGCAGGTCATAGAACTGGCTCAATCCGGGTGTCTGGCCGGTCGCGAGGCGATACCTTTGCAGGCAGAGCACGGAAAAGAACACCGCCAGGGAAAACCACCAGACCTTGGGAAGGCGCGGCAGCATCACAGCGGCGACAGCGCCAACACCCCAGAAAAACGCCAACACGCCTCCAACAGCCTGCAGAGAGGTTGCATAAATGCCAACGGCAATAAAAGGCAAAGACCAAATCGGCAATTTGCGCATAAAGAACAGCGCACCAAACCCCATGTAAAACCACCATTCCATTGCAACACTCCACAACGGTTGGCCGGTTCCCAGACGCTCAAAAGGCTTGAGGCCAATCACATGAAGCGGATAGTCCTGCAACATAAAAAGGTTGGCGAAAAAAGTACCCGGGTCCGTAGGCCCGCCAAGACCCAGGACGAGGCCCACTACAAGGATGAAGCACAGGCAGGGTGCATACGCCGTGAATATCCGCGAAAACCTGTCGATAAAGTATTCCGTGAAACTGTCCTTCTTCATCGCCGTGGTGGTGATCAAGAATCCCGACAGGAAAAAGAAAAGCACCACCCCCAGGTCCTGAATGGTGACCTTGAGTTCATGGCCGGACACACTGGTGACATGCCCGATCAAGACCAACTGCGCAGCCAAACCACGGATAAGGTCAAGAAAGGTGACTTGTGATTTGGTCATGGATTGCCGTATTTTGGGAAGCCACACTTTACTACGTCGACCGAGTGGAAAGCTGGGTCATTTACCTGGGAGGCACCAACGGCCACCGCGCGCCACACCTGTCAAAACTCGGTAGCAGAGGCGACTAGTACGCTGCGTTACAACGGCCTTGGCAAAGTGAATGAGTGCCGCTACCGGTACGACACATCCGCGTTTTCCGCGTCGCCACCGGGCTGCCCATCCTTGCCGTAGGAGAGCAGGTCAAAATCACTCCCCGCGGAGGGCGGCCGGTACACATAGGGCTTCCCCCAGGGATCCAGCGGCACGCTTTTCTGCAGATATGGGCCCTGCCATTTGGGCTCATCAGCCGGTTTGACCATCAAGGCATTCAAGCCCTTATCGGCACTGGGGTAGGACCCCGTGTCCAGCCGATAGGTATCCAGGGCTTTGGCGAGGGCTTCAATTTGCGCCTTGGCCGCGCCCTGCTCGGACTTGCCGATCTGGGCGAAGTAACGCGGGCCGACATAGGCGGCCAACAGGCCAATGATGACCATCACGACGAGCAATTCCAGCAAGGTAAAACCATACGACTTGCGGTCTGTGTTTTTTGTACGATTCATTTTCAGGATGGAAGTTTTTTCATGGCGTGTTGATTGACGGACTCGCAGTTTTTTCGAACTTCTTCGCAGGAAAATCCGTCGATGTTATAGCGACTTGGGTTTTACGCTTTTTCGAGCCTTTAAATGTTTGGCATTGCATCGGCCTCAGGCCTTCGAAGTGATCTCCCATACATCACCAATACCACGCATGAGATGCGCGCGTTTCGCCGCCCTGTTCCTTCCCCTCTTCAATCTCAGTCGACATGGCCCTTCCAGGGTCAGTTAGCGACGGCCAAACAAAAAGAACTCTATCAAAAGCACCATCACCAAGGCCAGGAGCCAGAATGGTAGCTTCATAAGTCCAAACGCAAGTAATTGAAAACCAATGCCGTTCGTGTACGTCTCGTCAATGGGGAAGGCCGCAAATGCTTGGTACAAGTACCAAAACAGATGCCCAACCAAAAGCGAAGCCCATGTTGCCAGGCTTAGCCGATAAAGATACCGATGATTGCGAGTCATGAAGTTCTCATTTATAGACCGTTAGGTGGCGCAAACCGCTGTTTGATGGTGTCAATGAGCGCCTGTGGAATTTGTCCGCCCTTAGGGATGTAATAGGTCTCTGCCCCCGGGATTTTCATCGTCTCGCGTGCAAGACTCCCAGGAAATGCCGCAGCATTGTTTGAAATCCCCGCGGCACCGAGCGCTTCATTCGTTCTGACCACGCAATTGTCAATGATGCCAACACTGTTCTTCCCAGGTTTCCCGGCGAAGTAACTTAGTGCGGCTGCGTCTTGCTCAGCGGTCGTTGGAATGATTGTGATTTGTTGGTCACGGAGTTCACTTTGCTTGGAGATGTACGCTAGCGGATCACTGCCAAGCAACGTGTTGTTTCCATAGCTGAACATGCCGGCCCCTTCAACTGCCAGCGCGCTATGACCAAAAGGATTGGTACGTTCTCGCATGCCGCCGGTGATATGCATTAGATTATTAAAGAGATACCCAAACGCAGCCGTAGCAGCACCATTCCGAAATTTCCCGCCAGCGATCTCAGAGCCCACTCCACCTGCAATGGCAACAGCAGTTCCCTGGGCAACGCCAGATCCCCAACTCTCAGTGGTATTCGTCGCGAACTTCCCAAACACCGCACTGGCAGCGCCCGCGCCGCAATTGCCCCCACTCGCCGCCTGGCCGATGCAGCCAGCAGCCGCGTGCGCCAGATAGCGCTCTGCGGAAGCGGCCTGGCCTATTCCGCCAGCGGCGCCAAACAGGCCTCCACTCAAAGCCCCCTGCATAGCACCTTTGAAGGTACCGCCGGAGCTGACGGCCCCGGCTGCGAAGCCGCCAGCAGCACCGGCCAACGCGGAGCCTATCGCACTTAGCTGGAACGTCGCGCCCGTTCCCGTAACCGCCCAGGAGCCAAGCGCGGTCGCGGCACCGCCAGAAGCGCTGGCGAATGCGCCACTTATGGCGCCGCCGGTGTAATACGCCACGACGACAGTCACCACCACCTTAAAGACGCTGCGCAGGCTGAAGTAACCGCTGGGATCGGTATAGGCCAGTGGGTTGTTCATCACATAGGCATAACGGTTGTAGCTCTGCGCAAAAGCCGGATCCTGAATGAACGGATCGGCACTCATAAACCGCCCGATCAGCGGGTCATACACCCGGCCATTCATATGGATCACCCCCATCTCGTCAAGGTGCTCATGCAGGGTGTAGCCGCGGTCCGTGTTAATCCCGGCGATGGCGTCCAATGTGTCCGACTTGCCGTTCACAAAGCGCCGCTTGCCCCAGGGATCAAAGGCCATACGCTCGATGACCGCGCCTGTTTCGTTGCTGATCGCCGTCACGCTGCCCAGGTGATCATGGTGGAAGTAGCTCGTGGCCGTCGCAGGGGTTGATCCCAGCGCTCCCGTTCTCTGGACGAACAGCGCAAACACCACCCCACCAGCGCTCACATAGTGCTTGTTCTCGGTGATTCCCGTGGCCTTGATCTCTTTCTCGTAAGACAAGCCCAGGCTGTCCTCGCCATTAAGGTACCAGGTCGTACCCGGATTGGGCCCGCCCGTGACTGTTTGCTTGATGCGCTGATGCTCGGGGCCGTAGACGAAGGTCAGGCTCCTATCGGTGGCGGTGGCCGTGGGGTTGGTCGCATTGGCTAGAGCACCAAACTCGATCCTGGCGGGCATATTGAAACTGGTGTAGCTCTCCCAGCGCACGGTTCGCCTGTTGTTCACTGCATCCTGGCTGACCGTGTACCAGAGGTTTCCGTTTCCCAGCGCCATGCTGTTGACGGTTTGCGCACCGGGCTTGTAGTCGTCAAAGGCATATGTCAGCTGGCGTGTGCCGGAGAGCGCAACCTGCGCACCGGGCGCCGTTTCCAGCGTGATATTGGTCATCCGGTTGGGCCGCGCACCGTCATACCAGTAGCGGCCCACATCGCTCTTGTAAGTGATGTTGCCGCGCGCGTCGTACATGACCTCAGTCGTTGTCGGGGGGCTGACCGCCCCGCTCAATAAGGTATTCAAGGTCAGCCGGTTCAGGCTGTCATAGCTGAAGCTTTCCTGGGTGCCGACGCCGGATGAGTTGTCTGCCCGGGTCTTGAGGTTGCCCAAGGAGTCATAGGTATAGCTCTGGTTGAGCACGTTGCCTGTGGCCTGGCCGTCCTTGGTGACGGTCTGGCCGGTGAGCCGGCCATTGGCCTCGTTGTAGGCCTTGACGGTGGTGACCTGGTTGCCCTGTTTGTACTGCGTGATATGGCCCTGCGCGTCCATGGCCAGCACTTCGTAGCTCACGGTCTGGGTAAAGCCGTTGGTGCCGCCGCCGTTCACCTGCTTGAGGTAGCCGGTGGCGCTGTAGACATAGCTGGCCCGGTAGCCGGTGGGCCAGGTCTTGCTGGCCATGCGGCCGGTGACGGCGTCATAGGCGATGCTGACGACCGCCGGGGTTGCGGGGTTGTCCAGCACGGTGGAGGTGCTGCTTGCGCGGCCCAGGCTGTCATAGGTATGCACGCGCTTGTAGCCGTTGTCGGCCTTGGCTTCGCAGAGCTTGCCGACGCCTTTACCGCAGGCGCTGCCGTCAAACTTGGTGTCGTAGCTCCACTGGCTCACGAGGTCGGGTTCTGTGCGCTGGGTCATGCGGCCCAGGCTGTCATACACCATGGTGACGCTCTGGCCCAGGCTGTCGCGTTGCCAGACCAATTCACCAAAGACGTTGTAGCGGTACTCCCACGCGCCCATGGCGGTATCGGCCATGCTGGTTTTTTGCCCGCGTTGGTTGTAGGCCATGGTCGTTATGGAGCCGGCTGCGTTGGTTTGCCGCAGTTGGCCGAGCGCGTCGTAGGTATAGGTGACGGTGTTGCCCTGGGTGTCAGTGACCTGGGCGACCTGACCTTGGGCGTTCTTGGTCGTGGTTTTGGTCTGGCCCTTGCTGTTGGTGGTGACGGTGGTCAGGCCGTTATAGCTGATGGTGGTGACGGCCACCCCGCCGGTGGCATCAGGGTCGGGCGACTCTTCTTTGGTAACTCGGCCGAGCACGTCGTAGGTGTATGTCGCCCAGTGAGCGGTGCCGCCGGTAAGCTTGTAGAGGTTGGACTTGCGGGAGACACGGCCCAGAGCGTCGTATTCGGTGTCCTGCGCCAGGATTGGGGCGGCGCCTGCGCCGTCAAAACCAGCGGTCTGGCTGCGCACAACGCGGTTCAGGGTGTCGTAGTAAGAGCGTTTCTCGGGGGCATTGACTGCCGCATTGCCCGCGTAGCTTTGTTCGATGGCGACCCACTTGATCACAGCACCGCCTATGGGGCCGGGGCAGCTGATGCCGGCGTCGGTGCACAGCTTGTACGCCCAGGTGGTGTAGGTACCATCGGAGCGGGTTTCCTTGGCTTTGCGGCCAAACCCGTCGTACTCCCACTGGGTGGCCAGGCTGTTGGGGCCGGTAAGTCTGGACGTGGCGCCGAAGCGGGCGTCGTAGGTTTTGGTTTCACTTTGGCCCAGAACGTTGTTGGTGCTTAAGGGGAAGCGTCCATCGGCGCCGTAGCTGTTGCTAGCGGTGCGCGGCGTCGCAGCGCTGGCGATCGCGTAACCGGTGGCGCCCGCGCAGGCGGCGGTGGTGATGCTGCTCTTATTGCCAAAGGTGTCGTAACTGTGGCTGGTCTGCAAGCAGTCGTTGGGCCTGTCGGGTTCGACCACCTCGCGAATCAACAGCCCCCGGGCGTCGTATTCGAAGCTGCCGGTTCGGATCTGAGTGTCGGCTCGCGCCTGGCTGCCCCACGGGCCCAACAGGGCCAACAGCCACAGGGCTGCAACACGCTTGGTGCTTTGTTGTTTCATCATTGCTTCCTGCCCTCTGGCTTTTTTGACTGGATCGGAATTCGCCCGTGGATTATTCAGGCCTGGGCAGAGCAGTTCAGAGGTGTTTGCCCACGACTGGACAATGTTGGGCAGAAAAATTCCAAATAACGGACATTGGCTGCCCACAACCCGGAAGACCTTCGACCAAAAGAGCGGAGATACAGACGCCTCACCCGTGTACGATGACGGCTGACTTTCGCGACACAGCCCTGACACAACCCTATTTGCGGCTTTCTCTTTACTTCATTCCAGCACTCTTCAACCATGGCCCTAGACACCTGGACCGCCTACTTCCTCGCCTCCATCCTGATCGCGCTGTCGCCCGGCTCCGGCGCCGTGCTGGCCATGAGCCACGGCCTGAGCTTCGGCATGCGGCGCACGCGCGCGACGATTGCCGGGTTGCAGATCGGGCTGGTGGTCATCCTGCTGGTGGCGGGTGCGGGTGTGGGTTCGCTGCTGGTGGCGTCGGAGCTGGCTTTCAGCGTCGTCAAGATCCTGGGCGCGGCCTATCTGATCTACATCGGCTGGGCGCAGTGGCGCTCGTCGAACGGCATCGCGGCGGACGGCGAGGCCGGCGTGGCGGATGCCGGCGGCCTCTCAGCGAAACGGCGCTTCTTCACGGGCCTGCTGACCAATGTGACCAACCCCAAGGGCATTCTGTTTATGGTGGCGGTGCTGCCGCAGTTCATCAGCCCCAGCCGGCCGCTGTGGCCTCAGCTGCTGGTGATGGCCGTGACCACGGTGGCGGTGGACACCGTGGTGATGCACGGTTATGCCTTCGCGGCCAGCCGGCTGCAAACGCTGTTCAGGAATGCGCGTGCGATCCGGCTGCAGAACCGGGTGTTCGGCGGCATGCTGATGGCGGTGGGCGCGGGCCTGTTCTTCGTGAAGCGCAGCCACGCGGCGGCGCATTAGGCTCTCACGTCAAGCCTTTGGGGCCTGGACCGAAACAATCGCTGCCAGCTTTCGCAGCGCCTCGTCGACCTGGCTGGAAAAGGGCTCGCCGCAGCTGATGCGCAAAAAGTTATCGAAGCGGTTGGAGTTGGAAAACATCGAACCCGGCGCGACGCGTATGCCCTGGCGTATGGCGGTGTCGAAGACGGCCTGCGCCGAGATGCCTGCCGGCAGTTCCACCCACAGCATCATGCTGCCCCTGGGCACCGACAGCCGCGTGCCGGCCGGAAAGTGGGCGGCAATGGCCTCGGCCATCTGCTCGCGCTGGACGTTGAGCATGCGGCGCAGCCTGGCCATGTGGCGGTCGTAGGCGCTGGAGGCCATGAACTCGGCCACGGTGTACTGGGCCAGGACTTCATTGGCACGGCTTTGCGCATACTTGATCATCTGGATGCGCGCCTGCCAGCGGCCGCCGGCGACCCAGCCCAGGCGAAGGCCGGGCGCCAGGGTCTTGCGCAGCGAGGCGCAGTAAATCACCGAGCCGTCACGGTCCCAGGCCTTGGCGGCCTTGAGGGGAATGTCGTCGGGGCCCAGGGCGCCGTAGGTGTCGTCCTCGATCAGCGCGACCTGCTGGCGCTCGCACAGCCGCACCAGCTTTTCTTTTTCGGCATCGGGCATGACGCTGCCCAGCGGGTTGTGGAAATTGGGCATGACCACCACGGCGCGAATCCTGTCGTGCGTGCGCAGGGCCAGGTCCAGCGCCTCGACGGAAATGCCCTGTTGCGGGCTGGTGGGGATTTCCAGCGCGCGCAGCCCCAGGCTTTCAAGGATTTGCAGCAGGCCGTGGTAGGTGGGCGACTCCACCGCGACGGTGTCGCCGGGCTGCGCCACCGCGCGCAGGGCGATATTGAGCGACTCTATGCAGCCGTGGGTGACCAGGATGTCCTCGGGCGAGAGCTGCATGCCGGCTTCCAGTGCCCGCTTGGCCAGTACGGCGTTGAGCGGCGAATCGTGCAGGAAGTCGGGCGCGCTCACCAGCAAAAAGGGATGCTTTCGCAATGTCCGCGTGGCGGCGTTTTTCAACGCCTCGGCAGGGTACATCGCGGGCGAGCCGTAAGTGCCCGCGAGGTTGGTGACCAGCGGGTAGACATCGCATTTGGCGACAAAGTCTGAGACGCGGTCGTGGACGCCGACGTACTGGGCCGGGTCCAGCTTGCGGCCGGACTCGGGCTCGCTGGGCGGCTGCAGGTCGGTGCGCCGGCGCTTGAGCACAAAGTAGCCGGATCGCGGCCGTGCCTCGAGCAGGCCTTCGTCCTCCAGCGTGTGGCAGGCCTCCACCGCGGTCGACAGGCTGACCTGGTGCAGCCGCGTCAGCGCCCTGACCGAAGGCATGCGCTCACCGGGCAACAGCACGCCGGACTGTATGGCCTGCCGGTAATGACTGGAAAGCCGCAGGTAAAGCGGCTGCGAAGGAGCTTGCGCGGGGGTTTGGGCCAGGGGTAACACGTCCATGGGCTGAATGATCCGTGAAGGGACTGCGGCGACACAGCCACAGATGGGGCAAAACCAGACCATAACAGATAGAGAAAAAGCTTTCTGTACCGATACAGAAAGGGCTTGTGTGCATCTGTCGGGAATGGGGCGCCTTCCTTAATCTTGCAGCCATGCCCTCCCCGACCGACCACCCCTGATTGGAGCCGCCATGCAGCACCGCCCCGCCCTTCGCCACCTCGAGCTAGACGCCGGTGAATCCCTGTTTTTCCACAGCAAGGCCGGCAGCGCGCTGATCAGCACCTCGGGCACCTTGCTGGTGACGGGCGCGCCGCGCTGGCTGGGCGAGCAGGTATTTCGCGACGCCGCGGCACTGGAGCCCGGGCAGTCGCATGCCGTAGCCGAGGATGGCTGGATCACGGTCACCGCCCAGCACGGTGGCGCGGCCTGCCTTGTGAGCCAGCCGGCCCGCGTGCCGCTGCCGCAAAGGCTGGCGGCGGCGGCCCAAAAATGGTTGGGCCGGCTGTCGGGAATCACCCAGTCCGCGCGCGGGCGATACCGCAGCGCCCAGCCGGTTTGAGGCCGCCGCGCTAAATTCGATCTTCGTTCCCTTCACTCCTGACCCACACCCATGACCACTTCCGCCTGGCTTTTGTTCATCACCATTTCACTCGTCACCGCGCTCAGCCCCGGGCCGGGTATTTTGCTGGCGGTTTCCAATGCCGTGGCCTGGGGGCCGCGCAAGACGCTGTGGAGTTCGGGCGGCAATGTGCTGGGCGTGTTCTCGGTCTCGGCCGCGGCGATGGCGGGCCTGGGTACCCTGCTGCACACCTCGGCCTGGCTGTTCGCGGTGCTCAAAGCCGTGGGCGCGGTCTACCTGGTCTACCTCGGCTGGCGCCAGTGGACCAGCAAGACCTCGATGTTCGACGCGCCCCTGCCGGAACAGTCGCAGCCCGGCAAAAGCAATGCCGCGCTGTTCCGCCAGGGCCTGCTGGTGGCGCTGACCAACCCGAAAAGCATCTTGTTTTTCACCGCGCTGTTTCCCCAGTTCATCCATCCCGAAGCGCCGGTGCTGCCGCAGTTCATGGCGCTGACCAGCGCGTTTGCGGCCTGCGTGCTGAGCTCGCACATGGTTTACGTGCTGCTGGCGCGCCACACGCACCGCTGGTTCGGCACGCCGCGCCGGGCCCGGGTGTTCAACCGCATCTGCGGCGGCGCCTTCGGCCTGCTGGGGCTGAGCCTGCTGCGGCTCAAAAGCCCCAGCTAAGCCCCCCTGAATTCCCCCCTCTCTATATAACTACCCTCAGAAAGCGCCTCCCATGGAAGATTCACGCGATGCCCGTTTTGCCGCCCAGGAAACCGCCCTCGGCTACAGCTTTGAGGGTGAGCTCAAGATAGGCGGCAACTACGTGTCCACCGTCCGGCACGGCGATGTGGTCTACGTCAGCGGCCAGGTGCCGCGCGTGGGCAGCACCGTGGTGGTCACCGGCCGCGTCGGTGCCGACGTTTCGCTGGTCCAGGCCCAGCTGGCCGCCAGGGTCTGCGCCATGCGCGCGCTGGTGCTGCTGCGGCAAAGCCTGGGCAGCCTGGACCGTATCCAGCAAATCCTGCGCGTCACGGTCTACACGCAGTCCGCGGCCGACTTCAGCCAGCAAAGCGAGGTAGCCGATGCCGCGTCGGAGCTGCTGCATGCGGTGCTGGGCGCAGCCGGCACGCACACGCGCACTTCGGTGGGCGTGGCGCAACTGCCCAAGAACGCGGCGGTTGAGCTGGACCTGATCGCCGCCGTCACGCCCGAATAACCGGCGTCAACTCCCCGGCAGCAGGCGCACCAGCTTGCCCTTGCTGTTGTCGGTCAGCACATACAGCAGGCCGTCCGGGCCCTGGCGCACGTCGCGTATGCGCTCGCCGAGTTCGGTGAGCAGCTTGCTTTCGCGCAGCACCTTGCCGGTAAAAGGTGCCGTAAAAGGCGCCGACAGCTCAATGCGGTCCAGGTAGCCGAACTTGAGCGAGCCGACAAACAGGTTGCCCTGCCAGGCCCTGCCGTAACGTTCGCTGGTCAGAAAGGCCATGCCCGAAGGCGCGATGGACGGCACCCAGTAATGCAGGGGCTGCTGCATGCCGGCTTTTTCGGTGATGCCCTCGCCTATCTTGCCGCCGCCGTAGTTCTCGCCATAGGTGATGACGGGCCAGCCGTAGTTGGCACCGGCCCTGGGCAGGTTGATTTCGTCACCGCCTTGCGGTCCGTGCTCATGCATCCAGAAGCTACCGTCGGGTGCCAGCGTCGCGCCCTGGGCATTGCGGTGGCCGTAGCTCCATATCTCCGGCAGGGCACCGGCTTTGCCCACAAAGGGGTTGTCTGGCGGCACCGTGCCGTCTTTGTTGATGCGCACGATCTTGCCGTGGTGGTTGTCCAGGGCCTGGGCGTCTTCCTTGCGCGAAAAGCGCTCGCCCAGCGTGAGGAAGAGCTTGCCGTCGGCGGCCCCGCCCGGGCCGGCCCGGCTTTCAACGATGCGGCAACCGAAGTGCGCGCTGCTGGCCACTTTGGGCTTCTGGCTGAAGATGATCTTGAGGTTTTCCAGCCGGCCCTCGTCGCTGCTCAGGCTCGCCCGCGCCAGGGCCGTGCTGTTGCCGCGGCCCCCGGGGCCGGGTTCGGAAAAGCAGAAAAAGACCGTTCGGTTGCGGGCAAAGTCGCTGTCGGTGATGAGGTCCAGCAGGCCGCCCTGCCCGCCGGCGGCTACCTCCGGCAGCCCGGCCACGGGTGGCCCCAGCCTGCCGTCAGCCGAGATGACGCGCAGCCGGCCCGGGCGCTCGGTCACCAGAAAACGGCCTCCCGGCAAAAAAGCCAGGCCCCAGGGATTTTCCAGGCCGCCGGCCACGGTTTCCGGACGAACGGCCTGGGCTTGGGCAGGCGTGCCGGATGCAAAAATCGCTATCAAAACAAGAGCGAACTTTGTATATGTGACCTTGAAAAACTGCATATTTCACTTCTTAAATTAATGCAGGCCCGGTAGCCGCGGTGCGGGCCATGGCAGCGGACCCTTGGCAGGTCGCCAATGCGCCCTTTTCATATGCAAACGTAGGACCTGAAGCGTCAAAAGGGGTTTTTCCGTAGATAAACTCGTTACAAATCAAGGGTTTGTAAAGCTTATCAAGAAGCCACTTGAGGTTGACGTAGGACAGATCTGTCAAGTATCCTAGGCGCCATGCGAAAAATTGCCCCTGCCCTCGTCATTGCCTCTGCCGCTTTGCTGGCAACCGGCGTGCATGCGGCACCGGGCAACTCCAGCGATGACATGGACAAGCTGCTGGCCGACAAAGGCCTGCTCACGCAAATCGGCCAGGTCCGCCAAAGCGTCAGCAACAAGGCGTCCGAACTCGTGGTCAATGCCATGGGTTTCCTGGGGGTTCCTTACAAACGCGGCGGCAATACGGTGGAAACCGGTTTTGACTGCAGCGGCTTTGTGCGCGCCATCTACGAACAAAGCGTCGGCCTGCTGCTGCCGCGCCGGGCCGAGCAACAGGCCGCGGCCACCCAGCGCATCGAGAAAAACGAGCTGCAGCCCGGCGACCTCGTGTTTTTCAACACAATGCGGCGCGCTTTCAGCCATGTCGGCATTTACGTCGGCGACGGTAAATTCATCCACTCCCCCAAACCCGGCGCCGAAGTGCGCGTCGAAAGCATGGGCGTGAGCTACTGGCAGCGCCGCTTTGACGGCGCCCGCCGCGTGCAGCCAACCGGCACCCCCCCGCCGGAAACCGATCGCACGGCGACCCTGCCAGGTTCCCAGGCAGCGGCAGCCCGTGCCCCCGAAATCCAGGCCGCGCAAACTGCGGCCTCGCCCCTCACCGCCAGCTTGCAGACGCAGCAAGTACAGGAACAATACCGGCGCTGAGCCGGTTTTTTTTCGCCCATTAACGGGGCTTTCTTGCCCTTATTCCTTCTCCCGTTCGTTTTTCGGCGACATGTCGAGTTCCACCGCCTGGCCGTTGTCTATGGCCTGGCCGGCGCCGGAAGGTGAACTCCGGACCGTGCGCACCTCGGTGTCAGCCACCAGGCCGGCGGCCTGGGCCAGCTGAAGCACGGGCTGCTCGGCCGGGGCGCCTTCGGCCAGGTTGCTGCCGGACGGGATCACGCGGTTGTTTTCGGCGTTGGAGGACAGCTGCTGGTTGCCCTGGGGCTTGCCGTTGACGTTGACCAGGCCGCCGCCCGAATTCGTCACCTGCCCGAAATTGCCGCTGACGCTCCCGCTGGCCGCGGTCACCGTGACCTGGGAAGACGAGCCCGTCACCTGGGCCTCGCCGACGGCGGCCACCGCCACGACGGGCGCCACGACATTGGCCACCACCGAGTCGCCGGCCAGCGAGGCGGAGCCTGAGGCCACCACCACCACGTTCACGTCGCCCTGCGGCGCCTGCACGACCACATTGTTGCCGCTGATGTTGCCGCTGATGTCGCCGGTGCTGCTGCTGACCTGCACATTGCCCTGGCTGGTGGTGGTGGCGCTAATGTCACCCTGCGCCTGCACAACCACATTGCTGCCGCTGATGCTGCCGCTGATGTCGCCGGTGCTGCTGCTGATCTGCACATTGCCCTGGCTGGTGGTGG
>NZ_AKIV01000120.1 GCF_000282655.1 Polaromonas sp. CF318
CCCCGGCTGGACCGAGCACCGCAGGTTGCCCCGTAGCGAAGCGCAGGGGACGCAGCAACCAGGGTCGCCTTTTTTTGCTTACTTTTTTTGGCGAAGCAAAAAAAGTGAGTCGCATGCCGGGCGACCCCGGCCAGCAAGCCTCAGCAGCGAGCGCACCGCTGAAGCAAGAGCAGCCAATGGCCTTTGAGGCCAAAACCTCAAGCCAAAGAATCCCCCCTCATCCTCTCCCCCAAAAAATCCAGAAAACTCCTCACTGCCGGCACCTGCCCGCGCCGCGAGGGGAACACCGCATGCGCCACGCCGGAAGGGAGCGACCAGCCCGGCAGCACGGGCACCAGCAGCTGGGCCTGCCGTTCGGCCGCGCTCATGGAGTCGGGTAAAAAACTCATGCCGGTGCCGGCCAGCACCGCGAGTTTCAGGGTCTGCAGGTCGTCGGCGACATAGCGCGGCTGGTGCTGCAGCACGAACTCCTTGCCGCCGGGGCCCAGCAGCCGCCAGGACGAGCGCCCGTCGGCCCAGGACATGGACACGGTGTCGAGCTTGAGCAGGTCTTCGGGTTTTTCGGGCCGGCCCTGGCGTTGCAGCAAGGCCGGGCTGGCCAGCAGCTGGCCGCCGCTGGAGCCCAGGTTCTTGATCACCAGGCTGCCGCTGTCTTCCAGCGTGGGGCGCACGCGCAGCGCGATGTCTATGCCCTCCTCCACCAGGTCGATCACGCGGTTGGTCACGCGCATGTCTATGCGCACCTGGGGATATATCTCCATATAGCGGGGCACCAGGTAGCCCACCGAGCCCTGCGCCAGCGTCACCGGGCAGGTGATGCGCAAGGTGCCGCGCGGCTCGACCTGCATCTGCGCCACGGCTTCGGCCGCGGCCAGGGCCTCGTCGCGCATGGCGCCGCAGTGGCGCAAATAGATTTCACCGACCTCCGTCAGCGAGAGCTTGCGTGTGGTGCGCTGCAAGAGCCGCACGCCCAGCCTGGACTCCAGCTCGGCCACGCGGCGCGACAAGCGTGACTTGGGCAGGCCCAGCGCGCGCCCGGCCGCGGCAAAGCCGCCGCGCTCCACCACCTCCGCGAAATACAGCATGTCATTGAGGTCTTGCATGGGGCGCCGTCCTTCCGTTGATGGCCTGCCTGGCCTTGGTGGCGAATCATTGTCTCGTAGGTAGAACAATCTATCGCAATTTTACCGACTTATCAATCAATCGATCCATCCACACAATCTATCCATGGCTGCGATTCAAGGTGAATACGGCCTGAAAACCCGATTCAACAACCACTCTGTTTAGGAACCCCATCATGAGCAAGCTTCTTCACATCGACTCCAGCATCCTGGGCGGCAACTCGGTTTCCCGCCAGCTCACCGCACAAATCGTGGCTTCCTGGCGCGCCGGCCACCCCGGCACCGAAGTCAGCTACCTGGACCTGGCCGTCGACACGCCTTCCCACCTCTCGGCCGAGTCGCTGGGTTTCCGCATGCCCGCCGGCAGCGACCTGAGCGAGGTGCAAAAGCGCGAAAACGCCGTGTCCGAAGCCCTGGTGACGCAATTCCTGGCAGCCGATGTGATCGTGGTGGGCGCGCCGCTGTACAACTTCGCCATCCCCAGCCAGCTCAAGGCCTGGATTGACCGTGTCGCCCAGGTCGGCCGCACCTTCAAGTACACCGAAAAAGGCCCTGTGGGCCTGGCCGGCGGCAAGACCGTGATCGTGGCTTCTGCCCGCGGCGGCGTCTATTCGACCAGCGAAGCCATGACCGCCCTGGAACACCAGGAAAGCTACCTCAAGGTGGTATTCGGTTTCTTCGGTATCACCGACGTGCGTTTTGTGCGCGCCGAAGGCCTGGCCATGGGCGAAGCCGCCAAGGAGGCCGCCCTGGCCGCGGCGCAGATTGAAATCGTCACGCACACGCAGGCGCCCGCCGCCAACCAGGACCGGGCCGCCGTAGCCGCCTGAACCCGGCGCCCCGCACAGCAAAAAGCCCGCATCCGCGGGCTTTTTTCATGGCGAGGTAATTACCAAATGACAAATCGATTGTTCACTTTGGGCCGGCGCGTCCCTATATTTGCTGCTGGCCCCGCCCAGGGGCACAGATAACAAAGGTGAAGATGACAGCGACTTTGGCTCCCAGCGGGCAAACGGCAACAGCAGAGGCCGCCGCAACCTCCCCCTCCGTTCTTGAGATCCGCCCTTTTGATGCGCCGCTGGGCGCCGAAGTGCTGGGCCTGGACCTCTCACAGCCGCTCTCCGCAGCCGATTTCAGCCGCATACACCGCGCCCACCTGGACCACCATGTGCTGGTGTTTCGCGACCAGCGCATCACGCCGCGGCAGCATGTGGACTTCAGCCGCCGCTTCGGGCCGCTGCAAATCCACGTGCTCAAAAACTTCCAGCTGCCAAACCACCCGGAAATCCTGATCGTCTCCAACATCAAGGAAAACGGCGAACCCATAGGCCTGGGCGACGCCGGCCATTTCTGGCACTCCGACCTTTCCTACAAGGACAAACCCAGCCTGGGCTCGCTGCTGCACGCGCAGGAACTGCCCGCCGAAGGCGGCGACACCCTGTTCGCCAACCAGCACACCGCCTGGGACACCCTGCCCCTGGCCCTCAAGACCGCCGTGCAAGGCCTGCGCGCCGAACACACCTACCTCGCCAAATACGAAGAACTGCGCAGCCGCAGCCCCTGGCGGCCCAAGCTCACGCAGGAACAGGTGGACGAGGTCAAACCGGTGGTCCACCCGGTCGTGCGCACCCACCCCGAAACCGGCCGCAAGGCCCTGTTCGTCAGCGAACATTTCACCACTCGCATCCTCGACATCCCAGAGGACGAAAGTAAAGCGCTGCTGACGGAACTGTTCGAACACACGTCGCGCCCTGAACTCATCTACCGCCACCAGTGGCAGCCGCACGACATGGTCTTCTGGGACAACCGCTCAGTCACCCACCTGGCCGCAGGCACCCCCGACCACCTGCGCCGCAAGCTTTATCGCACGACGATTGAGGGCGATACGCCGTTTTAACGAGCGGTGTGGTTTCGGCGCTGGTATTTGGCGATTCGGTATTCCTGCCCCCACCCCTTGTGGATGCGCCGAGGAGCGCAGGGCCAGACGGATCAGGGCAAAAACTTGTTTGAGCCGAAGGCGAGTT
>NZ_AKIV01000121.1 GCF_000282655.1 Polaromonas sp. CF318
GCGATGATCTTGGCCACGACGCCGGCGCCGACGGTCTTGCCGCCTTCACGGATGGCGAAGCGCAGGCCTTCTTCCATGGCGATCGGGTTGATCAGCTTGACGGTGATCGACACGTTGTCGCCTGGCATGACCATTTCCTTGCCTTCTGGCAACTCGATCGCACCGGTCACGTCCGTCGTGCGGAAGTAGAACTGGGGACGGTAGTTGTTGAAGAAAGGCGTGTGGCGGCCGCCCTCGTCCTTGCTCAGAACGTAGATCTCGCCGGTGAAGTGCGTGTGCGGCTTGATGGAGCCGGGCTTGCACAGCACCTGGCCGCGCTCGACGTCTTCGCGCTTGGTGCCGCGCAGTAGGATACCAACGTTGTCGCCGGCCTGGCCCTGGTCCAGCAGCTTGCGGAACATTTCCACGCCGGTGCAGGTGGTCTTTTGCGTGTCCTTGATACCGACGATTTCGATTTCTTCGCCGACCTTGATCACACCGCGCTCGACACGGCCGGTCACGACGGTGCCGCGGCCGGAGATGGAGAACACGTCTTCCACGGGCATCAGGAAGGCGCCGTCAACAGCGCGCTCGGGCAGGGGAATGTAGGTGTCCAGGGCTTCGGCGAGCTTGAAGATCGCACCTTCGCCGAGTTCGCCCTTGTCGCCTTCCATGGCCAGCTTGGCCGAGCCGTGGATGATGGGGGTCTTGTCGCCGGGGAAGTCGTACTTGTCCAGCAGTTCGCGCACTTCCATTTCAACGAGCTCGAGCAGTTCGGCGTCGTCGACCATGTCGCACTTGTTCAGGAACACGATGATGTAAGGAACACCCACCTGGCGGGCCAGCAGGATGTGCTCACGGGTCTGGGGCATGGGACCGTCGGCGGCCGAGCACACCAGGATCGCGCCGTCCATCTGGGCGGCGCCGGTGATCATGTTTTTCACATAGTCGGCATGGCCTGGGCAGTCCACGTGGGCGTAGTGGCGGTTGGCCGTTTCGTATTCGACGTGGGCGGTGTTGATCGTGATGCCGCGCGCTTTTTCTTCCGGTGCCGCGTCAATTTGGTCGTAGCCCTTGGCTTCGCCGCCGAACTTCGATGCCAGAACGGTCGTGATCGCCGCCGTCAGCGTCGTCTTGCCGTGGTCCACGTGGCCAATCGTGCCTACGTTGACGTGCGGCTTGGTCCGCTCAAATTTGCCTTTTGCCATTTTT
>NZ_AKIV01000122.1 GCF_000282655.1 Polaromonas sp. CF318
CTCCCCCCCGAGGGGGCCGCTGCGCCTGCGGCCCGGCAAAGCCGGTTCCGCGGCCCTGGCTGGCTTGGGGCGGGTTTGTGCAGCCAGTGTTGCGCATGTCTAGCCTGGGAAGTTTTCCGGGATTTTCGCCTTGCCGCGCGCTTCCGCGGGGGAAATCACATTGCGTTTGACCAGGTCGGTCAGGTTCTGGTCCAGGGTCTGCATGCCCACGCTGTTGCCGGTCTGGATGGACGAATACATCTGCGCGACCTTGGCTTCGCGGATCAGGTTGCGGATCGCGGAAGTGCCCAGCATGATCTCGTGCGCCGCGACACGGCCCGCGCCGTCCTTGGTCTTGCACAGCGTCTGCGAGATCACCGCCTGCAGCGACTCCGACAGCATGGAGCGGATCATTTCCTTTTCCTCGGCCGGGAACACGTCGATGATCCGGTCAATCGTCTTGGCGGCGCTGGAGGTGTGCAGCGTGCCGAAGACCAGGTGGCCGGTTTCAGCGGCCGACATGGCCAGGCGTATGGTTTCCAGGTCGCGCATTTCACCCACGAGGATGGCGTCCGGGTCTTCGCGCAGCGCGGATTTCAGCGCGGCGTTGAAGCTCAGCGTGTGCGGGCCGACCTCGCGCTGGTTGATCAGGCATTTTTTGGACTCGTGCACGAACTCGATGGGGTCTTCCACCGTGAGGATGTGGCCGTACTCGGTTTCGTTCAGGAAGTTGACCATGGCGGCCAGCGTGGTGGATTTTCCCGAACCCGTGGGCCCCGTCACCAGCACCATGCCGCGCGGCTTGAGCGCCAGGTCGCCGAAGATTTTCGGGGCGTTGAGCTGCTCCAGCGTCAGGATCTTGGACGGAATGGTCCGCAGCACGGCGCCGGCGCCGCGGTTCTGGTTGAAGGCATTGACGCGAAAGCGGGCCAGCCCATCGATCTCGAACGAGAAGTCGACTTCCAGGAATTCTTCATAGGTTTTGCGCTGGGTGTCGTTCATGATGTCGTACACCATGGAATGCACCTGCTTGTGGTCCAGCGGGTCGATGTTGATACGCCGCACGTCGCCGTGAACCCGAATCATGGGCGGCAAGCCAGCCGATAAATGCAAGTCAGACGCCTTGTTCTTGACGCTAAAGGCCAGCAACTGCGTGATATCCATCCCGGGACCCTTTTAAAAATGACTCAACTAAAGTTTACAGTTCGATTATGACCACGATTGTGCGCAATCTCCAGCTTGTCCGTGACCGTATCACCACGGCCTGCTTCGCCGCCGGGCGCAACCCGGCTACCGTACGTCTGCTGGCCGTGTCCAAGACCTTCGGCGCCGAGGCCGTGGCCGACGCCGCCTCGGACGGGCAACGCGCCTTCGGCGAAAACTACATCACCGAGGGCGTGGAGAAGATTCTCGCGCTGCGGGGCCGGCCGGGCGGCCAAGCCCTGGAGTGGCACTGCATAGGCCCGGTGCAAAGCAACAAGACCCGCCTGGTCGCCGAGCATTTTGACTGGGTGCAGTCGGTCGACCGGCTCAAGATCGCCCAGCGCCTGAGCGAGCAGCGGCCTGACAGCCTGCCGCCGCTGCAGATCTGCCTGCAGGTCAACATCGACGGCGGCGCCAACAAATCGGGGCTGCCGCCGGCCGAGGTCCAGGCCCTGGCGCGGGAAGTCGCGCAACTGCCGCGCCTGGTGCTGCGCGGCCTGATGGCCATTCCCGAACCCGCCGCCGACTTCGACGCGGCCTGCGCGGTGCATGCCAGGACCAAAGCCCTTTTTGATGCGGTCAACGCCTCTGGTGTCCTGCCGACACCTATGGATACCTTGTCCTTGGGCATGACCGCGGACCTGGAGGCCGCCATTCACGCGGGCAGCACCATGGTCCGCGTGGGCACTGCAATATTTGGCAAGAGATAGCCCCCACGCTTTTCACTTCGCCTTCGGCTCCGTGTAATGCGCTGCCCCCCGAGGGGG
>NZ_AKIV01000123.1 GCF_000282655.1 Polaromonas sp. CF318
GAGCGTCGAAGAAAGCTGGGACCTGGGCGGCAGCGCCTACCCCACGGTGACCAACGCCTACCAGTACGGCCAGAGCCCGCAATACGGCGACCCGACACAGATCAGCGTAAGCAACAGCGCCGGCGCGGGCAAGACCACGGTCAACGAATACTGGCCGGCCAACACCGGTAGCGGCAACTGGATTCTGGGCCGGCTCAAGAAAGCCACCGTCACCAGCACTGTGCCGTGACCTTGATCGGATACAGTTGAACCCAGCAAAAAGCTAAAAAAGGCAAAAAGCCAAATCAAAACGAGGGTGGGGAATGAATGCTAGACACAGCAAGGTATTGCGCTGCGCGGCTCTGTGGCTGCTGGGCGCGGGGTTTACTTTGGCCCAGGCCCAGGCCCAGGCCCAGACCACCACGGTCGCCGGTAGCACGCCCGGCCAGTTTTCGGTCAATGAATCGGGCGCGGCCACTTACCGGATTCCCATCCAGGTGCCTCCCGGCGTCGCCGGCATGGAGCCCAAACTCGAACTGAGCTACAACAGCCAGGGCGGCAATGGCTTGCTGGGCATGGGTTGGGGTCTGAGCGGGCTTAGCGTAATCGGTCGCTGCGCCCGCATCATGGCCGTTGACGGCGCCATGGGCAGTGTCAACTTCGACATGAACGACCGCTACTGCCTCGACGGGCAACGGCTGATCCTGGTGAGCGGCACTTATGGCGTAGCCGGTAGCGAATACCGCACTGAGCTCGACAGCTTCAGCAAAATCGTCGCCTCGGGAACCGCGGGTAGTGGCGTGGCCTCATTCACAGTGCAGACCAAGGCCGGCCTGACCATGGAGTACGGCAACACGGCCGACTCGCGCATTGAGGCGCAGGGCAAGGCCACGGTGCGGGTCTGGGCCGTCAACAAGATCAGCGACGTCAAGACCAACTACATGACGTTCAGCTACACGGAAGACAACGCCAACGGCGACTACTACCCCAGCCGGATTGACTATGCCGGAAATTCAGCGGCGGGGCGACAACCCACCAACTCGGTGCAGTTCAGTTATGAGGCCAGGCCTGATATCACGCCCATGTACCACATGGGATCTTTGGTGAAAAACTCGGTCCGCCTTAACCTAGTCCAAATCTATAGCGACTCGGTGGCGAGAAAAAAATACCAGTTGGCGTATGTTCAAGCCGCAGCAGTTCTCCCAAGCCGCATTCTCAACATCCAGGAATGTGATCCCGCGGGGTTGCAATGCTTGGCTCCTATTGCGCTAGGGTATGCCAGCACGGCGTCCCCTGCCTCTGTGTCTTACACCGCATCAAACTACAACATTTTGAAGACCAGCAGCTATGGGGCGAACTGGTCTATGGTGCCGGCAGATGTACGCGGCATCGGCAAAGCGGACATGGTCGCCTATTACATCGGCGCCAATGAAGGGGTGATCATCCAGCCGTTTCTCACCAACGGAGACGGCACCTACACCGCGAGTACCTACAACGTTTTGAGGACCAGCAGCTTTGGCGCGAACTGGTATATGACACCGGCCGATGTGAATGGCGACGGCAAGATGGACATGGTCGCCTACTACATAGGCGCCAACGAAGGTGTGATCATCCAGCCGTTTCTGTCAAACGGGGATGGTACTTATACAGCCGGCACCTACAACGTTCTGAGGACCAGCAGTTTTGGCACGTACTGGAAGATGGTGCCCGCGGATGTGAATGGCGACGGCAAGATGGACATGGTTGCGTATTACATAGGCGCCAACGAAGGCGTGATTATTCAGCCGTTTCTGTCGAACGGGGATGGTACTTACACGGCGGGCCCCTACAACGTCCTGAAGACCAGCAGCTATGGAGCCAACTGGTATATGGCACCAGCTGATGTGAACGGCGACGGCAAAATGGACATGGTCGCCTACTTCATAGGCACACCAGAGCAATGGGGCGTGATTGTTCAACCGTTTTTGTCAAACGGGGACGGCACGTACACGGCAGGCCCCTACAACGTTCTGAAGACCAGCAGTTATGGCACCAACTGGTATATGACACTCGCCGACGTGAACGGCGATGGAAAAATGGACATGGTTGCGTATTACGTAGGCGCACCAGGTCAACTGGGCGTCTACATTCAGGCGTTCCTCTCTAACGGAGATGGTACCTATACGACTGGCGCCTACAACACCATGAGTACCAGCAGCTTTGGTGCGTACTGGAAGATGGCACCAGCGGACGTGAACGGCGACGGTAAAACCGACATGGTCGCCTACTACATAGGTGCAGATCAAGGCGTGATCCTTCAGCCGTTTTACTCCAACGGAGATGGCGTCTATACAGCCGGGGTCTATGACGTTTTACGGACAAGCAGTTTCGGCGCGAACTGGTATATGACACCGGCAGACTCGACCGGAAGCGGTAAGGCGGACATGGTGGCCTATTACATCGGCACACCTGGCCAGCTGGGTGTCTATGTCCAGCCGTTTTTGTCGCAGCAAAAGGATACTTTTGCCCAATCGATATCGGCTTCCGGCTCTTCAAGCCTTGCTGTTTCCTACAAGCCATTGACTGACAGCGCCGTCTACACCAAGGATACCGCGCCGAACGCGGTGGTTTATCCGAAGATTGATTTGCAATACCCGCAATACGTGGTGAGCACCGTGGCCAGCAGCAACGGCCTGGGCGGCACAACCACCACCCAATACAGCTACGGCGGCTTGAAGGCCGAGCAGGGCACAGGCCGAGGCATGCTGGGCTTTCGCTGGATGAAGTCCAAAAATCTTTCGAACAACATCGAAAGCTACACCGAGTTCAACCAGAGCTGGCCCTTCACAGGTAGCGTACTTAAAAGCGAAACAAGACTGGCCGGCTCAGGCAATGCCGGAGTCCTCAAACGCACGACCAACAGCTACGCCCAGGGCACAGGCTCGGCCACCGGCACGACCTTTGTCTACCCCAGCC
>NZ_AKIV01000124.1 GCF_000282655.1 Polaromonas sp. CF318
TCAGCATCGTCATCCCGCAAGTGCTGTTCCTGCGGGTCGGCACCAGCTCCGGCAACACAGCGACCGACGGCACCATTGATTCCACGACATTCACGGTGCCGGCGGCCAATGTGGGAGACGCCAGCGCCATCGCAGGCGTGGGCGGCGACCTGACAGCCGGCGCCGTGACGGTGCGGGTTTACGGCAACGGCGGCAACGTCAGCCTGAACTCCTCCACCACCGGCCCCCTGACCACCGGCACCGCCGGCGAGACCATTGCCTGGAGCCAGATCGGCGTCACGGGCGGCGCCCTCGCCGCCACCACCTCGGGCTTCACCAATGCGGCCATCACCCATCCGGCCTTCAATACCGGCGCCTCCGGCGGCAACGGCACGGCCTCCACCCTGACCGCCACCAACCGCCTGGTGCGTGTCGAGGGCAAGTGGACTTACAGCTACCTCAACGCCAACATTCCCGCCGCCGGCACCTACGGCGGCACGGTCGCCAAAAACGGCCGCGTGACCTACACCGCCACCCAACTCTAAACAGACAACAGGAGCCATCATGAAAAAAATACTTCTTTCTTCCATCAGCGCTTTGAGCCTCGCCGCATCGCTGGTGGCCCCCGCCCACGCCGAGTCCACCTACACCGCGCCGGCCATCGTCGGCTCCACCGCCACCGGGCGGGTGGATATCAGCATCGTCATCCCGCAAGTGCTGTTCCTGCGGGTCGGCA
>NZ_AKIV01000125.1 GCF_000282655.1 Polaromonas sp. CF318
CCCCCGGCCAGCAGCCCTCAGCAAGAGAACCGAGGAGATAAGGAGAACAGAACCGCGCCCGCCGGCGCAAGACCCGGCAAAGCCTTTCCGGCACCACAAAAAGAAGTGGGCCGCAAGCGGCCCACCTTTGCTTCTGCTTCATCCGGGGTTTTCATCAAACCGCGGCGGAGCGAGTGGCAACTGTTATTGCGATGGCGCGGCGGCGGGCGCCGGGATCACCACAATGTTGTCGGTCGATGTCTGCGGCTGTACGCGCACATTGGTGGCGCCGGCCGGAACGACCACGGTTTCTATCTGGCGAATCGCGCCGCCGCCGGCGACGCTGCCTTCTGTCTTGCCGTAGCCCACGATGCGGGCCTGGCAGGCCACCAGGTCTTCGCCCTGGAAGATGTCGCAGCGCCTGAGGGCGTTGGCCTTGAAGTCGCCGTTGGCGTTGTCGACCTTGCCGGCGCGTTTGGCGGCGTTGGCATTGCGGACTTCGGTCATGCAGGTTTCACGGTCCTGCTGCGTGCGCCCTGTGAGGCAGGCGTTCATCTCGCTGCGGGCGTTGCCGGAAGCGTCGATGCCGGTGGTGCCGGAAGCCATTTGCGCCGAGGCGCCCAGCGAGAGCAGGGCGGCAACGCCCAGGGCCGCTGCGTTTCGGGCAAGGCGGAAATACGGGGATGCGGTCATGGTCAAAACTCCTTCTTTCGAACTCGACGGATGTCGATGAAGGCAGTCTGGGCCGGTGCCGCGGCGCGGCTTGAAAGGAAAAGCTGCGGGCCGCCCGTGCCCTATGGCCGTTCCCATGTAGGACGGGTCTTTCATGGCCCGCCGGGGCACTGGATTCACATACAGATGGCGATGTGCACAGGGCCGCGGCGCGCCGGTCCTCCCGCCGGCTTCAACCGCGCCGTGCCGCCTCTATCTTGGCGACGTCGATCTTTTTCATGGTCATCATCGCGTCGAAGGCGCGCTTGGCCGCCGCGCGGTCCGGGCCGGAGACCGTTTCAAGCAGGACGCGCGGGGTGATCTGCCATGACAGGCCCCAGCGGTCCTTGCACCAGCCGCACTCGCTTTCCTGGCCGCCGTTGCCGACGACCGCGTTCCACAGGCGGTCGGTTTCGGCCTGGTCCTCGGTCGCGATCACAAAAGAGAAGGCTTCGCTGTGCTTGAAAAGCGGGCCGCCGTTGAGCCCCATGCAGGGGATGCCCGCGACGGTGAACTCGACCGTCAGGATGTCGCCCTGCTTGCCGTCGGGGTAGTCGCCCGGTGCGCGCATGATGGCGCCGACCTTGCTGTCGGGGAAGGTTTTGGCATAGAAGGTCGCGGCCTCCAGCGCGGTGCCGTCGTACCACAGGCAAATGGTGTTCTTGGGGATCATGGCGTGTCTCCTGAAAGGGGGGTGGTGAAGCTGGGCGTGCAATGACAGGCCCCATGGTAGCCATTACCAGGCCCCGGCCTGCCGGAGGGAGCTGATGCGCTTGTAGGTGGGCGCCTATGCCGCCATGCGCGGCACGGCGCTCACATGGACCAGATGCGCGGCGTGGACGGCGCCAGCTGCCACAGCTCCTTGCGCCAGGCCTGCCAGACCTGCCTGAGCAGCGCCATGGCGGGTTCGACCACCGGCGAGAGCACGCGCAGCACGACGACCTGCGCGTCAGGGCTGGTGGCGCCGGCGCTGGAGGCCAGCGAGTGGGCCTGCAGGATGTCGCGTGCGCAGTCCAGCGCGAGTTCGCGGCGGGCGCGCTCCAGCTTGCTGCCCGCCACAAAAAACAGCGAGGCCATGCAGCGCCGGCCGGCCAGGCCCACGGGGCTGTCCATCAGCAGCTTGTCGTTCGCGTCCAGGCGCGCGCGTTCGAGCCAGACGCCGGGCACCTCGATGTGCTGGCGAAAGCTGCCGCCCTCAAAAGGCTGGCCGGCGGCCGGCAGGCCCAGCGCGGTGACGTCCCAGCCCATCAGTTCAGCGCCGGGCGCGAGCGCCATCGTGAGCCGGTTCTCGGCCAGGCAGCCGCTGTAGCAAATCGCTTCCAACGGCAGCCATTCCATGCGCGCGCCGGCTTCGAGCGTGAGTGTGGTGTTTTGCAGCGCGGGCTCGCCGGTGGAGCGGTAAAAGCGCGTGGCACCCGGCGTGGTGATCAGGCCATGCGCGCCGGCAGCGGCGCTGAAGGCCAGCTCCAGCGTGTCGCCGCCGACCAGGCCGCCTGGCGGGTGCACGATAACGTTGTGGCAGATCGCGTCGCCTTCAGGGTACAGGCTTTGCAGGATGCGCAGCGGCCCGCTGTGGCGGAAATGGGCAAGGGTTTTGCCGGCCTGGTGGGTGTAGTCGAGTGCGAGGGTCGCGGTCCAGGTCATGGGGTGGAGTTTAACGTGGGGCTTTCCCCCCGTTTCCCCCTGCTGAGGACTCTGGCCGGGTCTTGCGCCGGCTTGCGCGCCTCTGTTCTCTTTATCTCCTCTGTTCTCTTGCTGAGGGCGGCTGGCCGGG
>NZ_AKIV01000126.1 GCF_000282655.1 Polaromonas sp. CF318
GGCGGGCCGCCAGTCGGCCACCGCCGCCGTGGCGATAAAAACGCTGGCGGCTTGGGCGCGCGCCGCCACGGCTTCCAGCATTTGCTGCGCAGACCTCACATCGATGCGGCTCACGCCGCGCGGCGTGGGCTGGCTCACCGGGCCGGCAACCAGCGTCACCTCGGCGCCCGCCTCGCGCGCCGCGCGCGCAATGGCAAAACCCATCTTGCCGCTGGACAGGTTGGTGATGCCGCGCACCGGGTCTATAGCCTCATAGGTGGGACCGGCGGTCACCAGCACGCGCTGGCCGGCCAGCACCTTGGGCGCGAAAAAGGCCACCAGGTCTTCGAGGATCTGCTCGGGCTCCAGCATGCGCCCGTCGCCGGTCTCGCCGCAGGCCTGGAAGCCGCTGCCCACGCCCAATACCGTGGCGCCGTCGGCGTCCAGCTGCACGAAATTGCGCTGCGTGGCCGGGTGGGCGTACATCTCGCGGTTCATGGCCGGCGCCACCAGCAGCGGCACCTTGTCGATGGGGCGGGCCAGGCACATCAGGCTGAGCAGGTCGTCGGCGCGGCCATGCAGCAGCTTGGCCATGAAGTCGGCGCTCATGGGCGCGACCAGGATGGCGTCTGACTCGCGCGACAGGTTGATGTGCGCCATGTTGTTGTCTTCGCGGCTGTCCCACTGGCTGGTGTAGACCGGCCGACCGCTCAGGGCCTGCAGCGTGACGGGCGTGATGAACTGCTCGGCCGCCTCGGTCATGACCACCTGCACCGTGGCCCCGGCCTTGATCAGCGCCCGGCACAGCTCGGCCGCCTTGTAGCAGGCGATACCGCCCGACAGGCCCAGCACGATGTGTTTGCCGGCCAGGTCCAGGGCTTCACCGCCGTCCGGGCCGCTTCCCATGGGATTCGCTTGATTCGTCATGTTCCGCAATGTATCAGCTATAAAAAAGCCCCCACGCTTTTCACTGCGTGTAATGCGCTGCCCCCCGAGGGGGCGCTGCGCCTGCGGCCCGGCAAAGCCGGTTCCGCGGCCC
>NZ_AKIV01000127.1 GCF_000282655.1 Polaromonas sp. CF318
TGGAGAGCGACACAACATTGCTGTCGGTCGTGCTCAAGCCGGTAGACAAAGAACTGATGCCGCTGGCGGAAGTGCTCAAACCCGTGGAGGTTGACGTGGACAGCGAAGTGATCCGGCTGTCGGCCGTGCTCAGTCCTGTCGAGGCGGAGGTCGATAGCGAGCTGATGCCGGTGGATGCGGACGTCGACAGGGATGTGACGCTGCTGTTCGCCGTGCTCAACCCGGTCGACAGGGAGGTAATGCCGCTGGCGGCCGTACTCAGGCCCGTCGAGGTCGAAGTGGACAGGGAGCCAATCCCGGTCGATGTCGAAGTGGACAGGGACGTCGTGCGGCTGTCCGCGGTGCTCAGGCCGGTGGAGGTCGAGGTCGACAGCGAGGCCAGGCCGCTGGAGATGGCGCTGACGCCGGTCGACAGGGAGCTGACGCCCGTGGACACCGATGCGACCGCGCTATTCGTGGTGCTCAGTCCCGTGGACAGGGAGCTAATGCCGGTCGAAGCCGACGTGGACAGCAACGCGACATTACTGTCCGTGGTGCTCAGGCCCGTCGACAGGGACGTGATGCCGCTGGTCGCCGTGCTCAAGCCGGCGGAGGTGGAAGTGGACAGCGAGGTGACGCTGCTGGCAGCGCTGCTCAGGCCGGTGGAAAGAGAGCCGATGCCGGTGGAGGTGGATGTCGACAGCGAAGTGATACGGCTGTCGGCGGTGCTCAAACCGGTCGAAGTTGAGGCGGACAGCGAGGTGACGTTGCTATTGGTCGTGCTCAGGCCGGTCGACAGCGAGCCGATGCCGGTTGATGCAGATGTCGACAAGGACGTAACACCGCTGTTGGTGGTGCTCAGGCCCGTGGACAGCGAGGTAATGCCGCTGGCGGAAGTGCTCAAGCCGGTCGATGCCGAC
>NZ_AKIV01000128.1 GCF_000282655.1 Polaromonas sp. CF318
TTCACCGTGCAGACCAAAGCCGGCCTGACCATGGAGTATGGCAACACGGCCGACTCGCGCATTGAAGCGCAAGGCAAGGCGAGCGTCAGGGTCTGGGCCATTAGCAGAATATCTGACGTCAAGGCCAACTTCATGACGTTCAGCTATGTAGAAGACAATGCCAATGGAGAGTACTACCCAAGCCGGATTGATTACACGGGTAATGCAGGGGCGAGTCCGGTGCTAGCGCCCACGACATCAGTGCAATTCGTGCCCAGTACGGCAGCCAGGCTGGATGTGCAAACGGCCTACAGGGGTGGAGCGCTGATCAAGACGGCTATGCGACTGGGGAGCGTCCAGGCCTATGTGGGAACCACGCTGGTCAAGGACTACCGGCTGGAGTATCTGGCTCAGGCCACTTCCGCTGACAGGAGCATGCTTGCGTCGATGACGCAGTGTGATGGAGGCGGGCATTGTTTGCCCCCGGCAGTGTTCAGCTGGCCCTCCATGGTTGCTGGCACGTACACCCAAAAATTCGGAGCAGTACCCACGACCAATTGGGATCCCACAAAAGCTTGGGTAGGCGACTTCAATGGAGATGGGCTCAATGATTTGATGAGCTACTACGGGGGCAACCTGGCCACCTTCCTCTCCAACGGGGATGGCACGTACACCCAGAAAGTGAGTGCAGTGCCCACGACCAACTGGGATCCCACCAAGGCCTGGACAGGCGACTTCAATGGAGATGGGCTCACCGATTTGCTGAGCTACTACGGAGGCAATCTGGCCACCTTTCTCTCCAACGGGGATGGCACGTACACCCAGAAGTTGAATGCGGTGCCCACGACCAACTGGGATCCCACCAAGGCCTGGACAGGCGACTTCAACGGAGATGGGGTCACTGATCTGATGAGCTACTACGGAGGCAATCTGGTCACGTTCTTCTCCATGGGGGACGGCGCATACACCCAGAAAGTGAGTGCAGTGCCAACCAATTGGGATGCCGGACGGGTTTGGATTGGTGACTTCGATGGAGATGGGTTCACCGATTTGATGAGCTACTACGGAGGCAATCTGATTACCTTCTTCTCCAATGGAGATAGCACGTACACCCAGAAAGTGAGTGCGGTGCCGACGACCAACTGGGATCCCACCAAGGCCTGGACGGGCGACTTCAACGGCGATGGGGGCACTGATCTGATGAGCTACTACGGAGGCAATCTGGTCACTTTCGTGTTGGAAGGGAGCTATAAGAGATTCGTGACGGCATTCATGTCCGGTGGTGGTGCGAACACTTCGATTGGCTACGTCCCGCTTACGTCTTCCGGAACCTACACAAAAGACGCCACGCCAAATGCAGCGGCCTACCCCAAGCTTGATCTTCAGTATGCGCAGTACGTGGTGAGCACAGTGGCCAGCAGCAATGGCATAGGTGGCACAACGACCACGCAGTACAACTACGGCGGCCTCAAAGCCGAACTCGGCACAGGCCGAGGCATGCTGGGTTTCCGCTGGATGAAGTCCAAGAACCTGGCCAACAACATTGAAAGCTACACCGAGTTCAACCAGAACTGGCCGTTCACGGGCAGCGTGGCCAAGAGCGAAACAAGGCTCGCCGGTTCGGGCAACGCAGGCGTACTCAAGCGCACGACCAATACTTACGCCCAGGGTATGGGCTCGGCCACCGGCACGACCTTTGTTTACCCCAGCCAGAGCGTCGAAGAAAGCTGGGACTTGGGCGGAAGCGCCTACCCCACGGTCACCAACGCTTACCAGTACGGCCAGAGCACGCAGTACGGCGACCCGACCCAGATCAGCGTAAGCAACAGCGCGGGCGCGGGCAAAACCACCGTCAATGAATACTGGCCGGTCAACACCGGCAGCGGAAACTGGATTTTGGGCCGGCTTAAAAAAGCCACCGTCACCAGCGTGACGCCGTAACTTTGATCAGATACAGTCGGTACCCAGCAAAAAGCTAAAAAGCAAGAGTTAAAAAAGAGGGCGGGGAAATGCAAGGTAAACACAGCAAGGTATTGCGCTGCGCGGCTCTGTGGCTGCTGGGCGC
>NZ_AKIV01000129.1 GCF_000282655.1 Polaromonas sp. CF318
ACCCCCGGCCAGCAGAACCCAGAAAGAGAACCGAGGAGATAAGGAGAACAGAGGCGCGCTCAGCCGGAGCAAGACCCGGCCCCCTCCCCGTCGGTCTGCGCCTACAGAAAGCAGCGCCGCCCTGCTCTGGCACCCGGCAAGCGCTCCGGTGCAAGATGACCATCATGGCCAGCACTGCGGCGCCCGCTTCCGCAACTCCCTCTTCCTCATCATCATCCCCCGCCACCGCAACATCACTGTGGCCGCGCGTGCGGCGCTGGGTGTTTCCGGCGCTGGGGATATTGGTGCTGGGCCTGCTGGTGTCGCATGCGCACAAGGTGGACTGGGCCGGCGCCTGGCAGGCGCTGTGGCGGTATTCGCCCTGGCTGCTGCTGGGCGTGCTGGGCCTGGCCACGGCCAGCCATGCGCTCTACGGCTGTTTTGATTTGATAGGCCGGCGCCACACACGCCACACACTCCCGCGCCTGCAGGCCTGGGCCATCGCGGTGACGAGTTATGCCTTCAACCTGAACCTGGGTTCGCTGGTGGGCGGCGTGGCGTTGCGCGCGCGGCTGTACACGCGCGCGGGGCTCGACGAAGCGACCATCGCGCAAATCGTGGGCCTGAGCCTGGCGACCAACTGGCTGGGCTACGGGCTGGTGGCCGGCAGCCTGTTCGCCGCGGGCCTGATCGCGCCGCCCAGCCAGGCCCACATAGGTGCGACGGCGCTGCGCGTACTGGGCGCGGCCATGGTCTTGCTGGCCCTGGCCTATGTGGCGGCCTGCAAATTCGCGCACGGACGCGAGTGGCGCGTACGCGGCAAGCGGCTGACCCTGCCCTCGCCCGGCCTGGCGCTGGTGCAACTGCTGCTGTCGGCAACCAACTGGGCACTGATGGGCGCGGCCATGTACGCGCTGCTGGGCGGCCAGGTGGAGTACGGCAAGGTGCTGGGCGTGCTGATGGCAGCCGCCATCGTGGGGGTGATCATGCCGATTCCCGGCGGGTTGGGGGTGCTGGAGGCGGTGTACCTGGCTTTGTTGTCGGGGAGCGTGAAGCAAGGGGCTCTTATGGGGGCGGTTTTGGCGTACCGGGCGCTGTACTACCTCTTGCCACTGGCTGGGGGGATGGTGTTGTATTTGTTGTTGGAGCGGTATGCGGCGGGGAGTGATGTCGGGTCTTGCTCCGACGAGCGCGCTCCTCCTCATGCTCCTCCTTCCTCTTCTTAGGTCTGCTGGCCGGGGGTTGCCCGGCGGCAACTCACTTTTCTTTGCTTCGCCAAAGAAAAGTAAGCAAAAGAAAGGC
>NZ_AKIV01000130.1 GCF_000282655.1 Polaromonas sp. CF318
CCCCAGCCGCACCCTGCGGCGCGGCCTGCAGCTGCTGGACGCCGTGCTGCAAAGCGGCCGCGAAGGTTTGCGTGTGGTCGACCTGTGCCGCACCGCCGGCCTGGAACGCGCCACGGTGTACCGCCTGCTGGCCACACTGCTGGAGTCCGGGTACGTCGCGCCCCGCGGCCGCTTCCGATATGTGGCCGGGCGGCGCCTGGCCCAGCTGCAAACCCCGTCGCCGTCATCGTCAGACTTCGCGGCCCGTTTGCAGCCCGTACTGGCCCGCGTGAGCAAGGCCTGCGGCGACGCGGCCTTTGCCATCGTGCGCGAGGGCCCGGCCTCCCACTGCATCGCGCGCCAGGTGGGGACGCACCCGGTGCAGATGCTGGTGATCCAGGTCGGAACGCGACAGCCGCTGGGCGTGGGTGCCGCGGGCCTGGCTTTGCTGGCGGCCCTGCCCGAGGAAGACGCAGCCAGCGTGATCGCCGCCAACGCGCCGGCCTTGGGGCGTTACGGCGGCATGACGCCGGAACGGATGGAGATTCTGGTGCGCGCGACGCGGGAAAGGGGCTGGGCCGTGATTGGCAACCACGCCACTGAAGGTGTGTTAGCTGTTGGCATGGCCGTGCCTGGGCGGGATGGGGCGCCTGCTGCGGCCATCAGTGTGGCTTCGACGATGGAGAGGATGCCTCGGGCGAGGCAGCAGTTGATTGTTCGGTGGATGAGGGAGGCGCTTTCGGGATTGCTTCCCGAGGGCTTGTAGGCCGGGTCTTGCTCCGGCGGGTGCGCTCTCCCCCTTCTCTCCTTTTCTTCTCTTCGTCTTGCTGTTCCCTCTGCTGAGACTTGTTGGCCGGGGGTAGCCCGGCAGCTACTCACTTTTCTTTTGCTTCGCCAAAAGAAAAGTAAGCAAAAGA
>NZ_AKIV01000131.1 GCF_000282655.1 Polaromonas sp. CF318
GCGTCACTTCGCTGTCAACATCGACATCGACCGGCTTGAGCACGGCCACCAGCGGCATCACCTCGCTGTCGACCGGCCTGAGCACAGCCAACAGCAGCGTGACCTCCCTGTCCACCGGCTTTAATTCCGTCTCAACGGGCTTTAGCTCCATCTCGACCGGCTTCAGTTCGCTGTCAACATCGGTTTCGTCCGGACTGAGCACCGCCGCCAGCGGCATGACGTCCCTCTCCACCGGGCTGAGCACCACGGATAGCAGCGTCGCATCCCTGTCCACGGGTTTTACCTCTGTCTCGACAGGCTTTAGCTCCATTTCGACGGGCTTCAACTCGCTGTCAACCTCGGTTTCATCCGGCCTGAGCACGGCGACCAGCGGCATGACGTCCCTGTCCACCGGGCTGAGTACCACGAGCAGCACGGTCGCATCGCTGTCCACGGGCGTCAGCTCCATGTCAACCGGCGTCAGCGCCATCACCAGCGGCCTGGCCTCGCTGTCGACGTCGTCCTCGACGGGCCTGAGCACCGCCGACAGCCGGATCACTTCCCTGTCCACGTCGGCATCGACCGGCTT
>NZ_AKIV01000132.1 GCF_000282655.1 Polaromonas sp. CF318
AACAAAAGAAAACCCGCTTTGCGGGTTTCGCTAAAAGTGAGTTGCCGCCGGGCAACCCCCGGCCAACCGCCCTCAGCAGAGATAACAGAGAAGAGCGCGTTCAGCCGGAGCAAGACCCGGCTATTCCTCCCCGGTTTTGTCAGCTTCAGCCGCGGCAGCCGCCAGCGCATCGGCAGCGGCACCACCGGAACCACCACCACCGCCACCACCCGACGAACCGCCCAGGCCCCCCACCGCCTGCAGGGCAGCGTCATACGAGCTGACCAGCGCCGCGTTGCCCACCGCCGCCGTGCTGGCGTTGGAGGTCGTGATGCTGAGGGCGCCATCGATAAAGCCCAGGGCGTAGTTGCCCGAGATCGAGCTCAGCCCGCCTGGGGTGATCACATAGTTGCCCGCGGCCACTGCCCCCTGCGAGGAGCCGCCGTAAGCCAGCGCACCGCCTATGTCGGCCTGCGAATCGCCGGCCACAAAGCCGTTGTAGCTCACGCCATTGCCGCCGCTGTAGGCCGAGCCGTCATAGAGCTTGCTGTCGCCGTTGGCCGTGACCGTCAGCGCCTTGGGCGTGATGTTCGCGGTGGTGCTGGTGGTGGTGTTCAGCAGGTTGTAGTTGCCGGCGTCGGTGCCGCCCAGGGCGATGCCGTTCACGCCGACCGACTTGCCCGTGCCGGCATTTTTGTCGGCGAAGGTGGCGCTGCCCGTGATGCCGACCACATCGCCGGCCACACGGTTGTCGCCATAAGTGACCGCAGCCACTGTGCTGCCGTCATACACCTTGTTCACGCCCGTGGCCGTCACCGTCAGGTCGGCCTTGTTGATGGTGCTGGTGGTGTTGTTGGCATAGCTCACGGCGTAGTTGCCGTTGTTGACGCCGTCGCCCACCGTCACGCCGCTGGTGGTCACCGTCTTGTTACCGGTGCCGGCATTCTTGTCGGTAAA
>NZ_AKIV01000133.1 GCF_000282655.1 Polaromonas sp. CF318
AGCGGCTGGAGAGTTCGGCCGCCGCGACGATGGCGTCGTCGCGCATCACGACGCGGTGCACGTCCTCGTATTTTTCCTTGAGGCCGCGCAGGATGATGACGGCCGTGGCGAGGTCCGGCTCGTCGAGCTTGACCGGCTGGAAGCGGCGGGCCAGCGCCGGGTCTTTCTCGAAATATTTTTTGTACTCGGCCCAGGTGGTGGCGGCGATGGTGCGCAGCTCGCCGCGCGCCAGCGCCGGCTTGAGCAGGTTGGCCGCATCGGACGTGCCGGCCTGGCCGCCCGCGCCTATCAGGGTGTGGGCTTCGTCGATGAACAGGATGATGGGCTTGGCCGAGCCTTTGACCTCGGTGATCACGCCCTTGAGGCGGTTCTCGAATTCGCCCTTGACGCTGGCGCCGGCCTGCAGCAGGCCCATGTCCAGGCCCAGGATGGTCACGTCCTTGAGCGAATCAGGCACGTCGCCGTCGACGATGCGCAGCGCCAGGCCCTCGACCACCGCGGTCTTGCCGACGCCGGGATCGCCCACGCAGATGGGGTTGTTCTTGCGGCGCCGCGCCAGGATGTCCACCATCTGGCGGATTTCCTTGTCGCGGCCGAACACCGGGTCTATCTTGCCGTTGCGCGCCTTGTCGGTGAAGTTCTCGCAAAAGCGCGCGATGGCGCTGCCTTCGCCGCCGGCCGCCGCCTGGCCGCCGGTCGTGCCGCCTTCCGCGGCGCCCGGGGTTTCCTCAATCGAGGCGCCGCAGGTCGCGCCGAAGCCGCTCAGCAGGCTCTCGCGGTTGAGCGCGCGCAGGGGCTCGGCGTAGTCGCCGGTGGCGTAGTAACTGGCGCGCGCCAGGAAGGCCAGCAGCACGGCGCCGGAGCGTATGCGGGCCTCGCCGAGGTTGACCGAGGCGATCAGCCAGGCGTCCTGCATGAGCTCGAGCAGCAGCGGCGAGAAGGCCGGCTTGCCGGCGTTGCCGGTGCGCATGTCCTCCAGGGCGCGGTCGATGCCGCGCTTGACCAGCGCCGCGTCCACGCCGTTCTGGCGCAGCAGCAGCGCGACGTCGGCCTGCACGTTGTCAAAGAGCTTGACCAGCAGGTGTTCGACGGTGATCTCATAGTGGCTGCGCGAGACGCACAGGCCCACGCCGTCTTCCAGCGCCTGCTTGGTGAAGGCATTCAGGCGTCCGACCAGGGGTTTTAATTCGACCAGCAGCATGATGTTTCTCTTTCTTGCGGTGTATGAAGAAGGGATGCCGAAAATTAAAGGGTGAACTGCACGCGGGTGGGCTGGTGCACGCGTTCGGGCGTGAGCCAGGTGTCCAGGCCCAGGCGCGTCCAGTTCGTGGCGGCCGATCCCGGCGCGGCTTCGGCGGCCTCCAGCGTGCGGGCGGCGCGGGCCTCCTCGTGCCGCAGCTCGAGCACGATGCGCACTTCCAGCGGGTCTATCAGGTAAAAGCGCACCAGGAACTCCAGCCGCTCGTGGCCAGGCGTGCCGGGCAGCAGTTGGTGGAAGGAGTCCTCGGGCAGGTCGCTGAGCGTGATGGTGATGCTGCCGCTGTAGTCGTCGATCTGGCTGCCCAGGTAAGTCGTCTCGCCGAGCTCGTGGGCCTGCAGGCCCAGGCGCAGGCGCTGGTCGGCCGGGATAGGCACGTGCTGCAACGTGCAGCACTCGACCCAGACCCTGGCCGGCCTGAAGGCGTCGGCCAGCAGGGTGTGCAGGCCGGAGGCCGAGCGCGGATGCATGTTGAAGAGGCCGGCGTAGCGCAGCAGCCCATCGGCGGCGGGCAGGCCCGCGCGCAGGTCGCCGTCGCGCAGGCCGATGAAGGCATAGAGCTGGTCCAGCACGCCGGCGTCGCCGTCTTCCACCACGCGGTCCTGCAGCCGGTGCTTGCGCCAGGCGTCGAACAGCAGCGGGTACATCGCATGGTGGATGACGTCCAGGAAGTCGCGCGTGGCGTGGCGGCCTTCGCGCTCTTCCTCGAACAGGTCTTCGGTGTAGTAAGTGGGCAGCGGCGAGGCCACGCCGTAGAGGCCGAAGAAGTTGGCCGTGATGCGGTAGCCGCCGCCGTCGCGCGGCTCAATACGCTCGATGTCGTTTTCGGGAAAGCCCAGGCTCAGCCGCGGCCGTATGCGCAGGCTGTCGGTGGTCATGCCGCGCGCCTTGCCGAACAGGCGCAGCAGGCGTATGGCCTGGAAATAGGAGAACCTCTCGCCGTGGGCGAGGAGTTGCTCCTCTACAGCAGCGGCTGCTGACCCAATCTTGGCGGCCATTTGAAGACTGCTCCTGTGAAAGCGTCTTCAAGCTCGACGCGGGTGTAGGAATTGATGCCGGCGTAGTCCCCGATGAAACGGTCCAGGACACAGCCGAACAGGTACATGTCGCCTATGCCGGCGAAAAAATCGAGCCGGCACTTGATACGGATCTGCTGGCCGCGCAGCAGGCTGCCGCGCCCGACCAGCCGCGTCTCGGGCGTGGCGGTGACCTCCTGGATGCCGTCGATGCGCCGGCGGTTGGCGGTCTCCGGCCCCTGCTCCTGGCGCTCGGAAAACACATAGAGGTTCAGCAATTCGCGCAGGTTCTCGGCGCTGGCGATGGACAGGAAGTTCAGCGAGACGTGCGAAATCAGGCGCCACAGCAAAGCCTCACCCGAGGGCGGGTTCAGCGGCGCGGTCATGGGCCGGATGTTGCGAAAGCTCATGCGGTCGGGCGAGCTGCTGGTGGGCCGGCTCAGGTCACCGAGCTTGAGGCTTTCCGGCAGCTGGCGGTTGGTGCAGGTGATGCGCACCGACAGGGTCTCGGGCAGGGGCAGGTCGCCGGGCGGATAGGCCACCGACAGGAAAACCTCGCTGCCCCGTCCCACCGTGGCCTGGCGCAGCGTGGTGCGGTAGCTCAGGGTGTTGCTGCCGTCGTGGCGCAGCATGCCGAAGGGCACGTAGGCACGTTCACGCGAAGCCCCTTGCTGGTAGCCGACGACCTGGTCCACCGAATAGATCTGGTAGTGCTGGCGGTTGGCGGCCTCGGGCATGAGGCGGTATTCGCTGGCGCGGTGCTCGTGATTGACCGGGTCGGCCGCGTGCTCGAACAAGTTGACCACGGGCACGATGTTGAGCATGAAGCTGTCGCCGCGTATCTCCGGCATCCAGTCGGGGACGTGGTCCAGCAGCACGGAAACCTCGAACAGCGGGCCGCTGCCGCCGGCCAGCGCCTTGTCCAGGCCCACTATGTCCACGAAGAGGAATTTCTCGGGCAGGACAAAAAACTCCTGCAGGCAGCGGTAGCCCTGGAAGGCATGGCTGGGATAAGGCAGCAGCTCGCCGTCGAAGCCGGCCTGGCGCAAGGCCTTGGGGCCGAGCTCGGCCACCGTGCCGTCGCCGCGCGTCAGGCTCACCGCCTTGACGTGGTTGGCCAGCAGCAGCAACAGCTTGGAGGCCTCGGTGTAGCCGCCGCCCAGGAAGAGGCGCAGCGAGGGCGTGGCCCATTGCGCGACGTCCAGCCCGCCCTGCAGCGCGAACTTCAGGACCAGCCGCGGCGCCTGGCCGGGGCCGCTGGCCAGGCGCGCGCTTTCGAGCGCGACAGGGTGCACCTGCAACTCGGTGCAGGTGCGAAAGCGGCAGGGCGTGCCGTCCACCGGCACGGAATCGATCTTGGTGCCGGCGACGACGCGCACGCTTTCGGCCAGCATGCCCTTGGGCTCGAAGCTCACCAGGGTGCTGGCGGGAATCGGGCGCAGGTAATGGGGGAACAGCAGGTTGGCCAGTTCCTGCACGAACTCGGGGAATTCGTCGTCCAGCTTCTGGCGCGTCAGGCCCGTGAGGAAGGCGACGCCTTCGAGCAGGCGTTCCACGTCGGGGTCGGCCGAGGAGCCGGCCAGCATGGGCGCCAGCGCGGGGTTGGCCTGCGAAAACTCGACGGCCAGTCCCTTGAGCTTGTTCAATTCATCTTCATAGTACCGATTGAACATGGGGTTCTTTCACTCGCTCGGGGGACTGTTAAAGGGCCGTTGAAATCAGTTGATGTTGACCTTGCCGTTTGCGCCAACCGTGGTGGAGAGCTGAAGCGGAATCTCGCGGTCATCCACTTCAAGCCGGCCTTCCAGCGCGAACCGGATGGACAGCACATCGGTAGACTCCCGGCTCATCACCACGCGGGGCGACTTGATGCGGGGTTCGTACTTCAGCACCATGCGGCGGATCTCTTCTTCAATATCGCCGGTGGAACCCGCGGTGAGCCCGCCGGCGATATTGGTGAAGTCGGGCACGCCGAAGAGGGGATCGAGCTGCACGCTGCCTTGCCGGGTATTGAGCAGGCGCAGGAGGTGGTTGGTGACCGACCGGACAAGAATATCGACCTGCGTCTGGTTGGTGCGTTGTCCACCGTCTTCCCAGGCCGCTATTCTTTCCAGCAGTCGCCGCTCCTTCACCGTTGTGGTCTCTCTACTCAGCCGGGCCGGCGTGCCGCTTGCCCGTCATTACTTCGGAGCGAGCCAGGAATCCTCTGCCTCGATGCCGTCCGGCTCGAAGGTCCAGGTGATCTTCTCGTAGGTGAAGGAGATGTCCTCCATGTGGCCCATCTGCTTGTTGTCGGGGTTCAGGCAGTTGGGCGTCCAGGACCTAGCGTTGGTCAGGATGGCCGAGGACAGCTTGACGGTGTAGTACTTTTCTTCCGTGCCCTTGGGGGAGATGCGGTAGAACTCCAGGCTCACGCTCTTGAGCTGCTCGCCCGAGGTCAGGGCCTGGAACAGCTTGGGCGTGGCCTTGTCGATTTCCTTGGTGACCGTCATGGGGCAGTGCACGCGCTTGCCGGTGGGCAGGCCGGTTTGCGGGCTCTTGGGGATCTCGATGACGTGGTCCACGGCTTGCACGAGGATCTTGCCTTCGTGGCCCTTGACCTTGACGGAGCCTTCGATCTTCCCTTGTTTTTCGCCTTCGAGGATGAGGTAGCATGGCATTGGCATGATGATTTCCTTTAAGTTGGTACTGTCGTAAAACTGTTTCAGATCCGCTCAAGGCCCCCGCAACAATCAGCGGGGCTTGAACCTCTTTACCACCCCGCCCCATGGCTGCCCGGGTGATCTGCACATCTCTTAAACATCTGCTCTGTGCATGACCTGTATTCTGGAAGGCCCCTGTTTCGGGTCCATGTCAGAAGCCAGGCGGCAAAGTTACAACCGAAATACAGGCGCTTTCCCCGCGGGAAACCGCCCGCCGGCGGTCACTTTTTCTCGAGCTTCCCAACGAGAGACAGGCTGAAGGAAGCGCCCATGTACTTGAAGTGCGGACGGACCTTGAGGTCGACGCGGTACCAGCCTGGATCGCCTTCGACGTCAGCCACGGTGATCTCAGCCTGGCGCAGGGGCCTGCGGCTGCGCACGCCCTCGCCCGGGTTGTCCATGTCGGCCACGTACTGGCGTATCCACATGTTCAACTCGCTTTCGAGGTCGGCGCGCTCTTTCCAGGTGCCGATGTTCTCGCGCTGGATCACCTTGATGTAGTGGGCCAGGCGGCTCACCACGAACATATAGGGTAGCTGGGTGCTGAGCTTGTAGTTGAGCTCGGCTTCCTTGCCTTCCTTGCTGTTGCCGAAGAACTTGGGCTTTTGCGCCGAGTTGGCCGAGAAGAAGGCCGCGTTGTCGCTGTTCTTGCGCATGGTCAGCGCGATGAAGCCCTGCTCCGCGAGCTCGAACTCGCGGCGCTCGGAGATCAGCACCTCGGCGGGGATCTTGTTCTGCAGCTCGCCCATGGACTCGTAGGTGTAGACCGGGAGGTCTTCCACCGCGCCGCCGCCCTGCGGGCCGATGACGTTGGCGCACCAGCGATAGTCGGCGAAGCTGCCGGTCAGGCGCGAGGCGAAGGCAAAGGCCGCGTTGCCCCACAGGAAGCTGTTGTTGCCGCCGGAGACGTCTTCCTTGTAGTTGAATTTCTTGGTCGGCACCGTGTCGGCGCTATAGGGCACGCGCAGCAGGAAGTGCGGCAGCGTCAGGCCCACGTAGCGCGCGTCCTCGGTCTCGCGGAAGGCGTTCCACTTGACGAACTGCGGGCCTTCGAAGACCGAGGCCAGGTCCTTCAGGTTGGGCAGCTGCTCATAGGACTCGACGCCGAAGAACTCGGGCGCGGTGGCGGCGATAAAGGGCGCATGGCCCATGGCCGCGACGCTGGCCATGTACTGCAGCAGCTTGATGTCCTGCCCGCCCGGGCCGAACTCGTAGTTGCCGATCATGGCGCCGAAGGGCTGGCCGCCGAACTGGCCGTATTCGGCCGTGTAGAGGTTTTTGTAGAGGCCGGACTTGGTGATGTCGGCCGCGTCCTGGAAGTCGTCGAGCAGCTTGCTCTTGCTCACGCTGAGCATCTGGATCTTGACGTTCTCGCGGAAGTTGGTGCGGTCGACCAGGAATTTCAGCGAGCGCCAGGCCGATTCCAGCTTCTGGTAGTCGGGGTGGTGCAGGATGGAGTCGACCTGCGCGCAGAGCTTTTTGTCCAGGTCGGCGATCATGTCGTCGACCGTGGCCTGCGTGACGCGCTCGACCGAGCGCTGGGGTTCCAGCAGCTGCGAGACAAAGGCCTGGATGCCGTGGCGGGTGATGGAATAGGCGTCGTCGCCCTGCTTGATGCGCGCGGAGTTGACCAGCTGGTCGAGCAGCGAGCCGCCCGCGTCTTCCGCCGCGCCTGGCGCCGCTTCTGTTTGCTTGTTGGTTTCAGCCATGATGATTCCTTCGGTGCGGTTCTTTTATTGGTCCTTGACGCCGAGTTCGGACATCAGCCGGGCGCGCACGCCTTCGTCCTGCACCAGTTCCTGGACCTTCTTGCGGAAGTCCGGAATGTTGCCCAGCGGCCCTTTGAGCGCCTTCAGGGCGTCGCGCAGCTCGATCATCTGCTTGAGCTCGGGCACCTTGTCGACGATGGCGTCGGGCGAGAAGTCGTTGATCGAACTGAAGTCGATGTTCATGGCCAGCACCGCGTCCTTGTCGGCCTTGGGGTCCAGCTTGTTGGGCACCGACATGCTCAGCGACAACTTTTGCGCCTTCAGGACTTCGTTGAAGTTGTCCTTGTCGATGTTGATCGGCTTCATTTCCTCCAGCGGCGTCTCGTCTTCACGCAGGGTGTAGTCGCCCATGACCAGCAGCTTGAGCGGCAGCTCAACCTCGGCCTTGGCATCCCCCGTGGCGGGACGATAAACAATGTTGACACGCTCTTTTGGTGCTACTGACCCATCGGTTGCCATGGTGGTTTCCTTCGATTCGGTGAGAGTTGAGGGGAGGCCACACGTTTCACACGTGTAACAAGTCGAAAACGATAGTACTCGATATCCTTTGATTTAAACAGCCATGTTTCAGCCGTAATACGGGTGAGAAAGTGAGCGCGGGGGCCGCGAAAGCATGCAGCAAAATCAGCCGGGCCAAGCCATGCACCTGTAGCACGTTTGTGCGACAAAATTCATCGCACCGCGGCATAGCGATGCGAGGCGCCACAGTGTCCCGCCTTGCCCGGCGGCGGGGCATAGGAACAACCCTAGGCCGCGATGCGGCAAGGCCGGGATGGAAATATTTGCCGGCGCGCGGCGCGGCAAAGCCGCAACACCGCGCGACGCGGCGCGCCCCCTCAGTTGAAGGTCACGCCGGCCCAACGCACCCGGCCCAGCACCGCGAAGTCGCGGTCGGCCGACTCGTGGCCCTGGATGTCGAAAGGCTCGTAGGCCGGGTTGTAGCTGCTGACCCGCAGGATTTTTCCGGGCAGGCGCTGCAGCCTTTTCATCAGCAGCGCGCCGTCCAGGCGTATCAGGTGCACACCCTCGGTCAGCGCATCGCGGTCGCGCAGGTCCGCCAGCACGGAATCCCTGGCATGCAGCCACGGCTCCATGGACGCGCCCACCACGCCGAACATCGCCAGGTCGTCGTGCGCGATGCCTAGGTCGTAGCGGATGAACTGCGCATCGAAAGGCCGCATGGCCAGCACCGAGTCGGCGTCGGTGAAGGCGGCCCCCTCCGCCTGCTCGCGCAGGTCGAATAGCGGGACGTAGATCAATTCGTCGACCTGCGCCGCGCGCACGCCGTGGGGCACACCCGCGGACCGGCCCGCGCCCTGCGCTTCACCGCCCAGCAGCTGCGTCGGTGTGGTGTTGTATTCGCGGGCCAGCACTTCAAGCTCGAAGGCATCGGGCAGGCTGTCGCCGCGCTCGACGTTCCAGATGGTGTTGCGGTGAACGCCCACCGCGGCCGCCACGTCGTTGATCTCGCGGGCGCCGCGCGCGTCCCGGCAGCGCTGGCCGAACTGCTGCATAAAAACGTTGCGCGCCTCGGTCCTGACGATCTTGACCTCCTCCTTGCTGGCGGCCGCCGCGGCGTGGTAACGGTACCAGGCCACCGGCTCATCCGCCTTGACCGGCGACACCGAAGCCAAAGGGTAGGGCTGGTTGGCGCTCTGCCCGGCGGGTGCTTTTTCCGTAGGCGCCTGATCGGAAGGCGCCGCGTCTTTTGTGCTCATGAACACTATTTTGTGTCAACGAACACAGACATGCAAACCTCAACCCCTCTGATTTACAAAATACGCATAAAAATATAAGCAATACTCATAACTATGGGCCTAACCACGCTTGACTTCATACCTTGCAAGCTCAAAATAGTGGGCATGAGCATAAATAAAACAACAATCTCACAGGAGGATATGCACCCCGCCGACGTCATTGCTGCCTTGCGCAAGCGCGGCACCAGCCTTCGCAAGATTGCCCACGACAACGGCTACAGCCACATCCAGCGCGTGCTCACCAGCCCCTGGCTGGCGGCCGAGCAACTGGTGGCCAAAGCCCTGGACACCACGCCCCAGGCCCTGTGGCCTTCCCGCTACCGCAACCCCGCGACAAGGGCCCTGGCCTTCCGGCAAACCCGCAAGATCGTGGTGACCATGCCCAGCTCCCGCGACAGAACTGCGCCGCCGGGCACATCGGCCGGCGCCCGGCCCAGCCGCACCCGCAAGCCCTGACACCAAAGGACGCCCCATGCTGCTTTCCGGCAAGGACATCAAGCTGCGCATTTACCTGCGCACCCGTGAAGACGAGCTGATCCTGGTTGAACTCGAGCGGGAAGACCTCGAAAAAGCCGCCATCGGCAAAACCCAGTTCGCCGAAGAGCAGCTCCATCCCATCAGGCTGCTGCATTTCGAGCTGGCTTGAGGCCGCGCGACGCCCCTCCCCTGCGCCTCAAAGTGCGCCTGGATGCGAGTCGTACTCGCCGTGGTCGATGTATTTGATCTGCATGCCGGCCCGGGCCAGCTCGGCGATGCGCGAGGCGACACGCCGGTAGAACTCGCCCGCATCCGTCAAGGGGCCTATGGTTTGATTGAAGGTCATGTCCTGACCCGCTTCCTTGAGGATGTACTCCCCCGACGGCTGAAGCTTCACCTTGAGCAGTGCGAGCATCTTGTTGTCCTCCTTGAATGGCCATGGCGTCCGCCCCCACTGCAGCGGGGAGGCACCAGATTGCTCAGTGCCCACTTTAGACCCCAAGACAGGGGCGACTCTGTAGGAAAACACCTTCTTCGGCCTAATTGGCGCGATCACCAGGAGAAAAGCTGGTACTTAGGACTTATTGAGTGCCATAAGCCGACAATCGCGGCCCTGGGCCTTATTGCAAGGCCCCATGCCCGGTGGCACCCCGGTCCAGCGGGTCCACCACCACCTCGTAGATTTCGTTGATGCGCCAGACCGGGCTTTCATAGGCGGCCTGGCCTTGCACCTTGACCAGAAAGGAGCTGCCGCGCTCCCGCGCTTCCAGCGTCAGCTCGCACGAAAAATCGATGCGCCCGGCATCCGTCGAGATCGCGCTGACCAGTTCATGGGCCGCCAGCGACAGCCGGTGCTCGCAGCCCCGCGGCAACAACTGCTCCACCTCATAGGTCCGCATCACGATGGCCGCGATGCGGCCTATCAGTTCAGCCACGACGGAATCGGGATTGGAAACCATCAGGGAATGCATTTTGGGCATTCTCCTACAAGGCCCCGGAAAATGAGCAGCTATATTCAATTCGCGGCTTGTCATGAGCCGCTCCCTCCCTCGCTGGCCTTGCCAGCTTCCACGCCCGGTTTGTCCCGGGCTTTTTTTTGGGCCATCGGGGATGCGTGAGGGCACGCCCGCGGCGCCCGATGCCGCCGATCATTGCCGCGATGCCCTGCACAATAAGCTATGACCAGAAAAATAGCCCCCCTAACGACCTGGCTGGTCGCGGCAGCGATTGTGTTCCCCCTGTTTGTCCAGCTCTCCCGCGGCATTTACCGAGACCTGGACCCCATTTACGACTCACGCGGCATCCTGGGGTCGCTGCCCCTGCCGATCTCCATCGCGGCCTGCGTGGCCGGCATCCTCGCGCATGCGCGCAGCTTTGGCCCGGCAAGGCCGGCGCTGGCCTTCATCGCCGCCTTTGCGGGCGCCATGGCGGCGTCGTTCGCCTTCGCGCAAGGCGCGCCGGACGGCCAGACGGCCAAGCTGCTGTACGCCGCGCAAACCCTGCTGCCCACCATGGGTTTCATGCTCGGGCTGTTTCTGGGCGCCGAGCGCAAAACGATTGCCAATGCCTTTTTCTGGGTGTTGCTGGTGCTCTTGCCCCTGCAACTGCTTGCCGGCTGGATCCAGGGCGGCTTGATGCTGACGAATTATTTGTATGTATTCAGCATTTACCAGCACATCCAGTTTGTGCCTATCGTTCTGGTCGTGGCATTCGGCTTTGTCATGGTGCACCAGTGGGAACGCCAAAAAAACCTTATGCGTGTCCTGGCGGTCATCACGGGAATGTATGTGCTCGCCAGCGGCGCTTTTCTGGCCATTGGCTTTTACGCGGGATTTTTATTGCTGTTTTTCGGCGCGGCGGTATTGAAGCGCTCGCACGGCCATGCGACAGGCCTGCTGTCCATCGCGGCCGGCATCGCGGCGGCAGTGCTCCTGGGCAGCCTGTACTACGGCAACGTCAAGGGCGACACGGACAGGTTCGGCAACGCCAATGCCTATGTGCAAAAGTTCCGGGACGTTGCGCAGGGAAAGCTGCCCGGCAACATGGCCCAGCGCGTCAACGACTGGAAGCTCTACGGCGGCTGGATCACCGAAAGCCCGCGCAGCTTGGTGTTCGGCCACACCAAGCCACCCTCGCGGGAAGTCATCACCAGCGCGCACAACTGGTATCTGGACCTCGTCTACAACTTTGGCCTGGTCGGGCTGCTGCCTGTGGCGGCACTGGCAGGCTTGACGGCGCGCAAGGCCTGGCAGCAGCGCAAATCCCTGCCCGCTGAAATCTGCTGGCTGGCGGGCATGACCGCCTTCATGGTGCTGGTCGACAGCAGCTTCAAAGTGACGCTCAGGCAACCCTACCCCGGCATCTTCATCTATTTCCTGTGGGGTTTGCTGTTTGCGCATCTGCAGGGCGCTGATGAAGCCCGGCACAAGATCCAGGCCCTCTGAACCGCCGGGAACGAAAAAGCCCCGATAGACGGGGCTTTTAAGGCATTTCTCAGATCAATCTGGATTGTTCCGGATGCAATCTTGGCGAGGGTGTCTGCCCCATATGGCCTTGAAACTCGCATGAAACCTATACTTCCACCTCATGCATCGCAATTAACTCCCCCTTCTATTCCCCCGTTTTCACTGGCGTCGTTACTATCTTCTCAATCATGGGCTTCTTCAAATGGGAAACCATCACAATGATTTCTAACGGCGCAGTTCCAGGAAGCTTAAAAAGCTTCTCTTGATCACCGCGACAGCTCCAGATATCGCCTGGCGAAATCATGTAGGGCAATTCTTTACCCCAATGCACAGTAAAGGCAGAGCTATCGTTGCCGACCCATCCGCCAGGGATAGCGCGTCTAGCGCTGATGTTCATAATCGTGGTTGGCAGAGCACCAACGTTTGCCAACTCGATGTGAATTGACTCTTTAACCCGTCCACAAGCTCCATCCGGCGCATTTTTCAGTGGGACCACCTCGCTGTCGTGATAGTGTGAATTTGGCTTCACCTTCATTCGGAGCCGCGCTCCGCTACGAAGCCATTTAACAACGTCCCAGGTTAAAACTGTGGTTGCTATAACGGCGCCCCACCAAGCAACGATCTCAGTGCTGTTCATCAACGGACTCGGATTGGCTATTTTGGATTTCGCGCCAGCACATCATCGATCTCTCGTTTTGTGGCCGCGTCACGCATGTGGGGTTCAACTAGGCGCGTGTAAACCGCCTTCTGCTTGTCCGTTAAAGCGTTGAGCCCCTTGTCCAGGTAAAGCAAAGCGACACCGTGGGCCGCCGAGTTGCGCGCGATGTACCCACCCTCCACGAGTTCTTCAAGCATGTCGCCGAGATCGTAATCGCTGAATTCCATGGGGTCCTCCGTGGCTGAGCTCTCACTATACGACCGTCTGACGCGCGAGCAGCTTGTTTATGTGGCGGATAATTCCGTACGAGCCAAAACACCGCATAAACACTAGACACCATCAATATCGGCGATGGTCTATTCCGTTTCCCCATCCCGTCAGTCAGCGCGTCAGCATCTCCAGGCGACTAGCCGCCTCTTTCTTACTCATTTTCCGCAACGCAGCAATGGAGGCAAACTGACCGGCCCGCGGCCGGGCCTTTCCGTTTTCCCATTTATAGATGGATTGGCCGGACACTCCCAGCAAGAGGCCCGCTTCTGCTGCAGATAAGCCTAAGCGTTTTCTCTGTGCCGCTAATCCTCTGGCACTGAAACGGAAAGTGCCAACGGGCTGTTCAGTTGAGGCGCTTGGTACTGTTTTGCCAACAGCCTTACTCAGGCGGCTGACCAATTGCTCGAGGGATGCTATCCGACGCTTGAGGGCTGCGATGTCCGAACGGTAGTGTGCGGACGCCTTCTTCAACTGTTGCGTGTCGGCTCGCATTTCCTTGCGAGCAACACGGGCGATCTCTTCTTTCAAAACTGTGGCGATATTGGGCATGATCCTCGTTCATTTAATGAATGAAAGAACGATCATAAATTGCCGAAATCCGGTTGGATTTTTGGGTGCTTGGCTTCCGCCACAGCTAGGAAGGAGACCTGATGTATGTTGGGGGGACCGGACTCGAACCGGCACGCCTTTCGGCCGAAGGTTGACAACCTTCTACGTCTAGCCGTGCTTGCGGCCTATGTCTTCAGCGGCCAGATAGGCCTCTCCTTCAATGTCACCAAGCTCCGCGCCCCCCTGACGCCGCGGACGATGCGCTTGAGATCTTCCGCTCGGTCTTTGAAGAACTTGGCTATCGCGTCGAAACCTGTACTCATCAAGGCCCCATCCGTTTGGGTGGCCATAATGTATAGCAAGCTCATTACCGGACATTGACCGATGACCCACTCACTCATCCTGAACATCGATATCGACAAGGAAGCGCGAGGAAATTACGTTGCCAGGGCACACCAAGGCAATGTCTTGGTAACTGAGCCAGAACTTTACGACAGCATTTCAACGGCGATCCGGCAAGAGGCTCTAGCCATCCCGCCGAGTTTTGCTCACTTTGTTGAGTTCACCTACAACGGCATGTCCACCGGGACATATGCGGTTGAGGATGTGCCCGGCAAGGCCGCCGAACTGGCCGACAGGCTGGTTGCTCTGAATCATCAGATGCACATCCTACTGGAGGATCGACGATCCGCCGGCGCATAGAAGAGCCGCAGGCGCGCGGCAATTAGGCACTCACATTAGCAGCGTGAAACGCGCCTTGCATAGAGCGAACGGGCTGCGCGAGATCTTCCCAGAACACTAACGTGAACGTATCCCTGCTACCTGCTACTGAGCATCGCGCCAAGCACTGCAAAGACTACAAATGCGAAAAGCAGGCCAGCAGCAGAAAAGACATAGGCGAAGAACAAGGACAGTTTGCCCTCCGCCTTGTACAGCCAAATTGCTAGCGCCAATCCACCAAGCATGGGTAAAACGCCAAAGGGGAAGAACAGAACGCCAAAATACACGCTCAGTAGACCAAGAACGATCGCAACGATTGTACGTATCGTGAAGGGTTGTGGCTCAGGAATTCCATTCGCGGCTAATTCCTGTGACGAAGGAAGAGGTGCACCACATACAGTGCAGGCGGTCGCATTGTCATCGCCTGTGGTGGCGCATTTTGGGCAGAACGGCATAAGACTTCTATCCTTGAAGGGTACGCATCGTACCGACGACTTCGAGCGCGTCCAACCCGATGGCCTTTGGATCGTATTGAGCCTTGACTTGTGTACCAAGACTGTCAAGGTAAATTTGGACCATCTCTGCCCGCTCCGCCGTCGGCGCACGCTCCATCGCGTCACGGACATCCTTCTCCAGCGAAACAGCTACGTGAGTCCCAACATGGTGGGGATCTCTGTGCCCTTCGATCAGACCGCGGAACACCAACGTTCCATCTATCAGCTCGAACGGCTCAATGTCCGCAGCGAACGTGGTGCGAAGCTCATCCGCCATTCGACGATTGAACACCCCGAGATTCCTGGATAGTTGCATATCACCCCCTTTGGATGATTCTAGACGGCTGATCTTCGCGCCCCCCCTCAGAATGTAGTAGCTAAGCAGAATTTAAAGATCCGCAGTGTTCGACCCTGGGTTCGCACTAACCCGGCCTTGCTGCAGCCTTTGGTGTCAGTCGCTACACTTTGTGTCACGTCGGCTGCGAGCTCGGGGCCTGCGCTATGAAGAACCGTACTACGCCTCGCGCTCTTCCACCCAGTGTGAGCCGGCGCCATAGAACTCGTTACCGGCTTCGGCGATGATCTCGTAATCGCAACGCGTCTCTTCGGTTGCCGGAATCCATAGCCCGCCGTCCTTCACCTGGTCTTCATGGTGAACAACGTGCGCAGCCCAGCAGAGGCGGATTTCTTTCACGGCTATTCCTTGGGATCTTCTCAGCGGTGACACACGGATATCGGCCGCATCTTACTGCGGTCAATCTAGGTATTTGATGACGGCGTATCGACTAGTGTTCTTGCCTACGGGCACGGAATAACCAGAACTGTTGGCGACGATATTGGAGCCGTAGACGTTGGCTTTTGCGGTGCCTTGAGAATAGATGCCGGTTATTCTTGAGCTTGAACTCAGTTCAACAACGGCATCCCCTCCGCTCTCCTTGGCTTTTGCTGCGATATCTGACTTTTTCATTGACATCGGAACTATGGCACTAGGTCTCTCATCATCTATGAGTCCTAGCACCTTGAATTTCCTGGGCGGCTCGCCGGTAATCCAGAACTCAATGCCATTTACTACCTCTTTGGTTCCACCATTACCCTCCAGAATATTTGAGCTTCTAGTCTCAAGAGGATGAAATTGAGTAGAGGCACAGCCAGCCAACACTGCTATTGCCACCAAAACAAAAAATCTCATTTGATATCTCCAATGACGGCATCTATTTTTCCAAGCAAGGCTTCGTCATCCCATTGGCGCTTGGCCTCGTCTCTGTCGCGAATAAATTCTCCAAGACCTTCTGAGATAAAGGCCGAATTTAAAGGAGAGTCAGTCAGATCTCTAAGCTTTCTCTCGATGATGTCTAACCGTTCGTGAAGCGATTTTTGATGTCGCTCCATTGCTTTGGTGAGTTCGAAGTAGCAATAGCCAAAAATGAGAAATCCCACCACCGTGATTCTGGTGGCCTCAGGCTTTGAGTCAAGCCAACCGTAAGCGAGCAAAAGAACGATCAGGCCGACTGTCCAGAGGGCAATTTTCTTGAAGGCTTTCATCTTTTCCTCAATATGGCGTCGCATCTGCCACAACTGGTGTAACCCACCGCCACTGCTCTGGCGATATTTTCGTGTTACCACCCAGAATGTTCCCAAACAGCACTCAGCAGCCGGCGTAGTTCTTCCGTCCGCTCTTGGTAATCGTGTACGTGCCACCACGCGGGCCGACATAGCAGGTAGGGCCGCCGCCCTTCGCCGGCGGTGCGGCCTGAGCAGGGGCTGAAGGAGCCGTAGATGGAGCTGCGGCCGCGGCTGTCTTCTTGGCGCCGTGGCAGTGGTGGTCGCCGGTCTTGCGGTTCGTATGACAGCCCTGCGCATCCGTACCGCCTGAGTGAGCGGCAGCCAACCCGCATGCCAACAGCAGCGTGAGTGCGCAGAACAGTTTCATGGTGTCTCCAGCCTTGTCACAGATGGTGACAGGTGGGTCCGGTGAGCGCCTCCTCTAATTGGAGGATATAAACCCCGAAAAGGAAGACGTGTTCACACCACATTGGTATGGTGTGAACCGGCTGATTGCAAAGATGGACATGTAACGGGCGCGGTCAAAGCGGACTTGTCACTCCAGCTCTCTCTTGACCGCATCTCGCGTGCGCTCCTTCAGCACCGCTCGGGTTTTCTTAATGATCGGTTCGCGAATCAACTTGCCATCCCGCGCAGCCGTTCGAACGTCCAATTCCGCTGGAGAAAGGCGAAGCGCAACGTCCTTGCCTTCAAGTAGGTTTTGGATGGTGGCATCACCTATTTGTCCAGGGAGCTTGCCGCGTTTGATCCTCTTGTGATCGTTCTTAGAGTTGTTCAAGGCGCTGCTTTCAATGTCCACTTCTGACCGATAGCGGCATCGTATCAGCGACAGCGTCCGGCACAGAAATTTTGCGCAGCCAGTAGTAAAGATGGATGAGTGACGGGCGTAAAAAAGCCCGCTCTAGGCGGGCTTTAAAATATTTGGATGTGGGCTCTTACGCGATCCACGTTACGGCAACTCGACTGATGGCCAGCAGAATTACATGACCTCGAGTATGTGTTGTGTCAGTTGCCGCATCAAAGGGCCACGTCTCTCGGCAGAACGGTGCAGACTGATTTCTTCGTAGATGGGAAATTCTTTATCAATGTCCCAGTTTCGCGGTGGGAATCCTGCCCAGGTCGCCAGTCTGAACAACAAAAGCCGGGCGCAATGACCGTTGCCATCCATATAAGGATGAATCGTCAGGAAGCTTTCAAACAGCTTGGCCGCTTCAACAGCAAACTTTTTGATGCGGTCTTCCAAAACAGTGGAGCGACCAGCATCACTGTTCAGCCATTCGGTGAACTTGAACATGATGCGATTGCATTGCTCCTCGAAAGCACGCATCTTGATGCCCACGATTGCAGGCGGCACCCCGAGGTTTCGGTCATGGTCTACGCCCACGGGGCAATCTACAAGCTCGGGACAGCTCTCAGTACCTCGATAGTTCCCGATAATGCACGTACACATCTGGGGTGCCATGTTTGAAAACATGAACCGGTGATCTTGGCGGGTATCAAAAGGATTGAAATCAGGCGGAGGCGATGGGTTTTGCAGAGCGGCCGTCGTCAAAGCCAAGCAGCGTAACGGCAAGCCTGTTGCGCGATCTGGATGGGTTCCGTACGTCCAGTATTTGCAATCGGTATGGCTTCTCTGCATTCCGCCCGGTCACAATGCCGGCCCTCACCTGGTTATTTTTAGTTTGCTGGCAGCGCGACGATACGTTCCTGTATTCGCTGTGCGGCAGCCACGGCGGCTGCGTGAATCTCAGGGTCATCCATGAGCGGATCGTCTTCATTGAAATTAGCCAGTGACCGCTCAATATCCGCGCTCAATTCATAAGTGCGGACAAGCGCTCGTTCGCTGCGCCTAGCAGCCAATGCTGTATTTTCATACCACGCAAGCTCCAAGTCAGTTGCGAGGCTAGCGCGCACAAGACTTTCATACGCCCGAATCAGCCTGTCATTTGAGACAGACAGACCTTTCCTTTTTTGAATATTGGTACGACACACCTTGGCGTAGTAGCGCGACTCTTTGCGTGCGGCTTGCATTTGCCGAATAAAGCGCTCACTGGGAACTGTGGGCCCTGTGACGATGCGGAGGCAAAAGGCTTCGTGCTGCTCACGAAACCATTTATTCGATGTTTCCATACGTACGGCCTTGCGCTCCAGGCAACCGCACGCCCAATCTGTGACGGCATTTGCCGCTTTAATAGTGAATAGAGCCAACGGCTTGACTGCCGCTTGCAGGGCCAAGGACCAGAACCGGGGCGCAGTCTCGAGTCGCTGGACTAGAAAGACTTGGTGACGCACCTCATCAAACTCTGCGCTGCCGAAGGCAGATACTGCAGTCATGATGTCCCTTTCTGTTGTTGCGCCTTGTTGTATTGCACAAAACGTAATCACTTTGCACACAGCGTATTCACTGGTAATACACCGTCATACGTGATGCAGCGAAGTTTACGCGTTGAAATCATCACAACAAGCGGTTAACGCAGATTAATCGTCACACACGGGAAAATACTTACCCGTAGGACGAGTGCGCAAATAACCCGTGCAATCACTGGAACGAAACGTACCAACAACTGCACAGTGCAAAAAAGGCTCTGCAATCAATTGCAAATACACACCTCGCACACTTAACAACCAATTGATAGTATGTACTCACTTATTAAATTGACATAAAAATAAAGAATCCGGCCGTTAGGCTGCCCGTACTAGCACTGCCTTAGCCCTTCGCGCAGCTTGTTCAAGTGATCCGCCCAAGTCTGCATAAGCTTCCGCCACTCCTTAAGGTAAGTGGCGTGGTTGTATGCAACGCTGACCTCATTTCGCTCCCGGTGGGCCAGTTGCAGCTCGATCACGCCTTGTAGCCCATCCGGTACAAAGCCCCCAGGCCCAGTCGAATAGATGTGGATCTTGCGCAGAAGCTGCGGCAACTCCTTGCCCTTCAGCCTGACATAGTTGGTCTTGGTACGGGGTTTCAGGGCATTGCTCGGCTTCACATCGGCGCCTGGGTTGCGCTCGATGATCCCGTGGGCGACGGCGTACCGGAAGATCTGGTCATAGGTCTGAAAACAAAAAAGCCCCGATAGACGGGGCTTTTAAGGCATTTCTCAGATCAATCTGGATTGTTCCGGATGCAATTTTGGCGGAGAGGGTGGGATTCGAACCCACGGTACCTTGCGGTACGCCTGATTTCGAGTCAGGTACATTCGGCCACTCTGCCACCTCTCCAGTTGTGGACTCAGGATTCTAACAGCTGTGCAAGCCTACTTTCCTGCGGGCGTCAACACCTTGATGCCGCCCATATAAGGCTGCAACACCTCCGGCACGGTGACGGAGCCGTCGGCCAGTTGGTAGTTCTCGAGCACGGCCACCAGGGTGCGGCCCACGGCCAGGCCGGAGCCATTGAGGGTGTGGACGAATTCGTTCTTGCCCTGGGCGTTCTTGAAGCGGGCCTGCAGGCGGCGCGCCTGGAAGGCTTCGCAGTTGGAGACCGAGCTGATCTCGCGGTAGGTGTTCTGCGCGGGCAGCCAGACTTCCAGGTCGTAGGTCTTGCTGGCGCCGAAGCCCATGTCGCCGGTGCACAGCAACATGACGCGGTAAGGCAGGCCCAGCTTTTGCAGGATGGCCTCGGCGTGGCCGGTCATGGCCTCCAGCGCCTCGTAGCTTTTGTCGGGATGGGTGACTTGCACCATCTCGACCTTGTCGAACTGGTGCTGGCGGATCATGCCGCGCGTGTCACGGCCGTAGCTGCCCGCCTCAGAACGGAAACACGGCGTGTGCGCGGTGAACTGCAGCGGCAAATCAGCCTCGGCGACGATCTCGTCGCGCACGAAGTTGGTCAGCGAGACCTCCGACGTCGGGATCAGGTACAGCGAAACGCTCTCGGCTTCGGCCGCGCCCTCCTGCCCGCCCTTCTTGACGGCGAACAGGTCTTCTTCAAACTTGGGCAGCTGGCCGGTGCCGCGCAGCGAATCGCCGTTGACGATGTAGGGCGTGTAGCACTCGGTGTAGCCGTGCTCCTGGGTCTGCACGTCGAGCATGAATTGCGCGAGTGCGCGGTGCAGGCGCGCCAGCGGGCCCTTCATGACGGTAAAACGCGCGCCCGTCAGCTTGCTGCCGAGCTCGAAGTCCAGGCCCAGGGGCTGGCCCACGTCGACATGGTCCTTCACCTCAAAGGCGAACGCGGCCGGTTCGCCGCCCGGGCCTTCGATGGGGCTCCACTTGCGCACCTCGACATTGCCGGCTTCGCCTGCGCCCTGGGGCACGCTCTCGTGCGGCAGGTTGGGCACGGCCAGCAACAGGGACTGCATGTCGGCCTGGATTTGCTCCAGCCGGGTGGCCGAGGTTTCGAGTTCGGCCTTGGAAGCGCTCACTTGCGCCATGACAGCGCTGGCGTCTTCGCCTTTGGATTTGAGCTGGCCAATCTGCTTGGACAGGGTGTTGCGCTGGTTCTGCAGCTCTTCGGTGCGGATCTGCAGGGCCTTGCGTTCGGCCTCCAGGGCCTGGAAGGCCTCCACATTGAGGAAGGTTTGCGGGGTCTTGCGGGTTTCCAGCCGGCGAATAGCCGACGGCAGGTCTTTGCGGAGCAGGTTGATGTCTAGCATGGGACCATTGTATTTTGTGCGGGGGCGCGGCTCCCGCCCCTCCCCCGGCAACCCTCAGTTCAGGCTGGCCGGGTCCAGGTTGGCGCCGCAGATGATGAGGCAGACCTTTTCGTCGGCGCGCGGGCGGTAGCGGCCGCTTTGCAGCGCGGCCAGCGGCAGGGCCGCGGCGGGTTCCACGGCCAGCTTGAGTTCTTTCCAGAGCCAGAGCTGCGCCGCGCGTATGGATTCGTCGGTCAGCAGCAGCGCGTCGCGCACATGGGCCTGCGTCACGCTCCAAGACAGGCTGCCTATGCGCCTGGCGCCCAGCGAATCGGCGGCGATGCCGCTGACGGCCACATCCACCGGCTCGCCGGCCTCACGGGCCTTGTACAAGGTGGGTGCCAGTTCGGGCTCCAGCGCGACCACGCGGCTGCGCTGTTCAAACCAGCCGGCGACGCCGCCTATCAGGCCACCGCCGCCCACACTGACCAGCACCGAGTCGGGCACACCGCCCTGTTGCTCGATTTCCGCGGCCATGGTGCCGGCGCCGGCCAGCACTTCGGGCTGGTCATAGGCATGGGTGAGCAGCGCACCGGTCTCCTGCTGGCGCGCCAGGCAGGCCTTGAGCGCATCGGCATAGGCCGCGCCGGTCACCACCACCTCGGCGCCCAGCGCGGCCAGCTTGGCGCGCTTGGCGGGAGGCGAAACCTCGGGTACAAACACCTCGCAACGCACGCCCAGTTCACGGGCCGCGGCCGCGGTGGCAATGCCGGCATTGCCGCCCGAGGCCACGATCACGCCGCTGGCCGGGATGGGGTTGGACAGCAGGCGGTTGAGCATGCCGCGCGCCTTGAAGCTTCCGCCGGTCTGCAGGTGCTCCAGCTTGAGCCAGACCTCGCCGCATTCCACGCCCAGCGCCTTGCCGGGCAGTTGCCACAGCGGGGTCTGGCGGATGAAGTGGCCGTAGCCGGCCTTGAACGTGCGCAGGCAGCGCTCGATGTCGTCGCGATCGGTCATGGGAAAACTCAGGTGAGTTGGTGGAGCTGGCTGTCGTTGACTTCCAGCATGTGGCCCTGCGCGTCGAGCTTCAGGCCCTTGGGCAGCGGGAACTTGATGGTTTCCTCGATGCCGTCCATCTTGCGCACCGACACCGCGCCCAGCGCCTTGATGCGGTCTATCACCTGCTTGACGAGGATCTCGGGCGCCGAGGCGCCGGCCGTCAGGCCCACCCGGCCCTTGCCCTCGAACCAGGACTCCTGGAGCTCGCTGGCATCGTCGACCATATAGGCCTCGGTGCCCAGCTTGGCGGCGAGTTCGCGCAGGCGGTTGCTGTTGGAGCTGGTCGGGCTGCCGACCACGATGAGGATGTCGACCTGCGGGCTCAGCACCTTGACGGCGTCCTGCCGGTTCTGCGTGGCGTAGCAGATGTCCTGCTGCTTGGGCTCGCGCACCTGCGGAAAGCGCTGTTTCACGGCGGCGCTGATCTCGGCCGCGTCGTCCACGCTCAGTGTGGTCTGCGTGACCACGGCCAGGCGCTCGGTCTGCGCCGGGCTGATGCGCCAGACGTCGGCCGCGTCCTCCACCAGGTGGATGCCGCTGTCAAGCTGGCCCATGGTGCCTTCGACCTCGGGATGGCCCTTGTGGCCGATCATGATGAACTCGTAGCCTTCCTTGTGCAGCTTGGCGACTTCCACATGCACCTTGGTTACCAGCGGGCAGGTGGCGTCGAAAATCTGGAAGCCGCGGCGCTCGGCCTCCTTCTGGATGGCCTGGCTCACGCCGTGGGCGCTGAACACCAGCGTGGCACCCGGCGGCACGTCGTCCAGCTCCTCGATGAAGATCGCGCCCTTTTGCTTGAGGTCGTTGACGACGTAAGTGTTGTGCACGATCTCGTGGCGCACATAAATCGGCGCGCCGAATTTGGTCAGCGCGCGCTCGACGATTTCAATCGCGCGGTCCACGCCGGCACAGAAGCCGCGCGGCTCGGCCAGCAAAATTTCCTGGGGAAGCACAACCTTGTTCATAAAACACCAATCACTTGCACTTCAAACACCACGGGCTGGCCGGCCAGCGGGTGGTTGAAGTCGAACTGGACGGCGTCGCCGCCTTCCTTGACCTGCTGCACCGCGCCGGCGTACTGGCCCATGCCGTCGGGCGTGGGGAACTGCACCACGTCGCCGACCTTGTACTGCTCATCCGGGTCGCCCAGTTCATTGAGCAGCTTGCGCGCCACCCACTGCACGAGTTCGGGATTGCGCTCGCCGAAGGCCTCGCCGGCCGGCAGTTCGAAGGTGGTGCGCGTGCCTTCGGCCAGGCCGATCAGCCGCTGCTCAATGGCCGGCGAGAGCTCGCCCGTGCCCAGGCTCAGGGTGGCGGGCTTGCCGTCGAAGGTGTTGATGATGTCCGCGCCCGGTTTCCCGCCCACCGAGGGCCCGGCCATGCGGTAATGCAGGGTCAGGAAGGAGCCCTGCTGGATCAGGGGGGCGGCGGAGAGTTCCACGGTGGACATAAGGCTGGGGCTTTCGGGGCCGGCCGGAGCGGCGGCCCAGTGTTTGTAAACTGCCCCTATTGTAGAAACTAGCGCTTGACCGGGCCAAACCCGGTTTTTTGGCCCTTTTTTGCGCGGTGCCCTCCTTGGCCGCTCCCTGCCAGCCCACAACAAGAGATCGATCCATGATCCTGAAAGACCTTCCCCAAGACAGCCGCCCCCGCGAAAAACTGCTGGCCCGCGGCCCCGGCGCGCTCAGCAATGCCGAACTGCTGGCCCTGCTGCTGCGCACCGGCATCCCCGGCAAAAACGTGCTGCAGATGGGCCAGGAACTGCTGGATACCTTCGGCGGCGTGGCCGGGTTGCTGCACGCCACGGCCGAAGACCTCAAGCGCGTCAAGGGACTGGGCGGCGCCGCCAAGCGCTCGCAGCTGGTCGCCGTGCTGGAGCTGGCCCGCCGCGCGCTGGCCGAGAACCTCAGCCAGAAAACCCTGTTCGACACGCCCCAGGCCGTGCGCGACTACCTGCAGCTGCAGCTGGGCAACCGGCCGCACGAGGTCTTCGCCATGCTGTTCCTGGACAGCCAGAACCGGCTGATCGTGCTCGAGGAACTGTTTCGCGGCACGCTGACGCAAACCTCGGTCTACCCGCGCGAGGTCGTCATACGCGCCCTGGCCCTGAACGCGGCTAGCGTGGTGCTGGCCCACAACCACCCCAGCGGCTGGGCCCAGCCTTCGCGCGCCGACGAGGCGCTCACGCACAACCTCAAGGCGGCGCTGGCGCTGGTGGACGTGCGCGTGCTGGACCACTTCGTGGTGACAAACACCCAGGCGGTGTCCATGGCCGAGCTGGGGTTGCTGTAAGGTGAGTCCATGAAACCCCCCGCCCTCAAAAGCCTGCAGGACCTCAAGGCCGTCAAGCAGGCGATCGAAACCCGGGCCAGGCTTGAGAAAGAAGCCGCCGCCGCGAAGGCCGCCGCGGCGGCCAAAGCCAAAGCCGAAAAAGAGCTGTTCGCGCGCGCCGTCGGCGCCGTCAAGTCCCTGCCCGCCAAACACCTGCCCGGCCACAAGGCCGCGCTGCCCGTGCAGCAGGCCGCACCCATCCCGGTGCAGCAGCAGCGCGACGAACTCGCGGTGATGCGCGAGGCGATCTCCGACGAATTCGACGTGGAAACCCTGCTGGACACCGACGAGGCGCTGAGCTTTCGCCGGCCCGGCATGGGGCCCGACGTGGTGCGCAAGCTGCGCCGCGGCGGCTGGAGCATACAGGGCCAGCTCGATCTGCACGGCCTGCGCCGCGAGGACGCGCGCGAGGCCTTGGCCGATTTCATCAAGGACGCCCACAAGATGGGCTGGCGCTGCGTGCGCGTGGTGCACGGCAAGGGCCTGGGTTCACCGGGCAAAACGCCGGTGCTCAAGGGCAAGGTGCAGAGCTGGCTGCTCCAGAAGCAGGAAGTGCTGGCCTTTGTGCAGGCCAGGCCCGCAGAGGGCGGCGCCGGGGCGCTGGTGGTGTTGCTGGCGCAGGGCTAGAGACCGCGACGCCAGCGGTTTCTCTCTCTTATTCGCCCCGGTTGCGCATCCAGTCCGCCGTCTGGAAAAAAGACGCATTGAGCCGCGTGCGCAGGCCTTCATCCACCCCGGTCTCGCGCATGGCCTGGTCCATGCAGGCCAGCCACTGGTCACGCTCGGCAATCCCGATGGAGCCGCCGCCGGTCTGCTGCGGCATGTGGCGCATGCGCAGGCGCGGATGGCCGAAGCGGTCGGTGTAATACTGCGGCCCGCCCAGCCAGCCGCACAAAAACCAGAACAGCCGCTGGCGGGCATTGTCCAGCGTGCTGCCGTGCGCGGCGCGCAGGGCTTTGTAGCCCGGCTCCAGGTCCATCAAATCATAGAAGCGCTCGACCAGGACCTTGACGCGTTCCTCACCGCCTATCCAGGCAAAGGGGGTTTCGAAGGGCGGGTTTCCGGGGGGGCGTTCTTCTATTTGCATGCAGGGATTATCGAATGGTCGGGGAGCCGGTTGCGGCGTGGGGCCAATACGGCAGCGCCTGTCTTCGGCTGTTGGCTGTTTGGTATTTCTTCCCCCACCCTTCTGTATGCGCCGAGGAGCGGAGGTTCAGGCGGATCAGGGCTGGCGTTGTCTGAGCCGAAGGCGAGTTTAGCGAGACCCCGCCTGGACCGAGCACCGCAGGTTGCCCGTAGCGAAGCGGAGGGACGCAGCAACCAGGGTCGCCTTTTCTTTTGCTTACTTTTCTTTTGGCGAAGCAAAAGAAAAGTGAGTAGCCGCCGGGCTACCCCCGGCCAGCAACACCATGAAGAGAAAGCAGCAATAGAACAAAAAAGATTTCAACAGGGGGTAGCCCGAACGGAGTTCAGAAGGCGCCCGTCACTGCGCCTTCCGCAGCGTCTCCACCACTGGCGTATTCAAGACAGACCGTAAACCCCACCACCCCGCCGCCAAAGCCAATACAGCCCCAGCCAGGCTGCCCAGCAAAGGCACAGTCCACGACCCGGTCCAGCTGAAGTCAAACACAAAGCGCGCCAAGCCCCATCCCACGGCCAGTGCAACGACGGAGGCCAGGAAACCGGCCAGCAGGCCGACGCCCGCCAGTTCGGCGCGTTGCACCTGGCGCAGCAACGAGGCGCGCGCGCCCACGGCGCGCATGATGGCGAATTCTTTGGCGCGTTCTTCTCGGGTGGCGGTGATGGCGGCGAACAATACGACCAGGCCGGCGGCAAGGGTGAAGCCGAACAAAAACTCCACCGCACGTATCACCTGGTCGAGCACGCGCTGCACCTGGGCCAGCGTGCTGCTCATGTCGACATTGGTGATGTTGGGAAAGGCCTTGACCAGGGTATTGTCAAAGCTTTGCGGCCGCGGCTGGCCTGCCACGGCGGCCACGGGTTCGGGCGCGCGGAAGGCGCTGATAAAAGAGACCGGCACATCAGCCGGCAGTTTGGCCACCGGGTACATCACAAAGAAGTTGACGCGCATGGAACCCCAGTCGACCTTGCGCAGGCTGGTGATTTTGGCCTCGCTGGCCTGGCCGCCTATGTCAAAGCGCAGGCTGTCGCCGAGCTTGAGGCCCAGGGTCTTGGCCAGGCCGTCCTCGACGCTGACGGCGCCTTGTTCGCCGGCCGTCCAGCGCCCGCCGCTGAGCTGGTTGTGCGAAGGCATGTCCGCGCTGTTGGAGAGGTTGAACTCGCGGTCCACCAGGCGCTTGGCGCGGTCGTCCTCAAAATCGTCGGGGGTGACGGGCTTGCCGTTGACCGCGATCAGGCGGCCGCGAATCATGGGGTACCAGTCGAATTTTTTCACACCGCCGTCGCGCAGCGCCTGCTGGAAAGCCTCGCCCTGCTCGGGCTGCACGTTGATGACAAAGCGGTTGGGCGCATCGGGCGGCGTGGCCCTGCGCCAACTGCTGATGAGGTCGGTGCGCAGCAGCACCAGCAGCATCAGCGCCAGCAGGCCCACGGCCAGCGCGCTGGTCTGCACCACGGCGTACACCGGCCTTGCCGAAAGCTGGCGCGTGGCCAGCACCAGCCAGCGCGGCGCGGTGGCCTCGTGCACGCTGGCGCGCAGCAGCTTGACGGCGGCGAAACTGGCGACGGCAAACACCGCCACCGCGCCGGCAAAACCGCCCACGGCGATCAGGCCCAGCTTCAGGTCGCTGCTGGCGGCCACCAGCAGGGCCGCAAAACCAGCCACGCCCACGCCCAGCACCGCGAGCGAGGCGGGCTTCAAGTTGCCGACGTCGCGGCGGATCACGCGCAGCGGCGGCACCTGGGCCAGTTGCAGCACGGGTGGCAGGCCGAAGGCCAGCAGCAGCGTCAGGCCCATGCCCATGCCGAACAGCACGGGCCAGAAAGTGGCGGCCGGCAGCGCAGTCTCGACCAGGCCTGCCAGCAGCAGCACAAAACCGTAGTGCACGGCAAAACCCAGGGCCACGCCCAGGGCGCTGGCGAACAGGCCCGCCAGCACGAACTCAAAGGTGTAGGCCAGCGCGATGGTGCGTTGGGGCTGGCCCAGCACACGCAGCATGGCACAGTCGTCCAGGTGCTTGGCCGCGAAACCGCGCGCCACAATCGCCACCGCCACCGCGCTCAGCAAGGCCGCCAGCAGCGCCACGAGGTTCAGGAATTTTTCGGCGCGGTCCAGGGTCTGGCGCATCTCGGGGCTGCCCGACTCGAGTGACTCCAGGCGCACGCCGCGCACACCCGATTGTTCAAAAGGCTTCTTGATTTCCGTGTCGGCCCATTTCACGTAGGCCTTGACCGCCTTGTCGTCACCGGCGACGGCAAAACGGTAGTTGGTGCGGCTGGCGGGCTGTATCAGGTTGGTGGCCGCCACATCGGCCTGGTTGACCATCACGCGCGGCGAAAAGCTGATGAAGCCCGCGCCGCGATCGGGTTCCTGCACGATGATGCGCGTGAGCTTGAAGCCGGCATCGCCCAGCAGCAGGGTCTGGCCCAGCTTGAGGCCCAGCGCGTCGAGCAGCGAGGCATCGGCCCAGGCCGTGCCGGGGGCCGGCACCTCGCGCGTGTCAGCGCCGGGCTCATCCAGGCTGCCGGCCACCTTCATGCTGCCGCGCAAGGGATAGCCTTGGGGCACGGCCTTGAAGGCCACCAGCTTGCTGGCGCCGCCGTCGGCATCGGGGGCGCGGCCCATGGTGGGAAATGTGACGGTGGAAATGCCCTGCAGGCCCAGTTCCCGCGCCTTGGCGATAAACGCGGCCGGTGTCTGGCCGTCGCTGCGAATCACGGCGTCGCCGCCCAGCAGCTGGCGCGCGTCGCGCTGCAGGCCGCCCTTGAGGCGGTCGGCAAAAAAACCGACGGCGGTGAGCGCCGCAACGGCCAGGGTGACCGCCACGATCAGCAGGCGCAACTCGCCCGCGCGCAGGTCGCGCAGCATGGTTTTCCAGCCGAGCTTGAGGAAAAGGGTGTTCATGGGCAGACCATAACGCAAAGTCCGCGACCCCGGGCGATGGCCGGGTTCGCAGCCGGGGTATGCAGCGGTTATGGCCGGGCGGCGCCGGCGGCGGCCACGGGCGCGGCGGCAACCGGCGGCAGCGCGTCCAGGCGTTTTTCCAGCGCGCGCAGCACCGGCGCGATGTCGGCGCCCACCCGGATCTGCGGGTTGGAAAAGCCGTCTTCCTTGCCGGCGTCGATCTCGCGCTGCTTGATCAGCGGGACGGCCCGCGCAAAAGCCTGTTCGAAGGAATGGGTCTTGCGCAGCTGCTCGTCAAACAGGGCCCGGCCGAAGAAGGTCAGTTCGGAGCGGCGCCCGCAGCCGTAAGAAGTGTGGGTGGCGTCGGCCGCCGTCATGACCAGGGTGGTGTCGCCGGCCAGCGCGTCGGCCCAGCCGCCCGAGTAGCAGGCCGAGATCGCGATCACGCGGTGGCGCACGCCGGCCCTGTCCAGCGCCTCGCGCAGCTCATCGGGGCTCACAGGCGGCACCTCCAGCGGCCAGTGGGCGGCGGCCAGCTTGAAGTCGCTGGCGCCGTGCGAGGTCATGTAGACCACCAGCAGGTCGTTGTTGCGGTCCATGCGCTGGGCGATCGCGTCGATGGCACGCTCCATGTTGAACGCTGTGGCCCAGGGGTGGGTTTGCGCGGTGGTGGCGTGGTTGACCAGCTGCACCACACGGCCCTCGGCGTCAAAGCGCTCGGCCAGCACGCGGCTGACCATGGTGCTTTCGCGCAGGAAGACGTCTTCCGCGGCATAGGGGGCGAACACCAGGGCGTAGACGTCGGTCACGCCCGAGCGCTCATGCGCGATGGCGGCCATGGTTTTTTCCCACAACGCCTGCTGTTCTTCAAAGGTCTGCTGGCTCAGCTGCAGCCGAGGTCTGCTGTCCGCCACGGCATCGCGTTCATAGTCTTGCTGCCAGGCACGGGCGTCGAACTGCCAGGTACCGAGGCCGGTCGCGGCCACCAGGGCGACTGCGAACACCGCGGCGCGCGCCGTCAGGCCGGTAAAGCGCAGCACCAGCACAATGGCCGCGCCCAAAGACCAGGCGGTGAACACCGTATAAAACGCCCAGTAAAGCCAGGCCTGCGAAAACACCGCACCCGCGAGCCAGCCATGCGAGATGGCACCTATCAGGCACTGGTACACCAGGGTGTTGGGAAGCGAAGCAAGCACCCACAGCACAAAAGCGGCACCCACGCCTGCGGGGCGCCGGGGCTCTTCGCCACCGGGCTGCGCTGCCCCTGCTGACGGAAAAGCCCACCAGGCCAGGCCGATGAACAGCCCGGCCGTCCACCAGGCCGACAACCAGGCCTGGACGTCCAGGCGCGCGGGGCCCGCGATCTCGAGCCGGAGCAGGGCGACTTCAGCGGCAACCACCAACGCGGTGAGCATGAGCGCCTGCAGGGGCGTCGGTGTGCGGCCGTCGACCCGGGGTTTCAGAAAAATGCCCGCGCGCAGGCCTTCGACACACCAGCGCCAAAGGGGAAGGCGCGTGGCCGGGGCTGCTGCCTCTTCCGGCTGTACCGCTGGGTTGATGGCCGTGTCGGGGCCGGGGCTGAGGGAAGTGTCGGTCATGAAGCGGCCGTGGAAGAAGACGACGAAACAACAGGAGGCCTGGCGCCCGCGAGTTCGGGCTGCAGCACGAGCCGCTGCGGATTGGCATAGCAGACAAACCGCTTGTGGGTGGCGCGGCCAATGGCGCACAGGCCGACCGTCTGCGCCACCTGGTGCCCCATCTGTGTGATGCCGCTGCGCGAGACCACAATGGGCACGCCCATCTGCGCGGACTTGATGACCATTTCGCTGGTGAGGCGCCCCGTCGTATAAAACACCTTGTCCGATTTGCTTACCAAAGGGCTGGCCTGCATCCAGATCCAGCCGGCGATGGTGTCGATGGCGTTATGGCGGCCCACGTCTTCGACGAAAAGCAGCATCTCGGGATCCCCATCCGTCATCGCGAACAGCGCACAGGCATGGACCGAGCCGGCGGATTTGTAAGTCGTTTCCTTGAGCCGTATGGTGTTGACCAACGCGTAGAGCTGGCCCTGGCTGATGCGCGCGTCGGCAGGCAGCGCAATGCCGTCCACCTCGTCCATCAGGCCGCCGAACACGCTGCCCTGGCCGCAACCGGTGGTGACCACGCGGCGCGCGGTTTTTTCCTCGATGTCTTCAATGCCGCGGCGGGTCTTGACGGCGGCGGCGCCCACCTCCCAGTCCACGGTGATGGAATCAATGTCGGCCACATCCTTGACCAGGCGCTGGTTGCGCAAATAACCCAGCACCAGCAGTTCGGGATGGGCGCCCAGCGTCATCAAGGTCACGAGCTCACGCTTGTCGACGTATACGGTGAGTGCACGCTCGGCCGGGATGGAGACCTGCTGCGTTTCGCCGTATTCATTGACGGTCTCGACCTCGCAGGTCAGGGGCGCCCTGGCGTTTGTCAGGCGGGGCAAAGGTGATGGCGAAGGCATGCGGCAAGACTACAACAAAAAAGCCGGCCCCTTGCGGAGCCGGCCTTTTGGAAGGGGGGAGGGATCAGGATTTCTTGGCGGGGTTACCGACCGCATCGGGCTGTTTGGTGCTGGGCGGGCTGGTGGCGTTGCCGGCCGGCGAATGCGCGCCGGCGGCTTCCAGCGGCTTGGCCTCGGGCGGGGTATAGGCAAAGGGGCCGGGGTCGGCGCAGGCCGGCGCGGCGGCGGGCGGCTTGGTGTCCTTGCCGGCGGCCTTGGCCGATTTGTAATAAGCGGCGGCCACCTTGTCCTGCGCTTTGCACAGTTGGTAAGCCTCGAGCTTGCCGGTCCAGGCCGTCTTGGCAGCGGCCTCGGCGGCTTTGGCCTTGGCCTCTTCGCTCGGGGCCGGCAGCTTGGCCATCACCGTAGCCGACGCGGCGGCCAGCAGGCCCAGGGTCAGGAGTTTTTTCATGGCGTGGGTCCTTGTCGCTCTTTATGCCTGCGCGATCTGGCCGGGCGGCTCAACAGGCGTGTTGCTGCGCTGGGCCGGAATGTTGCCGGCCTTGATATCGTCGTACCAGTATTCATGGTGCTCCTTCGCCCAGGTCTCGTCGACATAACCGGTTCGCATGGCCTTGTAGGCGCCCTGCATGCCGACAGTGCCCAGGTAGATGTGGCCGAGGAACAGGCACATCATGAGCACGGTGGCCACGGCATGCACCATGTGCGCGACCTGCATGGTGGCGCGCTCGTAAACCAGGCCGGGCAGCAGCTTGTCGAGCACAAAACCCGAGGATACGACCACGATGCCGAGGACAAACACGCCGCCCCAGAAGATGAGTTTTTCGCCCGCGTTGAAGCGGTTCGAGGGCGGCTCTTCACCGCCCGTAACCAAGCCGCCGCCCTTGGCCAGCCAGCGCAGGTCACCCTTTTGCGGCCAGTTGTCGCGCAGGAAAGTGAAGAACACGATCACCAGCGACACCGCGAACAGCGGGCCGGCGAAGTTGTGCATCGTCTTGAGCACCCAGGTCAGCCAGCCGAAGAGCGCACCGCCGATGACGGGCTGCAAAAAGAACTTGCCGAAAGCCATCACCAGGCCGGAGATCGCCAGGATGGAAAACGCGATCGCGTTGGACCAGTGCGCGGCGCGCTCAAAAGGCGTGAAGCGCTCTATCTTGCGGCCGGTATCGGCGCCATGGGTCTTGATGGAACCCTTGCTGAAGTAAAAAATCGCGATCGCCAGCAGCACGATCAGGAACAGGGAGCCGCCGTAGGGAATGATCCAGTTGTTGCGCACCTGGCGCCAGGCCTCGCCGGCGTTGGTCAGGCGCGAACCGGGGTATTGCACAAAGGGCTGGATCAGGTTGCCGGCTTCGGGCGCTTCGCTTTTGGGCAGGCTGCTGTAGCCGGTAACGCCCTCGCCCACCTGTCGCCACAGGGGCGCGTTGTTGCCGGGCTGGACCTTGGCGCGTTCGCCGTTGGACTGTTTGGCGTAATTGGGGTCGGCGCTGGCGTCGGGCTTGACCTCAAAGATGTTCTGGCCCTGGATGCCGTTCGCGGCAGCCGGTGCGGGCGCGGGCGTTGCAGTGACGGCACCCGAGGACTGCGGCGCGGGGGCCTGCGCGGCCGCCAACCCGGCCAGGCCGGCTAGCAGCAAAAAGAGAACGGGTCGCGCAAGAAACATAAGGGCCTCCGGTCGCTATTTCGACGTAGCCGTCTTGGTGTATTCGTTCTGGCCGTTCTGCATGCGGGCCTTGAGCCCCTGCTCCCAGCTGGCCTTGTCGCCCTTGGTCCAGCCGGGCGCGGCGAAGGCGTTGTCGGTGCCCTGGAAGGCCGCGGTGTCGCTTCTTGCGCCGCTACCCAGGGTTTGCGGTTTTTCGCCGCAAGCGCTCAAGACGGTGAAGGCCGCCGTGACGCAAACCAGTATCGCGAGGCGCTTCATGATTTGGCTCCCGCGGGCGGCTGGCCCGCTTGTTTGGATCCATAGGCCGTGCCCCAGCCCCAGACCTCGGCGCCCTTGCCGCGCTGCACCACGCGGTTGCGGAAGATGTCGGCGACCACGTCGCCGTCGCCGGCCAGCAAGGCCTTGGTGGAACACATTTCGGCGCAGGCCGGCAACTTGCCTTCGGCCAGGCGGTTGCGGCCGTATTTCTCAAACTCGGCCTGGCTGCCGTTGACTTCGGGGCCGCCGGCGCAGAAGGTGCACTTGTCCATCTTGCCGCGCACGCCGAAGGTGCCCGCCGCCGGGAACTGCGGCGCGCCGAAGGGGCAGGCATAGGAGCAGTAGCCGCAGCCTATGCAGATGTCCTTGTCGTGCAGCACCACGCCCTCGTCGGTGCGGTAAAAGCAGTTGACCGGGCAGACGGCCATGCAGGGTGCGTCGCTGCAATGCATGCAGGCCACCGAGATGGATTTTTCGCCGGGAACACCGTCGTTGAGCGTCACCACGCGACGGCGGTTCACGCCCCAGGGGACCTCGTTCTCGTTCTTGCAGGCGGTGACGCAGCCGTTGCATTCGATGCAGCGTTCGGCGTCACAGACAAATTTCATGCGTGCCATGGTGATTCCTTATGCTCGTTCGACGTTGCAGACGGTTGTCTTGGTTTCCTGCATCATCGTGACGCTGTCGTAGCCATAGGTGGTGGCCGTGTTGATGGCCTCGCCACGCACCACGGGCGCCGCGCCGTTGGGGTAATAGGCCAGCATGTCGGCGCCTTGCCAGCGGCCTGAGAAGTGGAAGGGCATGAACACCGTGTCGGGGCCCACGCGCTCGGTCACCATGGCCTGCACGTTCAGGCGCGCGCCTGTGGGGGTGCTGACCCAGGCGCGTTCACCGTTGCGTATGCCTTTTTCGGCGGCCACCTTGGGATTGATCTCGATGAACATTTCCTGCTGCAGCTCGGCCAGCCAGGGGTTGGAACGGGTTTCCTCGCCGCCGCCTTCGTACTCGACGAGCCGGCCCGAGGTCATGACCAGCGGGAATTTCTCATGCACCTTGTCGGCGATGTTTTTCTGCTGGATGGTCTTGTACAGCGTGGGCATGCGCCAGAAGGCCTTCTTGTCGTCATGCGTGGGGTACTTGGCCTGCAGGTCCGCGCGATTGCCGTACAGCGGCTCGCGGTGCTGCGGGATCGCGTCGGGGAAGTTCCAGACCACGGCGCGCGCCTTGGCGTTGCCGAACACATGGCAGCCGTGCAGCTTCATAGTGACGCGGATGATGCCGCCGGAAGAGTCGGTCTTCCAGTTCTTGCCTTCGGCCGCGGTTTTTTCAGCATCGGTCAGGTCGTTCCACCAGCCCAGCTTCTTGAGCAGCAGGTGGTCGAACTCGGGATAGCCGGTGGTGATCTCGGCGCCCAGCGAGCACGAGCCGTCCTCGGCCAGCAGGTTGACGCCGTCTTTTTCGACGCCGAAGTTGGCGCGGAAGTTGCCGCCGCCGTCCATGACGTGCTTGGAGGTGTCATAAAGATTGGGCGAGCCGGGGTGCTTGAGCTCCGGGCTGCCGTAGCACGGCCAGGGCAGGCCGAAATAGTCGCCCGTGGTGTCGTAGCCGGTTTCCTTGTCCTTGCCGCCCTTGGACTTGAGGGTCTTGACGTCGAACAAGTGCATGTTGCGCATGTGCGCCTTCAGGCGCTCGGGGCTCTGGCCGGTGTAGCCTATGGTCCAGACGCACTTGTTGATCTCGCGCAGGATGTCCTCGGGCACGGGCTCGTCCAGGCCCTTGACCTTTTGCATCTTGTAGTTCTTGGACAGCTCCTTGGCGAAGCCCAGCTTTTCGGCGAACTGGTGCATGATCATGTGGTCGCTGCGGCTTTCCCACAGCGGCTCTATCACTTTTTCACGCCACTGCAGCGAGCGGTTGGAGGCGGTCACCGAGCCGCTGGTTTCAAACTGCGTGGCGGCCGGCAACAAGTAGACCGCGCGCTTGGGGTTCTGATCCTCGGCCTTGCCGGGCATGGCGGCCATGGCGGCGGTGGCTGAAGGATACGGGTCCACCACGACCAGCAGGTCCAGCTTGTCCATGGCCCGTTTCATCTCGAGGCCGCGCGTCTGCGAGTTGGGCGCGTGGCCCCAGAAGAACACACCGCGCAGGTTGGCGTCCTGGTCTATGAGATCGTTTTTCTCGAGCACGCCGTCTATCCAGCGCGACACCGTGATGCCGGGCTTGCCCATCATGGCGGCCGAGGCGTAGCGGCCCTTGATCCAGTCGAAGTCCACGCCCCAGGTTTTGGCGAAGTGCTTCCAGGACCCTTCGGCCAGGCCGTAGTAGCCGGGCAGCGAGTCGGGGTTGGGGCCGACGTCGGTCGCGCCCTGCACGTTGTCATGGCCGCGGAAAATATTCGTGCCGCCGCCGGACTTGCCGACGTTGCCCAGCGCCAGCTGCAGGATGCAGGAGGCGCGCACGATGGCATTGCCTATGGTGTGCTGGGTCTGGCCCATGCACCAGACGATGGTGCTGGGGCGGTTCTGGCTCATCATGGTGGCCACCTTGAGCGTGGTGGCCTCGTCCACGCCGCAGGCTTCCAGCACCTTGTCGGGCGTCCACTTGGCCATCACGTCGGCCTTGACCTTGTCCATGCCGTAGACGCGGTCGTTGATGTATTTTTTGTCTTCCCAGCCGTTCTTGAAGATGTGATACAGCACGCCGAAGAGGAAGGGAATGTCCGAGCCCGAGCGAATGCGCACGTAGTCGTCAGCCTTGGCCGCTGTGCGCGTGAAGCGCGGGTCCACCACGATCAGCTTGCAGCCGGTTTCCTTGGCGTGCAGCATGTGCAGCATGCTGACCGGATGGGCCTCGGCCGCATTCGAGCCTATGTACAACGCGCATTTGCTGTTCTGCATGTCGTTGTAGGAATTGGTCATGGCGCCGTAGCCCCAGGTGTTGGCGACGCCGGCCACCGTGGTCGAGTGGCAGATGCGGGCCTGGTGGTCGCAGTTGTTGCTGCCCCAGAAGCTCACGAACTTGCGCATCAGATAGGCCTGCTCGTTGTTGTGCTTGGAGGACCCCACCCAGTAGACCGAGTCGGGGCCGCTTTCCTTGCGCAGCTCCAGCAGCCTGGCGCTGATTTCATTGAGCGCCGTGTCCCAGCTGATGCGTTCGTACTTGCCGTTCACCAGCTTCATCGGGTAGCGCAGGCGGTATTCGCCGTGGCCGTGCTCGCGCAGCGCGGCGCCCTTGGCGCAGTGCGCGCCCAGGTTGATGGGCGAGTCGAACACCGGCTCCTGGCGCACCCAGACGCCGTTTTCGACCACGGCATCGACCGCACAGCCGACCGAGCAATGGCCGCACACCGTGCGCTTGACTTCTATCTTGCCGCCGGCAGCGGTGGCGCCGGGCGCGGCGGCCTCGGCTTTTTTGACCAGGCTCAGTTGCGTCGCCGCCAGGCCCACGCCGACACCCAGGCCGGAGCGGCGCAAAAAGGCGCGGCGGTCCATGGTGGGCAGGGCATTGGACAGGCCCCGCGACAGGCTGTGCACAAAACGCGTGGAAGCGCGGTGCGCGGGATGGACTTCGGAAGTTTTTTTCGTGAGCAGCATGAAGCTCTCCGTGGGAAAGTGAAACCGGGCTGGGCGCTGGCGGTCGAACGGTTAGACGCGGGTGGTCTTGTAGTAGCGCTTGACGTGTTCCGAGAGGCTGTAGCCGCCGCCTTTTTCAGGGGCCGGCTTGGGTGCCGGGAGTTCGGCCTGCAGGGCCGGCGCGCCGGGCAGGGCCACAACGGCCGCTGCGGCCGCGCCCGTGGCGGCGGCACCGAAAAAGAATCCCCGTCGCGAGGGTTTTGGCTGGCTGTCCTGCATGGTGTTCTCCAGGGGAAGGCTTGCTCGGTATGCAACCGTTTGCATAGTACTGTACGTCAGAGAGCCACGCGCCACAATGGCTTGTCCGACTCAATCCGGGGGGCTAGGGAAAACGATAGGCTATCTTATGATCGCCGCGCCGCGGGCTGTCTCATATTGAGAAAACATTCGCCTCTGCGAGCGGCGCAGCCTCAGGCCAGCATGTCAAAGCCCTGCGCCTCGACGCTCATGAAGGTCTGGGTGAAGGCCGCCAGCGCTGCGTAAAAGCGCGCCTTGGGGTGTTGCGTGATGGCCTCACACATCAGCGGCAGCCAGGGCTGCAGGTGGCGCGCGAAAAACTCGCGCTGCCGCGTGAGGTTGGCCACGGCCACGTCGTCGCCGGCGATCAGGTAGCGCATGACTTCGCAGAGGTAGGCCACGTGGTCCTCGGTCTCGGGCATGGACTCGTCGCGCGTCAGGCCCAGCGCCGCGAGTTCGGTGCGCAGGGCGGCCAGCGGCTTTTCATTGAGGAAACCGCTGAGGTAGTGAGAACCAAAGAGGTACAGCTCGGGCTTGCCCACGCCGCCGAACAGCGCATCGTGCTCCTGGGCGGTAGCCTCCCGGCTTTGCGCGCGCGCCGCGGCCACCAAGTCGCCCCAGGAGCTTTCCAGCAACGCGCCTTCGGCGGGCGCGGCCGTCACAGCGACGCGCAGGTTGTCATAGAGCTCGGCCGACGGCGCGGCGTAATACAACGCGGCCAGCAGGCCGTAGACCTCGGCGCGCGCGGTTTCTTCGTCCAGGGTGGTGGCGATCAGGGAGGCTGGCGTCATGCGTGGCGTCTTGTGTCTTGTTCTCGTGCTGGATGCTAACGAATGTCGGTGATTTTGACCTCGTTCTCGGCGGAATACAGGTCGATGACGCGGCAATCGCCGCACATCTTGAGCCGGTCGGCCGCCGCGCCCTGGAACATCGCATGGCCTGCCAGCTTGCCCAGCATGGACTCTATGGCCTTGAGCGTGCCGAAGGGCTTGGCGCAGCGTATGCAGTGGTAGGGCGCGCTTTCGTTAAGCACCCTCGCCTCCTTGCGTTGCGGTGTCAGCAGCAAGCGCGGCTGCAGCGTGATCGCGTCCTCGGGGCAGGTGGTGGCGCACAGGCCGCACTGCACGCAGTTTTTTTCGATGAACTTGAGCTGCGGGCGCTCGGGGTTGTCCTGCAGCGCGCTCGCGGGGCAAGCGCTCACACAGCTCAGGCACAAGGTGCAGCTGTCGGCATTGACCACCAGGCTGCCGAAGGGCGAGCCCTGGGCGGGCAGCGCAATCGCTTCGGGCAGGGCGGAGGGCGCCTGCTGAATCAGGTGGTCCAGCGCCATGTCCAGCGTGCTACGCTTTTCCTGGGCAACGGCAAAGCGCGCCGGGACGGCGGGCACGGCGGGCCGGTTGCGGGCCAGGGCCTGCAGGCCGGCGTCCAGGCCGGCGACATCGCCGGCTTGCGCGCGCAGCAAATGGAAGTGAACGCCCGCATAGCCCAGGCCGTTCACAAGCGCTTGCGCCACGCGCATCTGCTGCGCAAGGCCTTCGAGATAAGCCGGCGCCTCCTCGTCGGTCACCAGCACCGCGACCTGCGAAGCGCCGAAGGCGACGGCGCTGAGCCAGAGGTCCAGGCCCAGGCTGGCCGTGTGCCACAGCGCCTGCGGGATCACATTGGCCGGCACGCCGCGCTCGGTTTTTTGCAGGCGCGCGGCGCGTCCCAGGGCCTCAACAGCCTGCTGGCCGCTGCCCTGGCTGTGGAACAGCAGGACCGGCTGCGTGCCGCCGGCTTTTGCATAGGCCGACAGCAAGGTCTTGAAGCGCACGCCCTGCTCGCTCGCGCGCGGATAAGCATAAGTGAGCGCCCCCGTCGGGCACACCGTGGTGCAGGCGCCGCAGCCGACGCAAAGATTGGGGTTGACGACGATCTGCTGGCGCTTTTTCTCGCTGCTGACGGCGCCGGCCGAGCAGATGTCCACGCAGGCATTGCAGCCCACGGTGTCGTTGCGGCTGTGCGCGCAGAGTTTTTGTTTGTAGGCAAAAAATTTGGGCTTTTCAAATTCACCCACCATGTCGCGCAGCTTGAGCACGGTGGCCGGCAGGCCGGGCGAGGCCAGGCCGGCGGAGGCGTCCTGCGCGAAATAGCCTTGCGGCGGCGCATGCAGCGTGAACAGCGGCCTGGCGCCCAGGTCCAGCACCAGGTCAAAGGCTTCGGTGAGGCTTTGCGGCGCGCGGTTGAAGTCGATCGCGCCGGCCACCTTGCAGACGGCCGTGCAGTCGCGGTGCGATGTGCATTTGGCGCTGTCGACCTGGTAGCTCAGGTCTATGGCGCCTTCGGGGCATACGGCCACGCAGGCATTGCAGCGCGTGCACAGGTCCAGGTCTATGGGGTTGGTCTTGTCCCAGCTCGCTTCAAACGCGCCCAGCCAGCCCTTGAGCGCAAGCCGCTCGCCGCTGATCACCGGGTATTGGCGCTCCTGCGCGGGAAAGCCAGCCTGGGCCGACGCGGAAACACCCTGCGCGAAGATGGTTACTTCCAGCGTGTCGGCCAGCAATGCCGCCACCTGCTCGGCCTGGTCCACCGGGCCGACGATCAGCAGCCGGCCCGCGCTTTTGTACGTCACGGTGGCCACGGGTTCGGCATCGGGCAACTGGGCCGCGGCCAGCAGTGCCGCGATCTTGGGGCCGGCGCTGGAAGCATCCTTGCTCCAGCCGCCGGTCTCACGGATATTGACGAACTTGACGACCGATGTCGCACCCTCAGTTTGCGCGCCGACCTCGGCGAACAGGCGTTTTTCCTGGGTGCAGGCCACCACCACGTCGTCGCCCGATTGCACGGCCTTCTGGAAAGCCCCGGCTTCGCGCCGGCACAGCGCCGAATGCAGCGTCAGGCTCTCATTGAGGGCCGCGCCCAGCGCCTGGGGCTGGAGCGGCATGGTCTGGTTGCAGTCGCAAATCAGTGTGGGCATGGTCTGGTTGGCTACCGGCCACGGGGGGCGCGGGTTGGCTGGTCTGTGCGGGCCCGGCCGGCTCGGGAGGAGCTATGTCCGGGTTTTCATAGGAGGACTGTGCCACGGTTTCATCCGTGGGGTTATTCGCGCTTTCCCGTGGCGGGGCCGCGGCGTCGTGCGCTGCGCCCTTCTTGTCTTCGTCCTTTTCCTTTTCTTCCTCTTCGTCAAACAGCTTGAGGAACTTCGCACTGGCCATCTGCCGCAGCATGGACTCGGGAATCGGCTCGAACTTGGAGTAATCGTCGATATACGTGTCCAGCCCATCCATCACATTGAAGTGCGGGTCGGCAAAGAGTTTTTTCATGGCTGCGTTGCGCACCTCGGGGCTCACATTGCCGGCCATAAAAGGCTTGAAGTCGGAATCCCGGGTCAGCAGCCTGGCGTCGTCCAGTGTCAGCACTTTGGGGGCTTGGTCATCAGCCGGCGCGGGCGCCGCTGCGGCAGCCGGCTGCGGCTGGACGGGGGCGGTAGGCGCGGCAGGCGGCACAGACCCAGCCGGGGCGGAAGCGGCAGCCGGCTCATCCAAAGCCTTGCCCTGGCGCGCCTCTTCCTTGCGGCGCGCCCAACGGCCCAGGAAGCCCGTGGGTTCATCCGCCATGGCCGCCTCCACCGGTTTTTTTGCCTGTGCTCACACTCGCGGGATTGCCGAAGCGGTCGCTTAGGGACTTGAAGCTTTGCGGACGCTGCCGGCGCTTGGGTTCAGCCACATGGTGTTTGTCGACGAACTCGCGCAGCCACGACACCACCTCGGGCGGCGCGGGCACCTGCTCCACGGTTTCCTGCGCGTCCAGCCAGCGGCCGGCATCGTGGTAGCTCAGGGTCACGGTCTGGGGAACGGCAATCGGCTCGTCGGCCAGCAAGGCTTCTTCCTCCATGCGCCACAGCACCCAGAAGCAGGGCTGCGCGGTGCTGGCATTGAGGTAATAACCTTCGGCGTCGTCGGTGAACAGCTCGACCGCAAAGCCCGGGTGCAGCCAGCGCTCCTCGCGTTCGTCCTTGAGCAGCAGCCGCGGCACGGCGCCAAAGCCGTCTTCATGGGGCACAACGTCGGACAGCACCCAGCGCCAGGGTTGCCAGCGGTTGTTGATGCGTTCGCGGCGCATGACAACGGCCGCCGCCGTGCAGGGCCGCTGCACGCCGGCGTCTGTTTCGGGGGAACGCAGCTGGAAGTCGGGCATGCCCGCAGTGTACGACCGGGCCTTCTTCCGCTGCAAAGACCCTAGCGGGCTATCCCTTCGCCATAACCCTGGGTGGCCGACACCTGGCCGCCGCGGCGTATCGCGACGGCGCAGTACTTGAACTCCGGGATCTTGCCGAAGGGGTCCAGCGCGGCATTGGTCATCAGGTTGGCGGCCGCCTCGTAATAGGCGAAGGGGATGAAGATCGCGCCGTGCGGCGTGCCGTCGTCGCGCCGCACGTGGATGGCGACCTGGCCGCGCCGGGACTGCACGGTGATCACGTCGCCGGCCTGCAGCCCCAACGCCGCCAGGTCGTCGCCGCACAGCGAGGCCGTGGCCATGGGTTCGATCGCATCGAGCACCGTGGCGCGCCGCGTCATGCTGCCGGTGTGCCAGTGCTCGAGCTGCCGCCCGGTGATCAGCACAAAGGGGAAGTCCGCGTCGGGCCGCTCGTTGGCCGGGATGATGTCGGCGGGCACCAGGTGCACGCGCCCGTCGTTGGTGGCGAAGCGGTCTATGAAGACGGTGGGCGCGCCGGGGTCGTCTTCGCTCAGGCAGGGATAGGTCACGCTGGACTCGCGCTGCAGCCGCTCCCAGCTGATGCCCGAGATCGCCGCGTGCATGGCCTGGCGCATCTCCTCATAGACGGCCGCCACGCCCGAATGCTCGCCCGCATAGTTCCAGTTGAGGCCCATGCGCTGCGCGATCTGCTGGATGATCCAGAGGTCGGGTTTGGCTTCGCCGGGCGGCGTGATGGCCTGCTTGCCCAGCTGCACCATGCGGTCGGTGTTGCTGACCGTGCCGGTTTTTTCGGGCCAGGCGGTGGCCGGCAGCACCACGTCGGCCAGCCAGGCGGTTTCGGTCATGAAGATGTCCTGCACCACCAGGTGCTCCAGGCTGGCCAGCGCGTGGCGCGCGTGGTTGAGGTCGGGGTCGCTCATGGCCGGGTTCTCGCCCATGATGTACATGCCGCGTATCTTGTGCGGGTCGCTGTCGGGCGCGAGCGCCTTATGCATGATCTCGACCACGGTATAGCCGGGCTTTTCGTCCAGCGGGGTGTCCCAGAATTTCTCGAACCAGGCGTGCGCGCCGGCGTTGTCCACGCGCTGGTAGTTGGGGAACATCATGGGGATCAGGCCCGCGTCGCTGGCGCCCTGCACATTGTTCTGGCCGCGCAGCGGGTGCAGGCCGGAGCCGGGCTTGCCGATCTGGCCGGTCACCGTGACCAGCGCGATCAGGCAGCGCGCGTTGTCGGTGCCGTGCACGTGCTGGCTGATGCCCATGCCCCACAGGATCATCGCGCCCTTGGCTTTGGCGAATTCGCGCGCCACCTCGCGCAGGGTTTGCGCCGGGATGCCGCAGATGGGCTCCATGGCCTCGGGGCTGTAGCCCTTGACGTTTTCTTTCAAGGCCTCGTAATTGCTGGCGCGCCGCGCGATGAAGTCCTGGTCGGCCAGGCCCTCGTCGATCACAGTGTGGATCAGCGCGTTGAGCATGGCCACGTCGGTGTCGGCCTTGAACTGCAGGGTGCGCCAGGCGTGCTTGCCGATATCGGTGATGCGCGGGTCGGCCAGCACGATCTTGGCGCCGTTCTTGGCGGCGTTTTTCATCCAGGTGGCGGCCACCGGGTGGTTGGCCGTGGGGTTGGAGCCGATCACAAAGATCAGGTCCGAATGCTCCACGTCGTTGACCTGGTTGCTGACCGCGCCCGAGCCCACGCCTTCGAGCAGGGCCGCGACGCTGGAGGCATGGCACAGCCGCGTGCAGTGGTCCACATTGTTGGAGCCGAAGCCGGTGCGCACCAGCTTCTGGAACAGGTAGGCCTCTTCGTTGCTGCCCTTGGCCGAGCCGAAACCGGCCAGGGCTTTTTTGCCGTGCGTGTCGCGCAAGCCCTTGAGGCTGCCGGCGGACAGCGCCAGCGCCTCTTCCCAGGTCGCCTCGCGGAACACCTCGGACCAGTCGGCGCTGTCGCGGTTGAGGTTTTGCAGCGCCTCGGGGTCCTTGCCCACGCCGGCCTTGCGTATCAGCGGCACCGTCAGGCGCTGCGGGCTGTGCGCGTAGTCAAAACCAAAGCGGCCCTTGACGCACAGCCGCGAATGGTTGGCCGGGCCGTCGCGCCCGTCCACACTGACGATCTTGTTGTCCTTGACGTTGTAGGTCAGCAGGCAGCCGACGCCGCAGAAGGGGCAGACCGAGTCGACCTTTTTATCGACCACCTGCGAGCCGACCTGCGACTTGGGCATGAGCGCGCCCGTGGGGCAGGCCTGCACGCATTCGCCGCAGGCCACGCAGGTGCTGTCGCCCATGGGGTCGTCCAGGTCGAACACGATCTCGCTGTGCGAACCGCGCATGGCGTAGCCGATCACGTCGTTGACCTGCTCCTCGCGGCAGGCGCGCACGCAGCGGTTGCACTGGATGCAGGCATCGAGGTTGACCGCCATGGCGGGATGCGAGACGTCGGCCGCGGGCTGTTCACGGCGCAGGGCCTTGAGCTCGGGGCGCACGCTCACCTCCATGCGGGCTGCCCATTCGCTCAGTTCGCCGTGCTGCAGCGACTCGTCTTTTTCATTCCATTTGTAGCCGGCGTCGGGCATGTCCGACAGCAGCATCTCCAGCACCATTTTCTGGCTCTTGAGCGCGCGCTCGCTTTGGGCCTGCACCTCCATGCCGGCCGTGGCGCTGCGGCAGCAGCTGGGGGCCAGCGTGCGTTCGCCCTTGACCTCGACCACGCAGGCGCGGCAGTTGCCGTCAGGCCGCAGGCCGTCCTTGTAGCAAAGGTGGGGAATGTCCACGCCGTGACGCGCGGCAGCCTTGAAGATGGTTTCGCCTTCGTAGGCATGGATGCTCTTGCCGTCGAGCTTGAACTCCACGGTTTGCGGCAGCACTTCAGCGAGTTTGGCGGGGGCGTTCATGCCGCGGCTCCGATCTCATGCGCGAAATATTTCCGGATGCTGCGCACCGGGTTGGGCGCGGCCTGGCCCAGGCCGCAGATGGAGGCGTCGGTCATCACGATGTTGAGGTCTTCCAGCGTGTCGCCGTCCCAGCGCCCGGCCTGCATCAGCTGCGCGACCTTGGCCGTGCCGACGCGGCAAGGCGTGCACTGGCCGCAGCTTTCGTGTTCAAAGAACTTCATCATGTTGAGGGCGGCGTCGCGCGCGCGGTCCTGGTGGCCCAGCACCATGACGGCGGCCGAGCCTATGAAACAGCCATAAGGCTGCAGGGTGTCGAAGTCCAGCGGAATGTCGCCCAGGGACGCCGGCAGGATGCCGCCCGAGGCGCCGCCGGGCAGGTAGGCGTAAAAGTCGTGGCCCTCGGCCATGCCGCCGCAGTATTCGTCTATCAGCTCGCGCACCGTGATGCCGGCCGGCGCCAGCTTGACGCCGGGATGCCTGACGCGCCCGCTCACGCTGAAGCTGCGCAGGCCCTTGCGGCCGTTGCGGCCGAAGCCGCTGAACCACTGCGGGCCTTTTTCGACGATGTCGCGCACCCAGTACAGGGTCTCGAAGTTGTGCTCCAGCGTGGGCCGGCCAAAAAGGCCCACCTGCGCGATGTAGGGCGGTCGCATGCGCGGCTCGCCGCGTTTGCCTTCTATGCTTTCGATCATGGCGGACTCTTCGCCGCAGATGTAGGCGCCCGCGCCGCGCCGCAGCTCGATCAGCGGCAGCTCGCAGGGCGGGTCGGCGCGCAGCTTGTCGATCTCGGTCTGCAGGATGGCGCGGCAGTCGTGGTATTCGTCGCGCAGGTAGATGTAGCAGGCCTCCACACCCACCACCTGGGCCGCGACCAGCAGGCCCTCGAGGAAGCGGTGCGGGTCGCGCTCAAGATAGGTGCGGTCCTTGAAGGTGCCGGGTTCGCCCTCGTCGATGTTGACGGCCATCAGGCGCGGCGCCGGCTGCTCGCGCACGATGCGCCATTTGCGGCCGGCCGGGAAACCCGCGCCGCCCAGGCCGCGCAGGCCGGAGTCTTCCATGGCCTTGATGATGCGTTCGGCATCTTCCTCACCGTTGACCACCGCCGCGGCCAGCGCATAGCCGCCGTGTTCGCGGTACAGCGCATAGCCGGTGTAAGCGGGCATGGCTGCCGTATCGATGCCGGTCACGCTTTGTTCGGCGAAATCGACGGCGTTAAAAGGCACGGCGGCTTGGGCGACGCCGGCGGCGCTTTGCGCCTGGCCGACTGCCGCGACCACAGCCTGCGGCGTGGCACAAGGCACGGCCCGCTGGTGCACCGCGACGGCGGGCGCCTGCTCGCAGCGGCCTATGCAGGGCGCGGCGACCACGCGCACGTCCTGGCTTCCAAGCAGCGCCGGCAGGCGCGCCAGCAGATCTTGCGCGCCGGCCAGCTCGCAGGCCAGGCCGTCGCAGACCCGCACCGTGAGGCCTGGAGCTTGGCCGTCGCCGCGAATCACTTCAAAGTGGTGGTAAAAAGTCGCGACCTCGTAGACCTCGGCCATGGGGATGTTCATCTCCTTGGCCAAGGCCACCAGGTGCCTGTCATGCAGGCAGCGGTAAGCGTCGTTAAGCGCGTGCAGGTGCTCGATCAGCAGGTCGCGCCTGTGGCCCGCCTCGGGCCGCGCGCCTATCAGCGCGCGCACCTCGTCCAGCGATGCATCGTCCGCCTGGCGCCCCTTGAGCTTGCTCTTGCGGCGTATGCGCTCGCGCATTTCGTCGACCGTTGCGACGGCAACGGCCTTGACTTCAGGACTGCGACCAGGATGGTTCATTGTTGGCTGGGCCGGCGTTCCCGCGCGCGGCGCGGGAACGGCTTGGCTTGAAACGAAAAGATGTATGAATCAATAAAACAAGGGAAGCTCAGGCAAAAAATTTGGCCACGCTTTGCAGCGTGCGGTAAATACCCCAGGCCAGCGGAATGCCCACCGCGAGCCAGGCCAGCACCACCACCGCGGGGCTCACCGTGCCGCCGCCGTTGCCGCCATTGGTGCGGTGCAGTTCCGAGGCCACGGCTTTTTCATGGGCCAGGCGTTTTTCTTCCGCAAGCTCGCTGTCGGTCATGAACCACTTGGGGTTCAGCGGACGCACCAGCAGGTTGCAGACCAGGCCCACCACCAGCATGCCCACCAGGATGTACATGGTCTGGTTGTACACCTGCTCGCGCGGAATGCCCAGCCCCAGCTGGTATTCGCGCATGTAATTCACCACCACCGGGCCCAGGATGCCGGCCGTGGCCCAGGCCGTCAGCAGGCGGCCGTGGATGGCGCCCACCATCTGGGTGCCGAAGATGTCGGCCAGGTAGGCCGGCACGGTGGCAAAGCCGCCCCCGTACATGCTCAGGATCACGCAGAAAGCGCCGACGAACAGCAAAATGCTGCCGGCCGCCGCGCTGCCCGGCACGCTGAAATACAGCACGCCGCCCAGTACGAAGAAGACCACATAGGTCATCTTGCGGCCCAGCTTGTCGGACAGGCTGGCCCAGAAGAAGCGGCCGCCGATGTTAAAGAGGCTCAGCAGCGCGGTAAAGCCGGCGGCCACGGTGGCGATGGCGGCCAGCTGCGCCTTGTCGAGTTCGCCGAACTTCTGGCTCACGCCTATCAGCGAGCCGCCGAACACCTCCTGCAGCATGGGCGAGGCCATGCCGATCACGCCGATGCCGGCGCTCACGTTCATGCACAGCACCATCCAGATCAGCCAGAACTGCGGAATGCCCCAGACTTTTTTCACGTGCACATGGCGCTGCGTGATCATGGTGTTGGTGGCGGCGGGCGGCGGCGTCCAGCCTTCGGGCTTCCAGCCGGTTTCAGGCACGCGGTAGCCGAAGGCGCCGGCCATCATGAAGACGAAATACACGACAGCCATGACGACGAAGGTCTGCATCACGCCCACGCTGGTCGGTGTGGCGAAATATTTCATGAGGTCGGCCGCCAGCGGCGAACCTATCATCGCGCCGCCGCCAAAACCCATGATGGCCATGCCGGTGGCCATGCCGCGGCGATCCGGGAACCACTTGATCAGCGTGGAGACCGGCGAGATGTAGCCCAGGCCCAAGCCTATGCCGCCTATGACGCCGGAGCCCAGGATCATGAGCCAGAACTGGTGCAGGTAAATGCCCAGGGCCGAGATCAGCATGCCGCCGCACCAGCACACGGCCGACACCACGCCGGCCTTGCGCGGGCCGGCGCGTTCCAGCCAGCCGCCCCAGGTGGCCGCGGAAATGCCCAGCAGCACAAAGAACAGGGTGTACATCCAGCCCAGGGTGGAGATTTTCCAGTCGCAGCTGGTGGTGAACAGCTCGGCGATAAAGCCGACTTCAGGGCCGCATTTGATGGATTCCTTGATGCCCAGCGCCTTGGACAGCGGCAGCCAGAACACCGAAAAACCATAGGCCATGCCTATGCACAGGTGGATCGCCAGGGCGGCGGGAGGCACCAGCCAGCGGTTGAAGCCGGGGCCGGCAATGATGCGCTCTTTATCGAGGAATCCAGACATGTCTTTTTATCTCCGTGTTATGGCTTATTGGTATTTCCCACCCTGATCGAGTGCGCGAAGTGTCGCGGCCGCACGGCAACACGGTCAAATTGAATCGAGACATATGTCGATTCAAAAACTAAATGAGCCCCCACGGTCGCTCACTGCGTGTAGCTCCCTGCCCCCCGAGGGGGCCGCTGCGCCTGCGGCCCGG
>NZ_AKIV01000134.1 GCF_000282655.1 Polaromonas sp. CF318
TCCAGCGCGTCCGCAGCCGCCGCTGCCAGTGTGGCGAGCGTGGACTGGAGCAAGGTCGACCGCGTCAAGACCACCGACGCGGCCGGCGCACCCAACCAGACCACCTTCTTCGGCGCGCCGGCCTCCCCCGGCAACCTGCGCAACAACAGCATGTTCCTGCCCTGGGGCAGCGCCGCGAAAGACACGCTGACCGTGACCCACCAGGGCCCGGGCAAGCCCTGGCTCACGCTGCAGTCCATCGCGGCCATCCAGCTGAAGGAGCCTTTCAACGCCGGCTACCAGATCAAGAAGACCATCACGCCGGTGGAGCAGGCCGTCAAGGGCGTGTACACCCGCGGCGACGTGATCCGCATCTCGCTGGAAGTCAATGCGAGTGCCGACATGACCTGGGTCGTCATCAGCGACCCGGTGCCCGGCGGCGCGACCATCCTGGGCGGCGGCCTGGGCCGCGACTCCGAAATCGCCACCAGCGGCGAGAAAAAGACCGGCGCCGGCTGGCCCGCGTTCGAGGAACGCAGCTTCGAGGCCTTCCGCAGTTATTACGAGTACCTGCCCAAGGGCGTGGTCAAGATGGAATACACCGTGCGCCTGAACAACGTCGGTGATTTCGCGCTGCCGCCCAGCCGCGTGGAAGCCATGTACGCGCCCGAGATGTTCGGTGAATTCCCGAATGCGCGGGTCAAGGTGGAAGCCGCGAAATGATCCAGCGCCGCGCCCTGGCCACCGCACTCGCCGCGGGTATTGCCCTGCCGCGCGTGGCGGCCGCGGCCGCCGCCGACTGGCAGCGCAGCCTGGGCTACCCCACGGGCTGGGGGCCCAACCGCAGCTGGACCGACAAGGACTACCGCATCGGCAATTACTCGGGCGGTTACGAGGCCATGTTCCGCGCGCGGCCCATCGCCGCGCCGGCGCAGGCCTCCCCGCTGGCGGCCGCCTCGGCTGACAACCTCAAGGCCTTCGCGCCGGTCGCGGCATCGGCGGCGGACTACCTCAAGGCCTGGCCGGTGACCGGCCTGCTCATCGCGCGCAAGGGCCAGGTGCTGCTCGAGTCCTACCAGTTCGAGCGCAAGCCCGAGATGCGCATGACCAGCTGGTCCATGGCCAAGAGCGTGACCTCCCTGCTGCTGGGCATCTGCCTGGACCGCGGCCTGGTCCGCTCCATGGACGACATGCCGCAGATGTATGTGGATGAATTGAAGGGCACGCTGCACGGCGGCATCGCCCTGCGCCACCTGGCCAATATGTCCAGCGGCGCGGCCATACTGCACGAGCGCGACAACCCCACCATCTACCCGCGCGCCTTCACCGGCGGCAACACCGACCTGGAAGCCGTGGTGCGCGGCTGGAACGCCGTGCAGGAGCCGCCCGGCACGCGCTACAACTACAACGAGCTGTGCCCGCTGACGATCGGCATGGTGATACGCCAGGTCACCGGCCAACCCCTGGCCTCCTTTTGCGAGGAAGTTCTGTGGCGGCCCCTGGGCGCCGAGGGCGACGCCAGCTGGCTGTGCGACAGCAAGGGCAAGGAGTTCAACTGCATAGGCTTTGGCGCACGGCTGCGCGACTGGGCGCGGCTGGGCCAGCTGATCGCGCAGAACGGCACCATCGAAGGCCACCAGGTCGTCAGCAAAAAATGGATAGACGAATGCGCCTCCTGGTCGGCCGCCGACGCCCAGGGCCGGCACGGCACGGCCATGCGCTATTTCGGCTACAAGAATTTCTTCTGGCACCCCAAGCCCGACGGCAGCTGGATGATGATGAACGGCCACCACGGCCAGCGCGTGCTGGTGGACCGCGTGACACAAACCGTGCTGGTGCAGACCGCCGTGGAGGCCGAGGGGCCCTGGCAGGCGCAGTTGCTGCAAATTTTTGGTGCGGCGACGAAGGTGGGATTGCCGGCATGAAGAATATTTATCCGCAGATGACGCAGATGAACGCAGATAAAGACAATCGTGATGAGCAGACCTTTGCCGTTATTGGTGCAGCCATGGCTGTTCATAGTGAACTTGGCCATGGTTTTTTGGAGCCTGTCTACCAGGAAGCACTTGCCTGGGAGTTTCAGCAACGGGGGATTGCGTTTGAACGTGAAGCTACCCTGCCCGTTCATTACCGAAACGTCACGCTGACCGCCATTTATCGCGCAGATTTCGTTTGCTTTGGCGAACTTATCGTTGAGCTGAAAGCGCTCAGCGGGCTATCGGGGATTGAAGAGTCACAAGTCATTAATTATCTAAAGGCCGCAAAACTTCAAAGAGCACTCCTCATTAATTTCGGAACTCCGCGTCTCGAGTACAAACGTCTTGTCTTCAATCTGCGTTCATCTGCGTCATCTGCGGATAAATTTCAGTTCCACGGATAAGACAGACAAATGTTCCGTCTCCAACCTGCGTAATCTATGGATAAAAGAATTCATCCGCAGATGACGCAGATTTACGCAGATTAAGAAACCAAGATGAAGATTCGCGAGTCCAGCGTATGGAGATAAGGGTGAAGAATAGTTTCAAGGCAGGTTTGCTTGCTTTTTCGCTCATGATGAGTTGCGCCAGCCCGGCCTGGGCGGTCGCGAGCTTCGACGAAGTCAAGCGCGACTTCAAACCCTCCGAGACCCTGGTCCTGGACCGCAACGGCGAACTCATCCAGCGCCTGCGCACCGACAAGGCCGTGCGGCGCGGCCAGTGGGTGGCGCTGCCCGATGTGTCGCCGGCCCTGCGCACGGCGCTGGTGCTCAGCGAGGACAAGCGCTTTTACGAGCACAGCGGCGTGGACTGGCGCGCCGTCTCGGCCGCGGCCTGGGGCAACCTGTGGAACACCAAAACACGCGGCGCCTCCACCATCAGCATGCAGCTGGCCGGGCTGATGGACGAAGACTGGCGCGCCGGCGCGGGCGGGCGCAGCATCACGCAGAAAGTCGGCCAGACCGTCTCGGCCCAGGTGCTGGAAGCGCGCTGGCGCAAGGACCAGATCCTGGAGGCCTACCTCAATCTTGTGCCCTTTCGTGGCGAGATGGTGGGGATTGACGCGCTGAGCCGCACATTGTTCGGCAAGGCCGCGCACGGCCTGGACGAACGCGAGGCGGCGATCGCGGCCGCGCTGGTGCGCGCGCCCAATGCCAAAGCGGCGCAGGTCTCGCAGCGCGCCTGCGGCGTGCTCAAGGTCATGCAAGCCCCCGCCAAAGTGGATTGTGCGGGCCTCGATCTGTTTGCCACGGCCGCGCTGCAGCGCAAGGCTTTTGATGCGAGCGAGGGGGTGGCGCCGCATTTGGCGCGCCGGCTGCTGGCCGCCCAGGCCAGCAACACCCCGGGACGGGCTAACGCGCCCCGGGCCTTGGCCTCCACCCTGCGCGCCCCGCTGCAACGCTTCGCCGTGCAAACCCTCACCCAGCAGCTGCGCGAGCTGCGCGGCCGCCATGTGGAAGACGGCGCCGTCGTGGTGCTGGACAACGCCACGGGCGAGGTGCTGGCCTGGGTGGGTTCCTCGGGTGAGCTGAGCGACGCGGCCGAGGTCGACGGCGTGACGGCCTTGCGCCAGCCGGGCTCCACCCTCAAGCCTTTTTTGTATGCCCAGGCGATTGCCGAACGGCGCATCACGGCAGCCTCGCTGCTGGAAGACTCGTCCTCGCAGATACAGACCTCGGGTGGCCTCTACATCCCGCAGAACTACGACCGGCAGTTCAAGGGCCTGGTCTCGGCGCGCACCGCGCTGGGCGCCTCGCTCAATGTGCCGGCCGTGCGCACGCTGGTGATGGTGTCGCCCGATGCCTTCCACAAGCAGCTCAGGGCCGTGGGCCTGCCGCTCAAGGAATCGGGCGACTACTACGGCTACAGCCTGGCCCTGGGCAGCAGCGAGGTCTCGCTGCTGTCGCTGGCCAACGCCTACCGCACGCTGGCCAACGGCGGGCGCTACAGCGCGCCCTCGCTCGCCAAGAACCCCAAGCCCGCCTTCAAGCCGGCACTCGACCCTCGCGCCGCCTTTATCGCCACCGACATCATGGCCGACCCGCTGGCGCGCGCGCGCACCTTCGGCACCGACAGCGTGCTGGCCACGCGCTTCTGGACGGCCGTGAAGACCGGCACCAGCAAGGATATGCGCGACAACTGGGCCATGGGTTTTTCGCAGCGCTACACCGTGGGGGTGTGGGTGGGCAACGCCAGCGGCGCGCCCATGTGGGACGTGAGCGGCACCAGCGGCGCGGCGCCCATCTGGGCGGCGCTGATGAACTACCTGCACAAAACCGAACGCAGCCGCGCGCCCACGCCGCCCGCCGGCCTGGTGCAAAGCCGCACGGCATTCGGCAAACAGGGCGGCACGCCGCTGGAGGCGGCGCGCAGCGAGTGGTTTATCCAGGGCACCGAGCAGGCGGTGTTTGCCATGGCCTCAGGCACGGACGAAACGCGGCCCGCCAAAGGTGGCCGCAAACCGGCGGCGACCGGCTCCGACGCCCCGCCCCGCATCACCGCCCCGGCCTCGGGCACCATCATCGCGCTGGACCCGGACATCCCGCCCAAGCACCAGCGCATCAGCTTCAGCGCCGAAGGCCGCGGCACGCGCTGGCTGATGGACGGCAAGGAGTTCGCGCGCGGCCCGCAAGCCCAGTGGCTGCCCTGGCCGGGCCGGCATGTGGTGCAGCTGGTCGATGCCGGCGGAAAGGTGGCCGACGAGATCAAACTCGAAGTGCGCGGCGCCGGCGTGCGCGAGGCCAGCGCGCGTGGCGCCGCGGCCGCGGCACGCTGAGCTGCACGGCCCCGACATTGACATCCAAAATCCCTTACCGCTCCCTAATGCCCCATCTCCAAGCCACCCTGCCATCCTCCGCAACGCCTGCAACACGGCGCCTCCACAAGGCCCTGGCCGCGCTCTGGGCATCGCTCTGCCTGCTGGCGGCCGGCGCCATGGCCGCGCCCACCGATGTTGCAGGGGCGGCCGCGTCGACAGATGCGGCGGTCGCGGCCACGCCGGCCGATGCCGTCCAGGTGGCCGTTCCCCCCTACAGCGCGCGCGTGCTCGACACCACCGGCACGCTGAACACTGCGCAGGTCGCGGCCTTGAACGAACAGATCCTGGCGCTCGAGGCCGACACCCGGGCGGCCGTGGTCGTGTTCATGCTGCCGACCACGGGCGAAGAGACCCTAGAGCAATACGCCACGCGCGTGTTCGACAAATGGAAGATTGGCGATACCGCGCGCGACGACGGCATCCTGATCCTGGTGGCGCTGCAAGACAGGCGCATGCGCATCGAGGTCGGCCAGGGCCTCGAAGGCAGCGTGCCCGACGTGCTGGCGGGCCGCATCATCGACGAGCAGATGAAGCCGCGCTTTCGGAGCAATGACTACGCGGGCGGGCTGGAAGCAGCCATCCACCACATAGGCGCGCTGGTACGCGGCGACGTGCAGCCCCCGGAGGCCGCGGAGCGTGGCGTCACGCCCTTTGGCTGGGCATTTTTTGCGTCACTGCTGTGGGGCTTCGCCCTGGGTGTGGTTCGCGCGCGCCGCAACTGGACGTGGGCGCTGACCATAGCCCTGGTCGCCTCAGGGCCGCTGGTGGTGGCGGCCGTCCTGAAGAGCGCCGCCATCGGGGCCATCCTGCTCACCTTCCCGGTGCCGCTGGCGTTTGCACTGGGTTTTGGCTGCGGCCGTTCCCGCACCCTGCGCAGGGTGGCCGGCGGCATCGCGCTGGTGATCGGCCTGATGGTCGGCATTGCCTATGCGGTGGGCGCCAACAGCTTCGGCGTAGGTTTGCTCTACGCCGCGGGGGGCGCCATCGCTTGCCTGCTGCTGGGCCTGATCGGTGCGGGTGCTTACATGGCCTTCAAGCGCAGCCTGCTGGAATTCGGCGTGCGCTGCGCTGTCGTGGCCGGCATCGTGGGCTATGTGGCCTTCGAAAACCAGCCGGACCTGCTCTTTCTTGACTGGGAATCCTGGCTGCCCACCGGGATCGCAGCCGGCCTCGCGATGCTGTTCGGCTTCTTCCCGGGCAGCGCCAGCACCAGCAGCGGGGGCCGCACCTCATCGGGCGGCGGTTCAAGCTCCAGTTCCAGTTCCAGCAGCCGGAGTTCGTCGGGCGGCTCCAGCAGCGGCGGCGGTGCCTCCGGCAGCTGGTAGCAGGACGGCCGGGGCCGGCGCCCCCGCACTGACCCTGTTGAAATAATTTGGAGCCCGCCAAAATTTATTCAATCGCCGGGCGGCCCAAAGCCTTAGCATCAGAACCTGTTCACGGCCTAAACGGAGCCGCGCAAGCCCCTTCTCGGGATGGGATGCAAGGCGCGGCGTGCTGCCCATAGCACCGCTATGGGTTAGCGCCGCAACGCCGCAGACCGCCCGAGAAGGCGCTTGCCCTCCGGGTTGGGGTGACGCAAACGCGGTCGCGTTTGCATCCCCGTTGGGGCAGCCGCACGACGCCCAGCCGGCCGGCTGGGCGGTCGGGCGATTGAGCCACCCGACCCCTTGCATGGGCATGAGCCCATGCGGCGGTGCCGGTCGGCCCACTCATCCCGATTGCACCCCAACGCGGCTCCGTTTAGACCGTGAACAGGTTCTAGCCAACTGAGGAGACTATCGCCGTGCCCGTGATCACCAACATTGAAGACCTGCGCGTCCTGGCGCAAAAACGCGTGCCCCGCATGTTCTACGACTATGCCGATTCCGGCTCGTGGACCGAAAGCACCTACCGCGCCAACGAAAGCGACTTCCAGAAAATCAAGCTGCGCCAGCGCGTGGCCGTCAACATGGAAAACCGCAGCACGGCCACCACCATGATCGGCCAGCCCGTGGCCATGCCGGTCGCCATCGCGCCCACGGGCCTCACCGGCATGCAGCATGCCGACGGCGAAATCCTGGGCGCCCGCGCCGCCAAAAAATTCGGCATCCCCTTCACGCTCTCGACCATGAGCATCTGCTCCATCGAAGACGTGGCCGCCGGCACCGACCGCCACCCCTTCTGGTTCCAGCTGTACGTGATGAAGGACCGCGCCTTTATCGAAAGCCTGATAGACCGCGCCAAGGCCGCCAATTGCTCCGCCCTGGTGCTCACGCTCGATCTGCAGATCCTCGGCCAACGCCACAAGGACCTCAAGAACGGCCTCAGCGCACCGCCCAAACCCACGCTCTCCACCATCCTCAACCTCATGACCAAGCCGCGCTGGGGTTTAGGCATGCTGGGCACCAAACGCCACGGCTTCGGCAACATCGTCGGCCACGTCAAAGGCGTGGAGAACATGGGCTCTCTCTCTGAGTGGACAGCCAAGCAGTTCGACCCGGCCCTGAACTGGGGCGACGTGGAGTGGATCAAAAAACGCTGGGGCGGCAAGCTCATCCTCAAAGGCATCCAGGACGTCGAAGACGCGAAACTCGCCGTCAGCTCAGGCGCCGATGCGCTCATCGTCTCCAACCACGGCGGCCGCCAGCTCGATGGCGCGATGTCCTCCATTTCCTGCCTCCCCGAGATCATCGCGGCCGTCGGCAGCCAGATCGAAGTGCACATGGACGGCGGCATACGCTCCGGCCAGGACGTGCTCAAGGCCGTTGCCCTGGGCGCCAAAGGCACCTACATAGGCCGCGCCTTCCTCTACGGCCTCGGCGCCATGGGCGAACAAGGCGTGACCAAGGCGCTGGAGATCATCCACAAGGAGCTGGACTTGACCATGGCGTTTTGCGGGCGGACGGATATCAAGGCGGTGGATCAGGGGATTTTTGTGCCTGGGACTTATTAACCCAACCGCCAGCTCAGGCCTGCGGCGCAATCTCATACTCCATCACATAAGAATGCCGGCCATCGGCAATCTGTATGCCCAGCGTGCCTGTGAGTCCCGTGAGTTCGCCGGTCCCTGAATCGGGCACCACGCTCACTGCCAGCTGCGGTGCACCGCGGTTCATGGTGCCGCTGTGCTGCAGCACAAAGCTGCCGCTTTTGCCGCGCAGCGTGCCCGTCACGCGCTCGATCGCGACATAGCCGGCCGAGCCTTTGACGGCCGTGCCGGCGCTCAGCATCTCGCCCTGGCTGGTGGCCTGCAGGTCGCCGCTGAAGGTCTTGTTGATGGACAGCCGCCCCATCAGCGGGCCGGCGTCCGCATTCGCCAGTGGTTGCGGCGCGAGCTTGACTTCAAAGGTTCCGGTGGCTTGGGGCATGGCGTTGGCTTTCGGTTTGATGGCAATGCCAATGATGCCAGAGCCGCGGAACGCGATGCGCAGAGGCCCGGTGACAGCGGGCTTTCGCCCTGCTTGCGAGACACTTGCGGTGGGAAAATTCGCACAACCAAAACTCACAAGCTCGGGAACAGCCCCGCTCGTCTGAATGCCTCCCATCCTGCAGGTGTAATGCTGACAGTCCGGGAATGCCTTGAGCGCAAAACCAGTCCGCGGTTGACGCAGATGTCAAGAAATGAGGCTGCCAAGGCGCCACCAAGATGGGGCGCGCTTTCGGTGATGTCGGAGCAGGGGCGTGCGAAAACACGGCACTGCATTCGCGCGTGGCTGAGATCAAGGCCAAATTCGGTGAAGCCCTCTGCGCCTGTAGCCGTCAGTTGAAACTCAGACTCCTGGTCCTTGCACTCCAGCCACCCTGCAGACAACATCCCCTTAAGCAGGTCCACGCCAAACCTTCCGGCGAAGTGGTCATAGCATGTACGCGCCTGCTGGAATTGCACTGAATTTTTCCTGGGCAGGCGCGCAAGCAGCGATCGATCCGCGGCAAGCTCGGCGGCCAGTGCGGCCATGCTCTCGATCATGCACGCCACTTCTGAATTGGCGATGCGGTATTCCCGCGCCCGCCCATTGCTTTGCACTTCGAGCAGTCCGCCTTCGAGCATCAGGGCCAGATGCCGGCTCGCGGCCTGAGCTGACACATCCGCGCAGGCCGCCAACTCGCCAGCTGGGCGCCTTGAACCGTCGATCAGTGCCCACACCATGCTGGCCCGCGCCGGACTGGACAACAGCGACGCAACGGCGGCGATGTCAGGTAATTCTTCCATGCTTAACGGGTTTGTGAAACAAGAGCGGTATGCGCGGACGGACACTGAGGTCTTCATTCACCCTAGGAGATCTTATGAACATCATCGAAATCCAATCGACTTTGCAAACCTATTTCGACGTCATGTACGAATGCGACATGGAGAAATTTGACCTGGTCTTCCACCCGTCTTGCTCACTATTCACCGCCGGCGGCGCGGAACTGGTGGTCAAGCCCTTTGCGCAGTACCGCCGGGAGATGAGTACGAGGACTTCTCCGAAATCCCGCTCCCAGTCCCGGGACAAGGAACGCACCGTCAAAATCGACTTCCTTTCCGACGAAATGGCGCTGGCACAGGTCCGCGTCCAGATTCACGACAAGCTGTTTGCCGACAATCTCAACCTGGTGAAGGTTGGATCAAGGTGGATGGTGGTCGCGAAGATCTACCACCTGCTGGGACTCGTTTCATAGCGCCACTATTCAGGAACCTGCTGGACGCTTGCGTGGGCTCCTCGCGGCATTTCGTCGAGGAGCCCGCGCTTTGAACATTTTCTGAACTCATTGCAAAACGACCGGCATTCACAGCGCAATGCAATGGATTATTGGATCCCAGCTACTCGAACTCAAAGCGAAAAATTTACGGAATTGACCATCGAATAATTTGATGCTGAAGACCGCCACATTCGCCCGAATTGACGGTTGTGCGTCAACTTCCTACCGCTGCCCGAATGGCTTTGCCGGCACCGTCTGCAAATACGCATACAGCGCCTGCGCATCCACGTCGTTGAGCGCGCGCAGCGACTCGAAGGGCATGACGGTGATGGCCGTGCCGTCGGGGCGCTTGCCGCTGCGCAGCATGGCGACAAAGGCGCCGGCGTCCTTGTAGCGCGGCATGGCGCTGCCCTCGCCCGGCGTCAGGTTGGCGGCGGGTGCCCAGTCGGGCGGGCCGCCAGGGATTTTTCCGCCGGCCAGGCCCGCGCCGTGGCAGCCTATGCACATATTGGCGACGTAGGCGCCGTGCGCCGCGGTCACGCCTTCGGCAATCGGTTTGGCGGGCGGCAGCGTGTGGTCGATTTTTTGCGCGGCGTCCTTGATGACGTCAAAGGCATAAAGCACACGTACCGGAAGCGGCAGGTCCAGCACGGCGGCGCCGCCCATTTTGGGCGGCATGGCCTTGACGTAGGCGACCAGCGCGCCCAGGTCTTCGTCGGTCAGGCGGTTGTAGTCTTCGCTGGGCATGACAAACACCGGCCGGCCGTCGGGCTTGACGCCGTGGCGCACGGTGCGCACCCAGTCTTCTGGTGTGTAGCGCGCCACCACATTGCCTTCGCCGGGCGTGATGTTGGGGCCGGCCAAACGCATCTTGCCGTCGTTTACGAATTCACGGCCGGCGCCAGCCGCGCCATGGCAGTCGGCGCAGCCGCGCGAGTTGTACAGGTAGGCGCCGCGCTCCAGCGCCTGGGCCGCAGCCGGGATGGCCACGGGTTGCACGGCCACCTTGACCTGGCGCCGGCTTTTGCTGTCGGCCATCTGGCTGCCGACCACGGCCGTGCCGGCCAGCAACAGCACCACGGCGCCGGCAATACCGGCGCCCCATTTGATCCATCGTTTCATCGTGTCTTTTCCGGGTCTTGTTGTGGGGTGCAGGCTGGGTCGCTTCATGGGCCGCTTGTGCTGTTTTGGGCAAAGGCGGGATTCTAGAAGTCCCCTCAGGAAATAACAGCGGAAATATTTGCCTGCGCCGGGCTTGCGCGCGCAGGCTTGCCCCGCAGCGGCATGCCCGTTCGGCCCCGCGCGATGCGGCTGCGCGGGCCAAATAGGGCCAAATCGTGTCGAGCCGGCGGTGCCAGTGAGCTCAAATTGCTATGCTTGCCGGGTGAGCGACCCGTCCCCTTCCCCCGCCGCCAAGATTCGCCGCATTGCCCACCTCGACATGGACGCGTTTTTTGCGTCCGTCGAGCTGCTGCGCTACCCCCAGCTCAAGGGCCTGCCGGTGGTCATAGGCGGCGGCTGGCGCAAGGTTGACGAGGAGCTGCGCGCCGCGCAGGGCGAGCGCCCGCTGCGCTTCATCCCGGTCGAAAGTTTTCCGCTGCTCAAGGACTATGTGGGTCGCGGCGTCATCACCACGGCCACCTATGCGGCGCGGCAGTTCGGCGTGGGTTCGGCCATGGGCATGATGAAGGCCGCCAAACTCTGCCCGCAGGCGATTGTGCTGCCGGTGGATTTTTCGGAAATCCGCAAGTACTCGCAGCTCTTCAAGAGCACCATCACCGAGATCGCGCCGCTGATGCAGGACCGCGGCGTGGACGAGGTGTATATCGACTTCACCGACGTGCCAGGCGGCCAGCGCGAAGGCGGGCGCGTGCTGGCGTGGCTGATCCAGAAGGCGATTTTTGAAAAGACCGGGCTGACCTGCTCGGTGGGCGTGGCGCCCAACAAGCTGCTGGCCAAGATGGCCAGCGAGTTCAACAAACCCAACGGCATCTCCATCGTTTACGAATCGGACCTGCAGGAAAAGATCTGGCCCCTGCATGTGCGCAAGATCAACGGCATAGGCCCCAAGGCCGGCGAGAAGCTCGCGAAACTGCACGTCCACACGATTGGCGAGCTCGCCGCGCAGGACCCGGGCTGGCTGGTGGACAACTTCGGCAAGGCCACGGGCGCCTGGATGCACGAAGCCGCCTGGGGCCGCGACGACCGCCCGGTGGTGACCGAAAGCGAGCCGGTCAGCATGAGCCGCGAAACCACCTTCGACCGCGACCTGCACGCGGTGCGCAACAAGGCCGAGCTGGGCGCCATCTTTACCGACCTGTGCCTGCGGCTGGGCGAAGACCTGCAGCGCAAGGGCTATGTGGCCAAGACCATAGGCATCAAGCTGCGCTACGACGACTTCAAGATCGCCACCCGCGACCAGACCGCTGACAGCTACACCGACGACGGCGCCACGATTCGTCGCCTGGCCGGCCAGTGCCTCAAGCGCGTGCCGCTGGAGAAAAAGCTGCGCCTGCTGGGCGTGCGCGCATCCACCCTGGCGCGCGCCGGTGAGGTGCCGCTTGCCGACGAGAAAAAAGATCCGGAGCGCGCCGACTCGAACACCACCGACCAGCTGTTCTAGGGCCTGTTAACGCCCTAACGGGCCTGTACGACGATTTCGTCCTGGTGGTTGGCAATGTGAAACGCATGGGCCAGCGCGAAGTCGGCCTTGCCGAGCGCGCCATAGGCAAAGTGCGGCTTGAGCGGGCCCTGGTGGCGCGTGAAGCGCTCAATCGCGGCGCGCAGCCGGGCCGATGCGGGCCGCCAGTCGCCTTCGCGGTGCAGGGCCGCCGCGCCGGGAATCGGCTCGCTGAGGCTGTGGCTCATCTGCCCGCGCCATTTAAAAAACGCAAACGCGGCCGCGCCGGCGGTGTTCTGGAAGAGCGCACTTTTGGGCTGGGGAAAACCATCCAGGCTCATCTCCACGCTTTGCGCCATGTGCTCCAGCACCGAGACCATGGGCCACTGGCCGGTGGTCTTGACGCCGGCCGCCTTGTCCAGGCTGTCCAGCCAGCGCAGGGCGTCATCCAGTGAGCCTACTTTGGGGAGGTCGGCCATGACAAAGTCTCCAGTCAAAGCCAGTGTGGTGGCGGCGAGGAAGTTGCGGCGGTTCATCGCTGGAATGCTAGCAGTCGATGGGTTGCTTGGGTGTGCCTCAGGCGACAAACGGGGTTTCGGTTGCCGGGTCTTGCTCCGGCGGGCGCGCCCTCCTCTCCCTCTTCTCCCTCTTCTCCCTCTTCTCCCTCTTCT
>NZ_AKIV01000135.1 GCF_000282655.1 Polaromonas sp. CF318
AAATTTGCCTTTTGCCATTTTTTCAACTCCAGAAATTTATAAAGAGTTACAAAACCAGTGAATCACTACCGCCGGCCGCAGCACCTTGCATGCTGCGCCGGCTCAAAATTGGTGCCCTTTGCGGGAATCGGACCCGCGACCTCTCCCTTACCAAGGGAGTGCTCTACCACTGAGCCAAAAGGGCTTAAATTCTTCAAAAAGTCAAACGACTTCAATCCCACCGCAATCCAACGCAAGACCAACCAACAGAGCCCGTAAACACCACAAAACCGCGGTTTTGTGGAGCGGGAGACGGGAATCGAACCCGCGTCATTAGCTTGGAAGGCTAGGGTTCTACCATTGAACTACTCCCGCGCAGCTCTGCCAATTCAACTCACATCAAACCACTCACAGCCCAAAGCCCGCTTTTCGCGACTGCCTTGCACCGGCCGCTTGCCAAAAATCAACAAAAATCTGGTGGATGAGGCTGGATTCGAACCAGCGTAGGCGTTAGCCAACAGATTTACAGTCTGCCCCCTTTAGCCACTCGGGCACCCATCCTTCAAGCGAACCTCGGATTATGCCACGGTTTTATGTCGGACGGAATCCCTGGGTATCGCAAAAAGCATTAAAAATAGCCCATGAGCACCCCACCCCCCATCCCCTCGCCGCCAGATCCCTCTTCCCAGCGCCGGGTCAACCTGGCCCTGCAGGGCGGCGGCTCCCATGGCGCCTTCACCTGGGGCGTCCTGGACGCCCTGCTGCAGGACGAGCGCATCCAGTTCGACGGCATCAGCGGCGCCAGCGCGGGAGCGGTCAATGCCGTGGCGCTGGCGCACGGATTTGCCGTCGCCGCGCACAAAAACAGCGGAACGCCTAATCCCCGGGAGGCGGCGCGCGCCTCGCTGGCCCGGATCTGGCAGGGCGTGGCCGCCATGGGCAGCCTGGGCTCCATGGCTGATGGCATCAGCAAGATGCTGCTGGGAGTCTGGCCTTCCGACAAAGTGGGCGCTAACTTTTTCAATAGTGCCATGAGCCAATGGCTCTCGCCCTACCAGTCCAACCCGTTGGACATCAACCCCCTGCGCAAGCTGCTGCAGGCCGAAATCGACTTTCCCGCCGTCGCCGCCCTGCAACTGCCCAAGGCTTTTGTGTCCGCGACCCATGTGAACACGGGCCAGGCCGAAATCTTTTCGGGCAAGCGCCTGACATTGCAGGCGGTGATGGCCTCCACCTGCCTGCCCACGTTGTTCCAGGCGGTGGAAATTGACGGCCAGTCTTACTGGGACGGCGGATTTTCCAGCAATCCCTCCCTGCTGCCCCTGATCAGCGAATGCAGCAGCCGCGACATCATCGTGGTGCAGATCAACCCGCTGCGGCGGCCCGAGGTGCCCCACACGCCGCACGACATCATGGACCGGGTGAACGAGCTGACCTTTAACGCCAGCCTGCTGTCCCAGATGCGCACCATCGATTTCATCAATCGCCTGCTGGCGGACGGGCGTCTGCAGGAAGGCGTGAAGTACAAAAGCCTGCTGCTGCACCGCATCGACGGCGGCGAGGCCCTGGAAAACCTGCCCTCGTCGAGCAAGATGTCGGCCGACGGCGCCATGATCGAAAAGCTCTTTGAAATGGGCCAGGGCGCGGCCAAACGCTGGCTGCGCCGCCACTTTGAAGCGCTGGGCCAGCAAAGCACGGTCAATATCCGGCGCGACTATGTCGGCAGCCTCCCCCAGGAGTTCTAGCGGGGTCCTCAAAAAACCCTCCTGGCGTTGTTGCGCCGCCTTGCCGTGCTGGTGCACTGTCTGCGGCGGCGCGCCTAGCCAGGACCGCTTCGCTGGGCTTTGTGAGTGTCTTTGGCCCGGCCGCTGTGGATGAGCCACGACGCGGCGCCCCTTCCTTGTTTACACCCGCTTGTCCCATCCCTAAGATGCCCGGTACATCAACAACTGAACAGGGGAACGCATGAACACCGCACAAGTTGGCAGCTGGATGGAGCAGGCCCAGCCGATCCTGGTTGCCTTCGGCCTGAAAGTCATAGGCGCGATCGCCGTCTTCATCATTGGGCGATGGCTCATCCATCTGGTGACGCGGCTGGTCGGCGCGGCCATGACGCGCCAGGAAATCGACCCCACGGTGCAGCGCTACCTGGTGAGCTTCATCACCGTCGCGCTCAACATCGTGCTGGTCGTCGCCATCCTCGGCTACTTCGGGGTGGAGACCACCAGCTTCGCCGCATTGGTGGCCGGCGCGGGCGTGGCCATAGGCGCGGCCTGGAGCGGCCTGCTCAGCAACTTCGCCGCGGGCATTTTCCTGCTGGTGCTGCGGCCCTACAAGGTGGGTGAATATGTGCAGGCCGGCGGCGTGGAAGGCACGGTGCTGGAAATCGGCCTGTTCGGCACCGGCATCAACACGCCCGACAACGTCAAGACCGTGGTGGGCAACGCCAAGATCATGGGCGGCGACATCAAGAACTACACGGCCAACCCGTATCGCCGGGTCGAACTCGCCGCGCAGCTGGCCGGCTCGGCCGACATCCACAAGGCCATCGCGCTGCTCAAGGAGTCCGTCGCCAAGGTCGCCAACACCATGAAAACGCCGGCGGTGGATGTGGAGATCCTGGAGTTCAACGAATTCGGACCCAAGCTCGCGGTGCGCCCCTATTGCCACACCGACCACTACTGGCAGGTCTACTTCGACACCAATATGGCGATTGCAGACACGCTGGGTGCTGCGGGTTTCCCCGTCGCCACGCGGCCGGTCAAGGTCTATCCGGTTTAAGGGATCACCCCTATCGGACGCTCGCTGCGCGTAGCGCCTTTTCCCCTTCCAGGGACGGGCGCCTTGCGGCCGGCAAAGCCGGACCGCGGCCCCCGCTGGCGGGCGCATGCTGTGAGCGGCTCTAGATGTCGTAGCTTGCAGCGCCGGGCTCCTCGCTCAAGGTCTTCTCGACAACAGCGCGGCTCAGCGTGGGCGCGAACGATTCGATAAACGCATAGACATAGCCGCGCAGGTAGCCGCCGCGGCGCACCGCGAGTTTGGTCAGGTTGATGCCGAACAGCGCGCCCGCGTCCAGCGCGCGCAGGGCGGTGTCGCGCTCGGCCTCGTAGGCGATGGACGCGACGATGCCCACGCCCATGCCCAGCTCCACATAGGTCTTGATCACGTCGGCATCCATGGCCGTCAGCACGATGTTGGGCGCCAGGCCGCGCTGGGTGAAAGCGCCGTCGATGTGCGATCGGCCGGTAAAACCCGTGTCGTAGGTGATCAGCGCGAAGCGCGCCAGGCCCTCCAGCGTGAGCGGGCCGTCCAGCAAGGGGTGGCCGGGCGGCACGATGACCGAATGCGTCCAGCGGTAGCAGGGCAGGGCGACAAGCTCGGGATAGTCGTTGAGCGCCTCGGTGGCGATGCCCACGTCGACCTCGCCCGATACCAGCATGTCGGCCACCTGCTTGGGCGAGCCCTGGTGCAGATGCAGTTTCACGTTGGGAAACTGGCTGCGGAACTCCTGCACCGCGTGCGGCAGCGCATAGCGCGCCTGCGAGTGTGTGGCGGCAATCGACAGCAGGCCGCTTTGCTGGGCCATGAATTCCTGGCCGGCTTTTTTCAGGTTGCTGCTCTCCAGCAGCAGGCGTTCGATGATGGGCAGCACATGGGCACCCGGCGCGGTCAGTCCCGTCAGGCGCTTGCCGGCGCGGACAAAGAGTTCAATGCCCAGCTCCTCCTCGAGTTCGCGGATCTGCCGGCTGACCCCGGGTTGCGAGGTGTGCAGGGCATTGGCCACATCGGTCAGGTTGAAATTGCATCGCACGGCCTCGCGCATGGAACGCAGCTGCTGGAAGTTCATGGTGGCGAAGGCGCGGGGCGCGCGGTGTTGAAGAAGTCAAACACCGGATTGTGGGCAGGCGCCCTTATTTGAGGAACTACTGATTAGTTCGTTTTAAATCACCAAAACATCCTAAGAAGCACTACACCCGCGTCAGCATGCGCTCCGGCAAGCGGCTGGAAAAGGCGGGCAGCAGCGCATTGATGCGCAGCGCCGCCTCCTGCTGGCAGAACTCGCGAGAGACCAGCTGGAAGATCTCCCCTCGCAGCAGCCACAGGTGCTGTGCGGTGCACGCCGCGTCGATGCGCCAGTGCAGGCGTTCGCACATGGGCCCCTCGCATTGCTGCAACGCATCGTGGAGCTGAAGCCGCAGCGCCTCCAGGTTTGCCTTGGGCGGTTCCATGGAGCTTTCGTACAGCCAGCTCTGCAGTGACCTTTTCCATGCCATGGCATTTCCCCTTTTGGATGGGCGCTGATGTGCTCGAGGGTCGGGGCCGCGCGTCAGCGCACAAAGCGGCCTTCAAGGTCCACGATGGAGAGGTCGGCAAAGTCCAGGCCCGTGTGGTCGTCGGGGCCGAAACTCACCTCCAGCCCGCCCAGGTCGTAGCGCTTCATGCCCTCCAGGGCCGCCTGCAGCGTGTCGCGCGTGGGGTTTTTGCCCGCGCGCCGCAGGCCCTCCACCAGCACTTTGGCGGCGGCATAGCCTTCCAGGATGGCGGGCGACAGCATGATCTTTTTGGCCTTGGCGAGCTCGGTGGCTTCCTGCACCATGGTGTAGGCATAAGAGCGCTCGGACGGGTAGACCTGCGTGACGATGACGCCGCGTGAATACTCCCCCAGTGCCTTGACGAAGCCCTGTGATGCGTTGTTCGACAGGGTGACCACGCGCACCGACGATTTGGCGGCGCGAAAGGCCTTCACCCCTTCGGCCACGGCGTTGGCCGAGCCAATCCACAGCACGGCCTGCGCATCGCTGGCGAGGATGGGCGGCACGAGCAGGCTGTAGTCGGGCTTGCTGCGGTCGGCTTTCAGGACATGCGTGGGTTTCAGCTTGGCCTGGGCAAAGCCCTTGTTGGCGCCCTCCAGTCCGTCGCGGCCGAAGGAGTCGTCCGCATGGACCAGGGCGATGCGCGTGATCCCCAGCGTATTCAGGTGCTCAATGGCTTTCTGGGCCTCGCGCTGGTAGGTCGCGCGCACATTGAAGACATAGCGCTGCACCGGCTGGTGCAACACCATCGCGCCGGTGGACGGGCCCACCAGCGGCAGGCGGTTGGCCTGCAGCACGGGCAGCACGGCTTCGGTGGGCGGCGTGCCGCGCGTCAGGAACAGGGCGACGGCGCCGCGCTCGGCGAGCTTCTGCGCGTTCTCCGCGGCGAGCTTGGGGTCGAACTTGTCGTCCATGGACACCAGTTCCAGTTGTTGGCCCGCGATACCGCCCCGGGCGTTCACCGCATCCAGCCACAGGCGCGCTCCGTCCGTTGTCTCCTTGACGCCCGCGGCCACAGGGCCGGTAAAACCGGCTGTCTGGCCGATCAGGATCTGTGCGTGTCCCGCGCCGCACAGGGCGACCGCCAGCAGCGCCGCTGCGCAATTTTTAAGTGTTTTCGTGTCCATTTGTTACCTTTGAGCCTTACGTCGCCGAACGATAGGGACGAACACTCATAAGATCAAATACGACAAAAACGACTTTTCCAGACTAAAAAAATATGGGAGAAGTCCTGTGCTGGTCGGGATGAATGCGGCTGGAAGCGGCTTGCCGCTTCACTTTGCGTGGGTAAGGACGCCATCGCGGAGGCTGGAGGCGGCTGCCGGCCGGCCGACCGTGAAGGGCAGCCGGCGGCAAGCGCCGGGGCAGTGGCCCGGCGCGGGTAATTCGTTGCTATTCGTAAACCGGTCGCCTCAGCCCGGCTGCAGCATTGCCATGGTGATGCGTGAGACGCAGGTCAGCTCGCCCGCGTCGTTGTGCAGGTCTATCTGCCAGACCTGGGTGCTGCGGCCTATGTGCACCGGGCGCGTGGTGCCCGTGACCCAGCCGCTGGTCGTGCCCTTGAGGTGGTTGGCATTGATGTCCAGCCCCACGGCGCGGTGGCCCGCCGGCGCCGCAAAGGCCGCGCCGCAGGAGCCCAGGGTTTCGGCCAGCACCACCGACACGCCGCCGTGCAAAAGCCCGTAGGGCTGCACCGTGCGGCGGTCCACCGGCACCCGCGCGCGTATGAAATCGTCCCCGACCTCCAGGAACTCTATGCCCAGGTGCGTCACCGCGCTGTCGGCGTTGGCGGCGGTGAGCAGTGCGACGGAGATGGGCTGTTTCCAGATGGGCATGGTGATGGGGCTTTCTCAGGTATCAGGACTATAAGCTTGCGGCCTACAGCATGTGGGCCAGTTGTCGCCTCGGCAACAGCGGCGCCGGGGCCTAAGCTGGCCCACATGAGAGACATGATTCGATGACGCGCGCGAACAAGTGGTTGCTGGGCCTGGGCATTGCGGTGCTGCTGCTGGGCGGCGCCTGGATTGCGTTGCTGCGCTGGTTGCCATCCGATGAAGCGCTGGCACGCCGCGCCTCCGTCGAACTGGAGGCCCAGCTGGGCACCAAGGTGCGCGTGGGCGCGCTGCACTGGCGGTTGCTGCCTTCGCCCGCCGTGGTCATCGAAGATGTCGCGACCGAGCAGCCCCAGCCCATACTGATCAAAACGCTCACCGCCTATCCCGACGTGTTCGCGCTGGCGCAGCGCCGCGTCAAGATAGACCGGGCCGACCTGGAAGGCGCCGTGGTGCCCCAACTCTCGCTGCACGGCCTGGGCGGCGGCCGTGAGAAGGACGAGACGGCGGCCGAAGAGCTGCCGCTCGCGCGTTTTGTGTTTCGCGACCTGACCTGGATCTCGCGGCGCGGCATCGCGGTGGTCTATGAGGGCGAAGTCGATTTTGACCCCGGCTGGCGCCCGCGCAAGGCCGAGCTGCGCCGGCCCGGTTTCAAGCCCGCCACCGACCTGAGCCTGGCACGCCAGGGCCAGGAGGATCGCTGGGCCGCGCGCATCCACGTGGGCGGGGGCACGGCCAACGGCGAAGTCAGGCTGGACTTTCGTGCCAATGGCCGCATGCACCTGGAGGGCACATTGCAGCCGCAGGGCGTGGAAGTCGAGACCATGATGGCGGCGTTCAACCGCCGCTCCGTCATCGCGGGCAAGGCCTCGGGCGAGACCACGCTTGCGGCCAACGGCGACACGGTGGGTGAGCTCGCGCGCTCGCTGCACACGCGCACGCCCTTCAGCATCGGCAAGTCCACCTTGCTGCGCTTTGACCTGGACAAGGCCGTGCGCAGCGCCGGCAGGGAGCACGCCGGCCAGACGCCGCTGGATTCGGTCACCGGCCAGCTCGATACGCAGAACACGCCGCAGGGCATGGTGGTCACTTATACGGATCTCAAGGCGACATCGGGCTCATTGAGCGCTTCGGGCCAGGCCAAGGTCGCCAACCGCCAGATCGAGGCCGAGTTAGCCGTCGACCTGGTGGACGGCATCGTCGGCGTCCCGCTCAGCGTCAGCGGCCCGCTCGACAACGTCAAATTCTCGGTGCCCAACAGCGCCATCGCGGGCGCCGTTGTCGGCACTGCTGTGCTGCCGGGCGTGGGCACGGCCATAGGCGCGCGCATAGGGGCTACGCTGGGGAAAATTTTCAGCCCGGGGCCGGCACCGCCCGCATCCGCGCCACCGGCCAAACCTGCCGCCAAAACCCGCTGAAGACCCGCGGGGCGGATACCCCGCCTCGCCCAAAGCCTTTGCCGGCCCCTGCGGGCCGCAAGCGTAAAATCGTCCGCGGATTCCGCGCGCCGTTTGCAAGCCCTCGCTTTTGTGTAGGTTCATGACCGGCAACGGTCCTGCCTCTTCCCATCAAGGACCCTGACATGCCCCAGCCGCTATCCGCCGTACCCACGCCACTGGAACGTGCGCTTGACCAGAACGAGTCCGTGAAAGACACGGTGGAACAGTCGGCCGCCGAGCTGCTGGTGATCAACACGGTACTCAAGCAGGAAATTCCGCCCGAGGTGCAAACCGGCGAGGTCGCCCAGGCACTCGAAAAAACCGATGCACTGGAAACCCGCATCCAGGAGTCCGCCGAAGACCTGGCCCAGGTCAACGAGGTGCTGGAGCAGCAAATCGATGAGCGCGCCGACCTGGAGCGCGAACTCAGGGCCACCAAGGCCGCCCTGGCCAAGGCGACAGGGCCAGCGCAGGCCAAATAAGGCGGCGGCCCATGCGGCCTGTTCCTGATATTCCTGTTATCGAACGGTTTATCAGGGTTACTACCTAGAATCCATTACACTCCGGTGCTTCCGCTGCCGGCCCGTGCTTTTGCGCCGGGCGGCGGCTAGTTGTTCACCCTCAAGGCCGCACGGCCTTGTTCTTCCGGCTTCACGGCCGCCCCCTGGAGATTCTTCGCGATGTTTCGCCGCCGCTTCCTTTCGCTCGCCCCTCAAATGGCTGCCCTTGCCGCCGCCCCCGCCTTCATTCGCAACGCCTATGCCCAGGAGGGCCTGACCGCCAAGGCCATCACCATCGGCAGCACGGGCGCGACCAGCGGCCCGCTGGCCGGTGTCGGTGCCGAGCTGAAGCAGGGCGTTGATGCCGCCATGGGTGAGATCAACGCCAAGGGTGGCGTGAACGGCCGCACGCTGCGCTTTCAGATGATGGACGATGCCTATGTGCCGCAGCGCAGCGCCGACAACGTCAAGAAGATGATCGACGACGGCAGCATTTTTGCGCTGATGTCCTGTGTGGGCACGCCCAACAACGCCGCCATCGTGCCGCTGATTGAAGAGTCCAACCTGCCTTACGTCGGGCCGCGCTCGGGCGCCTCGTCGCTGCGCAAGCCCGGCATGCGCAATGTGTTCCACGTGCGCGCCAGCTTTACCGACGAAACCCAGCGCCTGGTGCAGCGGCTGGTGAGCATGGGCATGAAGGACCTGACGGTCGTTTACCTGGACAACGACTACGGCAAGGAAGTGCTGGCCGACGTCAATCGCGCGCTGCAGGCGCAGGGCGCCAAACCCGCCGCATCGGTGGCGCTGGCCGTCGACGGCAAGAACCTCAACGACGTCGTCAGCCAGGTCGTCGCGGGCAAGCCCGGCGCCGTGCTGCTGGGGACTGCCGGCTCGGCTTCGGTCGGCGTGATCGCCGCGCTGAAGAAAGTCTCGCCCATGCTGCCCATCGCGGGCCTGAGCGTCACGCTGTCCGGCGAAGGCATCAAGGCGCTGGGCGCGGCCGGTTCCGGCCTGGCGCTGACCATGGTGTTCCCCGACCCGTATCGCGCCAGGCTCGAGGTCGTGCGTGAGTACCAGGCCGCCATGCGCGCCGTCGGCCAGCAGGAGTTTTCGCTGGGCAGCCTGGAGAGCTACATCAACACCCACGTGATGGCTGCGGGCCTGGAGCGCGCCGGCCGCGACCTGACGCGCGCCAAGCTGCGCACCGCACTGGCCGGCCTGCAAAAGTTCGACCTGGGCGGCTTCAGTGTCGACTACGCCGCGCCGCCGTTCGCGGGCTCGAAGTTTGTGGAGCTTGGCGTGCTGGGCACCGGCGGCCGCTTTATCGGTTAAGCGCCAGGCCTGAATAAAACCAGAAGCCCCGGCCAGTCTTTGCACTGGCCGGGGCTTTGTTTTGCCGTATTGGTTCGGCGGCGCCCAGCTCATCAGCGGGTCAGCCGCCCACCAGCCTGCGGCGAAGCGCCGGGGCTTGCCGGGTGGTTGACGGATTAGGACGATCATCCTAGAATTTGCCGATCCCAGAGCCGCCGTCCGAATCATGAGTACGCCAACCCGCGACAGCATCGTCCAAGCTGCAGACACCTTGTTTTATGAACAAGGGTTCGAGCACACATCCTTCTCGAACATTGCGGACGCCGTGAAGATCTCGCGGGGCAACTTCTACCACCACTTCAAGACCAAGGATGAAATCCTGGCCGCAGTTGTTGCCGAGCGGCTCAAGCGTACACGCGCGATGCTGGCGCAATGGGAGGCCGATGGCGAGAGCCCGCAGGACCGCATCCAGCTATTCATCACTCTCCTGATCCGCAATCAATCCAAGATCATGCGCCATGGCTGCCCGGTCGGCACCCTGTGCATGGAGCTGGCAAAGCTCAGGCACCCGGGGCGGGGCGAAGCTGACGCCGTCATGGACCTCTTCCGGGCGTGGCTTCGAGGTCAATTCCGGGAGATGGGTCGCGGCAAGGACGCGGATGTCCTTGCCCTGCATCTCCTGGCGCGTGCCCAGGGCGTCGCCGTGTTGGCGCAATCGCTTCGCGACGAAGACTTCGTGCGGCATGAGGTGGACCTCATGACTGCCTGGGTCCGATCCTGCGGTCCCGCAAGGAAGGCCGGCTCAAACCATTCACGTTAGCTCTCACTTCAGGAAGGTTTTTATGTTCTGCGTCTTTCTCAGGTTCTCAAGCAACAAGGGCCGGGCAGCCCAGCATGTGGCGGAGCACAAGCGCTGGATCGACCAGGGTTTCAACGAAGGGGTTTTTCTTGTGACAGGCAGCCTCGCAGGCAATCTGGGTGGTATGGTCCTGGCGCACAACACCACGCGCGAGGCGCTGCAAGCGCGCGTGGCACTCGATCCTTTTGTCGCTGAAAACGTGGTTGATGCCGAGATTGTGGAGATGCTCCCCAACCGGTCTGATGAACGCCTGCGGTTCCTGCTGGATCACGCTTGACATGGATTCCGTCATACCAGGTCCCGATGGGCAGCCGCGTTGCCGCTGGTGTGCCGCTGCCCCCGAGTTCCTCCACTACCACGATACCGAATGGGGATTTCCGGTTACGGATGAGTTGCGCCTGTTCGAAAAACTGTGCCTGGAGGGTTTTCAGTCAGGCCTGAGTTGGCGCACCATTCTCGCCAAGCGCGAGAACTTTCGAGCGGCCTTCTTGAATTTCGACTACCGGCGTGTCGCCCGCTTTGATGAAAGTGACGTCAAACGATTGCTTCTGGATAGTGGAATCGTGCGCCACCGCGGCAAGATAGAGGCCGTAATTCACAACGCCCGGATGGCCGAGGCCCTGGCGGACCGTGGCGGTTCGCTGGCATCTTTTTTCTGGAGCCGCGAGCCGGATCCCACGCAGCTGGCAGAGCCGCAAACCGTCTCGGCCTCGGCGGCGTCACACGCCTTGTCCAGGGAGCTGAAAAAACTGGGCTGGAAGTTCGTCGGACCGACGACCGTGTACGCCTTCATGCAGGCGGTGGGGCTGGTCAACGACCATGTCGCAGGATGTGTAGCGCGCGCCCAGGTAGAGCGAGCGCGCCGAGCGCTTGTGTTGCCGGCTTAGCGGCCTGATTCCTATCCTCGCACCGCGATCCGGACCCACATCAGCCCGAGGGAGCAGCCGCAAAGGCGCTTCGGCGAAAGCCCAGCTCACCTGCGGCCAGCCGGGCTTTCCATCAGCGGCCGACTCAATGCTTGCGATTGAGCAGCGCGTACAGCAGGATGGCGCCGAAGGTGGCCGTGCCTATGCCGCCCAGCGCGAACTGGCCGAAGCGCAGCGTGAAGTCGCCGGTGCCCAGCACCAGCGTGATGGCCGCGACGATCAGGTTTTTGTTGTCCGAAAAATCCACCTTGTTGTCCACCCAGATCTTGGCGCCGGCCACGGCGATCAGGCCGAACACCACAATGCTCACGCCGCCCATCACCGGCAGCGGGATGGCCTGGATCAGCGCGCCGAATTTGGGGCTGAAGCCCAGCAGCACGGCGATCAACGCCGCCACCACAAAGACGGCCGTCGAGTAAATCTTGGTCGCGGCCATCACGCCGATGTTTTCCGCGTAAGTCGTCACCCCCGTGCCGCCCGCGCCGCCCGAAACCATGGTGGCCACGCCGTCGCCGATAAAGGCCCGGCCCATGTAGACGTCCAGGTTCTTGCCGGTCATGGCCGTCACCGCCTTGATGTGGCCCAGGTTTTCCGCCACCAGGATGATGGCCACCGGCGCGATCAGCAGCATGGCGCCGGCGTCGAACACCGGCGTGGTGAAGCCCGGCAGGCCGACCCAGGCGGCGCTCGCGATGCCCGACAGGTCTATGGGTTTGCCCAGGCCCAGGCCGTTGGTGAGCACCGCGTAAATCACGCTGGCCACAATCAGGCCGACCAGGATCAGGAGGCGCTGCACCATGCCGCGCGTCATCACTGCCACCAGGGCCACGCTGACGAAGGTCACCAGCTGCATCCACGCATCAAAATTGCCGGCCGCCATGTTCTTGACCGGAATGCCGGCCAGGTTCAGGCCTATCACCGCCACCACCGCGCCCGTGACCACCGGCGGCATGAAACGCTCTATCCAGCCTGTGCCTATGACCTGCACCACCACGCCTATCAGGGTATAGAGCGCGCCGCAGGCAATGATGCCGCCCAGCGCGACGCCCAGGTTGGCGTTGGGCCCCTTGCCGGCATAGGCCGTGGCGGCGATCACCACGCCGATGAAGGCAAAGCTCGAGCCCAGGTAGCTGGGCACCTTGCCGCCGGTGACGAGGAAAAAAATCAGCGTACCTATGCCGCTCATCAGGATGGCGATGTTGGGGTCAAAGCCCATCAGGATGGGCGCCAGCACCGTGGCGCCGAACATCGCGATCACGTGCTGCACGCCCATGACTGCGGTCTGCGGCCAGGGCAGGCGTTCATCGGGGCCTATGACTCCGCCTTGCTGCAGTACCGCGCTGCTTTTTTCCGTCCAGTCCAGCATTCCCATGGCATTCCCTCCAATTGATGAGTGGGGCAATGCTAGGGGGAATGCACGCCCCGCACAAGGGCGGTGCGTCGCGCAGGCGCCGCTAGGCCAGGAAGGCCGCCACTTCGCGCAGCACTTCCTCGTCCTTGAGGATCTTGCGGTGGCCCAGGCCCTCGGTCGCCACCAGGCGCGCGCCGGCAATCGATTCGCTGTAGGCCACGCCGTCGGCGAAGCGGTTGATGCTGTCGTGGCGGTCATGCACCACCAGCGTGGGCAGGCTGATGCGCGGGCCGACCGCGGCGGGCTCGAACTGCGGCATCAGGATGCCTTCGCGCGCTTCTATGCGCCGCTGCATGGCCGCGCGTGTGGCTTCGCTGAGGCCGAACACATGGGCGAACAGCCGTGTGTATTCCAGCGGCGAGGCCGGCGGCGCCAGCAGCACGAGGCGGCCTGCCGCCAGCCCGCGGCTGGCCGCGTAGGCCCCGGCGTTGGCGGCCAGCGAATGCGCGACCACCGCGCGCAGCGTGTGGCCCTGCTGCAGCAGCCGCGCCGTCACGTACTCCAGCACGCGCGCAAACTGCGGCAGGTTGCTGACCGAGCCGCTGCTGCGGCCGTGCGCCGGCATCTCGACGATCACCGGGCGCAGGCCCTGCGCGCTGAGCCGTTCGGCCAGCGCCAGCATCTGGCCGGCATGGCCGCCCCAGCCGTGCACCAGCAGCACCACCGGGCCGTGCGGCGCGACGGGGCGTGAATACAGCGTGAGGCCGGCGTCTTCGAACGGCCATTGCTCGATGTGCCAGTCGGGGCTCCAGCCGCGGCGCCGGCTGATCCATTTGGGCGGCAGCGGGGTGCCGAACAGCCGGTAGGCCGCGCGCACGGCCAGGGCCGGCCACAGCTGCTGCGAAGCGCCCAGGCCCCAGCGGAAGATGCGCGTCAGGGGGCTGGCGTTGTAAAAGGCCGTGGTGGCCTGCAGGGAGGTGCGTGTCATGGCGTGGGCTCTCCGTGCTTGCTCTTCAGTACCAGACCCAGTCTTCGTTGCTGCGCGGCAGGCCGCGCAGCGAAGCCAGGGCGGCCGTCACGGCGCGAGCGCCAAAAAATACACCCAGGGCGATGATCAGAATCAACATGATTTCCTCATTTCTACGCACAGTCGTGCGAAATTAGAATTTACCGACACATGCGGAAATGGCGTCGCCGCCTTCTTCCGCGCTTTTTTCCTAGTCTTTTATTGTGGGTTGCTCGCTTCGGTCTGGTAGCTTCGCAGCAGGCGCTTCCAGGATGCCTGGGCCCGGTCGGCCGCGCGGTTGTCGCGCAGGAAACGGGCATCGTGCAACAAGCCCATGGACAGGGCGTAAATCTCGGCCACCAGCTGCTCGGGGTCGGTATCGGCCTGCAGGTGGCCGGCCTCCACCGCCTGCAGCACGGTGCGGCGCAGGGCGGCGCGCCAGCGGGTGATTTCACCCAGCAGGGTGTCGCGCAGCTCGCCCTCGCGGTCGTCCAGCTCGAAAGCGCCCGCGGTGTAAATGCAGCCTGACTGGATCTCCACGTCGCGCATGCGCACGATCCAGCGCTGCACGATGGCGTCCAGCCGCGGCAGGCCCTTGGGCTGCTGCATGGCGGGCACAAACACGTCGGCGATGAAGCGCCGGCCGAACTCTTCAATGACGGCTTTCTGCAAGGCCTCGCGCGAGCCTATGCGCGAAAACACGCCGCTCTTGGAAATCCCGATGCGGTCGGCCACGGCCTGCAGCGTGATGGCTTCCAGGCCTTCCGCGGCGGCCAAGTCTATGCCCGCGCCAATGATGGCGGCGCGGGTCATTTCGCTTTTCTGGGTTTTGGCGTCCATGGCGCGGATATTAGCACGATTGTGCGAAAGTGCAAGTGGGCCAGACTCGCGCCAGATTCCCAGCCGGCCGACGGGGGGCAAAGCGCGAGGGGTCGAAGAGAAATTCACCTTAAAGCAACGATTAAATAAAGAAAATCGTTGAAATAACAACGAATATGAAATAAAGTCACTCCTATGCGTAAGACCCCCCCCAGCCAGCCGGCCAAGCCGACGCCGGTGCTGATCCAGGCCGCCCTGCAGCGCCTGGGCAAGCGCCTGGGCACGGCGCGTAAGGCGCGCCAGCTGACGCAAGAAGACCTTGCTCACCAATCCGACGTAGGCACCAGCACCGTGCGCGCCATTGAGGCCGGTATGGACGGCGTTTCCATGGGCAATTTCCTGAAAGTCATGCGCGGCCTTCAATTGCTGGAGGAGGCCGAGCAACTGCTGGACCCGAAGCGTGATCCCGAGATGGTCACCTACGCCTTGAAACGCATGGGGCGTTCCGCATGAGCGTCGCGCCTGTCTGGGTCTGGTTGCCGGGCCAGGCCGAGCCGGTGCTGGCGGGCGAGCTCACGGTCATGCCGGCGGGCGGCCGTTTCAGGTATGTGGAGACGTACCTGGGCCTCGAGCAGCCCGTTTCCCTGGACCCTGTTGAACTGCGCCTGACGCGCCGCGTCCGGGGCATTGCCCTTCGCGGCGCCGATGGATTGCCCGGTGTCGTGCGGGACGCCAGGCCGGCCGGCTACGGCGCTGACCGGCTCAACGCGCAGGCCGGCAGGGAACTCAGCGCGCTCGAACTGTTGCAACGTGGCGTTCCGGACGGCGTGGGTGCCATTGAGGTTTGCCAGGATCTTGAATCCAAGCTCCGCTGGAGACCCCAAAGCCTGGAAAGTCTTGAGGCCCTGCTCAAGGAACTTGACCAGCTTGAAGCGCCCAGCCGCGCCCTGCGGCGCCTGAACGGCGACCTGGATACCAGCGCGGGCGGCGAGAGGCCCAAGGCCACCCTCGTGCATGAGGGCAAGCTGTGGCTTGCCAAGATGCAGGCCCGCGGCGATCGGCCGGCCCTGCCGGCACGCGAATTCGTGACGATGCGGCTGGCGGGGGAAGCCGGGATTGAACCCGCCCGCGTGCTGCTGCGCACGCTGGGGGAACATCAGGTGCTGCTGGTCGAACGCTTTGACCGGGCCGGTGACCCCGTGCGGCCGCAACGCCGGCTCTATGCCAGCGCACATACCGTGCTGCAGCTCCAGCCCTCCGCCACCCGGGGCGACCCGGCGCGCTCCTACCTCAATCTGGCCGACCGGCTTCGCGTCTGGATGCATGGGCGGGAGGACCTGCAGCGGCAGCTTGAATTGCTGTGGCGCCGCATGGTGTTCAACGCCCTGGTGGGTAACGTGGACGATCATCCCCTTAACCATGGGCTGCTCCACGACGGGAAGGGGTGGGCGCTGGCACCGGCCTTTGACATCACGCCGGCCCTGACCCAAGCCACCAAAGAAGAGGCGCCCATGTTGCTCATGGCCACCGGCGCCGACGGGAGCGCGGTGGCCAGCGCCGGGCGGCTGCTGGATGCCTCGGTGTACTTTGGGCTACGGCGTGAAGATGCGCAGGATTGGCTGAACCAGGCCGCCCGGCTCGTTGCGGGGCGCTGGGAGGGCATGCTGCGCGAAGCGGTGGGCCCCGTTGTCGAAGACGCCGCACGCAAGGACGCCCTGGTGGCGGACGCCCGCGCAGCCTTTTCTTACGCGGAAAGTCTCGCGCGAGGCTAAGAGTCTGTTCAACGCCTAAACGGGGCCGGGCTCTTGGGCGGCAGGCCCACGGCTGCGCGTGCAAGCGCATCGGCCTCTTGGTTGCGGTGGCGCGGAATCCATACAAGCCGCGCGGATGCGAAAGAAAGCAGCGCCGCGCGCGCCTCGTCAAACAGCGGCGCCAGCCGAAGAAAAGGCTCGGTCGCGGTGCCTGCGAGCTGCTGCACGACCACGCTGTTGTCGCAGTGAATGAGCAGCGCGGCCGCTCCGCGTTGCCTCGCTTCCTGCAATGCCGCCATCAGGGCGCGCAGTTCCGCTTCGTTGTTACAGCCGCGGCCCTCCGCCGGGGCGGACATGGGGTAGCGCGTGCCGTCGGGTGACATGAGCACCGCGCCCAGGCCCATGCGGCCCGGGTTGGGCACGGCGCTGCCGTCGCAGTGAATCGTCCAGACTTGGTCGCTCAATCAACACTTTCAGGGTGGGCGGCGCTATGGCGCCTCGGGCAATATACGCCACGGCGCATCGCGGCTCGCCGCAGCCACCCGACTTGGTTTATGGTTGCACCCATGTTCCAGATACGCCACTACCAGAACTGGCTGCGGGCCACACGCGGCCTGTCATTCGACAACTACGATGCCTTGTGGCGCTGGTCGGTCAGCGACCTCGACGCCTTCTGGCAAAGCATCTGGGACTACTTCGAGGTCCAGTCGCCCACGCCGCATACGGCCGTGCTGGGCCGGCGCGCCATGCCGGGCGCTGAATGGTTTCCCGGCGCGCAGGGCAACTACGCGCGGCAGGTGTTCCGCCATGTGGCCGCGGCCGAGGCGGCCGGTGTGCCCGCCATCCTGAGCCAGGGCGAAGCCAGCCTGGCCAGGGGCGAGGCGGCGCGTCAACTGGGCTGGGCCGAGATGCGCCGGCAGTCGGCTTCGCTGGCCTTGCACCTCAAGGCGCAGGGCGTCCAGCCCGGCGACCGCGTGGCCGCCTACCTGCCCAACACGCCCGAGACCATGGTCGCCTTTCTCGCGACGGTCAGCCTGGGCGCCGTCTGGAGCGTCTGCGCGCCCGACATGGGCACGCCCGCCGTGCTGGACCGCTTTCGCCAGATCGCGCCCAAGGTGCTGATCGCCTGCAACGGCGTGCACTATGGCGGGCGCGACATGGCGCGCGATGAGGCGGTGGCTGAACTCGTCGCGGCGCTGCCCAGCGTCACGCACGTGCTTGTCCACGAGATCCTCCCGTCTTCGGGCTTGCCGGCTGGCCGCGCGAGCTTCGCGCAGGCCGTCGCGCGCAACGATGCGCAGGTTGCGGCCTTTGAGCCGCTCTGGCTGCCCTTTGAGCATCCGCTGTGGATCGTCTACTCCAGCGGCACCACCGGCCTGCCCAAGCCCATCGTCCACGGCCACGGCGGCGTGGCGCTCGTGGGCTTGGCGCTGCTGCGCCTGCACAACGACCTGGCGCCCAGCCATGCCGACCCGGCCCATCCCGAACGCTTTCACTGGTACAGCTCTACGGGCTGGATCATGTGGAACGTGCAGGCCGCCAGCCTGCTCAACGGCACGACCTGCTGCATTTACGACGGCAACCCGGCCGGCACCCACAAGGACCAGCCCGACTGGACCACGCTGTGGCGTTTTGTCGCCAACACCGGCGCGACTTTCTTTGGCGCGGGTGCAGCCTTTTTTGCCAATTGCATGAAGGCGGGCATAGACATCGCGCAATGCGGGGACCTGAGCCGGCTGCGCACACTGGGCACGACAGGTTCACCGCTGAGCGAAGACACGCAGCGCTGGGGCACAGCGCAATTCGCGAAGATTGGAAACCCCAACATCTGGTGGTGCAATATCTCCGGGGGCACGGACTTCGCGGGCGCATTTATCGGCGGCAATCGCGAACTGCCCGTGGTTCCCGGCGAAATGCAATGCCGCATCCTGGGCTGTGCCGTCGAGGCCTGGAACGACAAGGGCGAGTCCGTGGTCGATGAAGTCGGAGAACTGGTCTGCACCCAGCCCCTGCCTTCCATGCCGCTGTATTTCGTCGGCGACAAGGACAAGCAGCGCTACCTGGCGAGCTACTTCGACACCTACCCCGGCGTCTGGCGCCACGGCGACTGGCTCAAGGTCACGCGCTCGGGCGGCTGCATCATCTATGGCCGCAGCGACGCCACCATCAACCGCCACGGCCTGCGCATGGGCACCAGCGAGCTCTACAGCGCCATCGAGGCCTTGCCCGAGGTGCTGGACTCCATGGTGGTCGACCTCGAATACCTGGGCCGCGAAAGTTATATGCCGCTCTTCGTGGTGCTGCGCCCGGGCTATGAGCTCGACGAGGCGATGAAGGCGCGCCTGAACCAGGCCGTCAAGACCGCGCTGTCACCGCGTTTTGTGCCCAACGAAATTTTTGCCGTGCCCGAGATTCCGCGCACGCTCTCCGGCAAAAAACAGGAGCTGCCGATCAAAAAGCTGCTGCTGGGCCAGCCGCTCGAGAAGGTCGTGAACCGCGACGCCATGGCCAACCCGGCTTGCCTGGACTGGTATGTGGACTTTGCGCGCCGGCGCGCCGGGACTGCTCCTCAGGCTTGAGCCAAGGAAGCATCACACCCGCGAGCGTAACCACTGCGCCAGGTCCACCATGACCCGCAAGCCCACAGGCGACACCGCCGTGAAATGGATGCAGGCATGAATCGCCTCGGGGTAGTGCCGGTGTGCCACCTCCACGCCCGCTGCGGCCACGCGTCGCGCGAGGGCGTGGCCTTCGTCGCGCAGCGGGTCGTGGCCCATGGTCGCCACCCAGGTGGCGGGAAGCCTGGCCAGGCCGCCTGAATCGAGCAAGGCAAAGTCGGGGTGCTTTTGCGCACCGGCCTGCTCGCCGAGATAGCTGGCCATAAACCACTGCATCACGCCCATGCTGAGAAATTTGCCTTCGTTCTCTTCGTAGGACGCGCTGGGCTGGTCGGGGTGTTGTGCCACCGGGTAGATCAGGCCCAGGGCGCGCACGGCCCTGGCGTCCACGCGGCGCGCCGCCACCAGCGCCAGCTGCGCACCGGCGCTGTCGCCGGCCACCGCGATGCGGCCGGCGTCGCCGCCCAGCGCGGTGGCGTTCGCGAGCACCCAGCGCAGGGCGGCCTCGGTGTCGTCCGGCGCGGCGGGAAAGGGATGCTCGGGCGCCAGCCGGTAATCCACCGCCACCACCAACATGCCGGCGTGGTAGCACAACGTGCGGCAGACCTTGTCATGGGTCTCCAGGTCGCCGATCACAAAACCGCCGCCATGCGCATACAGCAGCACGGGCCAGGGGCCGGCGGTGTCGGGGCTGTACACGCGCAGGCCCAGCGGGCCGCCCGGCCCGGGGATGCTGCTGTCGTTCACCTTGCCGATGGCCGGGGCCGGCAGGCCCAGCGTGTCGGCCAGCTCGCGATACACCTGGCGCGCGATGGCGGGAGGCAGGCTTTCCAGCGGCGGGTTGCCCTGCGCGGCGGCCTGGGCCAGGAAGCCGGCCAGGGCAGGATCCAGGGGAGCCGTCTCGAGCACGGCGGGGATGGCAGAGGGGGTCATTGCAGTCCTTAGCAGTTCACAGTTGCAGTACAAGGGCTAGCGCGGAACCGGCTTTTGCCGGGCCGCAGGCGCTTCAGGGGTGTCATCTCATTAATTTGCCGTCGCGCGCCCGCATGCCGATCTCGACGTGGTCCGACGCGTGGTGCCGCTCTTTTCCAAACAGGAGCCTGAAGCCGCCCAGGTCCAGCGCGCCCAGGCTCTCCATCGCCTCGCCCATGCGCGGGCCGTCGGCGCGCGGGCCGGCGCGGCGCAAGGCCTCGGTGCAGACACGCAGGTTCAGGTAGGACTCCAGGCCCTCGAAGGTCAAGGCCTCTGGGCCTATGAAGGCGTCGGCATCGCGCTCGAGTTCGCGCACGATGGGCAGGCGGGCCACCTCGGGGTTCGGCACCACGCTGGTGTAGCCCACCAGCCGGTTGCGAAACAGGCGCGTCAGCTGCGTGAGCCCCGCCGTCGACAAGGTGGCGACGGTGGACGGCGCGCTGTCATAGGTCGAGGCCGGAAGCCGGCCCAGCGCATCCAGCACCTCGTTGCCCAGGTTCAGCACCAGGGCTTGCGGCGCGGCTTTGGCGACGTCCTGGAAAGCCTTGTCGATCACGTCCAGGCGCGTATCGGTCGTGATGCGCGTGAGCTGCCGGCCATTGCCCTGCAGGGCCGCCGTCAGTGCCTCGGTGCGTGCCGGCTCGGAGTCATCGGCCAGCAGCACCACCCTGGAAACGCCAATCGATGCCAGCTGGCGCGCCAGTGCATCGGCCTCCCTGGCATCATCCGGCCGCAGGCTGAATACATGGCGAACGTCCGGGGCGCGAAGGGCCAGCGCGCCCGACATGGGGCCGACCAGCGGCACACGCAGCTCGCGCGTGGCCTGGGCCGCCTCCAGGCAGGCCCGCTCGCCCAGGCAGTTCACGATGAGCGCCGCCTTGTGCTGGCGCACCAGGGTTCGCAGGTTGGCGGCCACACGCCGGCTGTCGCCGCCGTCGTCCAGCGTCACCAGCTCCACGGGGCGACCGAGGATGCCGCCCGACGCATTGACGCGCTCCACATGGGCGCGGGCGCCGGCCAGCACACGGTTCGCGACCGGAAAGCCGGCACCGGTCAGCGGCAGCGACTGCCCGATGACGATGGGCTCGGGCGCGGCCCGGCTTGCCATGCAGGCGCACAGCAGCATCGCCGCGGCAAGCAGTGTGCGCCGGCTCATGCCGGCACACCCGCGCCGTCCGGCCTGGGGCTGGCGAAGGCCGGGGCCGGCCGCAGCAGAAAGTAGGCCAGCGCCGGCAGCAGCACCAGCGCCCCCACCATGTTCCACACAAACATAAAGGCCAGCAGGATGCCCATGTCGGCCTGGAACTTGATCGGCGAAAAAGCCCAGGTGCTCACGGCGAGGGCCAGCGTGATACCGGTGAGCAGCACCACGCGGCCGGTGAACTGCAGCGCATGGTGGTAGGCGTCGGACAGGCTGGCGCCTTCGCGCATGCGGGCCAGCGTGATGCTGAGCACATAAAGCGCGTAGTCCACGCCTATGCCCACGCCCAGCGCGATCACCGGCAACGTGGCGACCTTGACCCCCATGCCAAGGCCTACCATCAGCGCCTCGCACAAAATCGAAGTCAGCACCAGCGGCAGCACCGCCACCACCACCGCGCGCCAGGAGCGGAAGGTGATCCAGCACAACACCACCACCGCCGCATAGACCCACAGCAGCATCTCGCGCATGGCCTTGCCCACCACGATATTGGTGGCGGCCGCGATGCCGGCGCTGCCGGCCGCCAGCTTGAAGCTGACCTCGGGCGTGTTGTTGACGGCCGCGAAGCGCTCCACGCCCTCCACCACGCCGGCCAGCGTTTCGGCCTTGTGGTCTTTCAGGTAAACATAGAGGGCCAGGAAGGAGCAGCTCTGGTTGAAGAGCTCGCGCGGCGCGCGCGTCTGCACGCCGCCCAGCGCGCCCTCGTTGGGCAGCAACTCGAACCACTTGAAGTTGCCTTCGTTGTAGCCCACCATGGCCAGCTTGGACAGCGCGGCCATGGAGTTGGTGGACTCTACGCCGGGCAACTGCTCAAGCCGCCAGGCCAGCGCGTCGACCTTGGCCAGGGTTTCATAGGCCGTGCATTTGTCCGCGGGCGTGGTGACCATCACCGTCAGGATGTCGGCGCTGGCCGCGTAGTGGGCGATCTGGTAGGCGTTGTCCTGGTTGTAGCGCGAGCCCGGCCGCAGCTCGGAGGCGCCCGCATCCAGGTCTCCTATCTTCAGGTGCAGGCTGGCGGCATAACCGCCCGCGGCCATCAGGGCCGCAACCACCACGGCCGCCGTGGCCCAGCGCTTTTGCGTGAAATGGTCGAGCAAGGCCCACAGCCATGAGCGCCGGCCTTGCCGTCCCTGCTGCTCGGTTTCCTGGCGCAGGCTGCGCGCCGCGGCGGCCGGTGCCACGCCCGCATAGGACAGCAGTATGGGCAGCAGCACCAGGTTGCTGAAGATCAGCACCGCCACGCCTATGCTGGCGATCAGCGCCAGGTCCTGGATGACCTTGATCTGGATGATGACCAGCACCGCGAAGCCCACGGCATCGCAGAGCAGGGCGGTCAGGCCGGCCACAAAGAGGCGCCGGAAGGTGTAGCGCGCGGCCACCACGCGGTGCGTGCCGCGGCCTATGTCCTGCATGATGCCGTTCATCTTCTGCGCGCCGTGGCTCATGCCGATGGCGAACACCAGAAAGGGCACCAGCACCGAATAAGGGTCCAGCTCGTAGCCCAGCAGTGCCAGCAGGCCGAACTGCCAGACCACCGCCACCAGCGAGCAGGCCACCACCAGCGCGGTGCTGCGCTTGCAGCGGGTGTAGCCGTAGAGCACCACGGTGGTGATGGCCAGGGCCAGCAGGAAGAACAGCAACACCTGGTGCAGGCCCTCGATCAGGTCGCCCACCACCTTGGCGAAACCGGTTACGCGGATCTGCAGCGTGTCGCTGCCGTACTTGGCGCGCAAGGCTTCGACCTGGCGCGACAGTTCGCCGTAGTCCAGCGCCTGGCCGGTCTCGGGGTTGCGGTCCAGCAGCGGGACAAACACGATGCTGGACTTGAAGTCGCCCGCCACCAGCTGGCCGATCTCGCCCGAACGCTCAACGTTGGCGCGCAGCCCGGCGAGGCTCGCGGGCGAGCCGTCGTAAGCGTCGGGGATCACCGGCCCGCCGTCCAGTCCTTCCTCGGTCACAGCCACCCAGCGCGTGTTGGAGGTCCACAGCGACTTCATGAAAGGCCGGTCCACGCCGGGCAGCAAAAAGATCTCGTCATTGACCTTTTGCAGCGCGTCGAGGTAGGCCTTGTCGAAGATGGTGCCTTGTTTGGCCTCCACCACCAGCCGCAGCGCGTTGGCCTGGCCGCCCAGGTCGGCCTTGTGGGCCAGGTAATTGACGATGTAGGGATGGCCCGTGGGAATGGTTTTCTCAAAGCTCGCGTTCAGGCGCAGCCTGGTCGCCTGCCAGCCCAGCAGCAGGGTGAGCAGCACGCAGACGGCCATGACCCAGGGCCTGTGGTTGAAAAAGACGCGCTCGAGCAGCGAGCCCGAGCGCGTGTCGAAATCCTCCAGCCGCGCAACGACGGGTTGTGCGGGCTGGAGATCAGGAGAAGAGGCGGAGGAGGAATCGGCGTGCATGACTTTTGGGTGACTGTCTTTTTTCAGTGGGCGGGCAGTTCCACGCGCCGCATGCCGCGCAGGCTCGCGAGTACCAGCGCGCCATCGGCCGCCAGCGCGACGCCGGAGACCGGGACAGGCTCGCGCGCGGGGATGCGCCGCAGCGCCGGTCCGTCCGCGCCGCCCAGCAAGGCGTCGCCGGCCTGGCCCAGCAGCACAAAGCCGCCGTTCGGCAAAGCCGTGCCGGCACCAACGGCCATGGGCAGGCCGGTGTCCAGCTTGTCCCAGTGCTGCCCTTCATCGCCGGAACGCCAGGCCGTGCCGCGCAGGCCGTAGGCCACCAGGGCGCCGCCGCGTGTCTGCAGCAGGCCGAAGAAACTGCCCTTGTAGGGCGAGGCCAGCGCGCTGAAGCTCGCGCCGCCATCGGTGGAGCGCAGCAGCAGGCCCTGCTCGCCGGCAACCACCAGCGTGCGGCCGCGGGCGCGCACGCCGTAGAGGTGCAAGCTCTTGGGGTTGGGCAAGCGCGGCCCCAGCGCCGCCCAGCTCTTGCCGCCGTCATCGGTGGCAAACATCAGGTTGTAGGCGCCGACGGCAAAGCCGCGCTGCGCATCGAGAAATTCCAGGTCAAAAAAAGGTTTGTCGGCGCCCTCTTCCACCAGGCGCTCCGCTTGTGCCATGGCCTTGGCATCGCCGCTGCGCTGCGCCGCCTGCTTCACGAGCTCGGCCGCCTGCACGCCGTCAAGCTGCTTGTGCCAGCTGGCGCCGGCGTCGTCGCTGCGCAGGATGACGCCCAGGTGGCCGGCGGCCCAGCCGGTGCGCGCGTCGGCAAAACACACGGCCGCCAGGCTGGCCTGCACCGGCACCTGCGCCTGCCGCCAGCTCGCGCCGTGGTCGTCCGACAGCAGCACCGTGCCGCGCTCGCCGACGGCCACCAGCCGGTCGCCGGCCCGCGCCACGGCCAGCGTGGCCGCGCCGAGTGCCTTGGGTGTGGGCAGCGCGGCCTGCGACAGCACGGCCGGCACGCTGGCCGCCCATGCGGGCAGCATCGCCGCGCCACCCAGCAGGCCCGCCAGGGCGGCTTGCCGGCGCGTGACTCCAGCCATCAGCGCGCGCCTTCGCTGGAGAGCGACTCGGCGCTGAAGAAGGAGCGCGGAATCGGCGGCTGCACCTCGTACTGCCTGGGTAGCTCGTTGGAGGCCATGTTCAGGTAGTAGGCGCCGGTCTGCATGTCATAGCCGCCCCACAGCACGACGTTGCTCACGGCCGGGATGTCCGGCGCCGTCAGCATCAGCGCGTAGTTGGTGCGCCAGAGCTGGCCCTTGGCGTCCCAGCCGTCGAACAGCGCGATTTGCCAGGAGTCCTCGTCGATGTAGTACTTGCGCTTGGGCACCACGTGGCGCTTGCCGGCCGCCAGCGTGGCCTCGACTTCCCAGACGCGGTGCAGCTCCCAGCGCACCTGCGTGGGGTTCAGCGTGTTGGGCGTCACCAGGTCTTCGATCTTCGCGGAGGCGGCGCGGTTGTTGTTGTAGGGGATGTAGATCTCCTTCTTGCCCACCAGCTTGAGCTCGTGTTTGTCGATGGGGCCGAACAGCGTGAAGGCCTCGTCGAACAGGCCTATGCCGGAGGTCACCGAGTCGGGCGTGTCGTAGGCCACGGAAGGCGCCTTGCGCACGCGGCGCTGGCCCACCAGGTATTGCCACAGGCCGCGCGGCGCGGCTTCCGAGACGCCGTCGAGTGCCAGGATGGCCTCGCCCGCCTTGGAGCCCGGCGCGTTGACCACCAGCTTGCCGTACTGGTAGTAGCCGTCGAATTTCTCGGCGCTGCCGTCCTTGTCGTAAAAGGCCTGGCGTATGGTCTGCGTGCCGCCGGAGGCCATGGTGCGCTTGCCGTCGGAAGTCACCACCCACACGCGCATGGGCATGGAGAAGTTGCCGCCGCGCCAGGCCGTGCGCTGGTTCCACATGGCTTCATAGCCGTCCTTGGGGATGGGAAACGGTATGCCGCCGAAAGCGCCTTCCATGCCGTAGCCGCCCTCTATGGTCTTGGCCCGGGTGGCGTTTTTAAAAGTGTTGTCGTACACCGACTGCGGCGCCGCCGCGGTGCGGTGCGTGGGATAGACGTCGATGCGGAAGTCGGGGTATTTCTTCATCAGCGCCTGCACGCCGTCGGTCAGCTTGTCGGCGTGCTGCGCCATGTTCTTGGCATTGATCGACAGGAGGGGTTTTTCGCCGGGGTAGAGGTCGGGCCGCGCATCGCCGTTTTTGTAGCCCGGCGTGGCCTTGGTGAGGCCCCCTTCCCAGGGCGGGATGCTGCCGTCCTTGTTGCCGGCTTTTTCGGCGCCCATGGGCGTCAAGGTGGATTTCAGCCTGGCGGCCTCTTCGGCGGTGACGCCGGCCTGGGCGGAGATCGCGCCGGCCAGCAGGGCTGCCATGAGCAAGGAATGTGTTGCGGTCTGCTTCATGATGGTTGTCTCGGTGGTGTTATCGAAAAGTCGGAAACTCAGAACGTGCGGGAAGCGGTGAAGGAAACGTAGTTGCGGTCTTTCAGGCTTTGGCCATAGGACAGCATGCGGGTGGGCGTGCTCGGGTCGGTGACGGTCAAGGTGTTTTCCTTGCCGAAGAAGGCCGTGTAGTTCAGCGCGAAATTCCAGGCGTTCTGGTACTTGCCCTTGATGCCTATGCTCACGTCGCCCGCCTTGCTGGCGCCGCCGGCGAAGTTGATGACGGCCGAGGAGCGGCCGCCGAAGTTGTAGCCCAGGCTCAGCGGGATGGACAGGTCCAGGCCGGGCAGCACCTGGAAGTACTGCGGTTCAAAAATCATGCGAAACGCCGCCGCGTCGCGCGTGGCATTCGGGTCCAGCCCGCCGAAGCCGACGGCGCTCGGGTTCTTCGTCACGCTCAGCAGCCGGTTCCAGGCGAGTTCCGCCACCAGGGCGCCGCCGTCCCACAGGCTGGACTTGTTGAGCACATAAATACCCGAGAGGTTGATGTGCGCCGTCCTGCCGGTGGCATAGCAGGGGTTGGCGGCCGAGCCGTCGCAGTTGGCCGGCGGCATGAAGGGCGCGCCGCCCAGCACGGCCGGGTCGCTGGCCAGCGGCGCATTGCTGCGCAGCGAGCCTTCGAGCGCCCAGTTGAGCTGGCCGATCGACGAGGTGACGCTGGCGCCCACGGTCTTGATGCCCTTGGCATAGACGTTGTGCACATTGCCGTTGATCAGGTCGAACACCGGGACGGCCGGGGTCTTGTCGTTGTAGCGCGCCGCGTACAGGCCGAACTCATAGTTGCTGCCGGCCGGGGCCCAGCGCAGCTGCGCGCCGAACTGGCCGCTGTCGCCCGGCTTCTGGTCGCGGCTGGTGTCGGTGGGCAGCACCGGCCCGCCCAGGTAGACGCGGCCGCCGCCTATGTAGTCCTGGTTGGAGAAATAGCTGCCGACCCCGGGGATCTTGCTGGGCCGCCACTTGAGCTGGTAGTAGCCGCCAAGCGTCAGGCCTTCGGCCACCTGCAGCGTGCCCGAGATCTGCTCCACCGGCAGCAGCACTTCCTTGAACTGCCAGTTCGGCACCGAGACGATTTTGGCGATGTCCACCGGGCCTTGCGCGTTGGCGATGCCGTTCTGGCCGAAGAACACGCTCTCGCCGTACTGCAGCGCGTGTTTGCCCACGCGTATCGAGGCCGGCATGCTGCCTATCGATCCCTTGCCCCAGACAAAGGCATCGAGGAATTCGTCGCCGCGGCCATGCTGGTCCCGGGTCGCGGGCACGAACTGGTTGGCGGGCTGGCCGGCGAAGTTGCTGACGCCGGCCGTGCCGTCGTTGGCATTGGCGCGCAGGTACTGCGAGTCGTACCAGGCCGAGTGGCTGATGCGCAGGCCCCAGTTGCTGCGGCTGTAGTCGAACTCGGTCAGCAGGTCGGCGCGGTTGGAGATCAGGCCCTTCTTGAAGTTGAGGTCGCCGTCGTTCTCGTTGGTCACGCCGCCGTCGCCGCGGGCGGCGGGCGAGGTCAGCAGCGCCGACGGATCCTTGAGCCGCCAGGCCAGGCTGTATTTGGGCGTGAAGTCCAGCCGGATCTTGGTGTCCGGGTCGGCGGATTCCAGCTCAAAGGCATGGGCCGGCAGCACGCAGGCCAGGCTGCAGCTCAGCGCCAGCGTGCTGAGCCGGAAGGGGGTGAATAACTTGGTCATGGTTTTGTCTCCTCGTGGGGTGTCGTTGTGGTCGTTGCTGCGGATGCCCTCGCACCCGCCGTGTGCGTGTCGGATGTCGTCAGATATAGGTCGAGGCCAGGCCGCCGTCGACGGGAATGTTGGCGCCGCTGACCCAGCGCGCGGCGTCGCCGCACAGCCAGGCCACCACGGGGGCGATCTCGTCGGCAAAGCCGGGGCGCAGCATGCGGTGGGCATCGGCCTGCACGCGCTCCTGGCCCAGCATGGCCACGAAGTCACCCAGGATGGGCGTGAATACCGGGCCGGGTGCCACGCAGTTCATGCGCACACCCTTGCCCAGGAACCACTCCTGCGACTGCACGGCGTTCCAGACGATCAACGCTTCCTTGAAGTACTGGTAGCAGGTCGCCTGCGGCACCGGGTGGGCGCGCAACCATGCGGCGCCGGCCTCAAAGCCCTTGGCTGCCGCGAGTTCCTTGTGCAGGGCCAGGCGTTGCGGCCATTCGGCGCCCAGGATGGAGGCCACGTTGACGATGCTGCCGCCGCGCGGCATGCGCGCCAGCACTTTTTCGGTCAAATGCCTCAGGCCCAGGTAGTTCACGCGGGCCACCAGCTCGCCCTCGGCCGTGCCCGGCACGCCGGCGATGTTGCACAGCGCATCGACCTGGGCCGGCAGCTGGGCCACGGCCGCGTCTATGGCCTCGGCGGTGCCGAGGTCGGCCTTGATGAAGCCGTCCAGCGTGAGGCTGGGGTCGTTGCGGTCCATGCCTATGACCCGGGCGCCCTGGAAGCGCGCCAGCCTGGCGGTTTCGGCGCCTATGCCCGACGAAGTGCCGGTGATGACGATGGTTTTGCCTTGCAGGCTCATAAGGCCTCCGGGGTGTGGGGATTCATGAAGCGCTCCTTGAAGTGGTGAAGTCGTGGGCTGAAGGCCCGATTCAGAACGGGAACATGGGCGCGGTGTCCTTGATGGTCATCCACTGCCACTGCGTGTATTCCTCCCAGTCGGCCGGGCCGCCCACGCTGGTGCCGTTGCCCGCGATGCCGGGGCCGCCGAAGGGGTTGACGCAGTCGTCGTTGACGGTCTGGTCGTTGATGTGGACCATGCCGGCCTTGAGCTGCTGGCCCACCGCCATGGCGCGGCCCACGGAGCGCGAAATGACGGCGCAGGCCAGGCTGCCGGTGTTGTTGTTGGCCAGCGCCACCGCCTCCTCGTCGCTGCCGAAGGTGATGATGTTGGCCACCGGGCCGAAGGTTTCCTCGTCGAACACGCGCATGCCGGGCTTCACGCCCGACAGCACCGTCGGCTTGTAGAACAGGCCGTCATGGGTGCCGCCGGCTTCGAGCTTCGCACCGGCCTTGATGCTGTCCTGCACGATGGCATGCACGCGGTCGCGCTGGCGCGCGTCGATCAGCGGCCCGAGCGCGACCTGGCCGGTGGCGCCGTCGCCGACCGGCAGGTGCGTGGCCTTGGCGACCAGGCGCTGCAGCAAGGGCGCGGCGATGCTGTGGTGCACCAGGATGCGGTTGGCGGCCATGCAGATCTGGCCCTGGTGCAGGTAGGCGGCCCAGGCCGCGTTGCTCGCGGCGATGTCCAGGTCGGCGTCGTCCAGGATGATCAGCGAGTTCGCGCCGCCCAGCTCCAGCGACACCTTTTTCAGGTGCTTGCCCGCGAGTTCGCCGATACGCCTGCCCACGGCGGGTGAGCCGGTGAAGGCGATCATGGGCACCAGCGGGTCGGTCACCAAAGCCTCGCCGGCCTCGGCGTCGCCGGGCAACACATGCAGCAAATCCTTGGGCAGGCCCGCCTCCGCAAAAATGCGCGCGATCATCAGGCCGCCGGTCACCGGCGTGCGGGTGTCGGGCTTGATCACCACGGCATTGCCCGCGGCCAGCGCCGGCGCCACGGCGCGCAGCGTCAGGATCAGCGGAAAGTTGAAGGGCGAGATCACGCCCACCACGCCGTGCGGCATGCGGCGGGCAATGCTGGTGCGCCCCGGCACGCTGGGCAGCACATGGCCCTGGGGCTGCAGCGGCATGGCCGCGGCCAGGTGGCAGATCGTGATGGCCTCGCGGATTTCGTGCTGGCCCTTGGGCAGGATGCCGCCGGTTTCGCGGGTGGCATACAGCGCGAGCTCGTCGAAGTGCTGCTGGAACAGCGCGCCGGCGCGGCGAAAGACCTCGGCCTTCTCGCGCGGGGGCAGGGCGGCCCAGGGCTTTTGCGCGCCGGCCGCCGCCCGCGTGGCCGCTGCCACATCCGCCGCGTTGGCGATGCCCACGGTGCACATCACTTTTCCGGTTGCGGGCTCGACCACCTCACGCTTGCCGCCGCCCAGCGGCGCGCTCGCCAGCGCGGAAAAATCCAGAAATGCCTTCGCGTCGGATACACCCATTTGCTTTTGTCCTCACGGTTGTTTGATCAGCTCGCCACATCGGCGCGTCGTGCTGCTGTATCGCAATGCATGTACCAGCGCGGCGCGCCAGGCCCCGCCCGGGGCGCTGCGCCGGGCGTTTTTTCGCTGGGAAAACCGGGACATACCCTAGGTCCGATTGCTGCGGCGCAGCACATGGAAAGCACTGAGGGTTTTTTGATCAAATAGTTATAAAGTAAAACTACTTTTTCACCATTTGATCAATCAAGGACCAACGCCATGGGTGTCTCCGACCGCATTTCCCTGGCCGAGGTGGCCCGGGCCACCGGCGTCGCGCTGGGCAGCTTCGACAGCGCGTCGGTGGCCAAGGCCATGGGCGGTTTTGCCAGCACCCACATAGGCGGCGACACGCACCCGACGATCGCGGACATCAGCGAATGCCTGTTCTTCTCGCCGGGCGATGGGCGCATCTGGCTGCAGGACCAGCGCATGGTGTTGCTGCACACCGAGGCGCTGGGCGCCATGCGCCGCGAGATGGTCGACAGCATGGGCATTGAAAAGGCGCGCGGCCTGTTCACCCGCGCCGGTTATGTCAGCGGCGCCCGCGATGCCCAGCTGGTGCGCAAGCACTGGCCCGACGCCGATCCGCCGGCGGCGGCCATGGCCGGCACGCGCCTGCATGCGCTCGAAGGCGTGGTCAAGGTGGAGCTGGTCAGCGTGACCTACGACCCCGACACCAGCGGCTACGAGGGCGAATTCATCTGGCACAACTCCAGCGAGGACGACGAACACATCGCCGCCTACGGCATAGGCGGCTCGCCGGCCTGCTGGATGCAGGTGGGTTACGCCACTGGCTACGTCAGCACGCTGTTCGGCCGCCTGATCGTGTTCCGCGAAACCATGTGCCGCTCCATGGGCCAGGCGCAGTGCCGGGTGGTCGGCAAGTCCGCCGACAAGTGGGACAACATCGAGGAGGACATGCGCTACCTGAACGCCAGGGAGTTTGTCGACACCGCGGCCTATGCGCGCAGCGAAGCGGGCCCGGCCGACCTGGCGCCCAGCGAGGCGGCGGCCGGCGACGCGATGGTGGGGGCCTCATCGGCCTTCAACGCGGCCTGCCACCAGTTAAGCCGCGTGGCGCGCACCTCGGCCACCGTGCTGTTCACGGGCGAGTCCGGCGTGGGCAAGGAAAAATTCGCCAGCATGCTGCACAGGATCAGCCCGCGCAAGGACCAGCCTTTCATCGCCGTGAACTGCGCGGCCATTCCGGAAACCTTGATCGAGTCCGAGCTCTTCGGCGTGGAGCGCGGCGCCTATACCGGGGCCAGCCATTCGCGGCCGGGCCGCTTTGAGCGCGCCAGCGGCGGCACCCTGTTCCTCGACGAAATCGGCATGCTGAGCTTTGTGGCTCAGGGCAAGCTGCTGCGCGCCTTGCAGGAGGGCGAGGTCGAGCGCGTGGGCGGCACGCGCGGCATCGCGGTGGATGTGCGTGTGGTGGCCGCCACCAATGAGGACCTGCGCCTGGCCGTGCGCGAGGGCCGCTTTCGCGAGGACCTGTTCTTCCGGCTCAATGTGTTTCCCATCCACCTGCCGCCACTGCGCGAGCGGCGCGACGACATTCCGCTGCTGATGAACCATTTCCTCAACCACTACCGGCGCAAGCACGGTTGCAACACCGGCGGCTTCACGCAGGCCTCGGTGCGCACCCTGCTGAACTACGACTTTCCCGGCAACATCCGCGAACTGCAAAACCTGATTGAGCGCGCCGTGATCATGGCCGATGCCGACGGCCTGATCGACGTGCACCATTTGTTCACCGGCGGTGAAACCCTGAGTGCCGAGGTTATGACCTTGCGCATGCAGGGCAGCTCGGGCACGCTGAACTTCGAGGGCGTGCCGGCCTGCGCAAACCCCGTGCTGGCGGGCGCCACCGCCTCGCCGCAATCCCTGGAGCAAACCGAGCGCGACACGCTGGAGCGCGCCATCTCCGCCTGCCAGGGCAACCTCTCGGCGGCGGCGCGGCGGCTGGGCACCACACGCGCCAAGCTGGCCTACCGGGCCAGAAAGCACAGCCTGATCTGAGAACAGCTTCTAGGCCGTCGCCGGCGCCAGCGCCCCCAGGTAGGCCCTGACCTTCTCGTCGCGCGCCAGCGTATCGAAGTCAGGCGCTTCGCTGACCACGCCCTTCTGCACAAAGATAAAGCGCTCGCAGCATTGCCGCAGGATGTCCACGTGGTAGGACTCGTTGGGGTGCAGGCATAAAAACACCAGCCGGCCGTTGGCCTTGAGTCGAGCAAAGAAGTCCAGCATAAAGCCGATGTAGCCGTCCTGCGTGTTGAACTGCGGTTCGTCGAACAGATGCACCAGCGGCGAATCGCTGTGCGCGTGCGCCAGCATGAAGTCGGGCCTGGTCTTTTGAAACGAGCGCACCTGGTAGGACTGGTGGTAGTGGATGGCCAGCCGGTCGCGCTCGCGCGTGCGCACCTGGTGGATGTCCTGGCCGTTCACCAGCACGCGGCCCGCGCTGGGCAAGTTGCTGCCGGTGATCAGCTCGAACAGCGTGGTCTTGCCCGAGCCGTTGGGGCCCATGACGCCGACCACGCAGGGCTTGTGCACCTCGAAGTCGGCGTTCAATGAAAAGGTCGTGGTCTTGCGGATGAGGCCGCGCTGGTATTGCTTGGCGAGGTTCTCGACGCGTAACAGTGGATGGAGTGGATGGCTCATGCGGGTCAGACTCCCAAAAGCTGCCGGCACAAGGCGGCGTTGTTGCGCAGGTCGGCCGCGGGGCCCTCGTGAACGATTACGCCCTGGTTCATCACATAGGCGCGGTCGGCCACCTGCAGCGCGCTTTGCACGTTCTGCTCGACCACCAGCACCGCGATGCCTTCGGCCTTGAGCCGGCTGATGGTTTTCATCACGTCCTGCACCACCTTGGGCGCCAGGCCCTGGCTGGGCTCGTCGAACAGCACCAGGCCGGGCGAGCCCAGCAGCGCGCGCGAGATCGCCACCATCTGCATCTCGCCGCCCGAGAGGTTTTCGCACTCGCGGTGCATCAGGTATTCGAGCGCGCTGAAAATCTCAAAACACTCTTTTTCGTGCCAGGACCGAAAGCGTGTGGCCTTGCGCGCGATGGCCAGGTTACGCGCCACCGTCAGCGTCGGGAAGATGCGCCTGTCGTCGGGCACCCAGCCCATGCCGGCCTTGGCGATCTCATGCGTGGGCATGCGCGTGATGTCGCGGGCGTCGAAGCGGATGCCACCCTTGCGCGGCGGTGTCAGGCCCAGCACCGAGCGCAGCAGCGTGGTCTTGCCGGCGCCGTTGGGCCCCAGCAGCGCCACCACTTCGCCGGCGCCGACCTTGAGCGAGACATCGAACAGCACCTGCGTTTCGCCGTAAAAGGTGTCTATGCGCTCCACGGCCAGCATGCCCTCCGGCTGTGGAGGGGCCTGGATCGCGGGTTGGAGGACGGCGCTCATGCCAGGGCTCCCAGGTTGGAGCGGCGCACCCATTCGTTCTGTTTCAGGGCATCGGGCGTGCCCTGGCTGATGACCTGGCCCCAATGGATGACCGAGATCTGGTCGGCGAGCTTGAAGAGGAAGTTCATGTCGTGTTCGATGATCACAATGGTCAGCTGGCGCTTGAGTTCTTTCACCAGCTCCATTAGCCGCGCCGTGCCTTCGGCGCCCAGGCCGGCAGTAGGCTCGTCGAGGAACAGCATGCGCGGCTCGGCCGCCAGTGCCACGCCGATCTCCAGCGCGCGGCGCTCGCCGTAAGACAGGCTGCTGGCCAGCGTGCGCTCCTTGCCCTTGAGGCCCACGCGTTCGAGAATCGCGGCGGCCAGTTGTTGCGCCGTGTCGTCGGCGCCCAGGTCGCGCCAGGGGTTGAAGCCCTGACTGCGCACATGTGGCGTGGCCACCAGCACGTTGTCGAGGGCGGTGTAGCTGTCGAACAAATTCATGATCTGGAAGGAGCGCGACACGCCCTTGCGCGCGATCTCGCGCGGCGAAAGGCCGGTGATGTCCTCGCCGGCAAAGGTCACGCGGCCGCGGTCGGGCTTGTAGCGGCCCGTCAGCACGTTGAAGCAGGTGGTCTTGCCCGCGCCGTTGGGGCCCATGATGCCGTTCAGCTGGCCTTCCTCGAAGCTGAGCGTGATGTCTTGCAGCACCACCTGGGCGCCGAAACGTTTGGACAGGCCGCTGGCCTCAAAGAGCTTCACAGCGCACCTCCCGCGGGAGCCGGCTTGGCGGCGATCGCGCGGCGCGGCCTGGCCTTCCAGGCTTGCCATGCGCCGGCAATACCTTCGGGCTTGAACAGCACCATGGCCATAAAGACCAGGCCGTACCAGAGCAGCCAGGTCTCGGTGTAGGCGCCCAGCAGGTCGCGTGCCAGGATAAAAAAGGTGGCGCCTATGACAGGGCCCCAGAAGCTCACCAGGCCGCCACCTATCAGCACCATCATCACGACAAAGCCCGAGTTGTGCAGGCTCATGACGTTGGGGTAGGCCGACTGCTGCGCCATGGCGAACAGCGCGCCGGCCAGACCGGCCACCGCGGTGGACAGTGTGAAGGCCAGCCATTTGTAGAGCCAGACGTTGTAGCCCACAAAGGCCGCGCGTGTCTCGTTCTGCTTGATGGCGCTGAAGATGCGGCCCAGCGGCGAATGGATCAACCGCCACAGCCCCAGCAGCACCAGCGCGAACAGAGCCAGACAAAAGAAGAAGAGGGCGTTGTTGCCCGACAGGTTGAAGGACACAAAACCGAAATCGGCCGGCAGGCGCTTGATGTTGAGCAGCCCGTCCTCACCACCAGTGACGGTGTGCCATTTGTTGGCGATGAACCAGAACACCTGGCCGAAGGCGATGGTGAGCAGCGCGTAATAAATGCCGCGCCGGTGCGAGATAAACAGCGCCACCAGCGCGCCCAGCGCCGCCGTGACCAGCACCGCGCCGGCCAGGTCGAACCACAGGTTGGGCCAGACCCTGAGCTGCAGCAGGCCGAAGGCGTAGGCGCCCGTGCCGAAAAAAGCGCCGTGCCCGAAGGAGGGCAGGCCGGTGAAGCCCAGCAGCAGGTTGTAGCCCAGCGCGAACAGCACCCAGATCATGATTTCCAGGGCCAGGTATTGGTAGAGCCCGACGCGGCCCACCCACAGCGGCGTGGACAGCAGCACCAGCAGCGTGGCGAGCATCGGCAAGGGAATCAGCGGCGCGCGGCCGGAAGCGAGTTGCATGGGGACCTTGTCTCTCTTGGGTTTTTCTTGGAGGAAGGGAAAACGAAAAAGCGTTCAAAAAAAGAAGCTGGACAAAACAGAATATAAATTCTATTATTTAAATACGCAAGAACATTTATTCTAATTTGACGCGATGCGAGCCGGCCCGGCCCATCGCATTCCCGAGGCGGCAAGGACCCATGGACTCTGCAACGAATTACGAAGAACTCAAGGCGCTGATAGGCCGGACTTACCCGGACATGTCCAAGCAGCTGCAGCGCATCGCGCGCTTCGCGCTGGAGCAGCCCAACGAGCTCGCCCTGGGCACGGTGGCCACGGTGGCCGAGGCCACCGAGGTCCAGCCCTCGGCCATGATCCGTTTTGCCAACGCGCTGGGCTACGGCGGCTTTTCCGAAATGCAGCAGGTGTTCCGCGGCCACCTGCTGGAGCGCTCCGACAGTTACCGGGAGCGCATAGACCAGATGCGCCGCAAGCAGCTCAACGGCGAGCGCGCGCCGGCCGGCGTGCTGCACCAGTTGGTGGGCGAATCGGTGGCCGAACTGGGCCACCTGGAGGAAAGCATCGCCCAGGCCGACCTGAAGGCCGCCGTCAAGCTCATGGCCTCGGCGCCGCGCATCCATGTGCTGGCGCAGCGCCGCGCCTTTCCGGTGGCGGGCTACCTCGCCTATGCGCTGAGCCAGCTGGAGCTGCGCACCCATTTGCTCGACGGCACCGGCGGCATGCTGCGCGAAAGCCTGCGCTCCATCGCGCCCGGCGACGTGCTGATCACCGCGAGCTTTCGCAACTACTCGCCCGAGGTCATCGAGGCAGCCGCCATCGCCGCCAAACTGGGCGCCTCGGTGATCGCCATCACCGACGGCCCGCTCTCGCCGCTCAAGGCGCATGCCAAGGTCTGCCTGGAGCTGGCCGACGATTCGTCCAAGCCCTTCCGTTCGCTGGTCGCGCCGCTGTGCCTGGCGCAGGCGCTGGTGGTTAGCACCGGCCACCAGCTGGCCGAGCAGGGCGCGGCCAAAACCACAACCAAGGGCAAGCCCGCCCCCGGGCCGGCACGCAAGAGGACCACATGAACCGCCCGCTGGACCTGATTTGCGTGGGCCGCGCCGCCGTCGACCTGTACGGCGAGCAGATAGGCGGCCGCCTCGAAGACATGCAGAGCTTCAGCAAATACCTGGGCGGCTCGCCGGCCAACACCGCCGTGGGCGTGGCGCGCCTGGGCCTCAAGCCCGCCATGCTGACGCGCGTGGGTGATGAACACAACGGCCGCTTTGTGCGTGAAACCCTGGCGGCCGAAGGCGTGGACGTGAGCCACGTGGCCACCGACCCCAAGCGCCTGACCGCGCTGGTGTTCCTGGGCATCCAGGACCGCGACACCTTCCCGCTGGTGTTCTACCGCGACAACTGCGCCGACATGGCGATCAGCCCTGAGGACTTCGACGCGGCCTTTATCGCCTCTTCCAAGGCGTTGCTGATTTCGGGCACCCATTTGTCGCAGCCGCTTACCTATGAAAGCTGCACCCGCGCCATGGCGCTGGCCAAGGCCGCCGGCACGCGGGTGGTGCTGGACATCGACTACCGCCCCGTGCTCTGGGGCCTGACCAGCCCCGGCATGGGCGAACAGCGCTTTGTGCCTTCGGGCGAGGTCAGCGCGCACCTGCAAACCATCATCGGTCACTGCGACCTGGTGGTCGGAACCGAGGAAGAAATCCACATCGCCGGCGGTAGCACCGACACGCTGGCCGCCCTGCGCCGCCTGCGCGAGCTGACGGCCGGCACGCTGGTCGTCAAGCGCGGACCCATGGGCTGCGTGGTGTTTGACGGCGCGATTCCCGACTCGCTCGAAAAAGGTTTGCAGGGCCCGGGCTTTCCGGTCGACGTCTACAACGTGCTGGGCGCGGGTGATGCCTTTATGTCGGGCTTTCTGCGCGGCTGGATACCGGGCGAGCCGCTGGCCCGCTGCTGTGCCTATGCCAATGCCTGCGGCGCGCTGGTGGTCTCGCGCCACGGCTGCGCGCCGGCGATGGCGAGTTGGGAAGAGCTGCAGTTTTTCCTGGCGCAGGGTTCGCCGACGCGCCGCTTGCGAGAAGACGCGCGGCTGGAGCACCTGCACCGCACCAGCACGCGCACCCGGCGTTGGGAAGAACTGGTCATCCTGGCTTTCGACCATCGTATGCAACTGGAGGAGTTGGCCGCGCGCCACGGCCAGGGAAACGAGCGCATTCCGCGATTCAAGTCCCTGATCGCAGAGGGCGCACGGCGCGGCGCGGGCCGGCGCGCCGGTGTCGGCGTGATTGTCGACGGCCGCTTTGGCGAAGGTGTGCTTCCCACGGTGACCGGCAAGGGCTGGTGGGTGGCGCGGCCCGTCGAGCTGCCGGGCTCGCGCCCGCTGCGCTTCGAGGCCGGCGCCGGCCTGGGAGCGGCCATGCGGACCTGGCCTGGCGAACATGTCGCCAAATGCCTGGTGAGCTACCACCCGCAAGACCCCGAGGCCTTGCGCGAGAGCCAGCTGGCCAGCCTGGCCGACCTGCAGCACGCCAGCGTGGACAGCTTTCACGAATTCCTCATCGAGGTCATTCCGCCCAAGGACATGGCGGCCGACGAGGACACGGTGCCGCAGGCGCTGGCGCAGATCTACCAGGCCGGCGTTTTCCCCGACTGGTGGAAGCTGCCGCCCGCCGCGAGCGCGGCCGGCTGGGAAAAGATCGCGGCGGTCATTCATCAGCACGATCCCCATTGCCGCGGCGTGCTGGTGCTGGGCCTGGAAGCCAGCGAGGAAAAGCTGGACCAGAGCTTTCGCATCGCCGCGCCGCACGCCATCTGCCGGGGTTTTGCGGTCGGGCGCTCGATTTTTGCCGACGCCGCGAACGGCTGGTTTGCCGGCGCCATGGATGACGCGGCGGTGGTCCAGGACATTGCTGCACGTTATGCGCGGCTGATCGCGCTCTGGGACCAGGCGCGAACCGGCCGGCACGCCGATGCCGCGGCCGAGGCCCTGAACTGACCGCAAAACAAGAAACAGGACGGAGACAAAGATGACACCCAGGATTGGATTTATCGGCATAGGCATGATGGGCCACGGCATGGCCAAAAACCTGCTGGCCAAAGGCTTCGCATTGACCTTCAAGGTCAATCGCAACCGCGACAACCTGGCGGACCTTATTGCCGCCGGGGCGAAGGAAGCGAAAACCAACGCCGAATGCGCGCAGGCCAGCGACATCGTGTTTATCTGCGTCACCGGCTCGCCCCAGGTCGAGGACATCGTCTATGGCAAGGACGGCCTGCTGGACGGCGGCCGCCAGGGTCTGATCGTGGTCGACACCTCCACGGCCGAGCCGGCCTCCAGCACCCGCATACGCAAAGACCTCGCGGCCAGGGGCATCAAGCTGGTCGATGCGCCGCTGGCGCGCACGCCCAAGGAGGCCGAAGAAGGCCGGCTCAACACCATGGTGGGCGCCGAGCCCGAAGACTTCAAGGTGCTGGAGCCGGTGCTCAAGGCCTTTTGCGAAAACATCTTTCATGTCGGCCCGCCCGGCCACGGCCATGTGCTCAAGCTGGTCAACAACATGATGGCCATGAGCTTCGCCGCCTCGATTGCCGAGGCCTTCGCGGTCGCGGCCAAAAGCGGGCTGGACCTCAACCGCCTGTATGACGTGATCTCGGCCGGCGGCGTGAACTGCGGCATCTTCCAGATGATGGCGACCAAAACCCTGAAAGAAGGCGACGTCACCGGCTTCAAGTTCGGCATTGCCAATGCGCAGAAAGACCTGCGCTACTACACCCACCTGGCCGAGATGCTGCCGGTCAGCAGCCTGATGGGCGAGGCCACGCACCAGAGCCTGATCCAGGCCAGCAATGCCGGCTTCGGCGACAAGCTGATCGCTTCGCTTTTTGAAGCGCAGGAAAAACTCAACGACGTCAAGATCGTTCCCCGTTAGGCCGACCCGTTCGGACCGTTCGAACCATTCACACGCAGGAGACAAAACCATGAGCGAGATCAACAACAAGCCCGCAGCCCCTGAATCCACACCCGAAGCCGCGGCCACCTCGCGCCGCGCACTGCTCAAGCACTCCAGCCTGGCGCTGGTGGGCGCGGGCCTGTACGGCGCGGCGCCCTTCATGGGCCCCTGGAAGCACAACCACGCCTGGGCGCAGGCCGGCCAGAAGAAACCGCTGACCATAGGCCTCACCATGGACGCCTCGGGCCTGTACGCGGCCTCGGGCGGCGAGGAGCGCCTGGGCGCGATGATGGCCATCAAGGAGTTCAACGACAAGGGCGGCGTGCTGGGCCGGCGCATCGAAGCCATCCACATCGACACCGAAACCACGCCGGCCACGGGCTCGCGCGTGGCCGAACGCATGATCACGCGCAACGAGGCGGCCTTCCTGATAGGCGCGGTGCACTCGGGCGTGTCCAACGCCATCTCGCAGGTCGCGCAGAAATACGGCACGGTGTTTTTCAACACCAACTCCAGCAGCCCCACCGAGGCCGGCAAGGACTGCCACCGCACCAAGTTCGTCTGGGACGGCAACGGCACCAATTTTTCGAATGCCATCGTCAAGAACGCCATCAAGGCCAGCGGGCGCAACTGGGTGCTGCTGACCAACGACTATGTATGGGGACACACCACCTCCAAGGCGACGCGCGCCATCGTGGAGGCCAACGGCGGCAAGGTCGTGGAAGAACTCCTGGTGCCGCAGAACACCCGCGATTTTTCGTCCTACCTGCTCAAGCTGCAGCAGCTCAAGCCCAATGTGGTGGCCACGGCCGTGGGCGGCGACGACATCAAGGCGCTGCGCCAGCAGGTGGTGCAGCTCAAGATGAACCAGACCATGGCCTGGATCAACAACCAGCAGGACTGGCCCGACGTCTACGGCCTGGGCCCCGAGGCCATCTTCGGCGTTTTCGGCACCACCTGGTATTGGCGCCTGGGCCTGCCCGGCGTGAAGGAGTTCGTCGCGGCCTACCAGAAGCAGTTCCCGGGCATGGCGATCCGCGTGCCGGGCAATGTGTTCCACAACAGCTACATGGCCACGCGCGAGCTGCTGCGCTGCGTGGAGGAAGCCGGCACCACGAACAACATCGCGGTCATCAAAAAACTCGAAGGCCGCAAGATGAGCGCGGCCGACCGCCTGCAGCATTACGACGCGTGGATGGACCCGGTCACCCACCAGTGCCAGCAGACGATTTACATGGCCAGCTACAACGACCAGCCCGCCGAGAAGGACGACATCTTCAAGATCCTCACGCAGGCCGACCCCAAGGACGTGATGGACAAGGACGCCGCGGGCGCCTGCAAGCTCGAGAGCTACGACGCGACGCCCAGCTACGAAGCCTGAGCGCCCAGCCGCCCACCTTTTCTCAAGGCCACCATGGATTTCCTGCTTCAGCTGGTTCCGCACCTCGTCAACGGCATCTCGCTGGGCCTGCTGTTCGCGCTCATCGCGCTGGGCTTCATGCTCATCGTGGGGGTGATGGAAACCATCAACCTCGCGCACGGCTCGCTGTTCGCGCTGGGCATGTACTTCGCGCTGTTTTTGGTCGCGCCGCAGCTGGGCATGTTTCCGAATCTGCAGGCCTGGTACATGGGCCTGCCGCTGGGCACGCGCTACGGCGTGGCGCTGATCTTCGCGCCCATTTTTGTCGGCATCTTCGGCATGTTGCTGGAGCTGTGCATGCGGCGCACCTATGGCCGCGACCCGCTCTACGGCCTGCTGCTGACTTTCGGCGCCGCGCTGGTGATTGAAGAGGGCATACGCGTGGTCTGGGGCTCGTCGGAAAAGCAGCTCATGCTGCCCGAGGCCATTTCGGGCGCCTTCCTGATGGGGGACCTGGTGTATTCAAAGTACCGCTTCTTCGCCAGCGGCTTTGCCATCCTGATGATTGTGCTGCTCTGGGTGTTTTTGCAGAAGACACCCTACGGCGCCATCATCAAGGCCGGCGCGCACGACAGTGAAATGGTGCGGGCCCTGGGCATCAATCTCTCGCGCCTGCGCCTTTTTGTGTTCGGCCTCGGTGTGGCGCTGGCGGCCATCGCGGGCGTGGTCATGGCGCCGATCTGGGGTATACGCCCCCATGTGGGCGTGGACGCGGTGGTGCCGGCCTTTTTGATCATTGTGCTGGGCGGTGTCGGTTCGCTGTGGGGAGCGGTGATTGCCGGCTTGATGGTGGGCATGGTGGTGGGGCTGACCGGCTCCTATGCGTCAGAGTGGTCTTTGATGTCTATGTACCTGTTGTTCATCGCCGTGGTGACCTTCCGGTCCCGAGGTTTGTTCGGCAAAAAAAGCGTCCTCGACGCTTGACTCTCACTGTCACCGCGTACCGCAGAAAGTATTTGAATGAAACCGCTGCAAGATAAAGTCGCGCTGGTCACCGGTGCGGCCGGCACCATGGGCCTGGCCGTCGTCAAGGCCTTGCTTGAAGACGGTTGCAAGGTTGCGATGGTGGACGTAAGCCATGAGCGCAACCGTACATTGGCGGATGAGCTTGGGCCGCGCGCCCAGGCGTTTTCGTTTGACATCAGCGACCCCACCGCCGTGAGCGACGGCCATGCGCTTGTCGTCAAGGCCTTCGGGCCCGTCGACATCCTGGTCAACAACGCCGGCATCCTGTCCAACAACAAGGTCGAGGCCACCGAAGCCGCTGAATGGCGGCGCGTGCTGGGGGCCAATCTGGACGGCGCTTTTTACCTCGCGCAGCAGGTGGTGCCGGCCATGAAGGCGCGGCGCTTCGGCCGCATCATCAACACCAGTTCGTTGGCGGCCAAGACGGGCGGGCTGACGGCGGGCACGGCCTATTCGGTGTCCAAGGGTGCGATGAGCTCGCTGACTTTTTCGCTGGCACGTGAGCTCGCGCCTTTTGGCGTCACGGCCAATGCGGTGGCGCCGGCCTACGTCAAGACGCCCATGATCACCGAACAGCTCAACGAGGAGCAGCGCCAGAAGCTGCTGAAGGACATCCCGGTCGGCCGCTTCTGCGAGCCCGAGGAGTTCGCCCACGTGGTGCGCTTCCTGGCGTCGCCGCTGTCGGGCTTTATCACCGGTGAGATCATCGACCTCAACGGCGGCCTGCTGATGGATTGAGGAGACAAGGGAAAGCCCTTTCGCCGCCCGCCCGCTTTGCGCCCACAATTTCGCATCCATGAGCATCACACCCCGGATTGATTTCAGCACCGCGCTGACAGGCTTGTTTGACCTGCGCGGCAAGACCGCCTATGTGCCCGGCGGTTACGGCGGCATAGGTGAGGCGATTGCCTGGGGCCTGGCCATCGCCGGGGCGCGCGTGGCGGTGTCGGGCCGCGACGGGGCCAAGGCGCAGGCCGTGGCATCGGATTTGCGCGCGGCGGGGCATGAGGCCCTGGGCCTGGCCATGGACGCGCATTCGGTGCCGCAGATGCAGGCGTCGGTCGACGCCGTGGCACGGCAGTGGGGCGGCCTGGACATCCTGGTGAACTGTATCGGCATGCAGCGCGAGCAGGCCTTGCTCGAGGTCACCGAAGAGGCGTTTGACGAAGTGCTGCAGGTCAACCTCAAGGCCGCGATGTTTCTCGCGCAGGCCGCGGCCAAAAAACAGATTGAAGGCGGCCAAGGCGGCGCGCAGGTTCATTTGCTTTCGGTGCGCGCGCAGCTGGGCCTGCGCGGCCGCGGTTATTCGGCCTACAGCAGCAGCAAGGGCGGCCTGGTCATGCTGATACGCCAGCATGCGAGTGAGCTGGCGCCGCACGGCATCACCGTCAACGGCATCGCGCCCACGGTGGTACAGACCGAGATGGCGCGCCACTGGCTGGAAAACCCCGAGACGCGCCAGCAGGTGCTGGAGCGCATTCCCCTGGGCCGCGTGGCCGACCCGCAGGACGTGGCCGGCGCGGCGGTGTTTTTTGCGGCGCCGGCCTCGCGTTTTGTCACGGGCCAGGTGCTGTACCTGGATGGCGGCATTACCGCATCACAGTAGTGATGCACACAAAGGCCGCATCAATACGAAGTCTGGAAGTCTGATTTTCAATCTGTGTAAATCTGCGTCATCTGCGGATGAATCTGACCCGCTACGCAGACGACGCGGATGAACGCGGGTAAGGCAATCACGGTTCGGGCTCAGCGCTCACCTGCCAGCGCCGCGACGGCATGTTGCACGCCGCCGCTGCCTATGGGAATGCCTTGCACCTTCATGGCGGCTTCCACGCCGGCCAGGCAGCCCAGGATCATGGCCGGGTTCATATCGCCCAGGTGGCCTATGCGAAACGTGCGTCCCGCCAGCGGTCCCAGGCCGCCCGCGATGGCGACCTGGAATTGTTCGCGCGCGACTGAACGCAGGGCCTCGGGATCAATGCCGGCGCCGACCGACACCGTGGTGACGGAGACCGAGCGCGCCGCCGGCTCGCGCACAAAAAGCGCCAGCGCGCCGCCTTCGCTCCAGGCTTTGACGGCGGCATGCACCGCGCTTGCGATCAAGCGGTGGCGGGCAAAGACCTGTTCCAGGCCTTCATGAAAGATCAGCCCCAGCGCGGCTTCCAGGCCGAAGAGCAGGGTTTGCGGCGGCGTGCCGCAGAACTTGCGGTAGCTCAGCGGGCTTTGCCGCCGCGCCCAGTCCCAGTAAAACCGGGGTGTCGGGTTGGCCGCGGCCACCTTCATCGCGGCGGCATCGGCGGCGACAAAGGCCAGGCCGGGCGGCACCATCAATCCCTTTTGCGAGGCGCCCAGCACGACGTTGGCGCCCAGCGCGTCCATGGCAAAAGGCGCCGCGCCCAGCGACGCGACCACGTCCACCACCAGCAGGGCGGGATGGCCCGCGGCGTCCAGCGCCTGCCGGACTTTGGCGAGCTCGCTGGTCATGCCGCTGGCGGTGTCGGTGTGCACCACAAACACGGCGACGATGGCATGCGCGGTGTCGGCGCGCAGGGCGGCCTCCATGGCGGGCACGTCAATCGGGTAGCCCTCGCGCCACGCTGTGCGCAGCACTTTCGCGCCCATGGCCTCGGCCTGGATAGCCCAGGATTCGGAAAAATGCCCGGTGCCGGCGATCAACACCTGTTGCCCCGGCGCCAGCAGGTTGGCGATCACGGCCTCCCAGGCGCCGTGGCCGTTGCAGGCATACATGAAGACGTCGGCCTTGTCGGTTTGCAGCAGCGCCTTGAGCCCGGTTTCGCAGGCCTGGATCACGCGCTCCAGCCGTGGGTCGGCCAGGTCCATGGGCTGGCGCCGCATCGCGTCCATGACCTCGTCGGGCACCCGCGTGGGGCCCGGTGAATGGAGGAATCGGTGGCCGGGAATGCGTGGGTGGGTCGTCATGTCGAAAAATTATGCGCCTGCCGGCTTGCGGTTGACCAGCACGATGCCGGCCGCCACGGTGGCCAGCGCCACCAGCAGGCCGGTGGTCACGCTTTCCTTGAGCCACAGCGCGCCGAACAGCAGCGCGAACAGCGGCGTGAAAAACACGAACACCGAAATCTTGGTGGCCGGGTAGCGCCCCAGCATCCACATCCAGGCCAGGTAGCTGGCGAACGCGCCTATCACCGTCTGCAGCAGCAGCGAGGTGATGGCAAACGGGCTGAAGTGCCAGGACCATTGCTCGCCCAGGTAGAGCGACAGCAGGGGAAACACGGCGGCGCTGACGGCCAACTGGTAGAACAGCAGCTTCTCGGCGGAGATTTTGACCAGTTGGGTGGCGCGTATCACCACGGTGGTCAGGCCCCACAGCATGCCGGCGGCCAGCGCCAGCAGGTCGCCGCGCGCGGTCGAGGCATGGTCGCCGGTAAAGCCTTCGCGCAGCGCGAACACCACGGCGGCAAACGCGCACAGCAGGCCCAGCCACTGCAGGCCGCGCAACCGTTCGGACTTGACCCACAGCGGCACCAGCGCCGCGACCCAGAAGGGCGAGGTGTACAAAAACACCGTGAGGCGGGAGGCGCTGGTGTATTGCAGGCCCACGTAGATGCAGGCGAACTCCGCACCGAACAGCGCGCCTGCCATCAGGCCGGCCTTCAGTGAGCCGTCGCGGCTGAACAGCGGGATCTTGCGCCACAGGCACCACAGCCATAGCAGGGCCGTGGCGCCGACCAGGCGCAGCGAGGCCTGGAACATGGGCGGGATCTCGCTGATCGTGGCCTTGATCAGCACCTGCTGCAGGCCCCAGAACAGGCAGCAGCCCAGCAGCAGGGACATGGCGAGGGTGTCGAGATGGGTCTTGCGTGTCATTGGTGAAGGGCCTGGGAAAACAAACGGGACCTGAGGGTGGCGGGGCGGTCGGCCGCCGCCTTTTCCGCGCTTACAGCGGATGTTCGGTGTAGAACCTGCCGCCGTGGAACAGCAGCGGCGAGGCACCCGCGCGGTGGCCGCAGCGCTCGACCTCTCCGACGAAGATCACATGGTCGCCTTCTTCATAGCGGCTGCGGTTGAAGCATTCAAAGTGCGCGGCCGCGCCGTCCAGCAGCGGCGCGCCGCTGGCGCCCTCGGTGTGGGCCACGCCGTCCCAACGGTCGGCGCGCCCGCTGGCAAAACGTTCGGCCAGCTCTTTCTGGTCGGCCGCGAGGATGTTGATCGCGTAGTGCGAGCCGGTGCTCAGCGCGGCCATGGAGCCGGCCGCGCGCGCCAGGCTCCAGAGCACCAGCGGCGGCTGCAGCGACACCGAATTGAAGGAGTTGGCGGTCAGGCCCACCAGCACGCCGGCCGGCGTGCGCGCGGTGACGATGGTGACCCCGGTGGCGAACATGGCCAGCGACGCCCGGAATTCCCGCTGTGAAAAACTGGGGCTGCTCGCCTGGCGAGGTATGGCGGGGGTCGGCATAGACGGCTAATTTAACTGATACGGCCCCGGCCCACTTGCGTCAGGGTTTAGCCGGGTGGACGGCAGGGGCCGCGGCGGACGCCGGTTAAACTCGCGGGCATGCCGTTTCACCGCTTTGCCCTCTGCCTGTTTGCTACCTATTTCATAGCGGGCAGTGCCCGGGCTGATTCGCCTTGCGCCGACTACGCGGCCAAACTGCCGAACGTCAAGCGGGAACTCTGCGAGGCGGCGCAACTGCAGCCCACGGGCGCGCGATCCGTCAACGGGCAGGCGCTTTGGGTGCGCGACATCAAGCCCGACAACGCCGGCCTGCGCGTGCTGGTGGTGGGCGCCATCCACGGCGACGAGCTGTCCTCGGGCGCGGTGGCCCTGCACTGGATCAAGCTGGCAGGGCAGCCGCCGCAGGACGCGCCACAGGTGGTGCACTGGCGTTTTGTGCCGGTGCTCAATCCCGACGGCGTGCTGTCCACGCCGCCGCGCCGCGTCAACGCGCACGGTGTGGACCTGAACCGCAACTTCCCCACGCCCAACTGGGAGCGCGACGCCAAGGTCTACTGGGAAAAGCGCACGGGCAAGGACCCGCGCCGCTGGCCCGGCCCCAAGCCGCTGTCCGAGCCCGAGTCGCGTTTCCTGCACGAGCAGATGCAAAGCTTCAAGCCGCAGCTCATCGTCAGCATCCATGCGCCTTACGGCGTGCTCGACTTCGACGGGCCTTCGGTTCCGCCCTCGCGCCTGGGGCGGCTTTACCTGGACCAGGTCGGCATCTTCCCCGGCTCGCTGGGCAACTACGGCGGCATCCACAAAGGCGTGCCGGTGGTGACCATAGAACTGCCCAATTCCACACGCACGCCGCTCGATGCCGAGATGCGCCAGATGTGGCTGGACCTGCTGCGCTGGATGAGCGAGCGGGCGGTCGGGCAGGGCGCGGAACACGCGCCGCGCGTGCCCTAGGGCGGTGAACAGCCTAGCGCAGCATGCTGGACATGGCCGACAGGCTGTTGACCATGCGCACCGCGGCCTCCACGGTGGGCGCGTCAAAGCCGACCTCATCGCCGTCCAGCCGCCGCAAGGCCGGCCATTGGCAGAACAGGTCGGCCAGCGCCGGCGACTGGGTCTGGATGCGCACGGCGATGGGGCCCGCCAGCACATAAGGGCGGGCTGAGCCGCGCTGCACCAGCGCGGCGGCAACCCCGGCACGGATGGCGCCGCAGGCCTGGGCCGGGGACAGGCTGATGCCGCTGGTCTGGCCGGTGGCCCGCTTGGTCTGCACAAAGGTGGCGTGCGGGAACAGCGGGCGGTGCTCCTCGATGAACACATCGTCGCCGCTGGCCATCACCACCGGCACGCCGTACTCGCCGGCCAGCGCGCCGTAGATGCCGGCTTCGCCCAGTTCAATGCCGTTGAAATACACACGCGCAAAGGCAAAGCTGTTGATGGTGTGCGCCAGGATGCCGCGGCCCTGCGCGCGCGAGTGGTAGCCGATCATGCAGACGGCGTCTACGCCGTCGTCGACGCCGGCCATCATGCTCAGGTAGCGCGGCTTGCCCATGACGGCCTGGGCGCGCGCGTCCAGCAGCTCCGGCGGCATGTTGCGAAAACTCCCATGCGAATCGTTGACCAGCACCTCGGTGGCGCCCGCATCGAAGGCGCCGGCAATGGCGGCATTGGCCTCGTGCGCCATCAGCAGGCGGGCGCGTTCGTACTCGGGATTGCCGGCACGCACCTGCTCGTGGTGAAAAACGCCGGCAACGCCTTCGATGTCGGTGGAGATCAGGACTTTCATGGGGGATTCGCTGAGGGTTGCAATGAGGATGAAGAAGGCCAGCCGGGCAGCAGCCCGGCCAGCGCGCGGCGGTGGTGGCCGCCGCGGCCGGTGACGGCGCGGGCCTGCCACAGGGCGTGGATGATGGCCTGCTCGGTGCTGTCGGCCACGGCCTGGAACAGCGGGTCTATCAGGCCATCGTGCAGCAGGGCCACGGCCGGCATGGGCCTGGTGGTTTGCTGCGGCACGGTGTAGGCGGTGGAAAACGCCAGCGCGATGTCGCCGCTGCCGTGGCCGAACACCGAGCCGGTGCGCGCCAGCCCGGCGCCGGCGCGCAAGGCCAGCCGGCGCAGCTGGCGCGCGTCCAGCGGCGCATCGGTGGCGATCAGCAGGATGATGGAGCCTTTTTCGGGCTCTGCTGCTTGCGCTTGATGTGCCGCCAGCCGGGCGCCCAGGGCCTGGCCGGCCATGAGCAGTTGCGGCAGCTGGCCGTAGTTGGCCAGCACCAGCGCGCCTACGGTGTACTCGCCGCCCCCTGCGGCCGCCACGCGGCGCGAGGCCGTGCCCACGCCGCCCTTGAGCCCGAAGCTGGACATGCCGCGCCCCGCGCCGACCGAACCTTCCGCGACCTCCACGCCCGCCTGCTCGCAGGCCTGCAGGTAATGCTGCTCTGCGACGGCCATGCGCTGGATGTCGTTGAGAAAGCCGTCGTTGCATTCGAACACCAGCGGGTTGACCGTGGGCAGGCTGCGCCCTGTTTCGGGGTTGGCGGCCATGCACTGGCGGATTTGCGCGGTGGCCACGGCGGCGACCGAAAAGGTATTGGTGAGTGCGATCGGCGTTTCCAGCACGCCGAGCTCCTCGAGCTGCAGCAGGCCCACGCTCTTGCCGAAGCCGTTGAGCACGGCCGCCGCGGCCGGGACCCGGTCGCGGAACAGGTCGCCGCCATGGGGGCGCACCACCGTCACGCCCGTCTGGATCTCGCCGGCGTCCAGCGTGCAATGGCCGACGCTCACGCCGGCGACGTCGGTGATGGCGTTGCGCTGCCCGTGCGGCAGGCTGCCGATGTGGGGCAGCAGGTGGCGGGGTGTCACGAAGCGGCCTTGCCCCGCTTACTGGCGGTCGATCTTGGGGTCCAGCGCATCGCGCAGGCCGTCGCCCAGCAGGTTGAAGGCCAGCACGGTCAGGAAGATGGCCAGGCTGGGAAACAGCGCGATATGCGGTGCGTTGAGCATGTCGGCGCGCGCCTCGTTGAGCATGGCGCCCCATTCCGGCGTGGGCGGCTGCGCGCCCAGGCCCAGGAAGGACAGGCTGGCGGCCGTGATGATGGAGGTGCCTATGCGCATGGTCAGGTACACCACCACCGAGGACACCGTACCCGGCAGCAGGTGGCGCAGCATGATGACCGAGTCGGGCGCGCCTATGGAGCGCACCGCCTCGATGTAGGTCTGGTGCTTGAGCGAGAGCACATTGCCGCGCACCAGGCGCGCGAACGCCGGCACGCTGAACACGGCCACGGCCATGATCACGTTGACCATGCCGTTGCCCAGGATGGCGACGATGCCGATGGCCAGCAAAATGCCGGGAAAGGCAAACAGCACGTCGGACATGCGCATGACGATGCGGTCCCACCAGCCTTCGTAATAACCCGCCAGCAGCCCGAGCAACGTACCGATCACGGCGCCCACGGCCACCGAGACAAGGCCCGCGGCCAGCGAAATGCGCGCGCCCATCAGGATGCGGCTGAAGATGTCACGGCCCAGCGCGTCCACGCCGAACCAGTGTTTGGCCGAGGGCGGCGCGTTCAGGGCGTCGTAGTCGAAGAAATTCTCCGCGTCAAAAGGGCTCAGCCAGGGCGCGAGCACCGCCACCAGCACCAGCAGCAGCACAAAACCGCCGGCCGCCAGGGCCACGCGCTGCTTCTTGAATTTGCGCCAGAACTCGGCGGCGGGCGTGCGCACGGCGAGGGCGGCGGGATGCGCGCTTTCGGGAGGTGGCGCTTCGCTCGCGGCGGCGGCGACTGGGGATTCGGGGGTGTTCACTTGAAACGGATGGTCGGGTTGATGATGGCGTAGAGCATGTCCACCACCAGGTTGATCAGGATGAATTCGAGCGAGAACAGCAGGACCAGCGCCTGAATCACGGGATAGTCGCGCATCTCCACCGCGTCGACCAGCAGCCGGCCCATGCCGGGCCAGTTGAACACCACCTCGACGACGATGGAGCCGCCCAGCAGGAAGCCGAACTGCAGGCCCATCATGGTGACCACCGGGATCAGTGCGTTGCGCAGCGCGTGCTTGACCACCACCACGGTTTCGGAGAGACCCTTGGCGCGCGCCGTGCGCACGTAGTCTTCCTTGAGGATGTCGATGAAGGAGCTGCGCGTAAAGCGCGCCATCACGGCCGCCACACCCGCGCCCAGTGTGAGGGACGGCAGGATGTAGTGCCTCCATGAGTCGGCCCCGACGGTGGGCAGCCAGCCCAGTTGGACTGAAAAGAACTGCATGAGCAGCATGCCCAGCGCGAACGAGGGAAACGAAATGCCCGAGACCGCCAGCGACATGCCCAGCCGGTCGGGCCAGCGGTTGCGCCACACCGCCGACACCATGCCCAGCACCAGGCCCAGCAGCACCGACCAGCCCATGGCCGCGATGGTGAGCCAGAAGGTGGGCGCGAAACGCTCCGCGATCTCCGTGGCCACGGGCCGCTTGGTGCGTATGGACAGGCCGAAGTCGCCTTGCAGCGCGTGGCTGAAAAAGCGCACGAACTGCTGCGGTATCGGCAGGTCCAGCCCCAGGTCGCGGCGCACCAGCTCCACGGTTTCGGGGCCCGCGTCGGGCCCGGCGGCCAGCCGTGCCGGGTCGCCGGGCAGCAGGTGCACGAACAGGAACACCAGCACGGCCACGATCAGCAGCGTCGGCAGCAGGCCCAGCAGGCGCTTGAGAAGGTAGTAGGTCATGCGGTGAGCGCGTTTTGTCAGGAGGCGGTCGCGACCGGGATTACTTGAGTTCGACTTCGTCGAAGTTGAAGCTGCCGTCCGGGATCACGTAAAAGCCGGCCAGGTTGCGCGCGCGCACCGACAGCAGCCGTTCGGTCACGAGGAAGGCCCAGGGTGCGTCCTTCCAGATGCGCTGCTGGGCGTCGGTGTACAGCTTGGCTTTTTCCGCGCCGCTGGTGGTGACCAGCGCCTTGGCGATGTCGGCGTCCACTTCAGCGTTCTTGTAGTAGGCGGTGTTGAACATCTTGGGCGGCAGGGACTCGGAGGCCAGCAGCGGGCGCAGCGCCCAGTCGGCCTCGCCGGTGGACGAGGACCAGCCCACGTAGTACATGCGCACCGGCGCCGTCGCGGGATCCTGCGCGCTTTCCACGCGCTCCACGCGCTGGCCGGCCTCCAGCGCCTGCACCTGCACCTTGATGCCGACCTGGGCCAGCTGCTGCTGCACGAACTGGATCACCTTCTGCGCCGTGGTGTAGTTGTAGGCCGACCACAAGGTGCTTTCAAAACCGTTGGGATAGCCGGCTTCCTTCAACAGCTCGCGCGCCTTGGCCGGGTTGTAGGGCCAGGGGCCCAGCTTGGCGGCGTATTCCACGCCGTGGGGCACCACGCCTTCGGCGGGAATCGCGTAGCCCGAGAAGGCCACCTTGACCAGGGCCTCCTTGTTGATCGCGTAGTTGATGGCTTCACGCACCTTCGGGTTGTCGAAGGGCTTTTGCAGCGTGTTCATCGAGAGGTAGCGATGGATGATGGAGGGCGCGCTCGTCACTTCCAGGCTGGGTTTTTTCGACAGGCTTTCCACCGTCTCGGGCGGCATCGGGAAGGCGAAATGCGCCTCGTTGGTCTGCATCATGGCCGCGCGCGTGTTGTTGTCCACCACCGGGCGCCAGGTGATGCTGTCCACCTTGGGGTAGCCCTTCTTCCAGTAGCCTTCCCACTTGGCGACCTTGAGGTAGTCGGTGGCCTTCCACTCGACAAACTTGAAGGGCCCCGTGCCCACGGGGTTCTGCGCGATGCCCTTGCTGCCGTACTTGGCCAGGGCTGCGGGCGAAATCATCACGCCCGAGGGGTGGGCCAGCGTGTTGATGAAGGGCGAGAAGGGCTCCTTGAGCATCACGCGCACGGTGCTGGCGTCCACCGCTTCGGTCTTGGCGATGTTCTTGTAAAGGTTGTAGCGCTTGAGCTTGTTGTCGGGGTTGGTGACGCGGTCGAAATTGACTTTCACGGCCTCGGCGTTGAAAGGCGTGCCGTCGTGGAACTTGATGCCGGACTTGAGCTTGAAGGTGTAGACCAGCCCGTCCTTGCTCACGGTGTGGCTCTCGGCCAGCACCGGCACCATCTTCATGTCCTTGTCGAAACCGTACAGGCCCTGGTAGAAGGACTTGGCCATGGCTTGCGACAGCGTGTCGTTGGCGTCATACGGGTCGGTGCTGGTGAAATTGGACTGGACGGCAACGACCACGTCCTTGGCGGCAAGGGCCGGCGCGGCAAAGCCCGCCAGGCCGATCAGGCCGGCCAGCGCGGCGGTAAGGGTGGAAAGACGATTCTTCATGACAAAACTCCTTGGGGCGAAATGAGGGGCAAACACGGGAGACGAAAAGAGGAAAAGGGCAATGCGAAAGGCGGGTGGTGGGCAATGACGGGGGTCAATAAGGGCCTCCCACTGAATGCCGCGCGACAAAATGCCCCGGCGCCACCTGGTGCAGCGGCGCCACTTGCGGCGCGTCGCCCACGGCCCGTATGGGGCTGGGAATCTCGTCGGCCATGAGCTCGCGCACGGCGTTGCGGCGCGCCGGGTCGGCAACCGGCACGGCCGCCAGCAGGCGCCGGGTGTAGGCGTGCTGCGGGTTCTCGAACACGGCCCGGCGCGGGCCGATCTCCACGATCTGGCCCAGGTACATCACGGCCACGCGGTGGCTGATGCGCTCGACCACCGCCATGTCGTGCGAGATGAACAGGAAGGCGACGCCGAATTCCTGCTGCAGGTCCAGCATCAGGTTGATGATCTGTGCGCGGATGGACACGTCCAGCGCCGATACCGCCTCGTCGGCGATCACCACCTTGGGGTTGAGCGCCAGTGCCCGTGCAATCGCCACGCGCTGGCGCTGCCCGCCGGAGAACTCGTGCGGGTAGCGATGGGCCGCCTCGGCCGGCAGGCCCACCTTGCCCAGCAGCCAGCGCACGCGCTCCTCGGCCTCCTTGGGCGAGGCGAGCTTGTGGATCAGCATGGGCTCCATGACCGAATAGCCTATGGTCAGCCGCGGATCGAGCGAGGCGAAAGGATCCTGGAACACGAACTGGATATCGCGGCGCAGCGCCTGCAGCGCCCGGCCCTTGAGTGCGGAGATGTCGCGCCCCGCGACCTCGACCTGCCCGCTGTTGAATTCCAGCAGCCGCGCCAGCGAGCGGCCGGTGGTGGATTTTCCGCAACCCGACTCTCCCACCAGGGACAGGGTCTCGCCGGCCTTGAGTTCGAAGCTGAGCTGCTCCACCGCATACACCTGCCGGCGCACGCGCCCGAGCAGGCCGCCCGCCAATGGAAAGCGCGTGACCAGGTCCTGCACCTTGAGCACGGGCGGCAGGTCGTTGCGCACGGTGCTGGCGGCGCTGAGGGCCTGGCCGCTATCCTGCAGCGGCGCGCCCGGCACCGCGAAGCGCGCCGGCAGGTCCTGCCCCTGCATGGCGCCCAGCCGGGGCACCGCCGCCAGCAAGGCCTGGGTGTAGGGCTGCTGCGGCCTGGCAAAAAGGCTGGCGCAGTCGCCTTCTTCCACCTTGTCGCCGCGGTACATCACGAGCACGCGGTCGGCGATTTCGGCCACCACGCCCATGTCGTGGGTGATGAAGATCACCGCCATGGCGAGCTCGCGCTGCAGCTGCTGAATCAGCGCGAGGATCTGCGCCTGGATGGTCACGTCCAGTGCCGTGGTCGGCTCGTCGGCGATCAGCAGCGTGGGCTTGCAGGCCAGCGCCATGGCGATCACCACGCGCTGGCGCATACCCCCCGACAGCTGGTGCGGATGGCGCCCCAGCACGCTTTTGGCTTCCGGGATGCGAACCAGGTCCAGCATGCGCAGCGCCTCGGCCAGCGCCGCCTGGCGCGACAGCCCCTGGTGCAGGCGTATCGATTCCGCGATCTGCTCGCCCACCGTGAACACCGGGTTGAGCGAGGTCATGGGCTCCTGGAACACCATGGCGAGGTCGGCCCCGCGCAGGCTGCGCATCTGCGACTGCGAAGCGCGCGCCAGGTCCAGGCGCTCGCCGTTGCGGCGCGTCAGCCACATGCTGCCGCTGCCCAGACGTCCGCCGCCTTGCTCCACCAGGCGCATCAGGGCCAGCGACGACACCGATTTGCCGGAGCCCGACTCACCCACGATGGCCAGCGTCTCCCCGGCATCCACGTGAAAACCGAGTTTGCGCACCGCGTGCACGGTGCGCTGCTCGTTGGCAAAGCTCACACTGAGGTCGTTGACCTCAATGACGCGTTGGCGGTTGGGCAGGGGGCTCATGCGGCGAATCCCTCGACGGCATCGGCGTAAATGGCGCTCACCGGCGCTTCGCCCACGCGGGCCCAGCCGCGGTACATGCCTTCGGTGTTGAAGGGCAGGCTCAGGTGGCCCTGCGCATCGACGGCGATCAGGCCGCCTCGCCCGCCCAGGGCGGGCAGCACCTTCATGACCACTTCCCGGGCGGCAGCCTCCAGCGGCATGCCGGCATAGGCCATGCGCGCGCAGATGTCGTAGGCCGCCGCGGAGCGTATGAACATTTCGCCCGTGCCGGTGCAGGAAATCGCCGCCGTACGGTTGTCGGCATAGGTGCCGGCGCCTATCAGGGGCGAGTCGCCCACCCGGCCGGCGCGTTTGTTGGTCATGCCGCCGGTGGAGGTGGCGGCGGCCAGGTTGCCTTGCGCATCCAGGGCCACGGCGCCCACGGTGCCGAGCTTGCGGCCTTCGTCCAGGGGCGCGGCGCCGGGCGCGGGTGTGCGGAACACCAATGCCGCGCCGTCGTGGTCCAGCACGGCCGCGTCGGTGGCCAGCGCGCGCCGCAACTGCTCGCGGCGGGCCTCGGTGGAAAAGTAATCGGGCGAGACCATCTCCAGCCCCTGTTCCCTGGCAAAGGCTTCGGCGCCGGCCCCGACCAGCAACACATGGGCGCTGTGCTCCATCACGGCGCGCGCCGCGCGCACCGGGCGGCGCACATGGTTCACGCAGGCCACCGCACCGGCGCGCAGGGTGGCGCCGTCCATCACGGCCGCATCGAGCTCATGGGTTTCGTCGTGGGTGAAGACGGCGCCGTGCCCGGCGTTGAAGAGCGGGCAGTCCTCGAGCAGCTCCACCGCCAGGCTGACCGCGTCCAGCGCGCTGCCGCCGCCGGCCAGCAGCAGCTGTGCGGGCCGCAGGATGGCCTGCAGGGCGGCGTGGTAGGCCGCGTTTTGCTCCGCGCTGATGTGGCTGCGGCTCATGGTGCCGGCGCCGCCGTGGATGGCGATAAGGGGAAGGGGCCGTGTCACTTGGAAACCTTTGGCGATTTGGAGGGGGTGCGGGCTTTGCGGGGTGCGGGCGCCGCGGCGTCGGCATCGGCGCGCAGCCGGCTGGCGTGGCTGCCGTGCAACCAGGGCAGCACCGACTCGGCCAGCTGCGTCGCCGCCTTGAGCGAGTCTTTGGCGCTGTGGGCGACGGCGCTGCACAAGGCCTCGATCAGCGCCAGCACGGTGGCTTCGGAATTGGCGAAATACTGGCTCTCGGTGTGGGCGTAGAGCGCGACGCTGGCCAGCGGCGCCAGCGGCGATGTCACGCGGTCGGTCAGCGCCAGCACGGGCACGCCCGCGTCGTGCGCGCGGCGCGCCAGCAAGATCGTGTCGCTGAAATAGCGCGGGTAGGCGATGGCGATCAGCAGGTCCTCGGGCTTCAGGCGCGCCAGCACGCGCGCGCCGTAAGAGGAGCTCTCCACGCTGGCCAGCAGCTGGACGTTGTCGCAATACGGGTCCAGCGAGCGCTGCAGCAGCCCGCCCAGCCAGCTGCTGCTGCCGAAGCCGGCGATGTAGATGCGCCGTGCCTTCAGGATGGCCGCCACCGCCTGCTCGCAGCTCTGGGCATCCAGCGCTTGCCGTGTCAGCTCAATGTTGTGCTGGCTTTGCGCCAGCGCGGAAGCAAACACGTCGGCCACCGTGGCGGAGTGCTCCAGCTTGTTGCGCAGCTTCTCGACCGGGGCCAGTGTGGCTTCGAAACCCAGCACCAGCGCGGCGCGGAACTGCGGGTAGCCGTCAAATTCCAGCGCCCGCGCGAAGCGGTTGGCGGTGGCCACGGAAACCCCCAGCGTGGCGGCCAGCTCGTCGATGGGCATGGTCGCTGCTTGCAGGGGATGGGCCAGCACATAGTCGGCCATCTGCCGGTGGGAGCGCGTCAGCGTCGGCAGCAAGCGCCCAATACGCTGTGCCATCGAAGGGTTGCCGGGAAATGTCGCCATCAGGGTCGAGAGCCGAATTGAATGTATATAAATTTACAAACTAATTCATCATAACGAAATATTTGATCATTTCCAATTAAATTGAAGCCTGCGATGCGTTGCAGGTTCAGGCGCGGGGTTCAGGAAGGTGCGGCCGGGGACACGGGCAACCGCCGGGGAAAGCGCAACAGGCCCTAGGCCCCGAGCTTTTTGTAGGCGCGGTCCATCTCTACGCTTTTGCTGGTGTCTTTCACGCCGCGCTTCAGGTCGCGCCCCGCCTGCTCGACGACCGGGTTGGGCTTGGCATTCGTCATGTCCACCGCCTGGTCCCGCTCGTGCGGCAGTTCCAGGCTGGACTCGACGGCGCCGTCCTTCAGGGTGTGCTGCTGGCCCGGACGCGAACGTTGTGTACGCGGGTCTTTGCCCGGCATGCCTTTGCTGGAGGCGGGTTGCGGGCGGCTGTTCAGGGGCGTGTTTTTAGGGACCATGGGACGACTCTGCGCGTCCCGCCGCGCCGGCCCTGTCAGCCCGCAAAATCAGGCCCTGTAGGAGAAGGCCACTTGAGGCGGCTTCGCCGAGCCCTCAGGCCGCCAGAAAGCTCGCGGCCTGCGCCAGCGCCGCCGTGTCGGCCTTGACGGCGTCGGGTGGCCCGCCTTTGCCCCACAGCTCGCCGCCGTAGTTCATGGCCATGAATTGCGCGCACAGGCGGATGGAGTCGACCATGGGCTGCGCCTTGGCGCGGTCGCCGCTGGTGGTGATGAGCCACAGCGTTTTTTTCGCCATCTCTTCCTTGAAGGGCAGGCCGGGCACGCGCATCCAGGCGCTCCAGTGGTCCAGGTAGATCTTCAGCGGCGCCGGGATGCTGTACCAGTAGACCGGGGCCACGAACACGATGTCGGTGGCGGCCAGGGTTGCGTCCAGCAGGGTCTTCATGTCGCCCTCGGGCATGGGGTATTGGCCCGTGGTGTGGCGCTGGTCCACAAACAGCGGCATTTTCATGCGCGACAAATGGTGCCAGGCCTGGGGCGTGCCGGCCGGCAGCGCCGCGGCGGCCTGCCGGGCCAGCCATTCGGTGTTGCCCAGTGCGCCGGGTTCGCGCGTGGAGGTGGCCAGGAAGAGGAATTGGGAGGCGGGGGAGGCGGCATTCATGGCGGCCATGGTAGCGGCAGCCGCGAGCCCTTGCCGCTGTGGGGTTTGGGCCCGCGTGCCAGAATCACGCACCGATTCACTGGAGCCGCCCTCGCCATGATCCGTATTCGCGACATCGACCACATCGTCCTGCGGGTCAGCGACCTCATGGGCATGCTGCGCTTTTACCAGCAGGTGCTGGGCTGCAGCCTGGAGCGCCGGCAGGACGCCATCGGCCTGGTGCAGCTGCGCGCCGGGCGCTCGCTGGTGGACCTGGTGCCGGTGGACGGCCCGCTGGGCAAGGCCGGCGGCGCGGCGCCGGGCAAGGAGGGCCGCAATGTCGACCATGTCTGCTTTCGCGTGGAGCCCTTTGATGCCGAGGCCTTGCGCCGCCACCTGGCGGCCCATGGCGTCGAGGCGGGCGAGGTGGAATCGCGTTATGGCGCCGAGGGCGAGGGGCCTTCGATCTACCTCAATGACCCGGAAGGCAACACCGTGGAACTCAAGGGCCCGCCCTGGCCCGAGGGCGGCAAGCCTTAGAGCGGCTTCCTAAAACTGCCGCCAGCCCTGCCAGGCCGTGAAGCCGGCGCACACGATCAGCACGGCGCCCACGGCCCGCGCCATCACCACGCCGGCGCCCGGCCGGTCGGCCAGCCACTGGCGCGCGCCGGCGGCAGCCAATGCCAGCGAGCCATACACACCGGTCTGGGTCAGCGCGATGATCAGGCCCAGCGCCAGCGCCTGTATCCACAGCGAGCCGTATTCCAGCCGCAGGAACTGCGGAAAAATCGCCAGCATGAACAAATAGGCTTTGGGGTTGAGCAGGCAGGTCAGCGCGGCCTGGCGGAAGGTGCGCCACGGCGGGCTTTCCTGCAGCACCGGCAGGCCGCCGAACACCGAACTGCTGCGGGTCAGCGACCAGCCTATCCAGGCGATATAGAGGCTGCCGGCCAGCAGCATCACGTTGACCATGCCGGGCACCAGCTTCAGCACGATGCCCAGCCCCAGCGCACCGGCCACCACGTGGCAGACGCCGCCGGCGACGATACCGCCGACCGCGAACAGGCCGGCGCGGCGCCCGCCGGTCAGCGAGCTGGCCATCACAAAAGCCATGTCCATGCCGGGCAGGATGATGATGCCCAGCACCATCAGGAAAAACAGCCAGAGGTGGGTGAACTGGTCCATGCCGATGCCCTCCTAGCGCATGGCGGAGTAGGCCGGCCGGGCCAGGTCCATGACCCAGTTGGGTTCCCAGTGGCGGCCGCCGTCTTCGGAAAAAGCCTGCTCCCAGCGGGCGCGGGTGGGCGTGATGCCTGACCAGGTAAAGCGCACCCGCACCGGCCGGCCTTCATGGCTGTCATGGCCCTCGAAACGGCCCGTGCCGTCCACAAACGCGCCCGTCACCGGCGGCTGCATCAGGCCGTCGCTGTGGCTGACCCAGTAAAGGCTCCAGAGCCGGGTCTGCGGGCTGAAAAAACGCAGCGACATGCCCAGGGTCTGCTTGCCGTCCACGACGAGGTCGTTCATATTGCCCAGGCCGCCCAGCAGCAGCGCGCCGTCCTGCACGGCCTCAAAACGCTCCCACTCGGTGCAGCCCGCCAGGCGCTTTTTGAGCCGCTTGTTGCTGACCAGCCAGCGCCCTGCGATGAAGTTGAAGTCGTGCCGCCCGTCGTTCAGCAGGGACGGATCCAGGGGTTTGGGCAGGGTAGTGGTGGTCATGGTTTCAAAGCGCTTGTGGCGCCCCGTGATACGTTGGCGATACCTGTGGAAAAACCCAGTTTATGAATGTAATAGGGCTCTTTCAGCCCTAATTGGGCGTTAGACTTTTCGGCATGTATTCCCCGACCACCCGTGTATTGACCGTGCTGGAACTGCTGCAGTCCCATGGGCGCATGAGCGGCGCCGAACTGGCGCGGCGGCTGGAGGTGGACGGCCGCACCTTGCGCCGCTACATCGCCAAGCTGGAGGACCTGGGCATTCCGGTAGTGGCCGAACGCGGCCGCTACGGCTGCTACAGCCTGATCGCCGGCTTCAAGCTGCCGCCCATGATGTTCACCGACGACGAAGCCCTGGCGCTGTCCCTGGGCTTGCTGGCCGCGCGCAGCCTGGGGCTGGCCGAGGCCGCGCCCGCCGCGCAAAGCGCGCAGGCCAAGCTCGAACGCGTGATGCCGCACAACCTGAAAAACCGCGTTCGCGGGCTTGGTGAAACGGTGACGCTGGACCTGCGCCGCGCCGACGCGCCCGGCGACAACACCGCCTTGCTGGCCCTGAGCGCCGCCGCGCACGGCTGGCAGCGCGTGCACATGGCTTACCAGTCGGCCGAGGGCGAGGTCACCGAGCGCGAGTTCGACGCCTACGGCCTGGTGTTTCGCAAGGGCCGCTGGTATGCGGCGGGCTGGTGCCACCTGCGCGGCGCGCTGCGTTCATTCCGGCTGGACCGGGTGCGCGAGGTGCGCGCCCTCAATGTGGTGTTCACGCCGCCGGCCGACTTCGACGCCGTGCAGCACCTGGCGCTGGGCCTGGCGACCATGCCGCGCAGCAACACCGTGCGGCTGCTTCTGCACACCGACCTGCAGACCGCGCAGATGGAGTTGCCCGACAGCGTGGGCGTGTTCCAGCCCAGCGAGGAGGGGGTGCTGCTGCACAGCCAGACCGACCACCTGGGCTGGTTCGCGCGGCAGCTGATGCGTTTGTCTTTTTCCTTCGACGTCCAGGAGCCGGCGGCCTTGCGCGTCGCGCTGCGCGAGCATGCGCAGCGCACCCTGGAGCAGCACGCCGCTTAGGCCGTGATCAGGCGGTCCTGGTTTGCAGGCGGCCGCCGCCGCGGTCCTGCCCGTAAAAACCGAAATCCATGGCCGGCACTTCGCCGCTGATCAGCTCGGCGATGGCCTTGCCCGAGCCCGCGCCGTGCGTCCAGCCCAGCGTGCCATGGCCGGCGTTGACCCAGAGGCGGCCGACCCTGGTCTTGCCGATATAGGGGATGTTGGTGGGCGTCGCGGGGCGCAGGCCGGTCCAGAAGTTCGGCGTGCCGCCTTGCTCTTCCAGGCGGGTATCGCACACGCCCGGCAACACTTCCTCGATGCGATCGGCCAGCATTTTGCAGCGGGCCTTGGCCAGCGGCGTGTCCAGCGAAAGGTCGTAGCCGCCGACCTCAATGGTGCCGGCAACGCGCAGGTGGTCGCCCAGCCGGCTCATCGCGCATTTGACTTCGTCGTCGATGGTGCTGACAAAAGGCGCCAGTTCCGGCTTGAGCAGCTTGAAGGTGGCGCTGTAGCCCTTGCCGGGATAGATGGGCAGGTCGACGCCCACGGTGCGCAGCAGCGGCGCCGTGTGGGAGCCGCAGGCCACGACGATTTCGTCGGCCTTGAGCCGGACCAGCTCTTCGTTCTCACCGCGTATCGTGCGCGGCCGCACGGCGACGGACTCGATGGCGCCGCCGGTTTTCTCCAGCCGCTCTATGTCGTGGCCGTAGAGGAAACGCGCGCCGCGGGCGGCGCAGCGCTGCGCCAGCGCCTGGGTGAAAACGCGGGCGTCGCCGCTTTCGTCGCTGGCGGTGTAGGTGCCGCCCACGATGCGGTGCGCGAAGGATTTGAAGGCCGGCTCTATGGCCAGCAGTTCGGCCGTGCTCACCACGCGTCGCGCCACGCCGTATTTGCGCATCAAGGCCGCGGCCTCGCCGGCCGTGTCAAAGGTCTTCTGGTCGGTGTAGTAGTGCGCGATGCCGCGCTCCAGCCGGTTGTATTCGATGCCGGTGGCGGCCACCACCTCCTTGAGCGCCGCATGGCTGTAGGCGCCCAGGGCCACCAACTGCTGCACGTTGCGCTCGAAGGCGGTGTCGTTGCACTGCGCCAGGAACTGCAGGCCCCAGCGCCACTGCTGCCAGCCTTCGCCGAAAGGCAGCTGCGGGCGGAACAGCAGCGGCGCGTCGTCCCGGAACATCCATTTGAGCGCCTTCAGCGGCGCGTCCTTGTTGGCCCAGGGCTCGCAATAGCTGACGGAAATCTGCGCCGCGTTGCCGAAACTGGTTTCCATCGCCGCGTCGGGCTGGCGGTCCACCACCGTGACCTCGTGGCCGCGTTCCAGCAGATGCCAGGCGGTGCTCACGCCGATGATGCCGGCCCCTAAAACTACAACTTTCATCACGAACCCCTTTGCAACATTCCAGTGTGAAGGATGTTGCTTTCAATTAATAGAAAAATTAAACTCTCAGTGAAAACATCAGAACAGCTAATAAAGCTAAAAAGCGCCGGTAGCTGGCACAACTAGCACAACTGGTAGAGCAAATAGACAACGGAAGAGGGGATGCGGGATGAGTACTTTTGACCCTGATGCACTCGAATGCCTGGCGGCGATTGTGGAAGAAGGCGGTTTTGAGCGCGCGGCCCAGCGCCTGTCCATCACCCAGTCGGCGGTGTCGCAGCGCCTGCGGGCCCTGGAGGCCCAGGTCGGCACCGTGCTGATCGTGCGCAGCCGGCCGCTCAAGCCCACCTCGGCCGGCCAGCTGTTGCTTAAACACACCAAAATGCTGCGCCTTCTGCGCGCCGACCTCGAGCGCGACCTCAAGGAGCTGGCGCCCAGTTCGCTGGGCGGCGCGCGCGAGGAAGAACGCATTTCCATCGCCATCAACGCCGACAGCATCGCCACCTGGGCCTTGCCGGCGCTGACCGAGCTGGTGCAGCAGGGCCTGCCCATGGAAATCATCCACGACGACCAGAATTTCACCCATGAATGGCTGCGCGAAGGCCAGGTGCTGGGCTGCGTGACCACGCTCAAGCAGGCGCTGCGCGGCTGCAAGGTGGAGCCGCTGGGCGCGATGCAGTACATCGCGGTGGCCGCGCCGGCTTTCGCGCAGGGCCGGCTCGGCCAGCGTGACGGCGGCGGCGACAGGCCTGCCGCGCCCCTGCTCACGCAATACAACTTCCGCGAAGTGCCTTTTATCGCCTTCAACCGCAAGGACGAATTGCCGGTCGATTTTGTGGGCAAGGCCTTCGGGCTCAAGCGTGTCACCCTGAACCAGCTGTTCGTGCCTTCGTCGGAAGGCATGGTCAGGGCCGTGCTGGCGGGCTGGGGCGTCAGCGTGGTGCCCCGCCTGCTGGCGCAGGGTCTCATAGACCAGGGCCAACTGGTCAATGTGGCGCCCCACTACACGCTGCCCGTTCAGCTGTACTGGCATTGCTGGAACCTGGAATCCGAGGTTCTGGACGCGCTGACGGCCGCGCTCAAGCAGACCGCGGCCCAGTCGTTGGTGCCCTGACGCGCGGCCGGCCGGTTCAGGCCGGAGCAAACCCTTGGTATTCAATTTACCGCTGCCAGGGGAGGCATAGCCCTGTAGGACAAGGCCGGGGATAGAGACTTATGGCCTCAGTTCGGGGACTATTCCCATTTACAAAAGCCCGGGGGGTAAGCACACTGCAAAAGCCACGCGGGGCAGGCTGCTGCGTGGCGTGAAAGGCATAAGGTAATCCGAATGCTGGGATGGCTGGGACTGCGTACCCGTCTGGTAATGCTGGTGCTGCTCGCGCTGCTCCCCGTCTTCGGCCTGCTTGTCTACTCCGCGGAACAAAGCCACCGGGCCGCGCTGCGGCTGGCACGGTCCGACCTGCTGTCGGACGTGCTGGTGCTCTCGACGCGCACGCAACGCACCATCGACCTGGTCCACGAGCTGCTGGGCGGCATCGCCAGCGGGCCGCACATCAAGAACCCCGTGCCCGGCCTGTGCGACCAGCACCTGAAAAACCTGCATGCCGAGCATCCCGAGTTCACCAACATAGGCCTGGCCGCAACCGACGGCAAGTTGCTGTGCGACGCGCTGGGCCAGGCCAAAAACCTGCGCGCCGATGACCGGCCCTACTTTCAACAAGCCATGGCGGGCCAGCGCTTCGCGGTGGGCCGTTATGCCGTTGGCCGCGCCAGCGGGCGTCCCGGCATAGGCTTCGCGGTGCCCGTGCGCAACGAGGCCGGAAAAGTCAGCGGCGTGGCCTTCGCGGTGCTGGGCCTGCCCGCCCTGGCGGAGTCACTGGCGGAGGTGTCCTCCCTGCCGGGCGCGCGCCTGGCCGTGCTGGACCGGGACGGCACGGTGCTGGCCATATCCCCGCCGGCGCCGTCCTGGCTGGGCCAGCCGCATCCGGACCCCGTCGTGCAACAAGCCGTGCGGGAGCGCCGGCAAGGCGTGCAGCAGGCGGCGGACGCGCAGGGTATGCAACGGGTCTATGCCGCGGCGCCCGTACCGGGGGGCGGGCGCGAGGGACTGTTTGTCGCGATCAGCACGCCGGAAGCGGCAATCGCGGCTTCCGGCCACGAAGACCTGGCGATTGAGCTGCTGGCGCTGCTCGCCGTCGCCCTGTTCGGCGGGGCCTGCGCATGGTGGCTGGGCAACCGGCTCATCGTCAACCCCGCCAAGGCCATCCTGAAAGAGGCCAACGAGGTGGCGCGGGGCAATCTGGAAGCGCGTGTCAGGCTGGGCCCGCTGTACCAGGGCGAACTTGGCGAGATCGGGCACACCTTCAACCGCATGGCCGAATCGCTGCAGGCGCGGCAGCGCGAGCTCGATGCCATGCTGGAACGCGTGGACAAGGAACGCGCCCTGCTGGACCTCATCCTCAACAGCATGAACGAGGGTGTGATCGCCGCGGACACCGAGGGCCGTTTCCTGCTGTTCAACGCCACGGCGCGCGCGCTGTTCAACGGGGCGCCGCCTCCCGGCATGCGGGTCGAGGACTGGCGCCGCGATCACCAACTGCTGATGCTGGACGGCAAGACGGCCTATCCCACCTCGGAGCGGCCCCTGTCGCAGGCCGCGCGCGGCATCACCATCGACAACTGGGATGTGGTGTTTCGCCGGGCCGGCGCGGAAGACCGGGTGCTGCGCCTGAGCACCCGGCCGCTGCGCGATGCAGCCGGCGAGATGAAGGGCGGCGTCACCGTGTTCAACGACATCACCGCCCTGAAGGCGGCGGAAAACTTCGCCCACGCGCAGGAGCAGGTGCTGGCGCTGATCGCCGGCGGCGCGCCCCTGGTGCAATCGCTGGAGGCCGTCGTGCGCCTGATCGAAGACAGCTCGCCGGACAGCCTGTGCTCCATCCTGCTGACCGAAGACGGGAAGCTGCACCTGGGCGCCGCGCCCAGCCTGCCTGATCGCTACAACCAGGCGATCGAAGGCCTGCCCATCGGCGAGGGTGTCGGCGCCTGCGGCACCGCCGCCTTTCGCAACCACCTGGTGGTGGTGGAAGACACGCAGAGCGACCCGCTGATGCAGGATTACCGCGAGCTGATGCGCGAGCACGGGCTGCGGGCCTGCTGGTCCATGCCGGTGGTGTCGACCGACGGCGAGGTGCTCGCGACATTTGCGATCTACCGCGCCTACCCCTGCAGGCCCCAGCCCGCGGAACTCGAGCTGATCAACATCGCGGCGCGGCTGGCCGGCATCGCGCTGGCGCGCGCGCGCGCCGAGGCGGCGCTGGTCAGCAGCGAGGCGCGTTTTCGCGAACTCGCGGAAAACATCCACGACGTTTTCTACAACGTGGACCCGCGCACCGGCCGCCTGCTGTATGTCAGCCCCGGCTACGAAAGGGTCTGGGGCCGCAGCCGCGAGAGCCTTTATGCCGACCCACTCTCGTACGCCGATGCCGCGCTGCCGGAGGACCGGCATCTGCTCAAAGAGGCCCGAAAGCGCAACCGCACCGGCCAGGCCTCAGACATCGAGTACCGCATCCTGTCCGGCGATGGCAAGACACTGTGGATACGCGACCACGCCTACCCGGTCATGAGCGCGTCGGGCGAGCTGGAGCGCGTGGTGGGCACGGCACGCGACATCACCGACCGCAAGCTGGCCGACCTGACGCTGGCCAGCACCAACCGGGCCTTGCAGATGCTGAGCCGCTCCAGCGTCGCCATCAACCGCATGGACGAGGAAGCGGGGCTGCTGGCCGAGGTGTGCCGCGTGGCCGTCGACGTGGGCGGCTACCGCATGGCCTGGGTGGGCTATGCGCAGGATGACGCGGAGCGCGCCATCCTGCCCATGGCCCATGCCGGCGACGAAAATGGCTATCTCGCAGCGATCCGCCTGAGCTGGCGCGACGACGACGCCACCGGCCGGGGTCCGGCGGGCCAGGCCGTGCGCAGCGGGCAAGCCCAGCAGACCGGCGACATCAGCCGGGCCGACAACAAGTTTTACTGGCATGCCCATGCGCTGGAGCGCGGTTTCCTCAGCGCGATCTGCCTGCCGCTGCGCGATGGGCCCCGCAGCTTTGGCGTGCTGTGCCTGTATTCGGGCGAGGCGCAGCTATTCAGCGCCGATGAAATCAAGCTGCTGCAGGAGCTTGCCGACAACCTGGCCTTCGGCATCGTCAGCCTGCGCGCTCGCCTGGAGCGCCAGCGCAGCCAGGAGGCCGAGCGGCAAGCCGTCATCAAGGTGCGCGAGCAGGCCTCCTTGCTGGACCGGGCGCAGGACGCCATCATGGTCCGCAACCTGGACCGGACCATACGCTTCTGGAACAAGGGCGCCGAGCGGCTCTATGGCTGGACCGCCGAGGAAGTGCTGGGCAAGACCATGGACACGCTCATGTACCCCGACCCGCAGGTGCTTCTGGACAGCATGGCCAAGACCCTGGCCAACGACGGCGACTGGAGCGGCGAGCTCGAGCAGCGCGCGCGTGACGGCTCGCCGGTGAGCATCGAGGCGCGCTGGACGGTAGTGCGCGACGAGCAGGGCAAGGTCAACGGGGTGCTGGGCATCAACACCAATATCCGTGAACGCAAGCGCGCGCGCGAGGAAATCCTGCGCCTCAATGCCAGCCTCGAGGAGCGGGTGCAGCAGCGCACCGCCCAGCTTGAATTCGCCAACAAGGAGATGGAGGCTTTCTCCTACTCGGTGTCGCACGACCTGCGCAGCCCGCTGAGCGCGGTGGACGGCTTCAGTGACCTGCTCGAGCGGACCATGGCCAAGGCCGAAAACACCCCTTTGACCGAGCGCAGCCGGCATTACCTGGCGCGCATACGCGCGGGTGTTTCACAAATGGGCGAGCTGATCGACGCCATGCTCGCGCTGGCGCAGGTGTCGCGCTCCAGCCTGCGCTGGGAGCGCGTCGACCTGAGCGCGCTCGCCGAGAGCCTGCTGGCCGGCTACCGTGAGCGCGAGCCCGGCCGCGACGCGCGGCTGCATGTCGAGCCCGGCGTCGCGGGGCCGGGCGACCCCAGGCTGCTCAAGCAGGTGCTCGACAACCTGCTGGGCAACGCCTGGAAATTCAGCGCCAGGCAGGCCTGCACGGAGATCAGTTTCGGCCGCGAAACCGGCGAGGCCGGCGAGACGGTGTACTTCGTGCGGGACCAGGGAGCGGGTTTTGACATGGCCTATGCCGAGAAGCTGTTCGGCGCCTTCCAGCGCCTGCACACACCGTCGGAATTTTCCGGCACCGGCGTCGGCCTGGCCACGGTGCACCGCATCATTGCGCGGCACGGCGGCAAGGTGTGGGCCAAATCCGAGCCGGGGAAGGGTGCGACTTTCTATTTCACCCTGGGCCCGGAACGTGTGTAGCACCCCTGTCCAGGCTCACTTCGTGTAGCCCGTTCCCCCTCAAGGGGGCGGCGCCTGCGGTCTGGCGCAGCCAGTCCCGCGGCCCCTGCTGGTATTGAACAGCTCGCTTCGCATCGCGCTTGGGGTGCCGCGCACGACGCGACGTGAAAAGCGTGGGCGCTAAAAGGGATCGCTAAAAGTTGCTTTGCCGCAGGGTTTCGCGCAGGGTCTGGGCTTTGTCGGGGTCGAACTGCCCCTCAACCCGTGCCAGCACCTCGCCCTGGCGATTGACTACCACGGCGTAGACCTGGTCGGTGCTGGCCAGGCCGGCGGAGCGCACAAAGCTGGCGCGATCGGTGAACACCGGCACCATCTTGGCCCGCTCGGCATCGGCCGTGTAGTGCTGCAGCAGCCGGTCTTCAACCGCGCTGCGGCCCGTCAGCGTGCCGGGGTCGTTGAGTACCGGCATGCGCATCCAGGTGATCGATGGATCGTTCCTGAGGTTCATGCCTTGGATCCAGCTCTCGACATCGGCTCGCTGGCCGCGCTTGAAGGTGATCAGTGCGAGCGTGCGGTCCGACGGGAGGCCTTCGGGCACGGTGACCGGCTGGCGCAGCAGGGTTTGCGCCATGAAAGCGGGCAGGCGGCCCATCACGCTGGAATCACTGGGTGCCGCGAGCGCGAGTGCAAATGCCAGGCCGGCGGCGGCAAGCCAGGCGCCAAGATAGGACACATTGCTTTTCATATTGCTCTCCCCGATTCGGGTGCGGTGCGGGAAGTCCTGCATGAACCCTTCAAGCAAGATACCTGCAAGCCGAACAGCGCGCAAATCAACAATTGGAACAAAGTGTTATCACTGCTTGACACGCTTTGTTCCGCATTGCCGACCCCGGTTGGGTCGCGCGGCGCCCGGGAAGTTCCAAAGAAAAAAAGGCACCGCCGTGCAAACCGCGGCGCTACGACTTTAGTCAGCAGCGGCGTGCCGGCCGCGCAGCCATAAGAATGCTATTGACCGATGGGGATCAGCAGTTCGGGTAAAAACCCCTCCTGCTCGCCCTTGCGCGCATAGCCCAGCGGGTTGGCCACCACGCGGCAGCCGCGGCTGGTGTAGTCGATCGCGCAATGCAGGTGGCCATGCAGCCACAGGTCGGCCAGCGGCAGCAGCTCATCGAGCGCATTGCAAAAACCCGCCGTGCCCGGCGCCAGGCCGTAACGCGGGTCGGCGCTCAGCAGGCTGGGCGCGAAATGGGTCACGGCGACCGTGGGGCCCTCAAAGGGCTGGGCTAGCGCCTGCCGCAGCCAGGCCTGGCTTTTGAGGCCCTGCTCGCGCACCTCGGCCGCCAGCAGGGGCTGGCCATTCCTGAACGTGTGGTTTTTGCTCAGGTAAAAATTGGCCGCGCGAAAGGCTTTGTCGCGCGCCTTCAGTTGCTCGCCCAGCGTGATGTCGGCGTCCTGCGCCTGGCCGCCGCTCAGGGCGTCGAAGTCGGTCCACAGCGTGCTGCCGACAAAGCGCACGCCTTGCAGCACCACGCTCTCCTGCTCCAGCCAGACCATGCCCAGCCGCTCGCAGGTTTCGCGCAACCGGGCATGGGTGGCGTCAAAGTCCAGGCCGTCATATTCGTGGTTGCCGGGCAGGAAGAACACCGGTGTGGGCCAGCCCGCGCCGCCCTGGGCCGCAGGCAAGGGCGAAAACCGCGCCAGGCCGAAGTCGGCGATGTCCCGTTCAGCCAGCAGCGAACCCTGCTGGTAGGAGCCGATATCGCCGGCCAGCACCAGCAGGTCGGCGCCGGGCACGGGCTGCGCCGTGAAATTCGGGTTGCTTTCGAGGTGCAGGTCGGACAGGAGCTGAATGTTCACCCGCCGATTGTGCGGGAAGACCGACCCCACCCCGTGCGAGGGCTTTTCGCTTGCGCCGCCGCGCGCCCATGCGCTAGATTCCCTATGGCATGAACCGATGGAACAGGAGCCGCTTGTGGAGCAGATCAGGAACGTTGCCGTCGCGCAAACCTTCGCGGCCTATCCGCCGGACTTGCGGCGCCGGCTGATGGTGCTGCGCGGCTTGATCCTGGACACCGCGGCGGCCACGCCCGGCGTCGGTGAGATCGAGGAAACGCTCAAGTGGGGCGAGCCCGCCTACCTCACGTCGGCGAGCAAAAGCGGCAGCACCCTGCGCCTGGGGCCGATCAAATCCAGCCCCTCGCAGTACGCCCTCTACTTCAACTGCAAGACCACGCTGGTGGACACCTTCCGTACGCTGTTCCCGGTGGAGCTCCGTTATGACGGCAACCGCGCCATCGTGCTGGACGCCGCGGACGCGGTGCCGCGTGATGCGCTGGCGTTCTGCATTCAGGCGGCCTTGACTTACCACCGGAGGAAATCTTCATGAAACCCCGCATCACCCTGGTCACCCTGGGCGTAGACGACCTCGAGCGCTCGCTGGCTTTTTACCGTGACGGCCTGGGGCTGGCAACGCCCGGCATCGTCGGGGAGGAGTTCGAGCACGGCGCCGTGGTCTTCATCGATTTGCAGCCGGGCCTCAAGCTGGCCCTGTGGCCGCGCGCCAGCCTGGCGCACGACACGGGTCTGCCCGTATCGCAGCGCGGCGCGTCGGCGTTTTCATTGGCGCACAACGTGGCCTCCCGGCAAGAGGTCGACGCGGTGATGGCCGATGCGGAAAAAGCCGGCGCCGTGATCACCAAGCCGGCGGGCGCGACCTTCTACGGCGGATATGCGGGCTACTTCCAGGATCCGGACGGCCACCTCTGGGAGGTGGCGTGGAACCCGCAGTTCGAGATAGCCGACTAGTCCGGCCGGCGCGGGCGCGGCCCGTCAGGCCGGAGGCGCCGCCAGCCGCACCATGAAGCTGGTGCCTTGTCCGGGCCGGCTGCTGACTTCGATCTCGCCCCGGTGCAGGTCCACGCATTCCTTGACGATGTGCAGGCCTATGCCGGTGCCGGAAATATTGCCGACGTTGGTGCCGCGGTGAAAGCTGCCGAACAGGCGCGGCAGGTCGGCCTCTGGAATGCCTATGCCCTGGTCGCTGATGCGCAGGTGGATCTGCTCGCCCACGCCGCGCACCGCAAACCTCACCGGCGTGTCCGGGTCCGAATACTTGAGCGCGTTGCCAAGCAGGTTGACCACGATATGGCGCAGCAGCTGCTGGTCCGCCGTGCGCGGCGCGTCCAGCCCGTCGCAGGTGAGGGACACGCGCGCGGCCTGCGGATTGCCGCGCTCGAGCTCGGCCATCACCAGCACCAGCCAGTCGGGCACCAGCAGCGGCGCGGGTTCAAACCTGAACTTGCCCAGTTCCAGGCGGCTGGTCAGCAGCACCTGTTCCACCATGTTGCTCATGCGCGCGACGGCGGTCTTGATCTGGCCCAGCAGCTCGCGGCGCTCCTCGGCCGGAAAGCTCGCGCCGTAGGCGTCGAGCAGTTCCACCGACGACAGGATGGCGGCCAGCGGCGTGCGGAACTCGTGCGAGGTGACAGCGACGAAGCGCGATTTGAGCTCCGACAGCTCGCGCTCGTGCGCCAGCGCCTTGAGCATGTCTTCCTCAGCCTGGCGCTTGAGCGTCACGTCGGTCAGGAAGTTCAGCGTGGCCGGCGTGCCCTCCCACTCGAACATCACCGCGCTGATCTCCAGCCAGCGCGTCACGCTCTGGCTGTGCTGCACGCGGAACTGGTAGTGGTTCTCAACTGTCTCGCCGCGCAGGCGCCGCAGGTGGTTGTCCAGCACCCGCTCGCGGTCGTCGGGATGGATGAATTCGATGAAGGGCCGCGACTTGGCGGTGGCTTCATCCAGCGCGGTCAGCTTCAGCGCCCTGGGGTTGGCGTAGAGGATGCGCCCGCCCGCCGTGACCAGGATGCCCTCGCTGACGTTTTCCACCACCGCGCGGTATTTGGCCTCGGAGTCGGTACGCCGGCCGATCTCCACGCGCAGCTGCTTGGAGGTGTCGAGCTGCCAGGTGATGTTGTTGGCCAGGTGGATGACGCGCAGCAGCTGCCCCGAGGGGCTGTGTATGGGCAGCGCGCGCTGGCTCAGCCGGGCGACGTCGCCGTTCGGCCTGCGCACGCGGTATTCCTCGCTGCGTTTGACGGCGGCCAGCTGCAGCTGGCGCACCCGGTCGCGGTCCGTCGGGTCGACCTGCTCCAGCCATTGCCAGGGATCGCTCGCCAGTTTGTCGGCCGACTGGCCCCAGAACATCTCGAAAGCCGGATTGGTGTAAGTGATGCGGCCGCCGGCCGGGTCCCAGGACCAGAGCATGGCGTCGATGTTGGCGGCGATCTGCCGCAGCAGTTCCTCGCCCGGCAGCGAAACAGGCGTCACAGCCGTCGTCGATGCGGGGGAGGGGGCGGACATGCAGGGAGCATAGCCGTATCGCGAGCGTGAATTCCTCCCATAAAACCCCGGCTATGTGGACCGGCGGATCAAACTATGCATGCTTTGCATGGGTTTGAGCCCGTCTTAGGCTTGAAACCCTAGGGAAAACCCTTATTCTTGATTCACCGTAACTTCTCACCCGCATAGGGGTGACTTTTGACATGTACAGCCTGTTTGCCCAAATCGCCCGTTTTCTGCCTTCCGCCGCCGGCGTGGCCCCCGTCCATGGCGTGGCCCACAACCTGATGGAGCGCGCCGAAGCCCGTGCCGGCCGCAACCCGCAGCAAGCCCAGGAATTGCGCACGGCCGCCTACACCTACCTCAGCGTGGTTCGCTGACGCTTTCGGTCGCCTGAAACGGCGCGCCGCTTTTCAGAGTTTCACCCCCGCGCCCTTCACGGCGGGCGCCAGCACCGCAACCTGGTCCTTGACGAAGCCACCGAACGCGGCCGGGCTCATGGCCTGGGTGGTGATGCCCAATTCCAGCATTTTCTTTTTGACTTCCGGCGTGGCGAGGATCTCGTTGCACGCGGTGTTCAGCCGCGCCACCATGTCGGCCGGCATGTGCGCCGGCCCGCTCAGGCCGAAGAAGTTGTCCAGCACCAGCTTGCGGTAGCCGAACTCAAGCACGCTGGGCACATCCGGCACCAGCGGTGAGCGCGCTGCCGAAGTCACCGCCAGCGGCACCAGCTGCCCGCTCTTGAAGTAAGGCACAAACGCCGTCAGCACATCAATCCCCACCGGAATCACGCCGGCGATCAGGTCGGTCGCCATGGGCGCGCCGCCGCGGTAGGGAATGTGCTGCAGGTTCACGCCCATGGCTTTTTTCATCAGCTCGCCGTAGATGTGGCCTATGGACGCCGGCCCGCCCGAACCGAAGTCCAGCCGGCCCGCCTTGCGCGCCTGTGACTCCACATCCGTGATGGTCTTGATGGGCGCATGCGGGTTGGCCATGACCACGCAGGGTGCGTTGCCGATCAGCGCGATATGGGTAAAGCCTTCCACCGGATCGTAAGGCTGCTTTTCCAGCGCGAAAGGGCCTATGGACACCGGCGTGGAGTTGCTGAGCATCAAGGTGTAGCCATCCGCCGGTGCCTGCGCCACCACCAGCCCGCCCACGCTGCCGCCCGCGCCGGGACGGTTGTCCACCACCACCGCCTGGCCCAGCTTTTTGCCGAGGTGCTCGGCCATGAGGCGCGCCACGATGTCGCTGGCGCCGCCGGCCGGAAAGGTCACGACGATCTTGATGGGCTTGTCGGGCCAGGCCGCGAAAGCGGGCAGGGCCATGGCGGCCACGCCGCCGGCGAGAACCTTGAGCGCGCCGCGGCGGCGAAAACGGGGAATTTCAAGCTGGGACATTCAGCGCTCCTGCATACAGTTTGTGTGCAGAACTGTATGCAAAAAGCATGCCCCGCAAAACTGCCACGCGCCGGCGCAGGCGCAAAGAAGGGAAAAGGGGTATCCCCGCTTTGAGAATCAGGCCGAAAACGCCTGGTCGGCGGCGCGCACCACGGCCTGCCGCAGCCACATGTGGGCGCTGCGCTGGCGGGAACGGCGGTGCCACACCGCGTCCACGTGCACCGGCGAGACGTCAAAAGGCAAGGGGCGCAGCACCAGCTGCTCGGCAATGCCGGTCACGCGTACAAAGTGGCGCGGCAACACCGTCAGCAGGTTGGAGTTGGCCACCACACGGCCGGCGGTGAAGAACTGGTTGACGGTGAGCACGACCTGCCGCTTGCGTCCCAGAGAAGCCAGGGCTTCGTCGATAAACCCGTAGGGCCGGCCCGAAAAGCTCACCAGCATGTGTCGTGCGGCGCAAAAGCGGTTGAGCGTAAAGGGGCCGGTGGCCAGCGCGTGGTCCTTGCGCATCACGCAGACATATTCGCCGTCGTAGAGCCGCTGGTGTGAAAACGGCAGCGGCTCCCCGCTTTGCTCACTGGCCGTCAGGTCGGCCAGCAACGAGGGGAAGTAGCCTATGGCCAGGTCGCAGGTTTCTTCGTCCAGCAGGCGCCGCGGGTCGCGGGTGGTGAGCGGCACCACCCGGATTGATACGCCCGGCGCTTCGCGCTCCAGCGTTTCGACCAGGCCGGGCATCAGCTCGGCCGCGGTGGCGTCGGCCATGGCCAGCACAAAGGTGGTGTTGGCTTCGCCTGGCACAAATTCGTTGGGAACCAGCGACGCCTGCAGCTGCTGCAGTGCCTCGCGCACGGCCGGCCAGATGGCCAGGGCGCGTGGTGTGGGCGCCATGCCCTGACCGCTACGCTGCACCAGTTCGTCGCCCAGGGTCTCGCGCAGCCGGCGCAGCGCATTGCTGACGGCGGGCTGGGTCAGCGACAGGTTGCGCGCGGCCCGCGTCAGGCTGCGTTCGGCCATCACTTCGTCGAACACACGGAGCAGGTTCAGATCCAGCGTCCGGAAATTGAGGGGATTGAGGGTGTCGGAAGCCATGGTTTGGAGGGCAGGCGCTCAGGTTATCACTAATATGAATGAATCTCATCATAAAGATAAAGTTGAATAGCATCAGTGATAACCCTAATATCCCTGTACCCGCCGAGATATCTTGTCCCGGCGGGGATTAGCCATAACGGGAGTTCCTCATGACCAGCTTCGTCAATATCAAACATTCCACACAGCATCCCGGCGTTGTCCGCGCTGAGTCGGCCTTTGGTGCCGTACGCCAGCTGGGCCAGGCCTTTACCGGCACCCGCGGCCTCGCCACGCTGCTGTTGTCCGCCGTCGCGGCCGCCATCATGGTGGTGGCCTACCAGGTGATGGACAGCGTCACCGAAGGCCATCTGCTGGTGATGTGGATCGCCCTGTGGGCTGTCGCCTTTGCCGTCCTGGCTTTGTTCGCCGGTACCGCGCGCAACCTTGCGGCCCGTGTCAAAGCCGGCTTGGACGACTGGTCGCGCAGCCTGGCCGAAGCCCGCGCCGACCAGCGCCTCTGGCAAGCCGCCAAGAACGATCCCCGCGTGATGGCCGACCTGCAAATGGCCCTGCAACGCGCTGCCGATGCCGAGGTGGATGCATCCGCGGCTCCTGTCATCAAGGCAGAGCGCGCCGAACCCGCCAGCGGCGCCTCGGTGCTGCGCGCCTACCACCGCAGCTACATCTAAGCATCCCGCCGGATGCCGGGCCGTCCGCTGCGGCGGCCCACAAAAAAGCCACCTTGTCAGGTGGCTTTTTTTTGCCCTGTACCGGATGGCCCGGGGCGTGAGGCGCGGCGCAGGTCATGCGCCGTACCCGCCTGGTTCTACCGGTCAGGCAGCCAGGCGGCGCTCGATCGCGGCTTTGGTCTCCCCCAGCTCTTTCGGCAGGTGATGTTCGAGTTGCTTGAACAGTTCGGTGTGCAATTCCAGCTCCTTGAGCCAGGCGGCCTTGTCGATGCTGGTCACGGTTTTGAACTGCTCGGCGCTGAAGTTCAGGCCGGTCCAGTTCAGGTCTTCGTAGGCGGGGCTGATGCCGGTAATGTGCTCGGAACCCTTGCCCGTGCCTTCGATGCGGTCGATCATCCACTTGAGCACGCGCATGTTCTCGCCGTAGCCGGGCCAGACGAACTTGCCGTCTTCGCCCTTGCGGAACCAGTTGGTGGTGTAGATCTTGGGGATTTTGGCGCCCGTGGCTTCCAGCTTCTTGCCGACGTTGAGCCAGTGCTGGAAGTAGTCGCTCATGTTGTAGCCCATGAAGGGCAGCATGGCGAAGGGGTCGCGGCGCACCACGCCGGCCTGGCCGGTGGCGGCTGCCGTGGTTTCCGAGCCCATGGTCGCGGCCATGTAAACGCCTTCGACCCAGTTGCGTGCCTCGGTGACCAGGGGCACGGTGGTGGATCGGCGGCCGCCGAAGATGAAGGCGTCGATCGCCACGCCCTTCGGGTCGTCCCAGGCGCTGTCCAGGGCCGGGTTGTTGGTGGCGGCCACGGTGAAGCGGGCGTTGGGGTGGGCGGCCTTGGCGCCGGTTTCCTTGGCGATCTGCGGCGTCCAGTCCTTGCCTTGCCAGTCGATCAGGTGCGCGGGCTGGCCACCGGTGTCTTTTTCCATGCCTTCCCACCACACGTCGCCGTCATCGGTGAGGGCTACGTTCGTGAAGATGACGTTCTTGTCCAGGCTCGCCATGCAGTTCGGGTTGGTGTGGAAGTTGGTACCGGGGGCCACGCCGAAGTAACCGGCTTCAGGGTTGATGGCGTAAAGCTTTCCGTCGGCGCTGGGCTTGATCCAGGCGATGTCGTCGCCTATGGTGGTGACTTTCCAGCCGTCAAAACCGGCGGGCGGCACCAGCATCGAGAAATTGGTCTTGCCGCAGGCGCTCGGGAAGGCTGCCGCCACGTGGTATTTCTTGCCCTGGGGATTGGTCACGCCGAGGATCAACATGTGTTCGGCCAGCCAGCCCTCGTCGCGGCCCATGTTGGAGGCGATGCGCAGCGCAAAGCACTTCTTGCCCAGCAGGGCGTTGCCGCCGTAGCCGGAGCCGTAAGACCAGATCTCGCGGGTCTCGGGGTAATGCACGATGTACTTGGTCTTGTTGCAGGGCCATTTCACGTCCTTCTGGCCCTCGGTCAGCGGCGCGCCCACGGTGTGCACGCAGGGCACAAAGTCGCCGTCCACGCCCAGCACGCCGAACACCGCCTGGCCCATGCGCGTCATGATCTTCATGTTGACGGCCACGTAAGGGCTGTCGGACAGCTCGATGCCGATGTGCGCGATCGGCGAACCCAGCGGGCCCATGCTGAAAGGCACCACGTACATGGTGCGGCCCTTCATGCAGCCGTCAAACAGGGGTTGCAGCGTGGCGCGCATCTCGGCGGGCGCCATCCAGTTGTTGGTCGGGCCGGCATCTTCCTTTTTGGCGGAGCAGATATAGGTGCGGTCTTCCACGCGGGCCACGTCGCTGGGATCGCTCTGGGCCAGGAAGCTGTTGGGGCGCTTGGCTTCGTTGAGCTTCTTGAAAGTGCCGGCGTCGACCAGCTGCTGGCACAGGCGCTGGTATTCGGCATCGCTGCCGTCGCACCAGTACACGTTGTCAGGTTTGCACAGGGCCACCATGTCGGCGACCCAGGCGATCAGTTTCGCGTTCTTGACGTAGCTGGGTGTATTGAGTTGCAGGCCTTGCATCACGGGTTGGTTCATCGAAAAAACTCCAAAGTTAAAAAGCGTTATTTCGAGAAGCGTCGCGCGGCAACCGGGGGTGGTTGGAACTCGAGACGTTTGTCGAAATAAGGCTTGGACTTTCCCCGCAACGGCCTTGATGGACCTGAAACAGGACAGCGCTCACACAACAACCAAGTCCCGGTCGGCGGGCGGAGCCGCAGGCTGAATATGCTGCGGCGCAAGGTCGGAAAAAGCGGTTTGCCGGCTGCTTTTGCGCCTTCCACGGGTCGGCCAGAGAATTCATTTTAAGAAGATAGACGCTGGTTACCTGGCAGTTACCGTCAAAAGTTATGCATAACTTGCATGAGGTTATGCATATGCTGCGCGGGGGTTCCGGCAGTCATGACATGGGGGTGGGAAATGCCGCCAGGGGGCGGTTGACCGCGGTTTCACGGCGGTTTTTGCGATGAAACGGGTCGGGGACGGGCCCAGAGGCCGGAAACAAAAAAGTCCGCAGGCTGCGGACTTTCTAGGGGAAAGCGGGGGAATATCAGGCCATGTAGATGGCAATGAAGGCCAGCAGGAACATCAGCACGCCACCGACCACCGGCAGGACAATGGGGATCACGGGGACGATGGCGTCAACGGCTTCCTGCTCCTGGGCGGACGTGGGGCTGTCGTGGGCGGCATTGGTGGTGTGGTTGGCTGAACTGGACATGGGGGTTCCTGAATTGCTTGAAAGTCTGGGCAGATTTTAGCCGCATGCGGCGCCCCGGCGGCAAACAGGTCGCCATCGCCAGTTGCGTTACCCTTTACCCATGCTTGTTTGCGGAAGGAACGCATGAAATACCCAACTTCATTTCGACTCTTGCCGGCCGCCCTGTCCGCGCTGGCCCTGCTTTCGGCCTGCGCCACCGGCGGACCCGGCAGCGCCTCGGCCAGGCCGGTGCTGTATCCCAATGCCACGCTCAACCGCGTGGGCGATGCCCAGGGCCAGGCCGAGGTCAATGCCTGCATGTCGCGAGCCTCGGCCGCCGGGCTCAGCCCGTCGCAAAGCGGCAATGAAGTAGGCCGTCGGGCCGGTGAGGGCGCGGCCGTCGGCGGTGTGGCCTCGGCCGTGGGCGCCCTGATCACCGGGCGCGGCGGCGAGGGCGTGCTGCGCGCCGGTGCCGCGGGGGCTGCCGTGGGCGGCTCGGCCGGCGCGGTGTCGGGCGCGTTTCACAACGACAAACCCAACAGCACCTACCGCAGCTTTGTGCAGCGCTGCCTCGGCGAACGCGGTTTCGAGGTGATAGGCTGGAATTGAGCGCGGCCCGCGCCGCGTTCAGTGCTGCTCCGAAGCCTCGTAACCGGCCGCGTTGAGCGCCGCCAGCACCTGCTGGATGTGATCGCGCCCGCGCGTCTGTATCACCAGCTCGATCTCCACGTTCTGGGCTGACAGCATGGTGAAGGCGCGCTGGTGGTGCACCTCGTCGATGTTGGCCCCGGCGTCGGCCACGGTGGCGGTGATCTTCGCCAGGGAGCCGGGGATGTCGCGCACGCTGACCTTGATGCGCGCCAGGCGCCCGGCGCGCACCATGCCGCGCTCGATGATGGCGGCCAGCAGCAGCGGGTCGATGTTGCCGCCGCACAGCACCAGGCCGACTTTTTTGCCGGCAAAGCGCGCCGGGTACTTGAGCAGCGCCGCCAGCCCGGCCGCACCCGCGCCTTCCACCAGGGTTTTTTCGATTTCGAGCAGCATGACCATGGCCTGCTCGATGTCGCCTTCGTCGACCAATACCAGGTCGTCCACCAGCTTGGCGATGATGGCTTGCGGGATGACGCCCGGCGTGCCGACGGCGATGCCCTCGGCGATGGTGCTGGTGCCCTGCGGGTGTTTGGTGCCCTTGATGGCGTTGACCATGCCCGGAAAGCGGGAGGTCTGCACGCCGATGATCTCGATGCCCGGCTTGAGGGCCTTGGCCGCCGTGGCCATGCCCGCGATCAGGCCGCCGCCGCCCACGGCAATGACCAGGGTGTCCAGCTCGGGCACGGCATGCAACATCTCCAGCCCGACGGTGCCCTGGCCCGCGACGATGGCTTCGTCGTCATAGGGGTGCACAAAGACCAGGCCTTCACGCTCGGCCAGCTGCAGGGCGTGGGCGCGCGATTCATCCAGCGAGTCGCCGTGCAGTACCACCTCGGCGCCAAAACCGCGGGTGCGTTCTATCTTTACGCCCGGCGTGAAGCGCGGCATCACGATCACCGCCCGCAGGCCCAGGCGCTGCGCATGGTAGGCCACACCCTGGGCATGGTTACCCGCGCTCATGGCGATCACGCCGCGGCGCCGTTCGTCGGCTGACAGTTGCGCGAGCTTGTTACAAGCGCCACGCTCCTTGAAGGATGCGGTGTACTGGAGGTTTTCGAACTTCAGGAAAATCTGCGCGCCCGTCAGCTGCGACAGCGTCCGGGATTCCACGCAGGGCGTGTCCAGCAGATGGCCCTGCAGGCGCTGGGCGGCCTGTTCGATGTCGGTAAGGCTGAGCATGATGTCCTCTGTGGCGATGGTGAGATTGTGCCGCTACATTTTCCGTGCGTTCGTTGGCGTTTCTGTGGCGCATTCCACACGGGGGCGTTCAAGTAGTGTCTTCCATGATGCTTCAAGCTGCGTTATGGTGGAGTCTCGTTGAACCCCATGGCGCCAAGGCGCTCATAGCCAGGGTAGTGCATCCAGTCAAACAGGCAAGGTCCAGAGGCATGTCAACCAGCGGTGTCGTTGCATTAGGTGCAATCAGTGCAATAGGGAGGTTTGTCCATGAGCAAGCGTTCCGTTAGCGAGCAGCAGCAGTGGCTGCTGTCCCCCGGGCTGAAGGAAGCGCCGGTGCTGGACCTGATGTGTTCGCATTTCGTGCTGACGCTGGCGGCCCGCCAGGGCGCCAAGTTCAACGTCAGGCGCGACCTGAACAGCCTGCTCTCGCTCTCCGGCCGGCACCTGGTCTGGCCGCTGCCCGCGCTGCAGCGCCTGCGCGAGTTCCTGGTGCGCCGCTGCAAGGACAACGAATTCTGGCGCGGCCACGAAAGCCTGAGCGACGCCGAGTTCATGGCGCGCCACGGCGCCTGGCGCGGCCCCTATGAAGAGGGCACGCTGTTCTTCTACCTCGACGAACACGCCAAGGACCAGCCCAGGGATTTGCTCTCGGTGCTGGCCGCCACCGGCGACTGGCTCACGCACGCGCTCAAGAAACAATCCACCCTGGTCGAAAAAAACATCGACGCGCTGGCCAACCTGTTGCAACTCAACCGCGCCGAACGCGCGCTGCTGCTCTATGGCACGCTCGCGCGCTACCAACGCGACCTGCGCTCCCTGCTGGTCGAGTTCAAGGTCAACAACGCGCCCGAAGCCTATGCCGCCATCGCCGACGTGGCCGGCGTCAAGGCGCCCGAAGTCGCCGAAGCCTTGCGCGCGGGCTCGCGCCTGGAGCGCATAGGCATGGTCGAGAACCTGATCTCCGAACACAACATTACCGACCTGGCCGACCTCATGAAGGTCAGCGAAAAACTGCCGCCCGTGCTGATGCGCGAATACCGCGACCAGAACGAATTGATGGCCGTCTTCACCCGGCCCGCCGCGCACAGCAGCCTGGGCCTGGCCGATTTCGCATTTGTGCAGGAGGACGCGCAGGTGCTGGTGTCCCTGTTGCGCAATGCCGTGGCGACCAAGGAGCAGGGCGTCAACGTGCTGCTTTATGGCCCGCCCGGCACCGGCAAGACCGAGCTCGCCAAGGTCGTCACGCGGGCCGCCGGGCTGGACCTGTTCGAAGTCGAATACGCCGACCGCGACGGCAACTCGCTGAGCGGGCGCGACCGCTACCGCTCGCTGCAGATCGCGCAGGTCTTCCTCAAGGGCAGCACGCATTCGGCCTTGCTCTTCGACGAAGTCGAAGACGTGTTCCCGCCCATTTCCAGCGAAGCCGCGCAGCTCATGGCGCGTTCCGAACAGCTGCCGGTGCCGGCCAGCGGCTCGGTCAGCGGCAAGGCCTGGGTCAACCAGATCCTGGAATCCAACACCGTGCCCACGCTGTGGGTCACCAACCGCATCGAGCAGATAGACCCGGCCTTCCGCCGCCGCTTTGCCTACCACCTGGAGCTGCGCTCGCCGCCGCCCGGCGCGCGCGAGGGCGTGGTGCGCAAGACGCTGGAGGGCGTGCAGGTTAGCGACGCTTTTGTTGCCAAGCTCACCGCGCGCAAGGGCCTGACTCCCGCGCAGATACGTACGGCCGTTCGGTTTGCCCGGCTGGCCAGCGCGCCGGAGGACAAGGTTGACGCGCAGGTCGACGGCGAAGCCATGAAGGCCGCCCTGGCCGGCGGCCGGCCGCTGCTGATGGAGTCGCTGATAGAGCGGCAGCTCAGGAACGCCGACGTGGCCCTGGGCAACAAATCGGAGGCGGGAGGGCGGCGCAGCGTCACCACCTACGACCTGTCCATGCTCAATGTCGAGTCGCGCTTTGAGGTGCCTCGCATCGTCGAGGCCCTCAAGAGCCGCGGCCACGGCAGCCTGTGTTTTTACGGCCCACCCGGCACCGGCAAGACCGCGCTGGCCGAACACATCGCCAGGGCGCTGGACCTGCCCCTCATCATCAAGCAGGCCAGCGACCTCATGAGCAAATACGTTGGCGAGACCGAGCAGAACATGGCCGCCATGTTCCGCGAGGCCGAGTCCGAAAAAGCCGTGCTGCTGCTCGACGAGGCCGACAGCTTTCTGCAGGACAGGCGCGGCGCCCAGCGCACCTACGAAGTGACCGAGGTTAACGAAATGCTGCAGGGCATGGAGCGCCACGCCGGCATCTTCATCTGCACCACCAACCTGTTCAACAGCCTGGACCAGGCGGCGCTGCGCCGCTTTACCTTCAAGATCCGCTTCATGCCGTTAACGCGCGAGCAACGCGAAACCATGTTTGTGGTCGAAGCACTGGCCGGTGATACAACCCTGCTGGTCGGCGACCTGCGCGAGCGCCTGGGCAAGCTCACCCAGCTATGCCCCGGCGATTTCGCGGCCGTCAAGCGCCAGGTCGACATCCTCGCGGCCGAGTTTTCGGCCGAGGAATTCCTCGCGCAGCTGGAAGCCGAGCACCGCATCAAGCCCGAGGTGCGCGAGGGGCGCAGCATGGGCTTCCTGCAATAAAGCGGCCGTAGAACCGCTTAAACGCAGGCCAGGCTGGCCTGGTGTTTTTGCCGAATGGCTTCGCTGACCTCCAGCTGCGCCTGCCGCACGATGCGGCCGTCTTCCATCCACAGCAGCTGGCCCGGCTGCATCTGCTGCCAGTTCTCGTTGCGCGTGAGCGGCTGCGTCGCCACCACGCAGAGCCGGTCTTCCGGGTTGTTGGTCTGCGCAAAATCCATGCTGAGGTCGGCATCCACCAGGCTGGCGTTGGAAAAAGGCCATTCGCGCACCAGGTACCACAGCCGCGTCGAGCAGTGCGCGAAAAGCGACTGGCCGTTGGACAGCAGGTAGTTGAAGACACCGAACTCGGCCGTGCGCTCGCTCATGGCGCACAGCGTGTCGAACACGATGTCGGCCGAGCAGGGCTCGCGCGGGCTGATGCGCTTGAGTTCCTCCATCAGCGCGCAGAAAGCCCGCTCGCTGTCGGTGGTGCCCACCGGCTGGTAGTTGCCGGCGGACTCCGGCTGGTAGTCGATCAGGTCGCCGTTGTGGGCGAAGAGCCAATGCCGGCCCCAGAGCTCGCGGGTGAAGGGGTGGCAGTTTTCCAGCCTCATCGGGTCGCCCTGCGTGGCCTTGCGGATGTGCGAGACCACGTTACGCGACTTGATGGCGTAGTGCTTGAGCATCTCGGCCACCGGCGAGGTGGCCGCCGGCTGGGCATCGACAAAAAGGCGGCAGGCCTTGTCTTCAAAGAACCCGATACCGAAACCGTCCGCGTGGTGGTCGGTCAGGCCGCCGCGCGCGGCGAAACCGGTCAGCGAGAACCGCAGGTCGGCCGGCTTGGCCGAATTCATTCCCAATAACTGGCACATGGGCGCTAGTTTAATGCCCCAGAATTTTGGACAGAAAATCCTTGGCCCGGTCAGTCTGCGGATGGTTGAAGAACTCGGTGGGCGTGTTCTCCTCGACGATCTGGCCCTGGTCCATGAAGATCACGCGGTCGGCCACCGCCTTGGCAAAGCCCATTTCGTGCGTCACGCACAGCATGGTCATGCCCTGGTTGGCCAGCTCCATCATCACGTCCAGCACTTCCTTGATCATTTCCGGATCCAGCGCCGAGGTGGGCTCATCGAACAGCATGATCTTGGGCGTGAGGCACAGCGCCCGGGCAATCGCCACGCGCTGCTGCTGGCCGCCCGACAGCTGCAGCGGGTATTTCTGCGCCTGCTCGGCGATGCGCACACGCTCAAGCTGAGCCATGGCGCGCTCGATCGCGTCCTTTTTCGACAGGCCCGCCACCCAGGTTGGCGAGAGCGTGAGGTTTTCCAGCACCGTCAGGTGCGGAAACAGGTTGAACTGCTGGAACACCATGCCGACCTGGCGGCGCACCGCGTCAATCGCCTTGATGTCGTCGCCCAGCAGCGAACCCGCGACGGTGAGCTTGCCTTCCTGGTAGTCCTCCAGCGCGTTGATGCAGCGGATCATGGTGGACTTGCCCGAGCCCGAAGGCCCGCAGATCACCAGGCGCTCGCCCGGCTTGACTTGAAGGTCGATGTCGCGCAACACGTGGAAATTGTTGCCGTACCATTTGTTGACCTTGTCGAAGTGGATGGTGGGTTCACTCATTTTGTTATTCCTGTTCAACGGGCTTTGCCCACGGCGAGCCGGCGTTCAATCCACAGGCTGTAGCGCGACATGGCGAAGCAGCAGGTGAAATAAATCGCGGCGATGAAAATATAGGCCTCGATCTTGAAGGGCCGCCAGTTCGGGTCCGAACCGACCGCCAGCGACAGCGCGCCGGTGAGCTCGTACAGCGACACGATGGTCACCAGCGAGGTGTCCTTGAAGAGCGAGATGAAGTTGTTCATGATGCTGGGCACCACCGTGCCCAGGGCCTGCGGCAGCACGATCTTGACCTGCGTCTGCCAGTAGCCCAGGCCCAGGCTGGCCGCCGCCTCGGTCTGGCCCTTGGAGAGCGACTGCAGGCCGCCGCGCACGATCTCGGCCATATAGGCCGCCGCGAACAGCGTGATGCCGACGATGACGCGCACCAGCACGTCCGGCGACTGGCCTATGGGCATGAACAGCGGGAACATGAAGCTGGCCATGAACAACACCGAGATCAGCGGCACGCCGCGTATCAGCTCCACATAGATGACGCACAGCGTGCGTATCGCCGGCATGTTGGCGCGGCGCCCCAGCGCCACCATCACGGCGATGGGGAAGGCGATGGTCATGGAGATCACCGTGAGCATCACGGTCAGCGGCAGGCCGCCCCACTGGTCGGTCGTCACCTTGGCCAGACCCAGGACGCCCCCGCTCATCAGCGTGAAGAAGGCGGCCAGCACTGCCACCCAGAGCAGCGCCAGCCAGGGCTTCCAGAACCAGCGTATGCAGCTCGCCACCACCAGGCCCAGCAGCAGCAGGGTCGCGAGTTCGGCGCGCCAGTGTTCGGGCTGCGGATAGCGGCCCAGCAGGATGATGCGGCCTTTTTCGCGGATCACGCCCCAGCAGGCGCCCACGCCGCGCGCGGCCTGGCAGGCGTCGGGCTCCGCCGCGGTGACGGCATGGAAAATGCCCCACTGCGCGATGCCTGAAGCGGCCCACAGCAGCAGCGCCAGCACGATGAGGGACACCAGCGAATTGCCGACGCTGGAAAACAGGTTGTTGCGCAGCCAGGGGATAACACCCTCCATCTTGATGGGGGCGGGGCGGGCGGCGATCGGGACAAAGGTTTTGCTCATCGCTCAGCGCTCCTTGATGGCGGCACGGCTGTTGAACCAGTTCATCAGGCCGGACGTCGCCAGCGAGGTGCTCAGGTAGATCAGCATGATGATGGCGATGCACTCCACGGCCCGGCCGGTCTGGTTCAGCGAGGTGTTCGCGATGGAAACCAGGTCGGGGTAACCCACGGCCACGGCCAGCGAGGAGTTCTTGGTGAGGTTGAGGTACTGGTTGGTCAGCGGCGGGATGATGACCCGCAGCGCCTGCGGCAGCACCACCAGCCGCATCGAGTGGCCGCGCGACAGGCCCAGCGAGGCGCTGGCCTCATGCTGGCCCAGCGACACCGAGGCGATGCCGGCGCGCACCACCTCGGCCACGAAGGCGGAGGTGTAGAGCACCAGGCCCAGCAGCACCGCGAGGTATTCCGGCGACAGCGCGCCGCCGCCTTCGACCTGCGATTCGGTCAGCAATGGCAGGTTCCATTCGTTGGGTGCGCCGCCCGCGAGCCAGCCAAGCACCGCACCACCCACGACCAGCGCCAGCGACACCCAGAGCACCGGCCGCGGCTTGCCGGTCAGGTCGAAGTGACGACGCGCGCTGCGCGCATACAGCACACTCGCCACCACGCCCACCAGCGCCCCGGCGAGCGCCAGGGTCTGGCCCAGCCCCCAGACGGGAGAGGGATAGGACAGGCCGTTCTTGCTGACGTAAACCCATTTACCGATGTGCAGGGCCTGGTCGATGGCCGGCAGGTATTCGGTGAACAGCAGATACCACATCAGCAACTGCAGCAGGACCGGGATATTGCGGAACATTTCCACATAGCCGTAGCACAGGGCCCGCACCAGGGCGTTGCGCGAAAAGCGCCCCACGCCCAGCAGGGTGCCCAGGATGGAGGTCAGCACGATGCCGACCACCGCCACGCGCAGCGTGTTGACCAGCCCGACCAGGAAGGCTTTCCAGTAGGGGTCTATGGAGTCGTAGCTGAGCCAGCCTTCGCCGATATCGAAGCCGGCCGGCTGCAGCAGGAAGTCGAAGCCGCTCTGGATGCCGCGGGTCTTCATATTGGCCATGGTGTTGCTGACCAGCAGCCAGATCAGGAAGACGATCAGGCTGACGGCCAGCACCTGGTAGACGATGGCGCGCGCCTGCTTGCTGCGCCAGGAAAAAACTTTGCGCCGCAGGGCGGGTGCCGGGCGCGGTGGGATCAGGGAGTGCTCGGACATAAACGGTGTACCCAAAAAAAACGGGCCGCTCGACAACGGAGGGTTGTGAGCGGCCCGCTTGCGTTCAACGCATCGGAATCAGGCGATCAGAGATGATCAGCGCACCGGCATGGCGTACATCTGGCCGCCCTTGTTCCACTGGTTGTTCTGGCCGCGCGGCAGTGCCAGGGGCGTCTTGGGGCCGACGTTGCGCTCGAAGATCTCGCCGTAGTTGCCGACGGCCTTGACGGCGCGCACCAGCCACTCCTTGTCCAGGCCCAGCAGCTTGCCGGTGTCCTCGCCGCTGCCGGTCAGGCGCATGACCACGGGGTCCTTGCTTTCCTTGGTCATGGCATCGACGTTGGCCTGGGTCACGCCGTACTCTTCGGCTTCGATCAGGCCGTAGATCACCCACTTGACGATGGCGAACCACTCGTCGTCGCCGCGGCGCACCATGGGGCCCAGAGGCTCCTTGGAGATCAGCTCGGGCAGGATCAGGTGGTCGGCGGGAACCTTGGCTTCCTTGTTGCGCACCGAGGCCAGGCCCGAGGCGTCGGTGGTGTAAGCCTGGCAGCGGCCCGAGAAGTAGGCGGCGTTGACGGCCTCCTGCTTTTCAAACACCACCGGCTTCATGCCCAGGTTGTTGGCCTTGGAGAAGTCGGTCAGGTTTTTCTCGGTCGTGGTGCCGGACTGCACGCAGACGGTGGCGTTCTTCAGCGCCTTGGCGCTTTTGATCTTGCTCTTCACGGGGACCATGAAACCCTGGCCGTCGTAGTAAGTCACGGCGGTCATGTGCAGGCCCAGCGAAGCGTCGCGGGTCAGCGAGAAGGTGGTGTTGCGCGAGAGCACGTCGACTTCGCCGGACTGCAGCGCGGTGAAGCGCTGCTGGGCGTTCAGGGGAACCCATTTAACCTTGGTGGCATCGCCCAGCACGCTGGCGGCGACCGCCTTGCAGACGTCGACGTCAAGGCCGGTCCAGGCGCCGTTGCTGTCGGCGGCGGAGAAGCCCGCCAGGCCGACGTTCACGCCGCAAATGACCTGGCCGCGCGCCTTGATGGCATCCAGTGTCTTGCCGGCGTGGGCGGGTGCCATCGCAGCAAGGGTGAGGCCGGCGGCAGCCAGCGTGGCAAGTCCATGTTTTTTGGCGATTTTGATCACGAGATTCTCCAGTCAGTGAAACTTTTGTAGTCCAGCACGATGCGTGCCAGCGCCGAAATGCTAACCCAAGCATTGCGCGCGCCAAGGGGGCGCAAAGGCCTATTCGCTCGGGATAAACCCTTGCGAAAAATGCGTCATGAGCTTAATGATGGGTTGGTATGCAGGCCATGCATGGCGCCTGGACACCAACGCGGAACTTCGGGCCCGGCTGCCCCAAAACCGGGCGCGCCGTGCCCCCTGGAACAACCTTGTGCGCCAAACCCAGGCGGGACCCCCACCGCCAAGGGATAACCCTGATGGGGCGTGATGCTTTATCAGTCGGGCGCCGCGCACACCCGCAGCACTTCGGCGCCATAGGCTTCGCGCTTTTTGACACCTATGCCGCTGATGCCGTCCAGCTCGTCCAGGCTTTGCGGCGCCCGCTCGGCGATGGCGCGCAGCGTGGCGTCGTGAAAGATCACGAAGGCCGGCAGGTTGTGCTCGCGGGCGACTTCGGCGCGCCAGGCTTTGAGGCGCGCCAGGCGTTCCAGCGCGCCGGCATTGAGCGCGGCTTCCGCCAGGCCCTTGACCGAGGTCTTGGTCACGCGCTTGCCGCGGCCGCCGGCCTTGGCGCCGGCGGCCTGTTCGCGCAGCACCACGCTGACTTCGCCTTTGAGCACCTGGCGCGCGTCGGGCAGGAGTTGCAGGGTGCTGAAGGCCTCGGCATCCACGCGCACCATGTTGCGCGCGATCAGCTGGCGCAGCACGCCGCGCCACTGCGCCTCGGCCAGGTCCGCGCCTATGCCGAAGGTGCTGAGCTGGTCGTGGCCGTACTGGGCCATCTTGTCGGTCATCTTGCCGCGCAGGATGTCCATGATGTGGCCGGCGCCGAAGCTGATGCCGCTGGCCTGCTGCACGCGGTAGATGCAGCTGAGCATCTTGCGCGCGGCCTCGGTGGCATCCCAGACGGCCGGCGGGTTCAGGCAGTTGTCGCAATTCCCGCAGGGCTGGCTGTCTTCGCCAAAGTAACCCAGCAGGCTGACCCGGCGGCAGCGCGTGTCTTCCGCCAGCGTCAGCAGGGCGTCGAGCTTGCCGCGCATCACCTGCTTGAACTCCTCGCTGGCCGCCTCGCTGGTGTCAATCATGCGGCGCTGGTTCACCACGTCCTGCAGGCCGTAGACCATCCAGGCGTCGGCGCTCTGGCCGTCGCGGCCCGCGCGGCCGGTCTCCTGGTAATAGCCCTCGATGTTCTTGGGCATGTCCAGGTGGGCGACAAAACGCACGTCGGGCTTGTCTATGCCCATGCCGAAGGCGATGGTCGCCACCATGATGATGCCGTCCTCGCGCAGGAAGCGGTCCTGCCGCTGCTGGCGCAGAGCTGAATCGAGGCCGGCGTGGTAGGCCAGCGCTTTGAGGCCCGCGTCCTGCAGCATGCCGGCGATTTCCTCCACGCGCTTGCGTGACTGGCAATACACGATGCCGGCCTCGCCCTCGTGCTCGGTCTCGATGAAGCGCAGCAGCTGGCGCGTCGGGTCGGTTTTTTCGACGATGGTGTAGCGGATGTTGGGCCGGTCGAAGCTGCTGACGAACTGGCGCGCGTCTTCCAGCTTGAGGCGCTCAATCATGTCCTGGCGCGTCAGCGCGTCGGCCGTGGCCGTCAGCGCGATGCGCGGCACGTCGGGAAAGGTCTCGTGCAGCAGGCTCAGCGAGCGGTACTCGGGCCGGAAGTCGTGGCCCCACTGGCTCACGCAGTGCGCCTCGTCGATGGCGAACAGGCTCAGCAGCCCGCGCTCGTGCAGCGAGACCAGCAGGCCCTTCATGCGCGGCGTGTTGATGCGCTCGGGCGCGGCGTAAAGCAGCGTCAGCTCGTTACGCAGCAGCTGCTTTTCAAGCTGGCTGCTTTCGTCGAAGCTTTGCGTGGAATTGAGGAAGGCCGCCGACACGCCGGCCTCGTGCAGCGCCCCGACCTGGTCGTGCATCAGCGCGATCAGCGGCGAGATCACCACCGTCACGCCGTGGCCGGCCTGCTGCCGCACGATGGCCGGGATCTGGTAGCACAGCGACTTGCCGCCGCCCGTGGGCATCAGCACCAGCGCGTCGCCGCCGCGCACCACGTGGTCCACGATGGCTTGCTGCGGGCCCCGGAAGCTGTCGTAGCCGAAGACCTCGGCCAGCACGTGCAGCGGGGTGGAAGGGGAAGAGACGGGGAGGGAGGACAAGGTCGGGATGGAAAATGAAAACGGCTTGCGCGAAGGCTAGGAAGCGGGGGCTACATCTGCTCCCAGGGCAGGCCGTCAAAGCGCCAGCCCGAGAGCGTGGAGCGCTGGAACTGCTCATCGAGCTCACCCTCGAAGCCGTGCACCACATGCTGCACGTCGGTGAAGCCGGCTGCCTCCAGCGCCTTGCCCGCGTCCAGCGTGCGTTTGCCGGAGCGGCAGATCAGCAGCACCGGCTGCGCCTTGCCGCTGGCCTCGCGCGCCACGGCCTCGGCGAATTTTTCCGGGTCGGGCTGCAGGTCAGGGTATTCGTACCAGGGCACGTTGACCACGCCCGGCGGGCGGCCCACGTACAGCGACTCGATTTCCATGCGCACGTCGACAAACAGCGCGTCGGGATGCGACTGCAGCCAGGTCCAGGCTTCTTTGGGTTGAAAGTTTTTCATGATGGAACCAATACCCCTATTGTGGCCGATGGTGTCCCCGCGACATACCGCGGTTTGCCTTCCTCCCTGGGCGCGCGCGTTTTTGTGGGCGATCCGGCGTAAAAACCGGCGTGGCCGCTGCGGAGGCTGCCGAAAAAACCGTCGCACCTTAAAATTGGGGCATGAAGCCAATCACCTACACCCGCGGGCAGCAGCTGCCGGCCATCCTGGAGCAACGCATCGCCATCCTCGACGGCGCCATGGGCACCATGATCCAGCGCTTCAAGCTCAGCGAAGCCCAGTACCGCGGCGAGCGTTTCAAGGACTTCCACAAGGACGTCAAGGGCAACAACGAATTGCTGAGCCTTACGCGCCCCGACGTGATCCAGGACATCCATGAAGGCTACCTGGCCGCCGGCGCCGACATGATCGAAACCAACACCTTCGGCGCGACCACGGTGGCGCAGGCCGACTACGACATGGCCGACCTGGCCGTCGAGATGAACTACGAGTCCGCCCGCATCGCGCGCGCCGCCTGCGACAAGTTTTCGACCCCCGACAAGCCGCGTTTTGTGGTCGGCGCCCTGGGCCCCACGCCCAAGACGGCCAGCATCAGCCCCGACGTGAACGACCCCGGCGCGCGCAACACCAGCTTTGAGGAGCTGCGCAAGGCCTATTACGAACAGACCGAAGCCCTGGTCAAGGGCGGCAGCGACGTGCTGCTGGTCGAGACCATCTTCGACACGCTCAACGCCAAGGCGGCGCTGTTCGCCATCGACGAGTACTTCGACAACTCCGGCGAGCGCCTGCCCCTGATCATCAGCGGCACCGTGACCGACGCCTCGGGCCGCATCCTGAGCGGGCAGACCGTGACCGCCTTCTGGCACAGCGTGCGCCATGCCGCGCCGCTGGCCGTAGGACTCAATTGCGCGCTGGGCGCCACCCTGATGCGCCCCTACATCCAGGAGCTGGCCCGCGTGGCCGGCGACACCTTCATCAGCTGCTACCCGAATGCCGGCCTGCCCAACCCCATGAGCGACACCGGCTTCGACGAGACGCCCGACGTCACCTCGCGCCTGCTGCGCGAGTTCGCCGACGAAGGCCTGGTCAACATCGTGGGCGGCTGCTGCGGCACCACGCCGGACCACATAGGCGCCATCGCGCACGCCGTGGCCCCCGTGGCCGCGCGTTCGCGGCAGCGCGGCGCTTTTTACAAAGAAGCCGCCTGAACGGCCAACACGGCCATTTGTCTGTTCCCCCGGCATCCAGGCGGGGAGCGCCCATGGCGCGTCACGTTTAGCGGCTATAGTCAGGCCCGTTTGTCCGGCCTGGCTTTTCACTTTCCGGCGCTGCGTCCCGCAGTCGCCCGCGGCCGGACACACGCATCATCACAAAGGAAACCCTGAACGTGCGTTCATTCATCAAGATCGCCGCGGCATTCGCCGTGGCCACCGTCACCCTGGCGGCCCAGGCGCAGCTGGTGCCGCAAAAGCCCGTCACCATCGTCGTTCCCTACCCGGCCGGCGGCCCGCTCGACAATGCCGCGCACATCCTGGCCGACAAGCTGCGCCCCATGCTCAAGGCCGAGGTGCTGGTCGACAACCGGCCCGGCTCGGGCGGCAATGTGGGCGCCGCGCTGGTCGCCAAGGCGCCGGCCGACGGCCACACGCTGGTCATGGGCGCGGTCGCCACCCATGCCATCAACCCCTGGCTGTATCCCAACATGCCTTATGACGCGCTCAAGGACTTCACGCCCATCACGCTGGTGGCTCGTGTGCCCAATGTGCTGGTCATGAATGCCGAGACGGCCAAGCGCCTGAACATCAAGGACACCAAGGACCTGATCGCTTACGCGCGCAAGAACCCCGGCCGGCTGAACTATGCCTCGGGCGGTAACGGCAGCGCCGGCCACCTCGCCGGCGAGCTGTTCAAAAGCCTGGCCAAGATCAGCGTGGTGCACCTGCCTTCCAGCGGCTCGGCCCAGGCGCAGGCCGGCCTGCTGTCCGGCCAGACCGACCTGATGTTCGACAACCTGGCCTCGGCCAGCGCCAACATCAAGTCGGGCAAGCTGGTGGCCTTCGGTGTGACCACCATCAACCGCTCCAGCAGCTTCACCGAGATTCCCACCATCAATGACGTGCTGCCCGGTTTCCACATCAGCACCTGGTTCGGCATCTTCGGCCCGGCCAACCTGCCCAAAGCCACGACGGACCAGCTGCAAAAGGCCTTCGCCGCCGCGCTCAACACGCCCGACACGGCCGAAAAGTTTGCGCGCATGAGCGCCACGCCCAGTCCCATGACTTCGGCGGATTTTGCTTATATGGTGATGAAGGAGCACGCTGACTACGGCCGCCTGATCAAGGTGGCCAAGATCAAGCTGGACTGAGCGCCGCTCAAAAAGCCCTCCTGGCGTTGTTGTGGTCGCCAAGCCAGGACCGCCTCGCTGGGCTTGTGAGCGGCTCCAACAGGCATCCCGATTCCCGGGCATTCGCGCCGGGAATGGCGGGAGGGGTTTTCGGCGTTTAAAATAAGGCCAACCCAAGGAGCGTTGCAGCGGAACCCAGCGTCCGTCAGGCTTGGGTTACGGCGGCCGCCGCGCGGCGGCCTTCTGCAACGACGCTCACCTTAGCCCCAAGGTGAGTCCGTGTCCGAAACCGAAAATTCCGTCTCCGTCCCCCCCATGAAGCTGTCCGGCCTGGAGCCGGTCGACATAGGCGCGGGCACCCTGTTCGTCAACATCGGCGAGCGCACCAACGTCACCGGCTCCAAGGCCTTCGCCCGCATGATTTTGAACGGTGAATACGAGCAGGCCCTGGCGGTAGCCCGCCAGCAGGTGGAAAACGGCGCGCAGATCATCGACATCAACATGGACGAGGCCATGCTGGACAGCCAGGCCGCCATGGTGCGCTTCCTGAACCTGATCGCCAGCGAACCCGACATCGCGCGCGTGCCCATCATGATCGACAGCTCCAAATGGAGCGTCATCGAGGCCGGCCTGCGCTGCATCCAGGGCAAGGGCATCGTCAATTCGATCTCCATGAAAGAGGGCCTGGAGCCCTTCAAGCAGCAGGCCAAGCTGCTCAAGCGCTACGGCGCCGCCGCCGTGGTGATGGCCTTCGACGAAAAAGGCCAGGCCGACACTTACGAGCGCAAGATCGAGATCTGCGAGCGCGCCTACCGCGTGCTGGTCGACGAACTCGACTTCCCGCCCGAGGACATCATCTTCGACCCCAACATCTTCGCCATCGCCACCGGCATCGAGGAGCACAACAACTACGCGGTCGACTTCATCAACGCCACGCGCTGGATCAAGCAGAACCTGCCCGGCGCCAAGGTCTCGGGCGGCGTGTCCAACGTGTCCTTCAGCTTTCGCGGCAACGACCCGGTGCGCGAAGCCATCCACACCGTGTTCCTCTACCACGCGATCCAGGCCGGCATGGACATGGGCATCGTCAACGCCGGCATGGTCGGCGTCTACGACGACCTGGACCCGGTGCTGCGCGAGCGCGTCGAGGATGTGGTGCTCAACCGCACGCCCGTCTACAAACCCGGTGAGCCCGAGCTCACGCCCAGCGAGCGCCTGATCGAAGTGGCCGAAACCGCGAAAAGCGGCGCCAAGGACGACAGCAAGAAAAACGAATGGCGCGCCCTGCCGGTGCGCCAGCGCCTGTCGCATGCGCTGGTCCACGGCATGAACGAATTCATCACCGAAGACACCGAAGAGATGTACCGGGAGATTCTTGCCGGGGGCGGCCGCCCGCTGCATGTCATCGAAGGCCCGCTGATGGACGGCATGAACGTGGTCGGCGACCTGTTCGGCCAGGGCAAGATGTTTTTGCCCCAGGTGGTCAAGAGCGCCCGCGTGATGAAACAGGCCGTGGCGCATCTGCTGCCTTATATAGAGGCCGAAAAGTTGCAGCTCGAAGCCGCCGGCGGCGACGTCAAGACCAAGGGCAAGATCATCATCGCCACCGTCAAGGGCGATGTGCACGACATCGGCAAGAACATCGTCACGGTGGTCCTGCAGTGCAACAACTTTGAAGTCGTCAACATGGGCGTGATGGTGCCCTGCCATGAGATCCTGGCGCGCGCCAAGGTCGAGGGCGCCGACATCGTCGGGCTGTCCGGCCTGATCACGCCCAGCCTGGAAGAGATGCAGTATGTGGCCGCCGAAATGCAGAAGGACGAGCATTTCCGCATCAAGAAAATCCCGCTGCTCATAGGCGGCGCCACCACCAGCCGGGTGCACACGGCCGTCAAGATTTCGCCGCACTATGAAGGTCCGGTGGTCTACGTGCCCGATGCCTCGCGCAGCGTGAGCGTGGCGCAAAGCCTGCTGTCCGACCAGGCGGCCAAATACATCGACGAGCTCTACGCCGACTACGACAAGGTGCGCACCCAACACGCCAACAAAAAACAGGTGCCCATGTGGCCGCTGGCCAAGGCGCGCGCCAATGCCACGCCCATGGACTGGGCCGGCTATACGCCGCCCGTGCCCAAGTTCATCGGCCGGCGCGTGTTCAAGAACTTCGACCTGGCCGAGCTCGCGCACTACATCGACTGGGGCCCCTTCTTCCAGACCTGGGACCTGGCCGGGCCTTTCCCGGCCATCCTGAAAGACGAGGTGGTGGGCACCGAGGCCGTGCGTGTGTACGGCGACGCGCAGCGCATGCTCAAGCGCCTCATCGAAGGCCGCTGGCTGACCGCCAACGGCGTGATGGCTCTCTACCCGGCCAACAGCGTGGGCGACGACATCGAGATCTACACCGACGAGACGCGCAGCGAAGTCGCCATGACCTGGTACGGCCTGCGCCAGCAGACCGAAAAAACCGCGATCGACGGCGTCATGCGGCCCAGCCGGTGCCTGGCCGATTTCATAGCGCCCAAGGGCATTGCCGACTACATCGGCGTCTTCGCCGTGACGGCCGGCATAGGCGCCGAGAAGAAGGAGAAGTACTTCCTCGACGACCACGACGACTACTCGTCCATCATGCTCAAGGCGCTGGCCGACCGCCTGGCCGAGGCCTTCGCCGAAAGCCTGCACCAGCGCGTGCGCAAGGACTTGTGGGGCTATGCGCCCGCCGAATCGCTGGACGGCGAGGCGCTGATCGCCGAAAAATACCAGGGCATACGCCCGGCGCCCGGCTACCCGGCCTGCCCGGACCACAGCGTCAAGAAAGAGATGTTCGAGCTGCTCAAGGCCGGCGAGATCGGCATGACCCTGACCGAAAGCCTGGCCATGACCCCAGCGGCCAGCGTCAGCGGCTTTTACCTGAGCCACCCGCAAAGCACCTACTTCAACGTCGGCAAGATAGGCGACGACCAGCTGCAGGACCTGTCGCAGCGGCGTGGCCTCAAGGCGGATGAACTGCAGCGCCTGCTCGCACCGAATCTTTAAAAACCACTCAGAACCCTCCTGGAACAACCGTTTCCAGGATGGTCGCCGCCATTCGCATTTACGGCGACTTTGCCGCAGAATAAGCAGCGTTTACATAAATACACAGCCGCTTGCCAAAGCGTGTTTACTTTCACGGCATGGGAAACGTTGAACAAGCGATCTGATCTCAATAGAGGGAATTGCCATGAACATATCCACTGAAAACCTCCAGCCCGGCCAGCAGGCCTCGTCGGCCAACAAGCCCTTGTGGGCCGCCGTCGGCATTCTGGGCGTCGCCGTCCTGGCCATGGGCGGCACCATGATTTACCAGATGCGCAACCCGGCAGGCGCCACGCCGCCGGTGGCGCTGGCCACCCCGCAGGCAACGCCGCAAGCGGCTGCGCCCCTGGCCGCGGCCAGCAGCAGCGCCAGCGCCGCGGACGATCTGGCCGAGAAGCCGGCCGCAGCCCCCGCCAAACCCGCCCCCGTTCCCGCCAAGAAGGTGGCCAAGCCCACGCCCAAACCGGCGCCCGCGCCCAGCTACGCCGGTATTTCGCCCGCTCCCGGCCCCACGCCCGCGCCGGTTGCCGTGGCCGCGGTCTGCCATGTGTGCGGCGCCGTTGAATCGGTCACGCCCGTTGAGCGCTCCACCAAACCCGCCGGTGTCGGCGCGGGCGCCGTCGCCGGTGGCGTGCTGGGCGCCGTGCTCGGCAACCAGATCGGCCATGGCGGCGGCCGCACCGCGGCCACCATCCTGGGTGCGGTCGGCGGCGGTTTTGCCGGCAACGCAATCGAAGGCCATATGCGCAAGGAAACCGTCTACCAGGTCGGCGTGCGCATGGAAGACGGTTCGCAGCGCATGGTGGAAGTGGCGCGCGCCCCCAGCGTGGGCAGCCGCGTGACGGTGGAAGGCAATGTACTGCGCACCAACGACGGCGCCGTTTACGGTCCCAAGCCGCCGCCCGCGCCCGTGGCCGCGCAGCCGCAGGAGACTTCGCCTTACTACGGCGGCCGCTAAGCCCCCCGGGGGCATCGCCCCTTCAACGGACTCTCAAAAAAACCCCGCAACGCCCGCCGCGTTGCGGGGTTTTTTTATGGCCCCAGGGCACGCGCGAAGGGGTGCCGTCCCCGGGGCTTGGCGCTATGATGACCCGGACCATCACAAGGAGGATCGCATGCGGCGTTTTTTCATGCTCCTGCTGGCTCCGTTCATGTTTGCCGGCAGTTTTCAGGCGATGGCGGCGGGGCCCAAGGCGGGCCTGGACAAGTTCGAATTCGCGGGCGCGCACGACCAGAACACCCCTGTGCTGCTGAGTGCCGCCTCGCGCCCCGTGCCCTTTCTCGGTGCCGACGGGCGCGTGCACATCGACTACGAGCTGCAGGTGATCAATGCGCGCGCCGTGCCCGTCAAGCTGGTGTCGCTGGAGGTGCTGGACGCCGGCTCCGGCAAGGTGCTGGCCAGCGTGTCCGGCGCCGAAGTGGCGCGCACTTTCTCCCTGCTGGGCGGCGCCGCCACCGACAGCATGGACGCGGCACAGGCCGGCTTCTTCTGGATCGACGTGGTGCTGGAGCCCGGCCAGCCCCTGCCGAAAGCGCTGTCGCACCGCGTGGTGACGGCCGGCGCGGAGGTCAGGCTCACGGCCGCCGTCAAACCTGCGAGCGAAGGCACGGTCCAGACCACGCAGACCGGCGGCAATGTGGCCATCAGCACCCGGCCGGCGCCGCTGATAGGCCCGCCGCTGGAGGGAACGGGCTGGGTGGCCTTTAACGGCTGCTGCAAGGAAGTCCCGCACCGGCGCGCCGGCATTCCCGTCAACGGCGTGCTGTATGTGAGCCAGCGCTTTGCCATCGACTGGATCAAGCTGGACGCGAACTCGCAGCAAAGCAACGGCGACAGCAACAAGAACGCAAACTGGCCGACCTACGGGCAAAAAGCCATTGCCGTGGCCGACGCCAAGGTGGTGTCGGTGCTCGACGGCCTGCCCGAGCGCGTGCCCAATGCCTTGCCGCCCGACACCACCATGCAGAACGTCACCGGCAACCACGTGGTCCTGGACCTGGGCCGCGGCTACTACGCGTTTTACGCCCATCTGCAGCCCGGTTCGCTCAAGGTGCGCATCGGCGACCGCGTCAAGCGCGGTCAGGTGCTGGCGCTGCTGGGCAATTCGGGCAACACCACGGCGCCACACCTGCATTTTCATGTGTCGGACGGCATGGGCCCGCTTTCGTCCCAGGGCCTGCCTTATGTGATCGACGCTTTTGTCGTCAAGGGGCTGGCCACCGACGCCACCGAGCAGGGCAAGGTTGTCGTCCAGCCGCTGCCCCAGCAGGGCCCGCAGCGCGCGGCCCTGCCCATGGATGCCTATGTGGTGGATTTCCCGGCCTTGAAGTGAAACCCGGCCTTGCCGGCCGGCCTGGACGGCGGCGCGGCGGCACAGCAAAAAAACATGTTCAGACTTGCGTTGATTCTTTTTGGCGGCGACGCGCTGGTCAGGCGCTGGAAAATTTTCATGGCGGCGGGTGTGCTGACCGCCCTCTTGGGCATCCTGCTATTGGTTGACCTGGTTGATGGCGTGGCCGATGTGGCCACCTGGGTGCTGGGCGCGGTGCTGCTGGCCCAAGGGTTGGTCGAGCTGGTGGTGGGCGCTACCCACGCGCGGGAGCGGCGCCGTTTTGAGATGCTGCGCGGCGCGGCCATGGTGGTGTTCGCCTGCCTGGTGCTCGATTTCCCCTGGGACAACTCGATTGCCGCCGGCATCCTGTTCGGCGCCGCATTCACTTTCAACGGCCTGATCCGCATCGCTTCCAGCTGGCTGATCCGCTACCCGAGCTGGCGCAAGTCCAACCTGATAGGCTGGGCCTACCTGGTCATGGCGCTGCTGCTGTTGACCAACTGGCCGGTGCCCTCGAGCATGAATGTGTCGCTGTGCACCGGCCTGGCGCTTGTCGCAGGCGGCCACATCCTGATGCGCGGCGCCTGGCGGCTCAGGCGCCTGCCGCGCGGCTCACGTCTCGCGGCCGTCGAGCTTTACCAAGGCACCCGCGTCCTGCCGCCCGACGCGGCGCCGCCCAGCGCCGAGGTGCTGGCCGCCAATGCCGCCGCCGGCCACATGGTGGTGCACGTATGGACGGCGGTCGACGCGGTCGACGGCGACCAGGACCGCATACGCCTTCCACTGATCGAGCGCTACATCGCCTCCATGACCAAAAAGGGCCGCGTCTCCACCGGCCACGTGGCGCTGGAGTGCGAAGACGGCCTGTACATCAGCCATCACCCGCGTGTGCGCCTTGCGATCACGCAAGCCAACCTGGTCGACCACCTGCGCGCCACCTCCGGCAACGACCATCCCGGCGTCTGGCTGCCGTCCTATGCCGAGGAAGCCGCGGCGACCCGGCCGTCCACGCACAAGATTCTTTTTCGCGCCTACAACCGCGCCTACCTGCAGGCCTTCTGGGACGCCTACCGCCAGGACGACACCTACAACCTCACTTCCCGCAACTGCTCCGTCGTGGTGACGCAGGCCGTGGACGCGGCCATGGAAGGCGTGTTCGCCGACAAGCCCTTCTGGCGCACGCTGCTGCGGCTGGCGCTGCACCCGGACGTCTGGATGGCGGGCGGCGCCCGGGTGCGCGCCGAGGCCATGGCCTGGACGCCGGGGCTGGCGCTCGACTACGTGAGCGCGATCCGGCGCATCACGCACCCGCGCCACGACCTGAAGGTGCATCTTTCGCGCTGGTGGAAAACCCGCAAGGCGCGCAGGCTGCGCGTGGACTGAAGCGTCAGGCCCTCACTGGGCGGCCTTGAGCGCGCGCCGGTACTGCACCGCTTCTGCGACATGGACCGTCTGCACCACCTGCGCGTCGGCCAGGTCGGCAATCGTCCTGGCGACTTTCAGGCAGCGGTGAATGCTGCGCCCCGACCAGCCCAGGCGGGCCGCCGCGGTGTTGAGGAATTTGGCGGCCGCGTCATCGAGCTGGCATTGCGCGTCTATGGCCTGGCCCGCCAGCGCCTGGTTGGTGCTGCCTTGCCGGGCCAAGGCGCGCTCGCGCGCCGCGACGACGCGGCGCCGGATGTCGGCCGTGGCCTCGCCGGGCGGTGTGTTCACGAGTTCATCTGCCGCCAGGGCGCCGACTTCCACATGCAGGTCTATGCGGTCCAGCAGCGGGCCGCTGAGTTTGCCCTGGTAACGCGAGACCTGCTCGGGCGAGCAGCGGCAGGCCCGCAGGCTGGAGCCCAGGTAGCCGCAGGGGCAGGGGTTCATGGCCGCGACCAGCTGGAAGCGGGCCGGGAACTCGGCGCGCTGGGCGGCCCGCGAGATCGTGATGCTGCCGGATTCCAGCGGCTCGCGCAGCGCCTCCAGCGCCGCGCGCGGGAACTCGGGCAACTCGTCGAGGAACAGCACGCCGCGGTGCGCCAGCGAGATCTCGCCGGGCCGCGGCGGCGAACCGCCGCCGACCAGGGCCACGGCACTGGCGGTATGGTGGGGCGCGCAGGTCGGGCGCAGCGCCCATTTATCCAGCGAAAAGCGGCCGCCCAGGGAGGCCACCGCGGCGCTTTCCAGCGCCTCTTCGGTGCTCATGGCCGGCAGCAGGCCGGCAAAGCGCTGTGCCAGCATGGATTTGCCGGAGCCGGGCGCGCCCATCATCAGCACGCTGTGGCCGCCGGCGGCCGCGATTTCCAGGGCGCGCCGGGCTGCGGCCTGGCCTTTCACGTCGGCCAGGTCCGGGTAGGCCGACTGCGGGGGCGGCGGTGCCGGTTTCACCCGCGACCAGCCGTCCAGCTCCTCCACGGGGGCATCCCCCGGCAAAAACTGCCTGACCACATCGAGCAGGTGCAGCGCCCGGAATATCTCCGCGCCGGGCACCAGGGCCGCTTCCTGGGCGCTGGCGTCCGGTAGCACCAATTTGGGCAGTTTTTCGGCGCCGGCGGCGTCGCGCCCGGGGCGGGCCAGCGCCAGGCTCATGGCCAGCGCGCCGCGCACGGGCCGCAGGTCCCCGCCCAGGGACAGCTCGCCGGCGAATTCATAGCCTTCGAGCTTGCGGGCGTCAACCTGGCCGCTGGCCGCCAGGATGCCCAGGGCAATCGGCAGGTCGAAGCGGCCGGAATCCTTGGGCAGGTCGGCCGGCGCGAGGTTGACGGTGATTCTTTTATTGGCGGGAAACTCCAGGCCGGTGTTCTGGATGGCGGAGCGCACGCGTTCGCGGGCCTCCTTGACCTCGGTTTCGGCCAGGCCGACCAGCGTGAAACTGGGCAGGCCGTTGGCCAAGTGGACCTCGACGCGGACGGGCCGCGCCTCCAGCCCCAGCAAGGCGCGGCTGTGCACTAAAGACAAACTCATGAATTGACTCCCTGGTGATGCTCCAAAGTTGTGCGTGATGAACGCCCCAATCTGGTGCTTATCGTATTTTTTTGGATCCCAGTGTTCAACGTGACAAGCGCGAAGTGGGTGGACTGCGCCCGGAAAAGGGGCTTGCTTTGGCACGGTACGTGCTACGAAGACTTCGTGGAATCTGGGAATAGGACCTTTTCCGCAACCGTCGAAATCCCTGACTCAGAGCGCCTGATCTTTACGCCCACAAAAACCGTAAAGCAGCTGGAGTGGCGCACCGAGGGGCCGCTTCTTTATTCATCCTTGGAGGAAACCTGAACATGAAACTCGTAACGGCCATCATCAAACCGTTCAAGCTGGACGAAGTGCGGGAAGCGCTGTCCGGTATTGGCGTGCAAGGCATCACGGTCACTGAAGTCAAGGGCTTCGGCCGTCAGAAAGGCCACACCGAGCTGTACCGCGGTGCGGAATATGTCGTCGACTTCCTGCCCAAGGTCAAGATCGAGGCGGCTGTCTCCGACGACCTGGTGGATCGCGTGATCGAAGCGGTCGAGGGCGCGGCCCGCACCGGCAAGATCGGCGACGGCAAGGTCTTTGTCTACAACCTCGAGCAGGTCGTGCGCATCCGCACCGGTGAAACCGGCAAGGAAGCGCTGTAAGGCTCAATCCACACAAAAAGAGAATATCGACATGAAAAAACTACTTGCTTCCCTTGTATTGGGACTGAGCCTGCTGACGACAGGCGCCGTCATGGCACAAGCCCCGGCCGCCGCGCCCGCCGCTTCGGCAGCCGAAGCCAAACCGGCTGAAGCGGCCGCTTCCGCAGCGCCCGCAGCCGCGGCTGCCGCCGCCCCGGCCGCCGCCGCAGCGGCTTCCGCACCCGCAGCGGCCGCCTCCGCAGCGCCTGCGCCCGTTCCCAACAAGGGCGACACCGCCTGGATGATGGTTTCCACGCTGCTGGTCATCATGATGACCGTGCCCGGCCTGGCGCTGTTCTACGGCGGCCTGGTCCGCAGCAAGAACATGCTGTCGGTGCTGATGCAGGTCATGGTCACCTTCTCGATGATCGTGGTGCTGTGGTTCATCTACGGCTACAGCCTGGCTTTCACCGAGGGCAACGCCTTCTTCGGCGGCTTCGACCGGCTCTTCATGAAGGGCATCTGGGACAACGTCGCGGGCACCTTCGCCAACGGCGCGACCTTCAGCAAGGGCGTCGTGATCCCCGAGATCGTGTTCGCCGCCTTCCAGGCCACCTTCGCCGGCATCACCTGCGCGCTGATCGTCGGCGCCTTCGCCGAACGCATCAAGTTCTCCGCCGTGCTGCTGTTCATGGCCATCTGGTTCACTTTCAGCTATGCGCCTATCGCCCACATGGTCTGGTTCTGGATGGGCCCTGACGCCTACACCGGCAAGGAAGTCGCCGACGCCATGAGCGCCAAAGGCGGCTACATCTGGCAAATGGGCGCCCTGGACTTCGCGGGCGGTACCGTGGTGCACATCAACGCCGCCGTCGCCGGCCTGGTCGGTGCCTTCTGCATCGGCAAACGCATCGGCTACGGCAAGGAAGCCATGGCGCCTCACAGCCTGACCCTGACCATGGTCGGCGCCGCGCTGCTGTGGGTGGGCTGGTTCGGCTTCAACGCCGGTTCCGCCCTGGAAGCCAACGGCTTCGCCGCCCTGGCCTTTATCAACACCCTGGGTGCCACCGCAGCCGCCGTGCTGGCCTGGTGCGTCGGTGAAGCGCTGATGCGCGGCAAGGCCTCCATGCTGGGTGCCGCCTCCGGCGCCGTCGCCGGCCTGGTGGCCATCACCCCCGCAGCCGGCAACGTCGGCATAGGCGGCGGCCTGGTCATCGGCCTGATCGCCGGCTTCGCCTGCCTCTGGGGCGTGAACGGCCTGAAGAAACTGCTGGGCGCTGACGACTCGCTGGACGTGTTCGGCGTGCACGGCGTGGGCGGTATCCTGGGCGCATTGCTCACCGGCGTCTTCAATTCGCCCGCACTGGGTGGCCCGAGCTTTGTGGGTGACTGGGTGACCGCCACGGCTGTGACGCCCGACGCCTACACCATCGCCGGCCAGGTCTGGATCCAGGCCAAGGCCGTGCTGATCACCATCGTCTGGTCCGGCGTGGTCTCCTTCATCGCCTACAAGGTGGTGGACCTGACCATCGGCCTGCGTGTCAGCGAAGAAGACGAGCGCGAAGGCCTGGACATCACGTCCCACGGCGAAACCGCTTACAACCGCTGATACGGCGGACGGGCCGCCCTGGAGGCGGTCCGGCCCTATTAGATATTTACTGAGAGTCTCCTTTGGATGTTCAGCCCGCCGGTGCAAACCGGTGGGCTGTTTTTTTTGGCGCTACAGTGGCGGCTGTCCACACAAAACGAAGGTACCGTGATGACCTGGCAAACCCTTGCTGCACCGCCCAGCGGACTCGGCGAATCGCCGTTCTGGCATCCCGACGAGCAGATGCTGTACTGGATAGACATTCCCGGCCGGCAACTGCACCGCTGCAACGTTTTTATGGGCACGGTGGAAAGCTGGGCCATGCCTTCCGAGCCCGGCAGCATCGCGCCGGCGCGCAGTGGCGGCCTGGTGGTCGCGCTGCGCGACGGCATTTACCGCGCCAGGGAATGGGGCGGAGAACTGCGCCAGCTCATGCGGGCCGACCACGACACGGCGACCACGCGCTTTAACGACGGCAAGGCCGATCCGCTGGGGCGCTTCTGGGCCGGCACCATGTACGAGCCGCGCGATAAATCCACGGCCCAGCTGTTTTCGCTGGATTGCCGCGGCGGCCGTGCACCCGTGGTCGAGCGCAAGGCGGGCGATGCCGTCATCGCCAACGGCCTGGCCTGGTCGCCCGATGCCGCCACGGTCTACTGGTCCGACACGCCGCGCCACATCATTCGCGCTTGGGACTGGGATGCCGAGCGCAACACCATGACCGAGCCCCGCGTGTTCGCGCAGTGGCCCGGCAAGCCCGAGGGCTGGCAGCCCGGTATGGCCGGCTACGGCGGCCGGCCCGATGGCGCCGCGGTGGACCGCGAAGGCAACTATTACGTCGCGATGTTTGAGGGCGGGCGCATGCTCAAGCTCTCGCCCGCCGGTGCACTGCTGGCCGAGTTCGCCGTGCCGGCGCGCTGCCCCACCATGCCCTGCTTCGGCGGCGACGACCTCAAGACCCTGTACCTCACGACGGCGCGCTACAACCGGCCCGCGCAGGAATTGCGGGACTATCCCGATTCGGGCTGCGTGTTTTCCATGCAGGTCGAGGTACCCGGCCTGCCGGTCAATTTTTTCCAGGATTGAGGCCACCGGAAAAAACCGAACAGGCCGCGTTCAAAAAAATCAACATCACGCCGGCCCGCGCGGCTTACCATGGGCGCCATGCTTGCAGATACTGATATGAGCGCCGCACTGGCCGAACGCGTGCGCAGCGCGGCCGCCGCCGGCACGCCGCTGCGCGTGCGCGGCGGCGGCAGCAAGGATTTTTACGGCCAGGCGCTCACGGGCGGGGTCCTGGACATCCGGCCGCACCGCGGCATCACAAGCTACGAGCCCAGCGAACTGGTGGTCACCGCGCGCGCCGGCACGCCGCTGGCCGAACTCGAAGCGCTGTTGGCCGCGCAAGGCCAGTGCCTGCCCTTTGAGCCGCCGCATTTCGGCGGCGCGGACGCCCAGGCCACCGTGGGCGGCATGGTGGCCAGTGGCCTGAGCGGCCCGGCCCGCGCCAGCGTGGGCGCCGTGCGCGACTACATGCTGGGCGTGGTCCTGCTCAACGGCAAGGGCGAGCGCCTGGTCTTCGGCGGCCAGGTCATGAAAAATGTGGCCGGCTACGACGTCTCGCGCCTGATGGCCGGTTCGCTGGGTACGCTGGGCGTGCTGCTGGAGGTCTCCCTCAAGGTTTTGCCGCTGGCGCCGCAAGAGGCCACGCTGGTGTTTGAGCTCGACGAAGCCGCCGCCTTGCAGCAGCTCAACCGCTGGGGCGCCATGCCCTTGCCCGTCAACGCCTCCTGCTGGCGGGAAGGCCGCCTGTGGGTGCGCCTGCGCGGGGCAAAAGCCGCTGTCGCCGCCGCGCAAAAATCCATGGGCGGAGAAGTTCTGGACAACGACGCGGCCCGCCATTGGACCGCGCTGCGCGAGCAAACCCAGCCCTTCTTTGCCTTGCAGGACGATGAATCGCTGTGGCGGCTCAGCCTGCCCGACACGGCGCCGCCGCTTGAGCTGGGCGAGACGCTGGTGGAATGGGGCGGCGCGCAGCGCTGGATCAAGCGGCCTGACGGTGATGCGGGGCTCATCCGTGAAGCGACGGCACAAGCTTCAGGCCATGCCACGTTGTTTCGCTCGGCCGGCAAATCCGTGCCGGTGTTCTCCGCGCTCAAGCCGCCGCTGGACCGCATACACCGCGAACTCAAAAAACAGTTCGACCCGGCCGGCGTGTTCAACCCGGGCCGCCTCTACGCGGACTGGTAAACAAGCCATGCGACGCCTTCGCCACTTGACCGGGCAGCACCGCACGCCCTATATGAACCGCCTGCTGGGCGGCTTGCTGGCTTTCAACGCCGGTGCCATCAACGCAGGCGGTTTTCTTGTGGTCGGCATGTACACCTCGCACATGACGGGCTTCGCCTCGCTGCTGGCCGACAACCTGGTCCTGGGCCACATGGCGCTGGTGCTGGGCGCCGTCGGGGCTCTGCTGGCCTTTACCACCGGCGCCGCCGTGACCGCCGTGCTGGTGAACTGGGCGCGCCAGAACCACCTGCGCAGCGAATACGCGCTGCCCCTGCTGCTGGAGGCCGTACTGATGCTGCTGTTCGGCCTGCTGGGCGCGACACTGAACCGCCAGACCCCTTTCGCCGTGCCGCTGACCGTGCTGGTGCTGGCCTTCACCATGGGGCTGCAGAACGCGCTGGTCAGCAAGATCTCGTCCTCGCAGATCCGCACCACCCACATGACCGGTGTGATCACCGACCTGGGCATAGAGCTCGGCAAGATGTTCTACTGGAATCGCACGGCCAGCCCGCCTGAGTCGCGCGTGCGCGCCAACCGCATCAAGCTGCGGCTGTTCGGCACCTTGCTGGCCATGTTCATCGCCGGCGGCGTGGTGGGTGCGGCCGGCTTCAAGTACATCGGCTTTATCTGGGTCATGCCGCTGGCGCTCATGCTGCTGATGCTGTCCCTGCCGCCCCTGTATGCCGATTACCGGCGCGCCGCCAGGCGCAAGGCCCTTGCCGTGGCCCTGAAAGAGGCGCCCTGACACCATGCAAACCCATCTTTCCCCCGAATTCAGGAACAGCGATCAAGGCCGCGAGGCCGAAGCGATACTGCGCAAGTGTGTGCACTGCGGTTTTTGCACCGCGACCTGCCCGACCTACCAGCTGCTGGGCGATGAACTCGACGGCCCGCGCGGCCGCATCTACCTGATCAAGCAGGTGCTTGAGGGCGAAGCGCCCACGCGCAAGACCCAGTTGCACCTGGACCGGTGCCTGACCTGCCGCAACTGCGAAAGCACCTGCCCCAGCGGCGTCGAATACGGCCACCTGGTCGACATAGGCCGCAAGCTGGTCGACGAGCGTGTGCCGCGCCCGGCCGGCGAGAAGGCCCTGCGCTGGGCGCTCAAGGAAGGTTTGCCTTCGCCGCTGTTTGCGCCCGCCATGAAAGCGGGCCAGGCTGTGCGCGGCCTGCTGCCCCAGGCCCTGCAAAACAAGGTCCCGAAAAAACAGGACGCCGGCGCCTGGCCGCAACGCGCACATGCGCGCAAGATGCTGATGCACGAAGGCTGCGTGCAACCGGCCATGATGCCCAACATCAATGCCGCGACCGCGCGCGTGTTGGACGCGGCCGGCATAGAAACCCTGCTGGCGCCCAAGGCCGGCTGCTGCGGTGCGGTGAAATTCCACCTCAACGACCAGGAAGGCGGCAAGGCCCAGATGCGGCGCAACATCGACGCCTGGTGGCCGCACGTGACGGCGGGCGAGGGCGGCGACGGCGGCGGCGTGGAAGCCATCGTCATGAACGCCTCGGGCTGCGGCGTCACCGTCAAGGACTACGGTCACATCCTCAAGGATGACCCGGCCTATGCGGCCAAGGCCGCGCGCATCAGCGAACTCACGCGCGACCTCAGCGAGCTGATGCCCGAACTGGTGGGCGAGTTGCGGGGCAAGGTCAAGGCCGGTGCCGGCGCGCTGGTGTTCCACCCGCCCTGCACCCTGCAGCACGGTCAGCAGCTGCGCGGCGGAGTGGAGACGCTGATGGGTGCTCTGGGTTTCACGGTGACGCTGGCGGCTTGCGAATCCCACCTGTGCTGCGGCTCAGCGGGGACTTACTCGGTGCTGCAGCCCGACATCGCCTACCAGCTGCGCGACCGCAAGCTGGGCAATCTGCAGGCCTCGGCGCCCGACACCATCATCTCGGCCAATATCGGCTGCATCACGCACTTGCAAAGCGGCACGGGGACACCGGTGCGGCATTGGGTGGAAGTGCTGGATTCCGCGTTGATGTCCAGAGGTGGGCTAAACACCTGACCAGCCGGGGTCGCGGAACTGGCTTTGCCAGGCCGCAGGCGCAGCGCCCCCTTATCTGAGGAAAGGGGCAGCGCAACGCCGCAGGCTCACGAAGTGAAAAGCGTGGGGGCCAACATCCTCCTGACACCACGTTGTCAGTAGCCCCCCAGCATCATCAAGGCTTCTTCAACACAAGGAGCCTTCCATGAAAAACGCCATCAGCTGGTTTGAAATCCCCACCACCGACCTCAACAAGGCCCAGGCCTTTTACGAAGCCATGCTCGAATGCAAGCTGCGCCGCGAACCCATGGGCCCGTCCGAAGGCGCGGTGTTTCCTTATGAGGCGGAAGAGGGCGTGGGCGGTGCTCTGTTGGCCGGCCCCACCGCGCCGGCGCCGGCATCGAATGGAACCCTGATTTACCTCGATGCCTCGCCCTCGCTGGACGCCGCGCTGGCACGCGCCGTCAAGGCCGGCGGCAAGGTCGCGCTGCCGCGCCAGGCGCTGCCGCCCGGCCTGGGATTTTTCGCCCACATCACCGACCTGGACGGCAACCGCGTCGGCCTGCACGCCCCGGCATGACCCGCAGGAACTGGATAGCCGTCGCCAGCGCCGAGCATGCGCGGCGCGGGTGTGCGGCGCCGGACACCGGCTACATGCAGGTCTGCCACGGCAAAAGCGCGCCGCTCAGGCGCATGTCGGCCGGCGACCGGGTGGCCTACTACTCGCCCGCGCTGACCATGGGCGGCAAGGACAAACTCCAGCGCTTTGTGTCCATAGGCCTGGTGCGGGCCGGCGAGCCTTACGCCTTTGACATGGGCGGCGGTTTTGTGCCTTTCCGCCGCGACGTGGCCTATGTGGCCGCGCAGGAAGCATCCATACTGCCGCTGCTCGATGATTTCGAGTTTGTGGAGGACCGCCAGCGCTGGGGCTACAAGTTCCGTTTCGGCCTGTTTGATATCAGCGATCACGACATGCGATTGATTGCACAGGCCATGCGGGCCGATGGCGCGATGCTGGGGTTTTGACGCGTCCGGCCTTCAGGCTTGGAGCGCGTAATCCATGGGGAGGGCGGTGGTGTGCTTGACCACCTCCATCACAAAGCCCGAACTCACGTCCTGCAGTTCGGCGACCTTGATCAGGCGCTTGTACACACTGTCGTAACCGGCGATGTCGGGCACCACGACCTTGAGCAGGTAGTCGATATCTCCCGTCATCCGGTAGACCTCCACCACCTCGCGGATGGCGACGATGCCTTTGACGAAGCGCTGGGTCCACGCATCGTTGTGCACGCTCGCGCGGATGCTCACGAAGGCGGTCAGGCCCAGATTGAGCTTGACAGGGTCGCACAGGGTGACCTGCTGCTTGATGACGCCTTCGTCGCGCAGCTTCTGGATTCGCCGCCAGCAGGGTGTCGGTGAAAGGCTGACGGCCTGCGCCAGATCATTGAGCCCCATCGAGGCATCGTCTTGCAACAGCTCCAGGATTCTGATGTCTTTTTTGTCCATGTGGCCACATTATTAGAAATTAATTCTAATTATGAGGAGATTTCTAGCTGGATTTGCAACTTATTTTCCGATCCGCAGGCCTATGATTCCTGGCAGGCATTGATGCAAACGGGGCGCAAACCCGAAACTCGACGGATACGACCATGGAAAAAATTCTCCAGCTGTTCAAGGAACACCCTGACTCCGTAGGGGAGAGTTATTTCGAGCACATGTCCGCTTCCTTTTCATTTGCCCTGCCGCTGCTGTCGGCGGCCATCGCCGCGTTCATCCATGGCGTTTTCCCCTTCTTTTTCGTCAGGACGGGAAGTCGCATCGTCACGCGCCTGCATGAGCGCATGGTGGTTCATCGCACGGGTAAGAAAGCCTGAAAACAGCGGCGCACGCGCCGCGGGGCCTTGCGCCTGCCGCAGGCGCGCAAACAGCCCACAACAACTTCCGTCAGGCGAGCTCGCGGTAAAACACCGTCGTGCCCACCAGCCCGCCGCGCGGCAACAGCGCATAACCGGGAATCACGCCCACGCGCTGCCAGCCCAGGCGCAGGTACAGGCGCTCGCCGCTGTCGCCGGTGACGGTGTCCAGCACCAGCAGCGTTTTGCCGCAATCGCGCGCCATCCCCTCGGCGGCGCGCATCAGCGCCTCGCCCAGGCCCTGGCGGCGGCAACGCCGGTGCACCAGCATCTTGGCCAGGTCGGCGCGGTGCGGCTGGTTCTCGGGCTGGGCCAGCACCAGCTGCACCGTGCCGCAGATGCCATGGCCATCCTCGGCCACCAGCAGCGCGCGCTCGCCCGCCGCCACGCCTTCGGCCACGCCGCGCCAGAAGGCTTCAGCGCGTTCGCGCGGCAGCGGATGCATAAAACTCACCGAGGCGTCGCCTTCCACGCAGTCGATCAGCACATCGGCAAGCTCGGCGAGCTGCGCATCATTCACGGATTGCAGCCGCCGCAGCGACCAAAGTGTGGCGTTCATCATGGTGTTCAAGCCGGCTCGGTGGCGATCACCACCGCATAGCGCGCGGGTTTTCGCGTCGGGTTGTGGAACATCGTGGGGCGGTCCAGCCGCATGGCCAGGCAGTCGCCTTCGCGCAGCGCGTGGCGCGTTTCGCCCACGGTGATGTCAATCGTGCCTTCGAGCACCCACACCTGCTGGTGCACACGCGCGTCGCGCGCGCCGGTCTCAAAGGCGACGCGCCCGCCCGGCGGGAAATGCACTTCGACAATCTGCATGGGCTGCGGCACGCCGGGCGGCGAGATATTGCGCCGCACATAACCCGAAGCCGGGTCTTGCCACTGCACTTGGTCGGCATGGCGCGCCACCGGGCTGGCGGGCGCCTGGACGGCGGGGGCGTCAAACAGCGAGGCCAGCATCACGCCCAGGCCGGTGGCCAGCCGCTCCAGCACCACGGCGGTCGGGCTGCTCTCGCCGCGCTCTATCAGTGAAATCATGGAACGGCTCACGCCGCTTTTGGTGGCCAGCGCTTCCAGCGACAGGGCTTTGGCGGCGCGCAGCTCACGCACGCGTTCAGCGATGCGCTGGTTCAGGTCGGAGGGGGGTTCTGTCATGATGGAATTTATTTTCCATCATATTAGAAGTGCTGTCCAGTCCGCGAGCGGGATCACTCAGACAGGTTTGAGCCGCACCACAGGACGCTGCGGCTTGCGGCGTGCGACCTCCTCAAAGCCGGCGTCGTCGTACATGGACTTGGCGCCGAACCACATGCTGTCGTCCTGGGCACGGCCGGGCTTGTCCACGGGGTAGGCCTCCAGCAGTGTCACGCCCTGCTTTTCGGCATAGGCAATCGCCCCGTCCAGCAGCGCCCGCGCGACACCCTGGCCGCGGTGTTCCGCGGGCACGACAAAACAGATGATGGACCAGACGGGCTTGTCATCGACCGGTTTCATCACCGGTGAGCGCTGGAGCTTGGCGTAGTCCTCGCGCGGCCCCAGCGACACCCAGCCGACGGGCAGCTTGCCGCGATACCCGATCAGGCCGGGCGGGGTATCGCCGCGGGTGAGTTTTTTGAGGTCGGCGCGATTGGCCTGGGCCGCCGTGGTGCCCGCAGGCAAGGGCCCGCGGGCACCGCTGCGGCGGTAAAACATGCACCAGCAACCGCGCGCCACCGAGCAGCCTTTGGCGTTGAAGAGCGCTTCAAGATCGGGCCAGCGCTCAGGTGTGAGAGGCAGGACGGTGAGCTTCATGGGGCTGGGGGGACGAACCGGTGTTAGCACTATAGCGCTCCCCTATCATCTACCCACCATGCGCCGCGCCGACCGCCTTTTCCATCTAGTCCAGCTGATCCGCGGCCGCCGCCTGAGCACCGCTGAGTTCCTGGCCAAGCGGCTTGAGGTGTCGGAGCGCACCATCTACCGCGACGTGGCGGACCTGCAGCACCAGGGCGTGCCCATCGAGGGCGAGGCCGGCGTGGGTTACCGGCTGGGTGCGGGCTTTGATTTGCCGCCTTTGATGTTCACGCAAAAGGAAGCCAATGCGCTGGCCGCTTCGGTGCGCCTGGCCCAGGCCTGGCTGGACCCGGCCATGGCGGGCGATGCGGAATCAGCCTGGAGCAAGATTTTTTCGGTGCTGCCGCCCACGGCGCGTGCGGCGGCCGAGGGTGTGCCGCTGTATGCGGTGGTGATCAATCCCGATGAGGCCACGCAGCGCAGCCTGCAGCTGCTGCGCGAGGCGGTGCATGCGCGTTCCAAGGTGAGGGTGCGCTATCTCGATGGGGCAGGGCGCGAAAGCCGGCGCGTGCTCTGGCCGCTGGGCTGTTTTTACTGGGGCAGCGTCTGGACGCTGGGCGCCTGGTGCGAGGCCCGGCAGGACTTTCGCAGCTTTCGTGTGGACCGCATGGCCGCGATCGACGTGCTGGACGAGCGCGTGGGCCACGAGCCCGGCCGAACGCTGGCGGATTATTTGCGCGCCGTCAAAGCCGGCCCCAAGCCTCCCTGAGTTACACGCAGAGCGGCGCTGCCTCAGGCGGCGAGTGCGGCTTCAATATCCTTGGACAGGTCGGCCGGTTTGTCGGTGGGCGCATAGCGCCTGATCACCTTGCCGTCCTTGCCGACCAGGAATTTGGTGAAGTTCCACTTGATGGATTTGCTGCCGAGCAGGCCGGGCGCTTCGACCGACAGCCATTTGTAGAGCGGGTGCGCGGCCGGGCCATTGACGTCGATCTTGGACATCATGGGAAAACTCACGCCGTAGTTGACCTGGCAGAAAGACTCGATCTCGCCATCGGCGCCCGGGTCCTGCGAGCCGAACTGGTTGCAGGGAAAGCCCAGCACCGCCAGGCCTTTGCCCGCGTACTGCTTGTGCAGCTCTTCGAGGCCGCCGAACTGCGGCGTGAAGCCGCATTTGCTGGCGGTGTTGACGATCAGCATGACCTTGCCCTTGAAGCCTGCCAGCGAAATGTCCTGGCCGTTGATCTGGCGCGCTTCGAAATCGTAGACGGTGCTCATGGTGTCTCCTGGTGCGGTTGTTGCCGGCGTTATCCCGGTTGCCGGCTCACTGCGATTCTGCACCGCCCGGCGCGGTTTGGGCAGACGCCGATGGCGCCATGGCCGCCAGCAGCGCGGCCAGCACGATCAGGCTGCCGCCCAGCAGGATGCGCGGCGTGAGTTCGGCGGCGCCCAGCGCGGCCGAGGACAGGCTGGCGAACAGGATTTCGGTCAGCATCACGATGGCCGTGGTGCCGGCGGCCAGGCGCGCCGCGCCGTATTGCAGGCTGGCGTTGCTGGCCATGAAGGCCAGCGCGAGCCCCAGCACCACCGGAATGCCCGCCAGCGCCAGCGCCGGCGCGGGCACCACGGTTTGCGACATGCCGACCAATGCGACGCAGGCCGCCATCAGGCCGCTGCCGCCGAACATGGCCAGCATGCGCGATTCGCTGGGCGTGTGGTGGTATTTGCGCAGCACGGCATTGGTCAGCGCGAAGCTCAAGCCGCCCATGATGGCCAGCCAGTCGGCACCGCCTTGCGGTACGGGCCAGGGGGAGTCGGGCCCCTTGAGCACAATCAGCACGCCGGCCATGGCCAGCAGCAGGCGCAGCAGCGAGGCCGGCGTGGGTTTTTCGCCCAGCATGGCCCAGGCCACCAGCACCGACCAGGCCGGCATCAGGTAGAACAGCAGCACCACGCGCACCACGTCGCCCACGGTCACAGCCCAGTTAAAACCCACATTGGTCAGGCCCGAAGCCGCCGCCAGGAACCACAGCTGCGGATGCGCGACAAAACCGCGCCAGGCTTTCGGCAGCAAGACCAGCAGCCCGGCCACCACAATCGCATAGACCAGCGCCGTGGTCCACAACGGGTGCAGGCCGTGGCCCTGGAGCTGGCGCAGCGGCCACCAGGAGACGCCCCAGATGAAGGCATTCAGGGTGAGGGCGAGAACGGCTTTGGGCGTGCCGCCGCGCACGCCGCCGCGGTTTACGTCGACCTGCATCAGTGGGATTTATCGCTGCGGGCGATGCTCAGCAGGTGGTCGACCTGTTCCTTGTGTTTGACAAGGTTGTGCTTGTGCCAGCGCTGGATCACCCACATGAAGCCGGCCACCACGATGCCGAAGGCGGTGATGGCGCCAAAGGCCGACAGGCCCATGCCGGTGGACAGGCTGTAGAAAGCGCCCAGGCTCAGGATGCAGGCCTGTTCGTTGAAGTTCTGCACCGCGATGGAGCGGCCCGCGCCCATGAGGTTGTGGCCGCGGTGCTGCAGCAGCGCATTCATGGGCACGACCAGGAAGCCGCCCAGGCCGCCCAGCAGAATCAGGAAAGGCGCGGCCACCCAGACGCTGCCGATGAAATTCATCAGCACGACCAGCAGGCCCATGGCAATGCCCAGCGGCATCACGCTGGTGGCCTGGTCCAGCCGCATGCGCATGGAGGCCAGCACGGCGCCCACGGCCGTGCCTATGGCCACTACGCCGACCAGCGAGGAGGCCTGCGAGGTGCTGTAGCCCAGGGCCGCGGCGCTCCAGGCCAGCACGATGTAGCGCAGGTTGCCGGAAACGCCCCAGAACAAGGTGGTGGTAGCCAGGGAGATCTGGCCCAGCTTGTCGCGCCACAGCGCCGAATTGCAGTTCCAGAAGTCGGGCAGCAGCTCGAGCTTGTTGCGCGGCATGGGCCGCATCTCGACGCCGGTGTCGGGGATGCGGGTGTTGAACCAGGCCGCGATGATGTACAGCAGGATCAGCACGGCGATGGCCGCTTCGGGCGCGGAGTCTATGCCGGTGTCGAAAACCGGGAAGTCAAACGACAGCAGCAGGTGGGACACCGTGTGGCCGACCAGCTGGCCACCCAGCAGCACACCCAGGATGATGGAGGAAATCGTCAACCCCTCGATCCATCCGTTGGCCTTGACGAGCTGCGAGGCCGGCAGCAGTTCGGTGAGGATGCCGTATTTGGCCGGCGAATAGGCCGCGGCGCCCAGCCCGACGATGGCGTAGGCCAGCAGCGGGTGCGAGCCGAACAGCATCATGAGACAGCCTATGACCTTGATCGCGTTGCTCACGAACATCACGTTGCCCTTGGGCCGCGCGTCGGCGAAAGCGCCGACAAAAGGCGCCAACACCACGTAAAACAGGGCAAACATGGGCACCAGCGCCGCCGGCTGCCACTTGGGCGCCCCGCTGGTCTTGAGCAGCTCCACGGCGGCCACAAACAGCGCGTTGTCAGCCAGCGAGCTGAAAAACTGGGCCGCCATGATGGTGTAAAAACCGCGCTTCATTAAACTGTTGTGGTCATTGCGGCACTGCATCAGCCGATCTGATGCTGCAAGATATGGATGAATGTCTCCGGACGATTCCGGTTTATAGCATGGGGGGCGGTGTCAGAATGCAGAAAGACCTTGGAACCGATTCGAGGTCCCAGCCGGGCCGCTGAGCCCGCCGCTCCACACCAACCTCTTCACCGCGCCATGCCACGTCCCATTCTTGCCACCATCCACACTGCGGCGCTTGCCCACAACCTGGGCGTTGCGCGCGCCGCTGCGCCCGACGCCAAGGTCTGGGCCGTCGTCAAGGCCAACGCCTACGGCCACGGTATCGAACGCGTCTTCGACGCGCTGCGCAGCGCCGACGGCTTCGCGCTGCTGGACCTGGCCGAGGCGCAGCGCCTGCGCGCGCTCGACTGGCGCGGCCCCATCCTGCTGCTGGAGGGGTGCTTTGACGCGCGCGACCTGGAGCTGTGCTCGCGCCTGGGCCTGTGGCATTCGATCCATTGCAATGAGCAGATCGACATGCTGGCGGCCCACAAGACGCAGCTGCCGCACCGCGTGTTCCTCAAGATGAATTCGGGTATGAATCGCCTGGGCTTTCCGCCCGAGCGCTACCGCGCCGCCTGGACGCGCCTCAATGCGCTGCCGCAGGTCGAGGAGATCACGTTGATGACGCATTTCTCCGACGCCGACGGCCCCAAGGGCATCAGCGCGGCGCTGCAGGCCTTCGACGCCGTCACCCACGACCTGCCCGGCGAGCGCACGCTGAGCAACAGCGCTGCCACGCTGCGCCACGGCGACGTACTGGCAGGCCGCTCCGACTGGGTGCGGCCCGGCATCCTGGTCTACGGCAGCGCGCCCGATTTTCCCGAACACACGGCGGCCGGCTGGGACCTGCAGCCCACCATGACGCTGTCGTCGAAGATCATCGGCGTGCAGGACCTCAAGGCCGGCGACACCGTGGGCTACGGCTCGAGCTTTACCGCCGACGGCCCGCTGCGCATAGGCATCGTCGCCTGCGGTTATGCCGACGGCTACCCGCGCCACTGCAGCACCGGCACGCCCGTGCTGGTGAACGGCGTGCGCACCCGCATGGTGGGCCGCGTCAGCATGGACATGATCACAGTGGACCTGACTCCCGTGCCCGCCGCGGGCATCGGCAGCGAGGTCACCTTGTGGGGCCGCGCTGGCGGCGGCGCCGAGCTGCCCATCGACGAAGTCGCGCAGGCCGGCGCCACCGTGGGCTATGAATTGATGTGCGCGCTGGCGCAGCGCGTGCCCGTACAGGTCGAATGAAGAACCTCTCCAGCTGGCGCTCGGTCCGCGTGCTCGAGGGCCGGCTGGAGCGCGAACTGCGCCAGCGCCACAGCCTCAGGCTGCACGGCCTTTGCATCGGCTTGCTGACCCTGGGGATGATGTGGGCGGTGTCCCACCTGCAAATGGTGATGGGCATGGACTCGCTGGCGCTGCGCTACCTCTTCACCCTGGGCGCAGGCTACCTGGCCTACTTGCTGGTTTTGCGCGGCTGGGCCGCCATGCTGGTTCGCCACGGGGGGTCGGGTGTGCCGGACGGCAGCGGGCTGGACCTAGTCGATTTGCCCGGCAATCTGCCTTCGGGCGCGAGCTTGCCGACGATCCATTCCGGGCAGGGCGGTGATTTTGGCGGCGGCGGTGCGACCGGTGATTTCGGCGGCGTGTCCGATGCATCCGGTGTGGGCAAAGGCCTGGCCGATGTGGCCGGCGGCGCGGCTGAGGCGCTGGGTGGCGCCGACGAAGGCGCGGTGGTCGTCATTCCGGTCGTGGCCATCTTCCTGGTCGGCGCCGCCGTCTTCTTCGGGGCCGGGGCTTTGCTGCTGCTTTTCTTCGGCTGGGAGGTGCTGCTGACGGTCGCCGTCGAACTGGCGTTCTCTTATGTGTCGGCCCGCGCGGCGGTGCGCGTGGTGCGTGAAGGCTGGGTGTCGGCCGCCGTGCGCCTGACCTGGAAACCCATGCTGGGCGCCCTGGCCTGCGCGGTGTTGCTGGGCGCTACGATAGATCACTTCATTCCCGCGGCCAACTCGTTGCCGCAGGCGATCAGGCTGATCAGCCACCAGGGCCAGCGCTGAAAACGGCGGGCAGATTCTTTTCAAGCACAAGGAGCTTTCCATGGCATCGGAAGAACTGGAATACGCGGGCTTCTGGATCCGCGTCTGGGCGTCCATCATCGACACCCTGCTGCTGGGCATTGTGGTGTACCCGCTGCTGACGGCGATTTACGGCGACGCCTACTGGGAGGGCACGAGCTTCGTCCACGGCCCGGTGGATTTCCTGATTTCCTGGGTGCTGCCCGCGGTGGCGGTGATCGCGTTCTGGATGGCGCGCCAGGCTACACCCGGGAAGATGGCGATCACCGCGCGCATAGTTGACGCCGACACCGGCAACAACCCTGGCACCGGCCAATTGCTGATCCGCTACCTCGGTTACTTTGTTTCCAGCATCCCGCTGGGCCTGGGCATTTTCTGGGTGGCCTTTGACTCGCGCAAGCAGGGCTGGCACGACAAGATGGCCGGAACGGTGGTGGTGCGCAAAAAATCCGGAACCACCCGGCCCGTGGAATTTAATGGCTGACCACCAATGACATCCGCCTCACCCATCACGATCCGCCCCGTCGCCAAATCGGACTTCGCCGCCTGGCTCCCGCTGTGGGCCGGCTACAACCGCTTTTACGGCCGTTTCGGCCCGACCGCTTTGCCGGACGAGATTACCGCCATGACCTGGTCGCGTTTCTTCGATGCTTATGAGCCGGTGCACGCGCTGGTCGCCGAGTCCGGCGGCGAACTCGTGGGCCTCACGCACTACCTGTATCACCGCAACAGCACCCGCATCGTGCCGGTCTGCTACCTGCAGGACATATTCACCGCCGAATCGGTACGCGGCCGCGGCGTGGGCAAGGCGCTGATCGAGGCCGTGTATGAGAAAGCGAAGGCGGCGGGCTGCGACCGGGTGTATTGGCAAACCCACGAAACCAACACCACGGCCATGCGGCTGTACGACCAGGTGGCGGAGAAAACCGGCTTCGTGGTGTACGCCAAGGCGCTGTAGCCGGCCGCACCTCAATTCAGATTACTGCGGCGCGACTTTTGCGCCGGTCAGCTTTTCCTGTGCCTTCACCAGCGCCGGAACAAACTCCTTGCCGTAGCCCAGCGCGCTGGCGGTCACCAGGCTCTGGTGCACGGCTTCGCCGACCAGGGACGGCACTTTGACCATCTCGGCCAGGTGGGTGTAGTAGCGCAAATCCTTTCGCGCGTTGTCGAGCTCGAACTTGAGGCCGGCAAAATCGCCGCCCAGGGTCTTGGCCATGGCCTGGAACAGGCCCGAGTTCACCGCGCCGGCCGACACCACGTCGACCAGCTTTTGCGGCTCAATGCCGGCCAGCGCGCCCACGGCAAAGGCCTCGGCGGTGGCCGTGCAGATGGCCTGGGCGATGAAATTGTTGAGCAGCTTGACCACATGGCCGGCGCTGGGGCCGCCCACGTGGAAGATGTTCTCGCAGTAAGCCGCCAGCACCGGACGAATCCTGTCGAACACCGCCTGCTCGGCGCCTACCATGGTGTTGAGCTTGCCGAGCTCGGCCTCCACCGGCGTGCGCGCCAGCGGTGCGTCGACCAGGGTGGCGCCATGCTGCGCGCACAAAGCGGCCAGGCGGCGCGTGGATTCGGGCTCGCTGGTCGAGGTGTCGATCACGATCAGGCCGGCCCTGGCCTTGGACAACACGCCGTTGGCGCCCAGCAGGCTTTCTTCCACCTGCGGCGAGCCGGTCACGCAGATCACCACGGCGTCGCAGGCACCGAGTTCGGCCGGGCCGAACGCCTGTTTGGCGCCTGCGGCGAGCAGGTCGGCCACGCGTTCCCTGTTGCGGTGAACGGTCAGGCTGAGGGTGAAGCCCTTGGCCAGCAGGTTGTGCGCGATGCCGTGGCCCATCATGCCCGATGCGCCTATGACGCCAATGTGTTTCATGCTGTCTCCTGAAAAGTGGATGAAAGGGATAAGGAAGCGCGTGGTTCAGTACAGGCCTTTGACCCGCGCCTGCAGCCGCGCCAGGCCCAGCAGGGCGTTGGTAGAAGGTGTGGGCACGGCCGTCAATTGCCCGAGTTCGCGCACGGCGCTCACCAGCGCGTCGAGCTCAACGGGCTTGCCGGCCTCCACGTCCTGCAGCATGGATGTCTTGAAGGCGCCCAGCTTGCGCGTGATGACGTGGCGCTCCTCCGGGGTCTGGTGGATGGGGATGCCTATGCGCGCGCCGATTTCCTTGGCCTCCAGCATGATGCTGTGGGTAAAGGCGGTCACGAGTTCGTCGTCGAGGACGCGGTCCATGGTTGCGCCGGTCAGCGCGCTGATCGGGTTGGCGGTCATATTGCCCCAGAGCTTGAACCAGATGTCTTTCTGGATCTGGTCCGACACCGGGGCCTCGAAGCCGGCTTTTTCGAGCAGCGCGGCCAGTTGCAGCACGCGGGCCGTCTTCTCGCCCGAAGGCTCGCCGATGATAAGCTTGTTGCCGAAGTGGTGGTGCACCTGGCCGGGTTCGTCGAGCGAGCAGCTCGCATGCACCACACAGCCGACGATGTGCCGCGCCGGAATCGCCTCGGCGATCTCGCCCGCCGGGTCCACTGAGCTGAGGCGTTTGCCGGCCAGCGCGCCGCCAAAGCCCTGCAAAAACCACCAGGGCACGCCGTTCATGGCGGTCAGCACCACGGTGTCCGGGCCCAGCAGCGGCGCGATCTGGCGCGCGACTTCAGGCAGCGAAGGCGCCTTGACGGCCAGCACCACCATGTCCTGCACGCCAAGCTCGGCCGGCCGGGCGCTGGAGGCCACGGCCTGCGAGCTGACCGTGCCGCCCTGGTTCAGCCTGAGGCCGTGCAGCTGCAAGGCCTCGAGTGTGCCGCCGCGCGCCACCACGCTGACGCTGCAGCCGGCGCGTGCCAGCCCCATGCCTATCCAGCCGCCAATGGCGCCCGCGCCGTAAATACAAACCTTCATTCGTTGCCGTCCTGTTTTGAGTAACTACTCAGCCACCCTACAAACCGTTCGCCCTGAGCCTGTCGAAGGGTCCGGTCGCAAGAGGCAAGGCTTCGACAGGCTCAGCCCGAACGGTGGGACTACTGAATAACTACGGGTTCTAAACAAAATTGAGCTGTAGTCCATGCGGCGCATGAAGTAACAGCCTCTGACTTGATGGCGAATGGTTTTTAACCCTCTGGCGTGAAGCCCACGGCTTTCACCAGCGGGCCCCAGAGCTCGGTGTCGGCCTTGAGCATGGCGGCCAGCTGGGCCGGCGAGGTGGGCGCCGGCTCCAGGAAGGACACGGCCAGCCCGTCGATCACGTCCTGCGAGGCCAGCGCGCCGCGTATGCCGGCGTTCAGGCGCTGCACCACGTCCTGCGGCGCTTTGGCCGGCAGGAAAAAGCCGAACCATTCGGTGAAGGCCATGTCCTTGAAGCCCTGCTCCACAAGCGTGGGCGTGTTCGGCGTGAAGCGGCTGCGTTTGGGGCCGCTGGTGGAGAGCAGGCGGCATTTGCCGGCCGCCACATGCTGGGTGAATTCGCCGGTGGGGCCCGACACGGCGGCGATCTGCCCGCCCACCATGTCCAGCACTGCGGGCTGGGTGCCGCGGAAGGCGACGTGGCGCAGGTCGACGTTGCCGGCGCGGCCCAGCAGCGCGCCTATGAAGTGCGGCGAGGAGCCGGCCGCCGGCGAGCCGAAGTTGGCCTGGCCGGGGTTGGCCTTGCACCAGGCGAGGAAGTCGGGCACGGTCTTCACGCTGGCCGGCACCATGGGGCCGACGGCAAAGCCGTAGTCAAAAATCGCCGCGGCCGAGACCGGCGTCAGGTCGGCCACCGGGTCGTAAGGCAGTTTTTTGTAGGTGTGGGGGTAGATGCCCAGCATGGACATGGGCGTGAGCAGCACCGTCGCGCCGTCGGGCGCGGCCGTCTTGACGAACTGCACGGCGATCTGCCCGCCCGCGCCGGTCTTGTTCTCGACCACCGCGCTTTTGGCATAGCCGGGGTGCAGCTTGTCGGCCACGCGGCGCGAGACGATGTCGGCGGTGCCGCCGGGCGCAAAGCCGGCGATGACCTTGGTGCTGTCAAGGGCCTGGGCCCAGGCCTGCCGGCCTATGCCGGCGAGCAGGGCGGCGGCGCTGGAAGACTGTATGAGCTGGCGGCGTGAGATGTTCATGGTGCTGTGTCCTCAAGAAAGCGATTGGGGGTCGGGTCGGCGGGGAAATACACGAAGAGCGAAAAGCCATTGTCCGTGCAAGCGCGCAATTATGCTGAGCAGGCGGGATCCAGGCAGGCGGCCGGCTGGTTGGGCGGGCGCGTCCCGCATCATGATCAAAATCCAAAACCTGGTTATTTGTACAGTAATATCGCGTATGGCCAAAGACAAGACGATTTACACCTGCAGCGAATGCGGCGGCAGCAGTCCCAAGTGGCTGGGCAAGTGCCCGCACTGCAATGCCTGGAACACGCTGGTCGAATCGGCCGCTGAGAGCGGCGCGCCGGCCAAGAACCGCTACAGCAGCCAGTTCCAGTCGCTGGCCAAGGCCTCCGACGTGACCGCCCTGTCGGACATCGAAGCCACCGACATGGAGCGCACGCCCACCGGCCACGAAGAGCTGGACCGCGTGCTGGGCGGCGGCATCGTTGAAGGCGGCGTGGTGCTGATAGGCGGCGATCCGGGCATCGGCAAATCGACGCTGCTGCTGCAGGCGCTCGATTCGCTGCAGCGCGCCGGGCTCAACACGCTCTACGTGACCGGTGAGGAAAGCGGCGCGCAAGTCGCGCTGCGTTCGCGCCGGCTCGGGCTGGACGGCTCGCAGGTCAAGGTGCTGGCCGAGATCCAGCTTGAAAAAATCCTCGCCACCCTGGAAGCCACCCAGCCGGCGATCGCCGTCATCGACTCCATCCAGACCGTGTATTCCGACCAGCTGACCTCCGCGCCCGGCTCGGTCGCGCAGGTGCGCGAATGCGCGGCCCACCTCACGCGCGCGGCCAAGTCCAGCGGCGTGTGCATCGTGCTGGTGGGCCATGTGACCAAAGAGGGCGCGCTCGCCGGCCCGCGCGTGCTCGAGCACATGGTGGACACCGTGCTCTACTTTGAAGGCGACACGCATTCGAGTTTTCGCCTGGTGCGCGCGATCAAGAACCGCTTCGGAGCGGTCAACGAGATCGGCGTCTTCGCCATGACCGAAAAAGGCCTCAAGGGCGTGGCCAATCCGAGCGCCATCTTTTTGAGCCAGCACAGCGAACCGGTGCCCGGCAGCTGCGTACTGGTGACGCTGGAAGGCACGCGCCCCATGCTGGTCGAAATCCAGGCGCTGGTCGACAACGGCGGGCCCAGCCCGCGGCGCCTCTCGGTGGGCCTGGACCGCGACCGCCTGGCCATGCTGCTGGCCGTGCTGCACCGCCATGCGGGCGTGGCCTGCATGGACCAGGACGTGTTCGTCAACGCCGTGGGCGGCGTGCGCATCAGCGAGCCGGCCGCCGACCTGTCCGTGATGCTGGCCATCACCTCGTCCCTGCGCGGCAAGCCGCTGCCCAAGGGTTTTATCGCCTTTGGCGAAGTGGGCCTGGCCGGCGAAGTGCGGCCGGCCCCGCGCGGCCAGGAGCGCCTGAAAGAAGCGGCCAAGCTGGGCTTCAGCGTGGCCGTGGTGCCCAAGGCCAACGCGCCCAAAAAACCGATTGAGGGTCTCACCATCCACGCGGTCGAGCGGGTGGAAGAGGCGATGAATGTGGTGCGCGGCCTGGGCTAGGGTGTTAACAGGCCCTAATCGCTGCCAGAATATGCATGAGGGCCATGCCATGAAACTCGCCGCCATCTCCGACATCCACGGCAACCTGCCGGCGCTTGAGGCCGTGCTGGCCGACATCGAGCGCCAGGGCGTGGACCAGATAGTGAACCTCGGCGACATCCTCAGCGGGCCGCTGCAACCGGCCGAAACGGCCGAGCTGCTGATGGCGCGCGGCTTCCCCACGATTCGCGGCAACCACGAGCGGCAGGTGCTGGAGCTGATCGACCAGGGCCAATACCTCGATCCCTTGAGCACCGACGGTTACACGGCCGGGCAGCTAGCGTCGGCGCATGTGGACTGGATACGCTCGCTGCCCGAAAGCCTGGAGCTGGCCGGCGGCGACGTCCTGCTGTGCCACGGCACGCCGGCCAGCGACCTGATTTACTGGCTGGAAACCACCGTCCCGGGATTTGGCACGGACCACGCCACGGGCATACGGCCCGCCACGGCCGATGAAGTGCGGGAGCGGCTGGGGGCCAGGGCGCAGTCCGGGCATTCGCTGGTCCTTTGCGGGCATACCCATGTGCCGCGCTTGGTGCAGTGCGGCGATGTGTTTGTCGTCAACCCCGGCAGCGTCGGCTTGCCGGCCTATGACGACGAACACCCGCATCCGCATGTGGTGGAAAACGGCGCGCCGCACGCGCGCTATGCCATCGCCGAAAAAACCGGCGCGGGCTGGTGCGTCGATCTGCGCGCCGTGCCGTATGAGCACCTGGCGCAGTCGCGGGTGGCGGCGAGCCGCGGGCGTGCCGACTGGGCGCATGCGCTGGCCACGGGCTGGGCGGCGCGCGCGGGCTGAATCCCCGGTTTTGCCGCCGCCCAGGCGCCTACGCAGTCCCCGCAGCCGGCCGCCGGGCCGGGGCTGCGAAAATAGCGCCATGAACTTCCAGAAAATCCTTGTTCCCGTGGCCGGCGTTGCGGCCGTTGTGCTGGGCTATCGCTTTTACGGCTGGGCCGGTGTGGCCGCGGTGGCTGGCGGCCTGGTCATGTGGGTGCTGCTGCATTTCACCCGCATGATGCAGGTCTTGAAACGCGCGGCCAATCGCCCCATAGGGTATGTCGACAGCGCTGTCATGCTCAATGCCAAACTCAAGCCCGGCATGACGATGCTGCACGTGGTGGCCATGACGCGGGCACTGGGCGAGCGGCTGTCCGCCAAGGATGAGCAGCCCGAAATTTTCCGCTGGGGCGACGCCGGTGAATCGCACGTCACTTGCACCTTTGTGGGCGGCAAGCTGAGCCACCATGAGCTTTTCAGGCCCGCGCAGGACGCGGCGCCGCCCGCCCCGTAAAATCCCCAATTCAGGTCTTTCGGGCGGCGCCCCGCGCGCGCCCGGTTTCCCGCATCACCCCACATAGAACAGGACTCCCATCATGCCCCCAGTAGCACCCTCCATGGCAGACCGCGACGGCAAAATCTGGATGGACGGCCAGATGGTCGACTGGCGCGACGCCAAGATCCACGTGCTGAGCCACACCCTGCATTACGGCTGCGGCGCTTTTGAAGGCGTGCGCGCCTACAACGCGGCCGGCGGCACGGCGGTCTTCCGGCTTGAAGAGCACACCGAGCGCCTCTTCAACAGCGCCAAGATCCTGCGCATGAAGATTCCCTTCACCCAGGAAGAAGTCAACGAGGCCACCAAAGCCGTGGTGCGCGAGAACAAACTGGAGTCCTGCTACATCCGCCCGCTGACCTGGATTGGTTCGCAAAAGCTCGGCGTCAGCCCCAAGGGCAACCAGATCCACCTGATGGTCGCGGCCTGGGCCTGGGGCGCCTACCTCGGTGAGGAGGGCATGAAGCGCGGCATACGCGTGAAAACCTCCAGCTACACGCGCCACCACGTCAACATCACCATGACGCAGGCCAAGGCGGTGAGCAACTACACCAACTCCATCCTGGCCAATATGGAAGCGCTGGACGACGGCTACGACGAGGCGCTGCTGCTGGACGCCTCGGGCTTCGTCAGCGAAGGCGCGGGTGAGAATATTTTTGTGGTCAAGGGCGGCGTGGTCTACACGCCCGATCTCTCGGCCGGCGCGCTCAACGGCATCACGCGCAACACCATCCTGCACATCTGCAAGGACCTGGGCCTGGAACTGGTGCAAAAGCGCATCACGCGCGACGAGGTGTATATCTCCGACGAGGCCTTTTTCACCGGCACCGCCGCCGAAGTCACCCCGATCCGCGAACTCGACCGCATTGAAATCGGCGCCGGCTCGCGCGGCCCCATCACCGAAAAAATCCAGAGCGCCTTCTTTGACATCGTCAACGGCCGCAATCCCAAGTACGCCCACTGGCTGGCCAAGGTTTGAGCATATCTATGAGCACCTCTTCTTCTGTTGAACTGCTGGCCTCCGACCTCAACGCGCAAGGCGGTGTCTACTGCCCCAGCCCCAAGGCCGACATGAAAATCTGGAACAGCCATCCCAAGGTCTACCTGGATGTGGCGCGTACCGGCGAAGCGAAATGCCCCTATTGCGGGACCGTCTACAAATTGAAAGACGGCGAGCATTTCGGTGGTGGCCACTAAAAACACCCTCATCATTGCGCCGCAGTGGATAGGCGACGCGGTGATGACGGAGCCGCTGCTGCGCCGGCTGCATGCGCGCGGCGAGCGCCTCGCGGTGGGGGCCTTGCCCTGGGTGGCGCCGGTTTACCGCGCCATGCCGCAGGTGGCCGAGGTCATCGAATTTCCTTTTGCGCACGGCGGCCTGCAGTTTCGGGAACGCCGCGCGATCGCCAAACGCATCGACGGCCGTTTCGACAAAGCCTATGTGTTGCCGAACTCGCTGAAAAGCGCGCTATTGCCCTTTCTGGCCGGCATTCCCGAGCGAATCGGTTATTTCGGCGAAGCGCGCGTGGGCCTGCTCACGCACCGGCTCAAGAACCCCAAGAACAAACCGCCCATGGTGGCGTTTTATTCGGCCTTGAGCGGGGAGGGCGATCTCGACAAGGACAAACCGCGGCTGCAGATGGCGCCGGCCGAAATCGACCAGGCACTGGCCGAACTGGGCTTGCGGCGCGGCGGCTACTACGTGTTTGCACCGGGTGCCGAGTATGGCCCCGCCAAGCGCTGGCCGGCCCGCCATTTCTCGGAGCTGGCCGCGCGGCTGGACTTGCCGGTGGTGCTGCTGGGCTCAGGCAAGGAAGCGGCGCTGTGCGAGGAGATCGCCGCGCCCGTGAATACGGCGCAAGCCGGCCAATGCCGGAACTTCGCGGGCAAGACCTCGCTGGTGCAGGCGCTGTGCCTGATCGCCGCCTGCAAAAGTACCATCAGCAACGACTCGGGCCTGATGCACGTGGCGGCGGCTTTCGGCGTGCCGCAGGTTGCGATTTTCGGATCGTCCAGCCCGCTGCACACGCCGCCGCTGAGCGGCAAGGCAAGCGTGCTGTGGCTCAAGGCCGATGCGGATTACCAGCCGCCGCTGGACTGCGCGCCTTGTTTTGAACGCGAATGCCCGCTGGGCCACACGCGCTGCCTGAACGACATCGGCGCCGACCGCGTGCTGGCGGCGCTGGCGCCTATTTCCTAGGCCGGAAAAGCGGACAGGGGTGCCACGCCCGGCTTTGCCTGCGTCGGCGTGCGCGCCACATTCATGACCCAGCACACCATCACGAAGTAGCCGACCAAGCTCACGAGCTCGACCACGCCCTGCTCGCCAAAGGTTTTGACGGCCGCGGCATAGGTGGCATCGCTGCAGCCGTGTTGGCGCAGCACTTCAAAGCTCAGGTCCAGCGCGACGGCTTCGTCATCGGCCATGCCACGCGGCTGGCGACCGTCGCCGATCGCGTCCACGGTGGCCTGGGCCACGCCCGCGGCCACCGCCAGCGGCGCGTGCATCAGCCATTCAAACTGGTTGGCGGTGTGGCGGGCCGCCACGCAGGTCGCGAGTTCGCGGATGCGCGCGTCCAGCGTGCTCTCAAAACGCAGGTAAGCCCCCACGTCGCCGACGCGGCCCATGAGTTGCGGGCTGCGCAGCAGCGGGATGAAGGGGCCGAACACGGCCTTGCGCGGCCCGGCGATGATGGCATCGGCGGCTTCGCGCTGCGCCGGCGACATGGCCTCGCGCGGCATCAGCGGCATGCGGTCCGCGGTGGACGGGAAAAAGCCCTGGGGGATGTTGGCGGGCGGGGGCGTGGCGGCGGTGCTCATGGCTTGCGATCCTGTGATGGGAAGGAGGCCCAAGGGTATCAAAGCCTGCGCTGTCCGGCACCGGGGCAAAAAAAGGCCACCTCGCGGTGGCCTGTTGAAAGTTCTCCTGGGTGGGAGAACGTCGTTGGGAGATCAAAAGAGTGCTTCACCGACGTCTGGTTTTTATTTCCCTGTTTCCCTCAAATTGCGGGTGTTGTGACAGCAACGCCCGCAACTGTCGGCGATTGCGCAGGGTTTGACCATTCTCCAAATAGAGGAGGCGGCCGGGATTTCGCCAGAATCGTCGCAAGTTCGTGATTTATTTCACGCTGCGGGTTGGGCCATCGCATGGGCCACGGGCAGCTCCACGATGAAGGACGCGCCGCCGCCGGGCCGTGCCTCGCAGCGCACGTTGCCGCCATGGCGCTGGCTGATGGACTTGACCAGCGCCAGGCCCAGGCCCACGCCGCCTTCACGCTCGCTGGCGCCGGGCAGGCGGTAAAAAGGCTCGAAGATGCGCTCGCGCTGGCCGGCCGGAACGCCCGGGCCGCGGTCGTGCACCTTGACCACGGCCAGCTGCTTGGCGCCGACGCGGGTCTGCGCGAGTTCAAGGTTGATCTCGCCGGTGCTGTAGCGCCTGGCGTTTTCCAGCAGGTTGCGGATCAGCCGGCGCAGGAGGCGCGGCGAGCCCTGCACGGTCAGGCTGTGGCTGGCGGCGTCCAGCCCCAGGCCGGCGGCCGGCTGCTGGCCGAGTTCCGCGCTGAGTTCGGCGTTGACCCGCGCGCATTCCTCGGCCGCCAGGCCGGTGAGGTCCAGGGTTTCAAAGGGCTCCGCGTCGGCCTGCTTGGCGTCCAGCCGGCTGGCCAGCAGGATTTCGTCGATGAGCTGGTCGAGCTCGTTGATGCTGCGCGAGATCTCCTTGCGCTGGGGCGAGGCGGCGTCGGTGCCCATGAGCTCCAGGCCCATGCGGATGCGCGCCAGGGGCGAGCGCAGCTCGTGGGAGGCATTGGCCAGCAGCGACTTGTGCGATTCCATCAGGGTTTCGATGCGCTCGGCCGCGTGGTTGAAGCGCCCGGCAAGGAAAGCCACCTCGTCCTTGCCGTCGGCATTGACGCGGGCCGACAGGTCGCCGGCGCCCCAGCGCTCGACGCCGCGCTGCAAGGCCTCGAGCCGCTGCGTCAGCCGCCGCATGACGGGGTAGGCGCCCACGGCCACGGCCAGGCCGACCAGGCCCAGCATCCAGCCAAAGCCGAAGCCAAAAGGCGGGCGCATCCAGGGATTGCCCGGCGGGCGCTTCGGCCGGGGCAGCAACAGGTTCAGGCTCCGGCCGTCATTGGTGACGACGTCGAACTCCAGGTCATCGCCGAGCTTGCGGTCGGGCCGGGTCTGCGCAGTGCCTATGACTTCGCCCTTGTCGTTGTGCACCAGCACTTCGCGTATCGGCAACTGCGGCGGGTCGGCGCTCAGGCGCCAGGCCGCGCCGACCAGGAAGGTCAGCACGACCACGGTGGCGACCACCGCCAGCCAAATGCGCACATAGAGGTGCGAAGTGAAACGGCCCCACATAAAGATCTAGTCCTGCTGCTTGGCGAAGACGTAGCCCACGCCGCGCACGGTGAGTATGCGTTTGGGATCCTTGGCATCGGTCTCGATGGCGCTGCGTATGCGGCCCATGTGCACGTCGATGGAGCGGTCGAAGGCCTCGAGCTCGCGGCCGCGCACGGCTTCCATGATCTGGTCGCGGCTGAGCACGCGGCCGGCGCGTTCGGCCAGCGCCACCAGCAGGTCGAACTGGTAGGAGGTGAGTTCGCAGGGGCTGCCCGACACCGAGACGGTGCGCGCATCGCGGTCGATTTCCAGCGAGCCGAAACGCATGACCTTGTGGCCGCCGTTGGCCGCGGCGCTGCCGGTGTCGCCGCCGCGGCGCAACACGGCGCGTATGCGCGCCAGCAACTCGCGCGGCTCAAATGGCTTGGGCAGGTAGTCGTCGGCACCGATTTCCAGGCCGACGATGCGGTCCATGGGATCGCCCTTGGCGGTGAGCATCAGCACCGCGGTGTTGGCGCTGTCGCTGCCCTGGCCCTTGATGCGCCGGCAGACTTCCAGGCCGTCCATGTCGGGCAACATCAAGTCGAGGATGACCAGGTCGGGGGTATTGCCCTCCAGCGCGGCCAGCCCGCTCGCGCCGTCGGCCGCGTGGGTGAAACCATAGCCCGACTGGCGCAGGTATTCGCCCACCATGCTGGCCAGGCGGGCGTCGTCTTCGATCATCAGGAGTTGTTGGGTCATGGGTGGGTCCTCGGTTGCAGGGTGTGTCCCCCGGGGTGAAACACGATGCGTTCATGGTGCGCCGCACGCAACAATCACGCTTGAAGCCATCGTAAAGTTACGGTAAACCGGGGCGGCAGCCTGCCAGCATACTCCGCCGCGCGGGTATCTGGCAGCTGTTTTGCAGCTACTAATTTAATAGCTGCCAGTACCTGTCCCTATTGGGATTTGGGGGCCTGCAGCCGGGAGGCCAGGGCCACCAGCACAAGCACCGGCAGCCCCAGCAGGGCGGTCGCGGTGAAGAAATGGCTGTAACCGAAGGCATCCACGTACTTGCCCGAGTAGCCGGCCAGGAACTTGGGCAGCAGCAGCATCATGGAGCTGAACAGCGCGTACTGTGTGGCCGAATAATTGACATTGGTCAGGCTGGACAGGTAGGCGATGAAGGCGGCCGAAGCAATGCCGCTGGAGAGGTTGTCGGCAGAGATCACGAAGATCAGCGCGCTGACGTCATGGCCGCGCGTGCCCAGCCAGGCGAACAGCAGGTTGCTGGCCGCGCTCAACACGGCGCCCAGCATCAGCACGCGCATCACGCCCAGGCGCATGGCCATGGCGCCGCCGATAAAGGCGCCGGCCAGCGTCATGATGACGCCGTAAATCTTGGTCACCGCCGCCACCTCGTCCTTGGTATAGCCCATGTCCACGTAAAACGGGTTGGCCATGATGCCCATCACCACGTCGCTGATGCGGTAGATGGCGATCAGCGCGAGGATCACGATGGCTTGCTTGCCATAGCGCTTGAGGAACTCGGCGAACGGCACATAGAAGGCGTGGTCGAACCAGACGGCCGCCGGCACCAGCCGCGCCGGCAGCGCGACCCGGATCCCGGTTCTGGCCAGGCCTATGACGGCCAGCACATAGGCGAGCAGGGGCAACAGGTAGGCGCCGAGCGCCAGGTCATAGGCCCGCACCACCACGCCGGGCGCGGCCGGCAGCAACAGCACGAGGAGCGCCAGTGTCGCAAACAGCACGGCGCCGTAAAGCGGAATGCCGGTGGCGGCAAAGCGCGCGCGGGTGGCGGCGGTTTCGGCGTCGCTTTCGGCGCGGGCGCGCTCGGCGGGCTCCGCTGAAAACAACACGGTGATGATGCCCGGGAGCATGGAGACCGCCATGACCAGATAAGCGGTTTGCCATGCGCCGGGCTGGTAGGCCGCGGCGTTGGGGACTTCGGCGCGCGCGGCGATCCACAGCACGCCGGCCCCGGCCCAGATCATGGCGATGCGGTAGCCGGTCTGGTAAGCAGCCGCCAGCGCCGCCTGGCGTTTGGCATCCGCGGACTCGATGCGAAAGGCATCGAGCGCGATATCCTGCGTGGCCGATGCGAAGGCCACGGCCAGCGCGCACCACACCATGGGCTGCAGGGACAGCTTGGGGTCGTTCAGCGCCATGCCGCACAGCGCGCCGATGATGGTGAGCTGCGCCAGCAGCAACCAGCTACGGCGGCGCCCCAACAGGCGCGTGAGCACCGGGATCGGCAAACGGTCCACCAGCGGCGCCCATACCCATTTAAAGCCGTAGGCCAGGCCTATCCAGCTTAAAAATCCGATGGTGGTGCGGTCAATGCCCGCCTCGCGCAGCCAGAAGCTCAGCGTGCCAAAAACCAGCAGCAGCGGCAGGCCCGCCGAAAAGCCGAGCAGCAGCATGCGCAGCGTGGCGCGCTCGGCGTACACGCGCCAGACGCTGGCCCACGATACCGGTGCGGTGCTGGAGGATTCCGGGACGGAAGAGGTGGTGCCTGGTGCCAGGGTGGCGGAGGGGGTTTTGTCTGACATGGCCATTTCGATTTGTGACTATTATTCACCCATGTGCTTTTTATGCGATGCCAAACACTCCGCCTGGCCTGGCCGCCGGGCATTTCTGCTGGCCGCTGCCGGCACCGCGGCGACGGCGGCCACCACGCCGCTGCGCGCCCAGGTAGATGTCGGGCCCGCGTCCCAGCTGCGCAACCTGGTGCCCGCCGACGAGATCGAGGGCGCCGCCACCCAGGAGTACAGCAAGCTGCTGGCCGAAGCCCGCGCCAAGGGCGCGCTGGCGCCGCAGGGGCACCCGCAGCTGCAGCGGCTGCGCGCCATCGCCGCGAAGCTGGTGCCGCAGACCGCCCAATGGAACGACCGCGCCAGGCAGTGGCGCTGGGAAGTCAACCTGCTGGGAAGCAAACAGATCAACGCGTTTTGCATGCCGGGCGGCAAGATCGCCTTCTACACCGGCATCCTCGACCAGCTCAAACTGACCGACGACGAGGCGGCCATGATCATGGGCCACGAAATGGCCCATGCGCTGCGCGAGCACGCCCGCGCGCGCATCGCCAAAAGCCAGGGCACGGGCACCCTGCTGTCCCTGGGCGCGCAGCTGCTGGGCTGGGGCCAGGTCGGCGACCTGGCTGCGAGCATAGGCACGCAGCTGCTGACCCTGCGTTTTAGCCGTGAGGACGAGACCGATGCCGACCTGGTGGGCCTGGAGCTGGCCGCGCGCGGCGGCTATAACCCGCAGGCGGCCGTCAGCCTGTGGGAAAAAATGGGCCAGGCCGGCGGCGGATCTTCCGGTCCGAGCTTTTTGTCCACCCATCCTTCGGGCCCGGAGCGCATCCAGCAGTTGCAGGCCAACGTGCCCAAGGTGCAGGGGCTGTACCAGCGCGCCCGCGGCTAAGCTGGCCGGCTGCCCGCGGTAACCGGTTTGACGCAGCGCGCCGCATTCTTTTCGCGCGCCTGGTGGCGGGCTTTTCGCCCCGCGCGCACCCGCATCAACACACGCGAACGCCTGCGCCTGGTGGCGGGTTCGCTGTTTGGCATCTTCCTGACGGGGCTGCTGTGCCATCTGGCCGGTGGGGTGCTGCCCGGCCTGCCCTGGCTGGTGGCACCGCTGGGGGCCAGCGCGGTGCTGATTTTTGCCGTGCCGGCCAGCCCCATGGCGCAGCCCTGGCCGGTGGTGGGCGGCAACACGTTGTCGGCGCTGGCCGGCATCGCGGGGGTGCACGGCGCGCACCTGCTGGGCTCGCCCGAACTGGCCGCGGCCCTGGCGGTGGCCTCGGCCATTGCGCTGATGCTGGCGCTGCGCTGCCTGCACCCGCCGGGCGGCGCCACGGCGCTCATGATGGTGCTGGGCGGCATCTCCAGCCCGGTGTTCGCCTTCTATCCCGTGATGCTCAATTCGGTGCTGCTGGTGCTCATGGGCATCCTGTACAACAACGCGACGCGGCGCGCCTACCCGCACATGCAGCTGCCGCCGCCGGGCGCGGCACCCTCGGCCGAGGACCGGCAGCTCGACGCCGACCTGGACGCCGTGCTGGCACGCTACAACCAGGTGCTGGACGTGAGCCGCGACGACCTCAAGGCCCTGCTGGCCGAAACGCGGCTGCGTGCCTACGACCGAAAGCTGGCCGAGGTGCGCTGCGAAGACATCATGTCTCGCGACTTGGTGACCGTGGAATTCGGCACGCCGCTTGAGGAGGCCTGGGCCCTGCTGAGGGAGCGCCGCATCAAGGCGCTTCCGGTGGTGGACCGGAGCTTTCGCATCGCGGGCATCATCACGGTGGCGGACTTCATGCGCGCCGCCGACCTGGACCTGTACGAGGGCTTTGACGCCAAGCTCAGGCAACTGGTGCGCAGCACGCGCAGCGTGTATTCGGACAAGCCCGAGGTCGTGGGGCAGATCATGACCCGCAACGTGCGCGTGGCGGGCCGGCAGCGCCGGCTGGTGGAGCTGGTGCCGCTGTTCGGCAGCACGGGCCACCACCACATCCCCATCATTGGCGAGGGTGAGCGGCTGGTCGGGATTATTACCCAGTCGGATCTGGTCGCGGCGCTCGGGAAGGCGGCCGACCCGGCTGCTTGATCGGGAGTGGAGCGCTTTGAGAATGAGGTCAAATGTACTCATTTGCTGGATGATTTTTGGCGTTGCGCGCTCCATATAAAGCCATAAGATTTAACGGATTTGCCTTGAGCGGATTCTGCGTGGGACAGGCACATGCCAAAGGGGTATTCAGGGCGGCGACCACTCGTACTTGTCCTACGCTGTTTTTTGATACTTGCGCCTTAAGATGGGCCGCATGAGCCCTCCTCTTCCTTCAGGACAAGCCGCCTTTTTCGCACGGTGGCGGGGCACGGACGCACGGCGGGCACCCTGCATCCCGATGCCATGACGCGTACCGACCCGGCCCTGATCGCATTCCTGGAGGAGCAGCGCGCCGATTACACCCGTTCCCTGCCGCGCCGCCTGGAGCAGGTCGGATTGCTCTGGCAACAGGTCTTGCGCGGCGAGGATCTGGCGCAGGCTTTGCCGACGCTGGAGCGCCATGCGCACAGCCTAGCCGGCTCCGCGGCGACCTTCGGCTGGGCCGAACTCGGGCAGGCCGCGCAGGTGCTGGAATTGGCCCTGAGCCCCCATGTCGGTACGGAGCAGGCGCTGGCGCCCGAGGCGCAGGCCGAAGTGGGCCGGGCCGTTGAGCAATTGCAGCAGCGCTTTCACGGCGCCGCCTGACGGCTTGCGAAGGAACTGCCCATGCCATCCTCCGCCATCTTCCTGAAAAAGATCAAGGTCGCGATGGCGGGCGGCGTGGTGCTCATGGTTGTAGTGGGCACGGCGTCCTATCTGGCCATCAGCCGCCTGCTGGAAACGGCGCAGTCCCGCGTGCGGACCGAAGACACGCTGGTGATGCTGGAGCGTGTGGACTCCAGCCTGCGAACGGCCGAGTCCACGCTGCGGCAGTACCTGCTGAGCGGCCGCGAGGACGATCTGGCGGCCTTCCAGGAAGCCCGGGTCGAATTGCGCGCCGTCAGGGCCCGCACGCGTAGCGCCAATGTGCTGCAGGAGTCGGCGGATTTTGACGAATTGATCAACCAGCGCGCCCAGACCGCGAACCAGGCCATCGCGGCGCGCAAGGCAGGTGGGCCTGAGGCCGCCGCAGCCGTTTTGGCCAGCGATGCCAGCCGTGAACTGCGCCTGCGCACCAATGCGCTGCTCGAAGGCGCGCGCAGCCGCGAGGCCTACAAATGGCGCGACGCGCAGGCGGCGGCCGAGCGCAGCGCCCAGTGGGCGCAGGGCTTCATTGTGGCTGGCAGCCTGCTGTTTTTCGCCATGCTGGGCTGGGTGGTTTATGTGGTCAAGCATTACGAGCGGGTGCGAAAACTCGGCGAGGCCCAGCTGCGCGACAGCGAGGCCATGAGCCGCAGCATCACCGAAGGCATGGTGGAGGCCGTGATCACGACCACCTCGGAGGACATCGTGCTGGAGGCCAATGCCGCCGCGCTGCAGCTTTTCGGCTATGAGCGCAGTGAGCTGGTGGGGCGCGACGTCTCGGAACTGGTGCCCGAGCGCCTGCGCGGCCAGTACAAGGAATTCACCGCGATGATGCATGCGCGGCCCGGGGCCTTCCGGATTTCCGGGCGCGAAGTGCTGGCCTTGCGCAAGGACGGCACCGAATTCCCGGTCAGCGTGTCTTTCAGCGACGTGCAGGTGGGCGGGCGGCGCGTGTTCACCGCCCTGATGCATGACATCACCGAAAGCAAGCGCATCACCAAGGCTCTGCGGGCCAGTGAGTCGCAGCTGCGCCAGGTCACCGACACGGTGCCGGCCCTGATCGCCTACCTGGACACCGACCAGCGCTTTCGCTTCCACAACCGGGCCTACGAGGACAACTTCGGCCTGAGCTATGAGCAGATCGACGGCAAGCCGCTGGCCGACGTGCTGGGTCCCCAGGTTTATGAAACGGTGCGGGAAAAGGTGGACGAGGTCCTGAGCGGGCATACGGTGCGCTACGAGCGCACGCAGGTCACACCCCAGGGCGAGCGCAGGCACTATGCGATGCAGTATTTCCCGCGCTACGGCGAAGGCTCGGCGGCGGACAAGGTGATCGGCTTTTTCTCGCTGGGCACCGACATCACCGAGCTCAAGCGCATAGACCGCATGAAGACCGAGTTCGTTTCCACCGTCAGCCACGAGCTGCGCACGCCGCTCACCTCGATACGCGGTTCGCTGGGCCTGATCTCGGGCGGCGTAGCCGGCCAGTTGCCGGATGCCGTCAAGAGCCTGGTGAGCATTGCGCAAAACAACTGCGAGCGCCTGATCCGGCTGATCAACGACATCCTGGACAGCGAAAAAATCGAATCCGGCAAGCTGCGCCTGGACCTGCAGGTGGTGGACCTCCGGCAGCTGGTGCAGCAGACGCTGGTCGCCAATGAGGGTTTTGCCAGCCAGCACGGCGTGAGCCTGGTGATGCGGGCGCCCGAGGCGGCGCTGCACGTGCGCGTCGACAGCGACCGCATGACCCAGGTGCTGACCAACCTGCTGTCCAACGCGGTGAAGTTTTCGCCCAAGGGCGGTGTGGTGGAGGTCAGGCTCTCGCGTACGGCGCAGAAGGTGCGGACCGAGGTGGTCGATGCCGGCCCCGGCATTCCGGAGGAGTTCAGTGCCCGCATCTTCCAGAAATTTTCGCAGGCCGACTCGTCCGACACCCGCCAGAAAGGCGGAACCGGCCTGGGCCTGAATATTTCCCGGGCCCTGGTCGAAAAAATGGGCGGCACCATCGGTTTTTCCAGCAAGGCGGGCATGGGCACCACCTTCTTTTTTGAGATGCCCGAATGGACAAACCCGGTGCCGCTGCTCAAGCCCCTGCGTCCGCCCACGGTATCGTCGCGCCCGCGCATCCTGATCTGCGAGGGCGACCCCGACGTGGCCAGGCTGATCAGCATGATGCTGGGCAAGGCCGGCTTTGATTCGGACATGACCTACAGCGCCGAGGAGGCGCTGGCCAGCCTGGCCTCCAACAGCTACGACGCGGTGACGGTGGACCTCAAGCTGCCTGGCCAGAATGGCGTGTCCTTCATCGGCCAGCTGCGCGAGGACGAAAGCACGCGCAACCTGCCCGTCGTGGTCATTTCGGCCATGGCCGAGCAGGGCGAACTGCAATTCAACCGCAAGCCGCACACGGTGTCGGACTGGCTGAAAAAACCCATCGACGAGCACCTGCTGATCCACAGCCTGCGCCGCGCCGTCGCCAGCCTGGACTCGGGCAAGCCGCGCATCCTGCATGTGGAAGACGACCTGGACATCCAGCGAATCACCGCCGCCATCGCCCAGGAATTCGCGAGCTTCGAGTTCGCCGCCACGCTGGACGAGGCCCGCGCCCTGCTGCGCGAGCACACCTTTGACCTGGTGCTGCTGGACCTGGCACTCGGCAGCCATTCGGGCTGGGACTTGTTCGAGGACATCGACGCGCTGGATCCGCGCCCGCCGGTGATCGTGTTCTCGGCCGGTGACGTGGAACCCTCGGACGGCCGGTATGCCGACGCGGTCCTGGTCAAGGCCCATACCTCAAACACCGAACTGCTTAATACAATCCAGCGAGTTCTTCAGATTCCCGGCGATCCGGGCCCAACCCGTCCCCAAGCCTTGAGTTGAACCATCATGACCAAACCACTGAACCGCATCCTCTATGTTGAAGACGAGCCCGACATCCGCATGGTGGCGCAGATGGCGCTGCAAGCCGTGGGAGGCTTCACCGTGATCGCCTGCGCCTCCGGCCAGGAGGCGCTGGATGCCGCGCCCGGCGCGGGGGCCGACCTGCTGCTGCTGGACGTCATGATGCCTGGCATGGACGGTCCCACCACGCTCAAGGGCCTGCGCGAACTGCCGGCCACGGCCAGCACGCCGGTCATCTTCATGACCGCCAAGGTGCAGGCCGCCGAGGTGGCGGTCTACAAGGGCCTGGGCGCGCTGGAAGTGATTCCCAAGCCTTTCGATCCCATGGAGCTGTCCACGCAGATCCAGCGGATCTGGGCAGAGCGCGGTTAGCCCCCACGCTCCCCCACTTTGTGTGGGTCGCGAGGCCTTGCAGGCCGCGGCTCGCGAGACGCTTCGCCTCTGTCGCCCCGTCCAAGCCTGCGCAGGCA
>NZ_AKIV01000136.1 GCF_000282655.1 Polaromonas sp. CF318
CCCCGGCCGCCGCGCCGGCCGTCACGGCCGCCGCGCTCACCGCCGCGATCGGAGCGCTCGCCACGCTCGCCGCCACGGCCTTCACCGCGACCTTCACGCCGGCCTTCGCCGCGCTCGTCTTTTTTCACTTCCTTGGCGGCAGGCGCCGGGGCCGGCGCTTCGGCGCCGCCGAACAGGCTCTTGATCCAGCCGAAGAAGCCTTTTTCAGCGGGTGCCGCCGCCGGTGCGGGACGGGCAACTGGCTTGTGCGCCGCCGCATGCGGAACGGGTTCCGGCTTGGGCGGTGCCACGGGCGCGGGCGCATCGGGCAGCACGCCCTTGATGACGGGCTCCTGCTTGTTGTGCTTTTCCTGGCTGCGGCGCGTGACGGTGGTCGGGTCTTCGACTTCCTCGGCCATCTTGTAGCTGGCGGCGATGTTGTCCAGGCGCGGGTCGTCGTGCTTCAGGCGTTCCAGGCGGTAGTTGGGCGTTTCCAGCGTCTTGTTGGGCACCAGCAGCACGTTGATGCGCTGCTTGACTTCGATCTTGGCGATCTCGGAGCGCTTTTCGTTGAGCAGGAAGGAGGCCACGTCGACCGGGACCTGACACAACACGGATGCCGTGCTGTCCTTGAGAGACTCTTCCTGGATGATGCGCAGGATCTGCAGCGCCGAGCTTTCGGTGTCGCGGATGTGGCCGGAGCCGCCGCAGCGCGGGCAGGGAATCGACGCGCCTTCGGACAGGGCCGGGCGCAGGCGCTGGCGGCTCATTTCCATGAGGCCGAACTTGCTGATGGTGCCGAACTGCACGCGGGCGCGGTCCTGGCGCAGCGCGTCGCGCAGGCGGTTTTCCACGTCGCGGCGGTTGCGCGACTCTTCCATGTCGATGAAGTCGATGACGATCAGGCCGCCCAGGTCGCGCAAACGCATCTGGCGCGCGACTTCGTCGGCGGCTTCCAGGTTGGTGCGGGTGGCGGTTTCCTCGATGTCGCCGCCCTTGATGGCGCGGGCCGAGTTGACGTCGACTGAAACCAGGGCTTCGGTGTGGTCGATCACGATGGCGCCGCCGGAAGGCAACTGCACGGTGCGGGCGTAGGCCGACTCGATCTGGTGCTCGATCTGGAAGCGGCTGAACAGCGGCGCGTCGTCGCGGTAGCGCTTGACGCGGTGCTCGTGCTCGGGCATCACGTGCGCCATGAACTGCTTGGCCTGCTCGTAGACGTCGTCGGTGTCGAACAGGATGTCGCCGATGTCGCTGTTGAAGTAGTCGCGGATCGCGCGGATCACGAGGCTGGATTCCTGGTAAATCAGGAAAGCGCCCTTGCCGCCCTTGCCGGCGCCGTCGATGGCGGTCCAGAGCTTGAGCAGGTAGTTCAGGTCCCACTGCAGTTCAGGGGCGCTGCGGCCGATGCCGGCGGTGCGCGCGATGATGCTCATGCCGCCCGGGTACTCGAGCTGGTCCATCGCTTCTTTAAGCTCGGCCCGGTCGTCGCCCTCGATGCGCCGGCTCACGCCGCCGCCGCGCGGGTTGTTGGGCATCAGGACCACATAGCGGCCGGCCAGGGAGACGAAGGTGGTGAGGGCCGCGCCCTTGTTGCCGCGTTCTTCTTTTTCGACCTGGACCAGCAGTTCCTGGCCTTCCTTGATGACGTCGTTGATGCGCGCCTGGCTGACCGGCACGCCCTGGGCGAAGTACTGCTTGGAGATTTCCTTGAACGGCAGGAAGCCGTGGCGGTCCTCGCCGTAGTCGACGAAGCAGGCTTCCAGCGAGGGCTCGACGCGCGTGACGACGGCCTTGTAGATGTTGCCCTTGCGCTGTTCGCGCCCTTCGATTTCAATTTCGTAGTCGAGGAGTTTTTGTCCGTCGACGATCGCCAGGCGGCGTTCTTCAGCCTGAGTGGCGTTTACCAGCATCCGTTTCATGGGTAGCCTTCCTTATCGTTCTTCGTTTTGATGTCATGTCTCGAACATCAATCACATGCCCAAAATGGGCCAACGACGCCGGAGGGACGCAGTGCGAACGTGGAGGAATTGCCGGAGAGCTTTTGACGGCGCGCGGCCGACCGAAATGAATCGGTCAGCGACGTGGTCTGGGCGTAGGCGCGTGGATGGAGCGAGCAGGGGTCAAACGGGTGGGTGCCGCGCAAAGCGCGGCTGCTGGCGCCCACTGCACAAAGGCTGGCGGCTGATTCATGCCGAATGCGGGGCCCACGAATGTCGTGAGGCGCCGCAGGCATATATAAATCAGACTGACCAGTGTTGTCATCAGAGGGCTACCCGTTAAAGGACTTGATCTCGGCTGGATCCGTGCGCAGCCTGTTGTTCATGACTTGGGCTGCACACATGGTATTCCGTAGTTGTGTTCGCAAAACGTCGACTCGTCTACCGTGCAAGACGCTCGCCGCGAGGTGCCTGGCACTCGTCGCTTGCGGGCAATTGCCGGCGTGGGCATCGACCTTCCAGCGAGGCTGCTTGTTCGCCTTTTCAGGGCCGGGGACGTGTGTGGACTAAACTCCAGACAAATCAACCACTTACAGCGCATCGCTAGTGAAACACATTATAGGGTCAGCCAGGGGCTTGGCAAGGAAACCCGGGAAAACACCGGGTCGCCCGCCCGTGGCCGCCGCCAGGCCCAAACCTGCAGCCGCCTCCACTCCGCCCATTCCCCAGGCACCGGTCCCGGCGGCGCCCCAGGCCACGCTGGTGACCGTGGGCGAGGACTATGCCGGCCAGCGGCTGGACAACTTTTTGATCCGCCAGCTCAAGGGCGTGCCCAAAACCCATGTTTACCGCATCATCCGCAGCGGCGAGGTCAGGGTGAACAAGGGCAGGGCGCAGGCCGACACCCGTGTGGAGGCCGGCGACGTGGTGCGCCTGCCGCCGGTGCGCACCTCCGAGCGGGCCGGCCAGAAGGCCGAGGCCATGGCCCAGGAAATTGCCCGCCACGGTGCGAGTTCCACCACCGGCGGCTATGCGCCGTCGCGCGAATTCCCCATCCTGTTTGAAGACGACTTCGTGCTGGCCATCGACAAACCGGCCGGCGTGGCCGTGCACGGCGGCAGCGGCGTGAGTTTCGGGGTGATCGAGCAGCTGCGCATGGCGCGGCCGGAGGCCGACTTCCTGGAACTGGTGCACCGGCTGGACCGCGAGACCAGCGGCATCCTGTTGATCGCCAAGCGGCGCATGGCGCTCAAGTTGCTGCAGGAGCAGTTCCGCGAGCGCGAGACCGATAAGGTCTACCTGGCGCTGGTCGGCGGCGACTGGCCGGCCAATCACCGGGTGATCGACAAGGCGCTGCACAAGTATTTGCTGCCCGACGGCGAGCGGCGCGTGAAAGTGGTGGACAACGACCACCCCGACGGCATGCGTTCGGTGACGCTGGTGAAGGTCAAGGCGGCCGTTCCCGCCAGCCCGCTGGCGCCGGCTACGCCCTTTACCTTGCTGGAAGTCACCATCAAGACGGGCCGCACGCACCAGATCCGCGTGCACCTGGCCAATGAAGGCCACCCGATTGCCGGGGACGACAAATACGGCGATTTCGAGCTGAACCGGGCGCTGCAGAAAACCGCGGGCGGCGCGGTGCCGCTCAAGCGCATGTTTTTGCATGCCTGGAGCCTGAAGTTCAACCATCCCAAGCTGCGCAAGGTCGTGCACCTGCAGGCGGCCTTGCCGCCCGAGTTGCAGCAGTTTTTGCCGGCGGCGCCTGAGGACGTGGTTTAAGGCTTATGCCGCGGCAGGGCGCACCGGCCCCGGCGACAATAGGGCGATATGCAAACCCGAAATTTCGACCTGATCGCCTTCGACTGGGACGGCACGCTGTTTGATTCGACCGGCATCATCGTGCGCTGCATCCAGGCCGCGGTGCGCGACGTGGGCGGCACGGTGCCGACCGACAAGGAAGCCGGCTATGTCATAGGCCTGGGCCTGATGCAGGCGCTGGCCCATGCCGCGCCCGACGTGCCGCCTGAAAAATACCCCCAGCTCGGCGAGCGCTACCGCCACCACTACGCCGCGCACTACGACGACCTGAGTCTGTTTGACGGCGTGCTGCCCCTGCTCGACGCCTTGAAGGCGCGCGGCCACCTGCTCGCGGTGGCCACCGGCAAGTCGCGCCGCGGCCTTGACGAGGTGCTGCGCACCGTGGAGCTCAGGGGCATGTTCGATGGCTCGCGCACCGCCGACGAGACGGCCGGCAAACCCGACCCGCGCATGCTGCACGAGCTGATGGCGGAGTTCGACGTCGCGCCCGAGCGCGTGCTGATGGTGGGCGACACCACCCACGACCTGCAGATGGCGCTCAATGCCGGTTGCCCCAGTGTGGGCGTGAGCTACGGCGCGCATGAACCCGACAGTTTCGCCGTGCTGGCGCCGCGCCACGTCGCGCATTCGGTGCCGGAACTGCAGGACTGGCTGCTGGCCCATGGCTGAAGTCCGGCGTTAAGAGGCATCAAAGGCCATGGACGAACGGCAAGCCCTGTGCAACAGCCGCGACCTGCTCGAAGGCGGGCTGGCGGTGCCGTTTGACGTGGTCTACGCCGGCCAGACCTGCCGCGCCTTCGCCGTGCGTTTCGAGGGCGTGGTCCATGCCTACCTCAATCGCTGCAGCCACGTCGCGATGGAACTCGACTGGCAGCCCAACCGGGTGTTTGACGACCAGGGCCAGTGGCTGCTGTGCGCCAGCCATGGCGCCGCCTACCGTCCCGACACCGGCCAGTGCGCGGGTGGGCCCTGCCAGGGCGGCCTGATCAAAATCGCGCTTTCCGAATCGGAGGGGGTTGTTTATTGGCATTCTGCTTACAACCTTAAACCGCTACAGTTCTAATACCTCTCTAAACTAGTGCCCATGAACGATCCCCAACGCCCTGATCCCTCCACAGACCCCGATTTGCTGCGCGAATCGGACTTCCGGCCCAACCAGCCGGAATCCCTTCCGCCCTATAACAATCCGGTGAATCAGGCAAAAAAATCCGCAGCGGACCCGACCGGCGCCCCGGGCTGGGAGCGCGCGACGCTGGAAAAGCTGGCCTTCGCCGCGCTCAATGAACAAAAGGCCACGCGCCGCTGGAAGACTTTTGTGCGCCTGGCCTGGCTGGCTTTTTTCGTGGCCCTGGTCTGGATGCTGCTGCACCGCGGCACACCCGCCAGCGACGCGACCGTGCCGCACACCGCCGTGGTGGAAATCAAGGGCGAGATCGCCGCGGGCGCCGACGCCAGCGCCGAGTTCGTCAATGCGGCCCTGCGCGCGGCCTTTGAAGACGACGGCGCCAAGGCCGTCGTGCTGCTGATCAACTCCCCCGGCGGTAGCCCCGTGCAGGCCGGCATGATGAACGACGAAATCCTGCGCCTGAAGGCCAAGCACAAAAAGCCGGTTTACGCCGTGGTCGAAGAGACCTGCGCCTCCGCCGCTTATTACATCGCCGTCTCGGCCGACAAGATTTATGTCGACAAGGCCAGCATCGTGGGCAGCATAGGCGTGCTGATGGACGGCTTTGGCTTCACCGGCCTGATGGACAAACTGGGCGTGGAGCGCCGCCTGTTGACCGCCGGCGAGAACAAGGGTTTTCTGGACCCCTTCAGCCCGCAAAACGAAAAGCAGCGCGTCTTCGCGCAGGCCATGCTGGACCAGATCCACCAGCAGTTCATCGCGGTGGTCAAAGCCGGCCGCGGCAAGCGCCTGAAGGAAACGCCCGAGATGTTCAGCGGCCTGTTCTGGAGCGGCCAGCAGGCCGTGGAACTGGGCCTGGCCGACCAGCTGGGCAACCTCGACTATGTCGCGCGCGAAGTGGTCAAGACCGACGAGATCATCGACTACACGCGCCGCGACAACGTGGCCGAGCGCCTGGCCAAGAAGTTCGGTGCCGCCATGGGTGAGGGCGCGATGAAGGCCTTCAAAGCGATTCCCGCGCTGCGTTGAGCGCCAGGCGCTTTCCCCGTTAAAAAGCCCGCGTCATGCGGGCTTTTTTGTGGGCGCTGAGGCGGCCTTTTTTTAGCGGCCTATGGCGAACACCGTCGGCAAGTCCAGCGGCGCCTGGGGTTTGTCGCGCTTCCACACGCTCACCTGCGCGCTGCGCGACCAGGCCGCGCCGAGGGTCAGGCCGCAGCTCAGCGCCAGTCGGGTGTTGCCCTGCAGCGTTTGCAGCAGCGACTGCAGCAGGGCTGCGTTGCGGTAGGGGGTTTCGATAAAGAGCTGGGTCTGGCCGGATTTCAGCGCCAGCGATTCCAGTTCGCGTATGCGCTGCGCGCGCTCGGCCGGCGTTTGCGGCACATAGCCGGCAAAGGCGAAACTCTGGCCGTTCAGGCCGCTGGCGGCCAGCGCCAGCATCAGCGACATCGGGCCCGTGAGCGGCACGACTTGCAGCCCCAGGTCGTGCGCCGCGCGCACCACGGAGGAGCCCGGGTCGGCAATCGCCGGCATGCCGGCTTCGCTGACCAGGCCCATGTCGCGGCCTTCCAGGGCGGCCGCCAGCAGCGGACGCGCGTCGAAGTTGCCACCGTGGTCGCCTTTTTTATGGACCTCGCGCGGCAGTTCCTGGATCTGCAGCGACTGCAGCGGCGCGGCCAGCGGCTGCAGCGCGTCTATGCGCTTGAGGTAGGCGCGCGTGCTTTTGGCGTTCTCGCAGATCCAGCAGGACAGCCGCGCTGCGAGTTGCAGGGTTTGCAGCGGCATGACCTCCTGCAGCGGCGCCTGCGCGTCGCAGCCGAAATCCAGCGGCGCGGGCACCAGGTAGAGCTTGCCTTTCACGGCGGCGTTCATGGCCGGCCTCCGGACAGCAGTTGGATGCCAGCCGCCTGGATCAGCCGGCAGGTGCGTATCAGCGGCAGGCCGACCAGCGCGGTCGGGTCGTCGTTGTCTATGGACTCCAGCAGCGCGATGCCCAGGCCTTCGCTTTTGGCGCTGCCCGCGCAGTCGTAAGGCTGCTCGATGCGCAGGTAGTGTTCGATCTCGTCGTCGCTCAGGTCGCGGAATTTCACCTTCACCGGCGCCAGGCTTTGCGCCTCGTAGCCGGTTTCCAGGCACACCACGGCCACGGCGGTCTGGAAAACCACGGTGCGCCCGCGCATGCGGCGCAGCTGCGCAACGGCTTTTTCATGGCTGCCCGGCTTGCCCAGCGGTTCGCCGTCCAGGTCGGCCACCTGGTCTGAGCCTATGACGACCGCGCCCGGAAAGGCGGCGGCCACCGCGCGGGCCTTGGCCAGGGCCAGGCGCTCGGCCAGGGCCTGGGGGGCCTCTCCGGGCTGCGGGGTTTCGTCCACCTCCGGCGCGGCGACCTCAAACGGGATGTGCAGCCGCTGCAGCAATTCGCGGCGGTAGCGTGAGGTCGAACCCAGTACGAGAGGGCGGTTGGTGGCGGGAGGGGAAACAAGGGTCATGCCTCCGATTCTCTTACACTGCATCCATGTCCAGACCCCTTCAGCCCAGCCGGCTCAACATGAAAGCGTTTGCCCTGGAGGGCGTGGCGCTCGCTGAAACCACATTGCTACAAAATCTGGAGCGACTTGCCGAGGAAACGCAAGGGCTGCAGGCCGATTCGGCCGTTCAATGGGAGGCGCGGGGCGAGTTGCGCCCGCGCACCGGCGCCGACGACGAGGTGTGGCTGCATTTGCAAGCCCAGGCAAGCGTTCCGCTGACCTGCCAGCGCTGCATGGGCGTGGTCCAGATGCCGGTAGAGGTGGACCAGTGGTACCGCTTTGTCGCCAGCGAAGACATCGCCATGGCCGAGGACGACCAGTCCGAAGAGGACCTGCTGGTGATGGAGCCCCAGTTCAACCTGCTCGCCGTGCTGGAGGATGAACTGCTGATGGCCTTGCCCCTGGTGCCCATGCACGAGGAATGCCCGGTCGCTCCCAAACTTCAGGCCGGTGATGAGGAGGTGCCGGATGCGGCGGGTGAGCCCATGGGAAAACCCAATCCCTTTGCCGTGCTGGCGCAGCTGAAGAGTAAAAAGTAGTAATTTAGAATTACTAAATTCATGCGAAAAACCATTGGATTCATGGACATTTCGCCCGTCTGAGGCCGGGGTGATGAAAATGCCCCCGCATCAAGCTATAATCAAAGGCTTCGCGTACCAATGCGGTGGATACGGTGACATGGCGCTCAGGCTGTCATGGACCGATATTCAGGTCCAGCTGTCTGAACTCGGAATTTGGTGCGTAATTTACCAACCTAACACCCCATCAGGAGTGGATCATGGCCGTCCAGCAAAACAAAAAGTCACCTTCGAAGCGCGGTATGCACCGTTCGCACAACGCACTCACCGTGCCAGGCATTGCCGTGGAATCCACCACCGGCGAAACCCACCTGCGCCACCACATCAGCCCCACCGGTTTTTACCGTGGCCGCAAGGTGCTGAAAACCAAATCCGAAGCGTAACTCCACGCTTTGAGCATGGGCCCGCACTCATCCTGCGGGCCTTTCTTTTGCCTGAATTTCACCTCTTGACTGCACCGGTCGCCCCATGATCAGGATTGCTGTCGATGCCATGGGCGGCGATATCGGTCCCGCCGTGACGCTGCCCGCCAGCCTGGCTTTCCTGGATGGTCACCCCGACGCCGCTGTGGTGCTGGTGGGTCAGCCCGAAGTGCTGGCGGCGCATCCCCTGCACGCGCGACTCCATGCCCATCCGCGCTGCCAGATTGTTCCGGCCAGCGAGATCGTCACCATGGATGATCCCATCGAGATCGCGCTGCGGCGCAAGAAAAATTCCTCGATGCGGGTTGCGATGAACCAGGTCAAGGACGGCGTGGCCCAGGCTGCCGTGTCGGCCGGCAATACCGGCGCCCTCATGGCGATTGCCCGCTACGTGCTCAAGACCCTGGAAGGCATAGACCGTCCGGCCATTGCCACCCAGTTGCCCAATGCCCTGGGCGGCGCCACCACCGTGCTGGACCTGGGCGCCAACGTCGATTGCACCGAAGACCACCTGCTGCAGTTCGCCGTGATGGGCTCCGCCCTGGTAGCGGCCATCACCACCAACCCGACGCCCAGCGTTGGCCTGCTCAATATCGGGGAAGAGGCGATAAAAGGCAGTGAAATGATTAAAAAAGCCGGTGAATTGTTGCGATCCGCTTCCAATTCAGGCGATTTGAATTTTTATGGAAATGTCGAGGGCAACGATATTTTCAAGGGAACGACAGACATCGTGGTCTGTGACGGTTTTGTGGGCAATGTGGCGCTCAAGGCCAGCGAAGGCCTTGCCAGCATGATAGGTGGCTTCATCAAAACCGAATTCTCTCGCAATATCTTTGCAAAAATATCCGCCATCATTGCCTATCCGGTGTTAACTGCATTTAAAAATCGGGTTGACCACAGGCGTTACAACGGTGCGGCCTTGCTGGGCCTGCAAGGCCTGGTCTTCAAGAGCCATGGTTCGGCGGACGCCTTCGCTTTTGAGAGGGCGCTGAATCGGGCTTATGATGCGGCTCGGAACAATTTGCTTGAGAGAGTCCGCGAACGCATCGCCCATGCGGCCCCTTTGTTGGTGACGGCGCAGGCGGCACCCCCCGCCGATGCGCCCGCCGAAGCCCTCCTCAATGCCAGTTGACTCAGCAGTTTCAACACCGGCCACTCATTAATGACCCGTTACTCACGCATCGCCGGCACCGGTAGTTATTTGCCGCCGCGCCGACTGACCAACGCCGAACTGGCCGCCGACCTGGCCACACGAGGCGTGGAAACCTCCGACGAATGGATTGTGGAGCGCACCGGCATCCGGGCCCGCCACTTTGCCGCGCCCGACGTGACCAGCAGCGACCTGGGTGTGGAAGCCGCCAAAAATGCCCTGCAGGCCGCGGGCCTGCAGGCATCCGATATCGACCTCATCATCGTGGCGACCTCGACACCCGACATGGTGTTTCCGTCGGCCGCCTGTATCCTGCAAAACAAGCTGGGCATCGCGGGCTGCGCGGCCTTCGATGTGCAGGCCGTGTGCAGCGGTTTCGTCTACGCGCTGACCGTGGCCGACGCCATGATACGCACCGGTTCGGCCAGCAAGGCGCTGGTGATCGGCGCGGAAGTGTTCTCGCGCATCCTGGATTTTTCGGACCGCACCACCTGCGTGCTTTTCGGCGATGGCGCCGGCGCCGTGGTGCTGGAGGCTTCGGAGACGCCCGGCATCCTTGCCAGCGACCTGCATGCCGACGGCAAGCATGTCGGCATCCTCTGCGTGCCCGGCAATGTCTCGGGCGGCCAGATCCTGGGCGACCCGCTGCTCAAGATGGACGGCCAGGCCGTGTTCAAGCTGGCTGTGGGCGTGCTCGAAAGCGCCGCTCGTGCCACGCTGGCAAAAGCCAATCTGACCGACGCCGACATCGACTGGCTGATTCCGCACCAGGCCAATATCCGCATCATGCAGAGCACGGCCAAAAAATTGAAGATGCCGCTGGAAAAGCTTATCGTGACCGTCGACCAGCACGGCAACACTTCCGCCGCCTCCATCCCGCTTGCGCTGGATGCGGCCGTGCGCAGCGGCAAGATCCAAAAAGGCGACACCCTCATGCTCGAAGGCGTGGGCGGCGGCTTTACCTGGGGTGCGGTGCTTCTCAAATACTGAGCGGCCCGCTACCCATCCGCCAGGCTTTCACAGACAGGTGGGCACTTGAATTTCAAACCGTCCGGTGCATTGGAGCGCCTTGCAGCTGCCTTGCTGGTGCTGGCTTTCGCCCTCGCCGGATGGAAGGTCCTGCAGCGTTCGCCGGCTTCTCCGTTTGCGGCGCCGTCCGCCGATGCACCCCAACTGCCTCGCGCTCACCCGCCGGCACAGCAACGCTCACCCGACGGCCGCTTCCGTTTCGAAGCCCAATTTGTTTCGTCTTCTCCCGGCCAGGCCGTGCACGCCGCGTCGCTGGTCGAGTTGCGCGACGGACGTTTGCGGGCGGTCTGGTTCTCGGGTTCGCGCGAGGGCGCGGGAGACGTCACCATCCAGAGTGCCGTGACCGATGCCACCGGTTTGCGCTGGGGCGCGGAAAGCACGCTGTTCGACCGGCAGGCACTGCAGCAAGGCCTGTGGCGCTATGTCAAGAAAATCGGCAACCCGGTGATTGCCCGCGCGCCCGATGGCTCGCTGAACCTATGGATGGTCAATGTGTCGCTGGGCGGGTGGGCGGGCAGTTCCATCACCTGGGCGCGATCCACCGACGAAGGCGCGAGCTGGAGCGCGCCGCGCCGGCTGGTGACCTCGCCCTTCCTGAACATCAGCACCCTGGTCAAGGGCACACCCGTCATCTTCGAGAATGGTGAAACCGGCTTGCCGGTGTACCACGAGTTCGTCGCCAAATTCGGTGAGGTCCTGCGCATCAGCCCTCAGGGCCAGGTCGTCGACAAGGTGCGCATTCCGGGCAGCCGCACCAGCTTGCAGCCGGTGGTCCTGGTGTCGGGGCCGCAGAAGGCGCAGGTCTATATGCGCTCGGGCAATGCCACGGCACTGATGGCCTCAAGCACCACCGATGCCGGCAAGACCTGGTTGCCGGCCCATGCGAGCGCCTGGCCCAACCCGGATTCCGCCCTGGCCGGCACCATGACGAACAGCGGCACGCAATGGCTGGCCCTGAACCCGGCGCCCCGCAACCGCGAAACACTGGCCTTGCTGCAGACCGCCACGGGTGGCTCATTTGATGGCGTGACGCCCTGGATCGTGGAGTCGTCCGCCAATCCGCAGGCGCGCACATCCATGGGCGACTACGAACGCCTGCTGACCCAGGAACTCAAGGCCCGCGGCGCCAGCGACGGCGAGGCCCAGGCCTATGTGGCCAGTGCCCGGCGCCAGCTGTGCGGCGGCCAGAGCTGCTCCCAGGAGTTTTCCTACCCCTACCTGCTGCAAAGCCGCGACGGCTACCTGCACCTCCTCTATACCTGGCACCGCACGCGCATCAAGCATGTGCGGCTGGATCCCCTGCAAACCCTAGAGGCCGCGCAAGCGGCGCCCGGCCATGTTTCCTCCGGCAAATGACCTGATCGCCCTGCTCGGCATCAACCTGGTGCTCTGCGCCGGCTGCCTGCGCCTGCTGAGCTGGCGGCATGGCGTCACGCCCTGGGGCAAATGGGCCAGCGCCGCCGTGTTTGTGCTGCTGTGGTGCCCGGTGGGCCCGGCTCGTTTGCCGCTGGTCGCGTATGTGCGCGGCATCAGTTCGGACTTGAGCATTTCGCTGGTGGCCATCGCCTGCCTGGGCATGTACCAGCGCCTGCGCGGCATGGCCCCAGTGGCGCAGCGTGAACGCATGGCGCTGAGCTTTGCCTTTGCGGCCTGTGCCTTGTTCCTGTACCCGCTGGCCCTGGGCTGGGGCGATTGGGATGCCTACCGGCTGGGCTGGGGCTCGCCGGCCCTCTGGGCGGCGCTTCTGGCGCTGTCGCTGGCGTGCTGGGCCGGGGGCTTGCGCCTGCTGCCCGCGCTGGTGGCCCTGGGTTTGCTCGCCTGGGTGGCCGGCGCGCTGGAGTCCACCAACCTGTGGGATTACCTCATAGACCCCTGGCTGGCGGTTGCGGCGATTTTTCAATGCATCAAATTCGCTGTGGGCTGGGGCCTTGCGCGGCTGCGGGGTGTGCGCCATGGCGCCATGCCGTCTTCGGCTTGACGGGCCGCGCGTCAAAAATGGCTGTTCATCTTCTTAAAATGCATGCGGACGCCTTTGGGCGATCCAAGAATTCGATCCATGGAGTAATCATTTGAAATCGTTTGCCATTGTTTTTCCCGGCCAGGGCTCACAGTCGGTCGGCATGCTGGACGCCTGGGGCGACCATCCCGTGGTCGCGCAGACGCTGGCCGAAGCCTCCGAGGCGCTCGGCGAGGATGTCGGCCGCTTGATCAGGGAAGGCCCCAAGGAGGCGCTGGCGCTGACCACCAACACCCAGCCCGTGATGCTGGTCGCCGGCGTGGCGGCCTACCGCGCCTGGATGGCCGAGACCGGCGTGGCGCCGGCCGCTGTGGCGGGGCATTCGCTGGGCGAATATTCCGCGCTGGTGGCTTCCGGCGTGCTGACGCTGGCGCAGGCCGCGCCGCTGGTGCGCTTTCGCGCGCAGGCCATGCAGGACGCGGTGCCGGTCGGCGTCGGCGCGATGGCGGCCATCCTGGGCATGGAAGCATCCAAAGTGATAGAGGGCTGCGCCGAGGCCGCGCGCAGCTTCGGCGGCAACACCGCCGAAGTGGTGGAAGCCGTCAATTTCAACGACCCGATGCAGACCGTTATCGCGGGCAGCAAGGCCGCGGTCGAGAAAGCCTGCGAAGTGCTCAAGGCCAATGGCGCCAAGCGCGCCTTGCCGCTGCCGGTGTCGGCACCCTTTCACTCCAGCCTCATGAAGCCCGCGGCCGAGAAGCTGCGTGAAAAGCTGGCCGCCGTCGATTTCGCGGCACCGACAATCCCGGTCGTCAACAATATCGATGTGGCCGTCGAGACAGACGCGGACCGCATTCGCGCGGCGCTGTACCGCCAGGCCTATGGTCCCGTGCGCTGGGTGGAGTGCGTGCAAACCCTCAAGGCGCGCGGCCTCACGACGCTGGTCGAGTGCGGGCCGGGCAAAGTACTGGCCGGCATGGCCAAAAGAATCGATCCCGAGTTGGCGGGCGTCCCCCTGTTTGATCCCGCCTCGCTGGCGGAAGTGAAGGAGTTACTGGCATGAGCGAAGTGAAGTTTGAGGGCCAGGTCGCGCTGGTCACCGGTGCATCGCGCGGCATAGGCGCGGCCATCGCACTCGAGTTGGCCCAGAAGGGCCTCAAGGTCATAGGCACGGCGACCAGCGACGAAGGCGCGGCCAAGATCGGCCAGGCCCTCGCGGCTTTCCCAGGTTGCGCCGGCAAGAACCTGAATGTGAACGACGCCGCCGCGGCCGAGGCGTTGATCGAGGCCATCGTCAAGGAGCACGGCGGCCTGCAGGTGCTGGTCAACAACGCGGGCATCACCCGCGACATGCTGGCGATGCGCCTGAAGGACGAGGACTGGGACGCCGTGCTGGACACCAACCTGAAGGCCGTGTTCCGCATGAGCCGCGCGGTGATGCGCACCATGATGAAGCAGCGCTACGGCCGCATCATCAGCATCACTTCGGTGGTCGGCGCCTCGGGCAACGCTGGCCAGTCCAATTACGCGGCCGCCAAGGCCGGCGTGGCCGGCATGACGCGCGCGCTGGCGCGCGAGCTCGGTTCGCGCAACATCACGGTCAATTGTGTGGCGCCGGGCTTTATCGAGACCGACATGACAGCCGGTTTGCCCGAAGAGCAGCAAAAAGCGCTGCTGGGGCAGATACCGCTGGGCCACCTCGGCAAGCCGCAAGACATTGCGCACGCCGTGGCCTTTGTAGCCAGCCCGCAGGCGGCTTACATCACCGGCCAGGAGATTCACGTCAACGGCGGCATGTATATGTAGGCCTTGGAGCCGTCCAGCCGCAGTTTCATGAAAACCGCGGCTTGACAGTGGTAAAACACGGGAAATCGAAGCCGGTTTTTATCCGTCCGGCGCGGTGCTTAGGGAAACGACTCTAACGCGGTAAAATCACGGATTAATTTACAACCCTCAGAGGGAACTATGAGCGATATCGAAGCACGTGTTAAGAAAATCATTGCCGAACAACTCGGCGTGGAAGAAGGCCAGGTCACCAATGAAAAAGCCTTTGTGGCCGATCTGGGCGCTGACTCCCTTGACACCGTAGAACTGGTTATGGCTCTGGAAGACGAGTTCGGCATTGAGATTCCCGACGAAGACGCCGAGAAGATCACCACCGTCCAGAACGCGATTGACTACGCAAACACCCATCAAAAGGCCTGAGGCCGCAGGTTTGCGCCTGTGACTCTGCCGTCACCAAGCCTGAAAAGCCACAGGGCCTTTTCAGGTTCTTTTCAGGATTTCTGAATGAGCCGTCGTCGTGTCGTCGTGACAGGTCTGGGTTGCGTCAGCCCGGTAGGTAATACCGTGGCTGAGTCCTGGGCCAATCTTCTTGCCGGCAAGCCTGGGATTGATCTTGTCACCGGGTTTGATGCCAGCAATCTCGCCTGCAAATTCGCCGGCGAGGTCAAGGGTTTCAACATCGCGGACTACATCCCCGAAAAAGAAGCCCGGCACATGGACCGGTTCATCCACCTGGGCCTGGCCGCGGCCTGCCAGGCGGTGGCCGACAGCGGCTTGCCGACCGGCGAGGCGCTTGATGGCGAGATGGCTACACGCATAGGCTGCAATATCGGCTCGGGAATCGGCGGCTTGCCCATGATCGAGCAGATGCATTCCGAGCTGGTCAATCGCGGCCCGCGCCGGATCTCCCCGTTTTTTGTGCCTGCCTCGATCATCAACATGATCTCGGGGCATGTGTCCATCAAGTTCGGCTTCAAGGGCCCCAACATCGCGGTCGTCACGGCCTGCACCACCGGCCTTCACGCCATCGGCCTGTCGGCCCGCATGATCGAGTACGGTGATTGCGATGTGATGGTGGCCGGCGGCGCGGAATCCTGTGTGTCGCCCCTGGGCATAGGCGGCTTCGCGGCTGCCCGTGCCTTGTCCACCCGCAACGAAGACCCGAAAACGGCCTCACGCCCCTGGGACAAGGACCGCGACGGTTTTGTGCTGGGCGAGGGCGGCGGCGTGCTGGTGCTTGAAGAGTACGAACACGCCAAGGCCCGCGGTGCGAAAATTTATGCCGAGCTGACCGGCTTCGGCATGAGCGCCGACGCGTACCACATGACCGCGCCCGACATCGACGGCCCGCGCCGCTCCATGGTGATGGCCCTGAAGAACGCCGGTGTCAACGCCGACGAGGTCCAGTACCTCAATGCGCACGGCACGTCCACGCCGCTGGGCGACCTCAACGAGACCAACGCCATCAAGGCGGCCTTCGGCGACCATGCCAAAAAGCTGATGGTCAGCTCCACCAAGTCCATGACCGGCCACCTGCTGGGCGGGGCCGGCGGCATTGAATCGGTGTTTACCGTGCTCTCGCTGCACCACCAGAAGATTCCGCCGACCATCAATATCTTCAACCAGGACCCCGAGTGCGACCTCGACTACTGCGCCAATACTGCGCGTGACGCCAGGATCGAAGTTGCCGTGAAAAACAACTTCGGCTTCGGCGGCACCAACGGCACGCTGGTTTTCAAGCGCGCCTGATTTTTACCCGCGCTCCGCAAGCCCTTGGCCACGCACAACGCCCCTCCGGTTGTTTATCCGTTGGGGCGTTCGCGTTTTCTGGGCGCGCTCTTGCTGGGCCTGTGGCTTTGCGGCCTGTCGCTGACCCTGCTGTGGTTCCTCCAGGGCGCCGGGCGGCTCGATTGGCGTATCGTGCTGGCGCTTGTTTTTGTTGCCGGAGCCGGTGCAGCGGCCTATGTCAGTTGGCGAAATGCCCCGGCAGGCCAACTCGCCTGGGACGGCGAGGTCTGGCGCTGGGAAAGCCCGGGCTACCAGGCCGGTGTCGCCGAGTACGGCCTGTCGGTCCTCGCTGATTTCCAGAATATCCTGCTGCTGCGGCTTGAAAACCAGGCCCATGCCTGTTTGTGGCTCTGGATGGAGCGGCGCAGCATGCCCGAGCGCTGGCTGGACCTGCGCAGGGCGGTTTATTCGCCGCACAAAGCAGCTGTGGCAGTATCGGGGGCTATGCACTCCCCAGACGGCAGGCCAAACCCTTCATGAGCGCCGACCTGCCACTTTTGCCGCTGGAAAAAGCCAACGACAGCGACGCCATGCTGGTCGAGCGCACGGTCGCGGGCGACCAGAAAGCCTATGAGCTCCTGGTCATCAAGTACCAGCGGCGCATCCAGCGCCTGATAGGCCGCATGGTCCGCGATGTGGACCTGGTGGAGGACATCGCCCAGGAGACGTTTATCCGGGCCTACCGGGCCCTGGCGCAGTTCAGGGGTGAGGCCCAGTTTTACACCTGGCTGTACCGGATCGCCGTGAATACCGCGAAAAAAGCCTTGATGGACCTCAAACGCGACCCGACTGTTTCAGAAAATGCCTTCAAATCGGGCCAAAGCGAGGAAAGCGATGAAACTTCCCCGCTGGAAAACGAACTAACAAGCTCGGAAACGCCGGATGCCGTGCTGGCCAGCAAGGAAATCGCGGAGATTATCAATGCGGCCATGGAAGCCTTGCCGGAGGAGCTCCGCCAGGCCATCACCCTGCGTGAAATCGAAGGGTTGAGCTATGAAGAGATCTCGGAGGCCATGGATTGCCCCATAGGCACAGTGCGGTCCCGGATTTTCAGGGCGCGTGAAGCGATTTCGCAGAAGGTAAAGCCTTTGCTGGAAAACCAGAGCGGCAAGCGCTGGTAAGGCCGCGGCACCCAGGAGCCATCCATGAACCCCACGAACACCAAGAACATCATGAAACCGTCTATGCAAACCAGCGAGCTCATGTCCGCCCTGGCCGATGGCCAACTTGGCGGGGAAGACTTTGCCGCCGCGCTTCACGCCAGCCGGCACGATGATTCGGCGGTTGCGTGCTGGGATACCTATCATCTGATCGGCGATGCATTGCGGTCCGCCCATGGTGCGCGCGGCGCGGACCCGGCATTCCTGAGCCGTCTGAACCAGCGCCTGGCGCAGGAAGCCTCGCCGGCCGCTGCGCCTCGTCCCGTCCAGCCGGCTGTCCCGGATGTGCCCGCGGCCCTGTCTGATCACCGCGGCCAGGCTGCCAACGACGGCGAGTTCCGCTGGAAGCTGGTGGCGGGCTTTGCCTCGCTCGCGGCGGTGTCCGCCATCGCATGGAATGCCGCCGGCCTGCTGGCGCCTGCCACCGCGCCGCAACTGGCCCAGGCCCCCGCTTCTGCCCAGCAGGTGGTGGTGGTCGCTTCGCCGCAAGGCCCGGTGGTGCGCGATGCGCGGCTTGAGGAGCTGCTGGCCGCGCACAAACAGCTGGGCGGCACCTCGGCCCTGCAGGAGCCCTCTGGCTTTCTGCGCAATGCCACTTTCGAGACGCCTCGCGATGCAGGGCGCTGAGCGCACGCCGCACCGCGACCGGGCTTTGGCGACACCATGAACCTCAAGCTACTTCGTCTTCTCGCCCTGGCAGGGTGCACCTTGCCGGCCGTGGGCCATGTGGCGGCGCAGGCCACACCTGCCCCCGCGGCATCAGCCGTGGAGTCCCGCAGCATCAACGACTGGCTGATGCGCATGCACGAGGCCTCCCGAAAGCGGTCCTACATCGGCACCTTTGTGGTCTCCTCGGGCGGCGCCATGTCCAGCGCCAAGATCTGGCATGTCTGCGAGGGCGACCAGCAGATGGAGCGGGTCGAAACGCTCACGGGCGCGCCGCGCTCCATCTTCCGCCACAACGACCAGGTGGTCACCTTCATGCCCGACCACAAGGTGGTCCGCAGTGAAAAGCGCGAGTCGCTGGGCATGTTCCCGCAACTGCTGCAGTCGGCCGACGGCCGTATCGCCGATTACTACAAGGTCAAGCAGGAGGGCGCCGAGCGCGTGGCCGGGATCGAAGCCGACATCGTGCTGCTGGTGCCCAAGGACAACATGCGCTTTGGCTACCGTGTCTGGACCGAGCAGAAAAAAGGCCTGGTCGTGAAGCTGCAGACGCTGGACACCGACGGCAAGGTGCTGGAGCAGGCGGCGTTTTCCGAGCTGCAACTCGATGCCCCGGTCAAGATGGACAAGCTGCTCCAGATGATGGGCAAGGTCGACGGTTACCGTGTCGAGAAACCGGTCCTGGTGAAAACCACCGCCAGCGCCGAAGGCTGGATCCTCAAGGCGCCGGTGGCGGGCTTCAAGCCCATGAGCTGCTACAAGCGGCCGGCGACAGTCAACCCGGCGTCCGGCGAGGAACCCCTGCAATGGATTTTTTCGGACGGCCTGGCCTCGGTGTCCATCTTTGTGGAGCCCTTCGACCGGCAACGCCACGACAGGGAGTCCAGCCTGTCGATGGGCGCCACGCAGACCATCACGCGGCAGCTCGATGCCTATTGGGTCACCGTCATGGGCGAAGTTCCCATGGCCACCCTGAAGCTCTTTGCCAATGGCCTGGAGCGCAAGAAATAATATGCCCCTGGCGTTCCGGCGGCCGGTTTCCCCCTGCGACCTGGATTGCCTGATGACCCCTATTTTTGACGAGGCTGACGATGCTTGAACTGAACTGGAAACCTCTGCGCTCCTGCCTGACCGCCGGTCTGGTGGCGGCTGCCGCAGTCGCTACGCTGGTGCCCGTGGCTCCGGCCTGGGCGCAAACCCGCACCTTGCCCGATTTCACGGACCTGGTGGAGCAGGTAGGCCCGTCGGTGGTCAATATCCGCACCCTGGAAAAAGCCAAGCCCTCGGCCGGCGGAAGCGCTGACGAGCAGATGCTGGAGTTCTTCAAGCGCTTCGGCATCCCGGTCCCGCCCAATATGCCGCGCGTGCCGCGGCCCGACCGCGGGCAACCCGATGAAGACCAGCCGCGCGGCGTGGGTTCCGGTTTCATCCTGACGGCGGACGGCTTTGTCATGACCAATGCCCATGTGGTGGAGGGCGCCGACGAGGTTCTCGTCACCCTGGCGGACAAGCGCGAATTCAAGGCCAAGATCATTGGCGCCGACAAGCGCAGCGACGTGGCCGTGGTCAAGATCGAGGCAACAGGCCTGCCGGCCGTCAAGATCGGCGACATCAACCGCCTCAAGGTAGGTGAATGGGTGATGGCCATAGGCTCGCCTTTCGGCCTTGAGAACACCGTGACGGCGGGCATCGTGAGCGCCAAGCAGCGCGACACCGGCGACTACCTGCCCTTCATCCAGACCGACGTGGCCATCAACCCGGGCAACTCGGGCGGCCCGCTGATCAATATGCGCGGCGAAGTGGTCGGCATCAACAGCCAGATCTACTCGCGCTCGGGCGGCTTCCAGGGCATTTCCTTTGCCATTCCCATCGATGAAGCCGCGCGCGTATCCGACCAGTTGCGCAGCAGCGGCAGGGTCACGCGGGGCCGTATCGGCGTGCAGATCGACCAGGTCACCAAGGACGTGGCCGAATCCATCGGCCTGGGCAAGGCGCAGGGCGCCTTGGTCCGCGGCGTTGAGAGCGGTGCGCCCGCCGAAAAAGCCGGCATCGAGGCCGGCGACATCATCATCAAGTTCGACGGCAAGCCCATCGAGAAATCCAGCGACCTGCCGCGCATGGTCGGCAATGTGAAGCCCGGCACCAAGGCCGTGGTGACCGTCTTCAGGCGCGGCGCGAGCAAGGACCTTTCGGTCACCATCGGCGAGGTCGAGCCTGAAAAACCGGCGCGCAAGGCTTCGGGTCCCGAACCCAAAGCGCCGGCCGTGGGCGCGGCCCAGGCACTGGGTCTGGTGGTCAGCGAAGTGAGCGACGCGCAGAAGAAGGAACTCAAGATCAAGGGCGGCGTCAAGGTGGACACAGCCGAAGCCGCGGCTTCGCGCGCCGGCCTTCGCGAAGGCGACGTGATTGTGGCGATCGCCAATTCGGAAATCACCAGCGTCAAGGAATTCGAGGCGGCCCTTGCCAAGATCGACAAGACCAAGGCCATCAATGTGCTGTTCCGCCGCGGTGAATGGGCGCAATACGCGCTGATCCGGCCCGCGCGCTAAACCGTATCGGAGGGCCCGGCCAGGCTGGGTCGCCAGGCTTGTCCACGTCCGGTCAGGGGCCCGTGTCCGGGCACCGGGGAGCCGCCAACGGGCCTGGAAGGCCCCCATACCCTGCTGGGGTTTATGGGTTTTGCCATCATCCAGGCCTTTTTAAGCCTCCTCAAAAATATATTTTTCAGCGGCCCGGTACTTGCTTTTTGTTAGTGATCGCTCACAATAAAATCAGGTCACGGACGGATTTCGGTAGAATAGGGGCTTGCCTCTGTGTCTTTTGGATATATCGGGGACCCCAAAATCCCGCTTTCCAACTTGATTTTGGGTAATACACACTGATCCACAGATCACCCACAAGTTGTTCAGAGACATGCAGTTTAAAAATGTGAATAAGTTGTGCATAAGATTCCTGTTGCTAGCCTGCAACGACAAAAATATGGCAATTTCGGGACTGTTCGGCTCTGGCTTTTTGCCTACAATGAAGTTCCAACTATCGCAGTTGCCATAGATTGTTGGTTCAGGGCGCGTCGCTAATCGACGCGCCCTTTTTTATGGCCTCTCGCGAATCGCACCCAATCTCTTCGCAATACTTTCAAGTACTTAGGCGTTCTCGTTGATGAATCACATCAGAAATTTTTCGATCATTGCGCACATTGATCACGGCAAATCCACCTTGGCTGATCGACTCATCCAGCGCTGCGGTGGTTTGCAGGACCGCGAGATGAGCGCGCAGGTTCTGGATTCGATGGACATCGAAAAAGAGCGTGGGATAACCATCAAGGCGCAGACCGCTGCGCTCAAATACAAGGCACTCAACGGCGAGGTTTACAACCTCAATCTGATCGACACGCCGGGCCACGTCGACTTCTCTTATGAGGTCAGCCGCTCGCTGTCCGCATGCGAGGGCGCGCTGCTGGTGGTGGACGCGAGCCAGGGCGTGGAGGCGCAGACCGTCGCCAACTGCTACACCGCGCTGGACCTCGGCGTTGAGGTCGTGCCGGTGCTCAACAAGATGGACTTGCCGCAGGCCGACCCGGACAACGCCAAGCAGGAAATCGAGGAGGTCATCGGCATCGACGCGACCGACGCGATTCCCTGCAGCGCCAAGACCGGCATGGGCATCGACGAAATCCTGGAGGCCATCGTCGCCCGGATTCCCTCGCCCAAAGGCAATCCGGACGGCCCGCTGCGCGCCATGATCATCGACAGCTGGTACGACGCCTATGTGGGCGTGGTCATGCTGGTGCGGGTGGTCGACGGCCGGCTCGCCAAGGGGGACCGCATCAAGCTGATGGCCAGCGAGGCGATGTACAACGCCGAGCAGCTGGGGGTTTTCACTCCGCACACCGAGCCGCGCCCGTCGCTCGAACCCGGCGAAGTGGGTTTTGTGATCGCCGGCATCAAGGAACTGCAGGCCGCCCGCGTGGGCGACACCGTCACGCTCGTCAAGCCCGGCACCGGCGGCGCGGCATTCACCGCCACCGAGGCGCTGCCCGGCTTCAAGGAAATCCAGCCCGCCGTTTTTGCCGGCCTTTACCCTTCCGAGGCCAGCGAGTACGAGTCCCTGCGGGATGCGCTGGAAAAGCTCAAGCTCAACGACGCCTCGCTGCACTACGAGCCTGAGGTCAGCGAAGCCCTGGGTTTCGGCTTTCGCTGCGGCTTCCTGGGCCTGCTGCACATGGAGATCGTCCAGGAGCGGCTGGAGCGGGAGTTCGACCAGGACCTGATCACGACGGCGCCCAGTGTTGTCTACGAGGTGCTCAAGTCCGACGGCGAGACCATCATGGTCGAGAACCCGTCCAAAATCCCGGACGCCGGGCGCGTCAACGAGATCCGCGAGCCCATCGTGACCGTGCACCTGTATATGCCGCAGGACTACGTGGGCGCCGTCATGACGCTGGCCAACCAGAAGCGCGGCATCCAGCTGAACATGGCCTACCACGGCAAGCAGGTCATGCTGACCTACGAGATGCCGTTGGGCGAGATCGTGCTGGACTTCTTCGACAAGCTCAAATCCGTCTCGCGCGGCTACGCGTCCATGGACTACGAATTCAAGGAATTCCGGGCTTCGGACGTGGTGAAGGTCGACATCCTGCTCAACGGCGAGAAGGTGGACGCGCTGTCCATCATCGTCCACCGCAGCCAGTCGGCCTACCGCGGGCGGGCGGTGGTCGCCAAGATGCGCGAGATCATTTCACGCCAGCAATTCGACGTCGCGATCCAGGCCGCCATCGGGGCCAACATTATTGCGCGTGAGACAATCAAAGCGCTTCGCAAAAACGTGATCGCCAAATGCTACGGCGGCGATATTTCACGCAAGCGCAAGCTCCTAGAGAAACAAAAAGCGGGTAAAAAACGCATGAAACAAATCGGTTCCGTTGAAGTACCCCAGGAAGCCTTCCTGGCCATTTTGCAGGTGGAAGACTGATGCGCGGCGCAATGAGCACGATCACGGCCGTGGTGCTGGCGGCCTTTGTGGGTTACGGCGCCGCCTGGTACTTCGGCGCCGTCGAAGGCAACTTCTCCCTGCTGCTGTTCCTGGCATCGGTGGTCACCGGCATCTACTGGCTGGCCGAACGCTTTTATTTCCTGCCGCAGCGCTACAAGGCCGCTGCGGCGCTCGAGGAAAGCGCCGCCAGGCGCCAGGCCGAGCTGGCCCAAAAGGGCATCACCCAGGTCGACAACAACAACCTCGGCGAAGCCCGCGCCCGGCTCATCATGCAGCCCTGGTGGCTGGACTGGACCGCCGGCCTGTTCCCTGTGATCGTGGTGGTTTTCCTGCTGCGCTCCTTCCTGTTCGAGCCCTTCAAGATCCCCTCCGGCTCGATGATCCCGACCTTGCTGATCAACGACCTGATCCTGGTCAACAAATTCCACTACGGCGTGCGCCTGCCCGTGCTGAACATCAAGGTCATCAACAACCAGAGCCCGCAGCGCGGCGACGTGATGGTGTTCCGCTATCCGCCCAAGCCCAGCCTGGACTACATCAAGCGCGTGGTCGGCGTGCCGGGGGACGAGGTGGCCTACATCAACAAAAAGCTGACCATCAACGGCAAACCCCTGCCCAAGACGCCGCTGCCGGACTTCTTCGACGAGGACGTGCTGCGCTACGCCAAGCAGTTCGAAGAGGTCAACGGCACCAAGAAGTACCGCCTGCTCAATGACGACACACGGCGCGCCGGGCTGGATGAGCGTGAGGTTATGGACTTTCCTTTCAAGCAGAATTGCCGTTACAGTAGCGAAGGCATGGTCTGCAAGGTGCCTGAGGGGCAGTACTTCATGATGGGCGACAACCGCGATAATTCGCAGGATTCGCGCTATTGGGGCTTTGTCCCGGAGGCCAATATCGTGGGCAAGGCCTTTTTTGTCTGGATGAATTTCGGCAACCTCAAACGTATCGGCTCTTTCGAATAGCAATATGGGCGGCAGCGCCGTCCAGGGCGGCGGGCCGGAGGGTTTTCTAGTCAGAGCAGGAGAAAAAATGAAACATCAGCAACGCGGCATTTCCTTCATCGGCCTTCTGTTTTTCTGCGTCATCCTGGTCTGCGCGGGGATTCTGGCCGCCCAGGTTTTCCCGACGCTGGTTGAGCTCCAGGCCATCACCAAGGCCGTCAACAAGGCCAGGGACGGCAATACCGTCGTTGAAGTCCGGACCATCTTCGACAAGGCGGCCCAGATTGACGACATCAAATCGATCAGCGGCAAGGACCTGGAAGTGACCAAGGACGGCGATAAAACCGTGGTGTCCTTCGCCTACAACAAGGAAATCCACATGGCCGGCCCCGCCTTCTTGCTGCTCAAGTACAGCGGCAAATCCAAATAAGTGCGAGCCAGCGCCACCTCGAGCCCGGGTCTGCCGGCGCTGCAAAAGCGTCTGGAGCATGAGTTCTCCAATCCCAAGCTGCTGCTGCAGGCGCTGACGCACCGCAGCTTTTCGTCCGACCACAACGAGCGCATCGAGTTTCTGGGCGATTCCGTCCTGAATCTGGCAGTGGCCGGACTGCTCTATGAACAACTGAGCGAGCTGCCCGAAGGCGACCTGTCCCGCGTGCGCGCCAACCTGGTCAAGCAGGACACCCTGCACAAGCTGGCGGTCGGGCTGGGCCTGCCCGAGATGGTGCGCCTGGGCGAAGGCGAGGCCAAGTCCGGCGGCCACAAGCGGCCCTCCATCCTTGCCGACGCGCTGGAGGCCGTGATAGGCGCGGTCTACCTCGACGCGGGCTTTGACACCGCCGCCCGGCTGGTGCACCGCCTTTTCAAGGATGTCGAGATCAACCCCCAGATGCAGGCCATCGGCAAGGACCCCAAGACCGAATTGCAGGAGTGGTTGCAAGGGCGCAAAATGAACCTGCCCATCTACCGCGTGGTGGGCACCATGGGTGCCGCCCATAAGCAGACATTCGACGTCGAGTGCGAAATTGCGGAGTTCGGGCGGGCCGAGCGCGGCATAGGCGGTTCGCGCCGGGCCGGCGAGCAGGCTGCCGCCGCGGCCATGCTGATGTTTGTCAAGACACTGGAATCCTGACTCCGCGCCTGCCGCCGCCCAGAGGCTGCGGGCCAACACACCAAAATTATGAGTACAGGTAAAAAAGAAGCCAAGAAACCGGCTGCCGCCACAGCAGCGCCCGCCGCCAAACCCAAGGCGCGGCAGGCCAAGCCGCTGGAGGCTGTGCAGCCGCCCGACGCGCTCGAAGCCATGCTGGCGCAGGCCCTGTCCTCGCGCGGCGCGGCCGTGCCCACCGCCGACACGCCGCCTGCCGGCGAGCAGCGCTGCGGCCTGATCGCCATTGTCGGCAAGCCCAACGTGGGCAAGTCCACGCTGCTCAATGCCCTGGTGGGGCAAAAAATCAGCATCACCTCGCGCAAGGCCCAGACCACGCGCCACCGCATCACCGGCATGCGCACGGTCAAGGCCACGCAATATGTGTTCGTCGACACGCCGGGCTTCCAGACCCGGCACGGCAACGCGCTGAACCGCTCGCTGAACCGCACCGTGGTCGGCGCCGTCAATGACGTGGACCTGATTGTGTTTGTTGTCGAAGCCGGCCAGTTCAACCAGGCCGACGCCAAGGTGCTGGCCCTGCTGCCCGAAAAGACGCCCGCGATCCTGCTGGCCAACAAGTTCGACCTGATACACCGTCGCGCCGAGATCGCGCCTTGGCTCAGGGAGATGCAGGAGCGCCACAATTTCGCCGAGTTTGTGCCCATGTCGGCCAACAACGCCAGGGACATCGAGCGCCTGTTCGGCATTTGCGAAAAATACCTGCCGGTCCAGCCCTGGATGTACGGCCCCGACGAGCTGACCGACCGCAGCGACCGCTTCATGGCCGCCGAGATCATCCGCGAGAAGCTGTTCCGCCTGACCGGCGACGAGCTGCCCTACACCTCTACCGTCATCATCGATCAGTACGAGGAGGAGGGCGCCCTGCGCAAGATCGCCGCCACCATCGTGGTCGAGCGCGACGGCCACAAGGGCATGATCATTGGCGAAAAGGGCGAAAAACTCAAACGCATAGGCACCGAAGCCCGGCACGAACTTGAGACCCTCACGGGCGGCAAGGTGTTCCTGGAGATCTGGGTCAAGGTCCGCTCGGGCTGGGCCGATGACGAGGCCAGGGTCAAGACCTTCGGGTATGAGTAGAGCCCCCACGCTTTTCACTTCGTGTAATGCGCTGCCCCCCAAGGGGGCCGCTGCGCCTGCGGCCCGG
>NZ_AKIV01000137.1 GCF_000282655.1 Polaromonas sp. CF318
ACGCGGCGGCCCGCCGCGGCATTCCGGCGCTGCTGGTCAGGTATGCCTCGTCCTCGGCCGAGAGCGATGCCTGGACCCGGCGAGGTAAAACCGCTTATTCCCTGGAGTCCGGGGTTCTGGGCTGGGCGCGGCGCCGCTTCGCGCGTTTTTATCCCCGGCATGAACTGCAAACCCCCTGGGGCCGGCAGCTTTTTTACTCGCTGTGGGACAGCGCCGCCCTGGCACTGGCAGGCATGGCCAATTTGCAGCCCTGGGTAGTGGGGGGCGGCAAAGTAGCCGCTGTCGCCGTCCAGGGCGAAGCGGACCTGCAGGAAGCCCTGTCGCTGTGCGACGACGCCGCGCCACGCTTTCACGTCACGGGCCAGCCCTCATGGGACGGCATGGCCGCCCGCCGCCTGCAGGCGCGCGCCGCGCCGGGCGTGGCCGCCGGCGGGCAGAAGCTGAAGCTGAAGCTGGTCTGCGCGCTGCCGCAATGGGGGGAGCACCTGCAACTGCCCTGGCCGGAACACATGGCCAGAATCCGCTCGCTGTTCGAAATACTGCAAGCCACCCAATGTGATGTTTCGCTGTCGCTTCATCCCAAGGCGTCCCGGGAAATTTATGAGCCCCTGGCCGCCCAATACGGCCTGCGGCTTGCCCAGCACGCCTTGTCTACAATATTGCCGGAGGCGGATATTTTTGTGGCGTCGTGGTCTTCGACGCTGCGCTGGTCGGCAATGCTGGGAATTGCCTCCGTGAACCTTGACTGGGCTGGCCAGAATTACGCACTTTTTTCCGCACTGCCCTCGTTGCGCCTGTCGCATGGCCCCTCGGATTTGCCGCCTATGCTGGCAGAACTCGTTCATACGGCACAAGAGCGCTCGGCCCTGGGTGCCCGGTTGCAGCAGGAGTCTCTGGTGTACGGGAAAATCGACGGACAAGCCGGGCAGCGGGTTTTCTCATTACTTTCAAATCTGACAAAAGGGCAACCATGAGCAAAAAGGTATATGTAATCGCCGAGGTTGGCTCTGTCCATGATGGAAGTTTCGGCAATGCCCAGCGCCTGATCGATGTGGCCGTCAGCTGCGGCGCCGACGCGGTCAAGTTCCAGACCCACCTGCCTGCGGCCGAAACGCTTCGCGATGCGCCCATGCCCTCCTACTTCAAGGGCGAACCCCGCTTTGAATATTTCGCGCGCACGGGCTTCAGCCTGGAGCAATGGAAAAAGCTCGCGCAGCATGCCGCGGCCGGCGGCATCGAGTTCATGTCATCCCCGTTTTCGGCCGAAGCCGTCGAGATGCTGGAAGACATAGGCATCAGCCGCTACAAGATTCCGTCCGGCGAAGTGTCGAACCTGCCCATGCTCGACGTCATCGCCAAGACGGGAAAGCCGGTTTTCCTGTCTTCCGGCATGAGTTCCTGGGCTGAACTGGATGCCGCCGTGGCGACGATTCGCCGCCACCATAACAAGCTCTGGGTCATGCAGTGCACCTCTTCCTATCCTTGCCCGCCTGAGCACGTCGGCCTCAATGTGCTGGGCGAGATGAAGGCGCGCTGGGACGTGCCGGTCGGCTATTCCGACCACTCCATGGAAAACAACGCCTGCCTGGCCGCGGTGGCCCTGGGCGCCACCGTGGTGGAGAAACACCTCACCTTCAGCCGCGCCATGTACGGCTCGGACGCCAAGCACTCCGCGGAACCCGCGCAATTCACCTCGCTGGTGAAGGGAATCCGCGAAATCACGGCGATGCTGGAGAACCCGGTGGACAAGAACGACTTGAGCGCCTTCCGCGAAATGAAAGAGATCTTCGAGAAGAGCGTCGTGTCGACCTGCAACATCGCGGCCGGAAGCGTGATCACCCTGGAGATGCTGGGCATCAAAAAGCCCGGCTCCGGCATCCCGGCCGCGCGCCTGAACGAAGTGGTCGGCAGTGTGGCGAAAGTGGACATCAAGAGCGACAGCCTGATCCGCGAAGCCGACCTGGTGGCACGCCCGGTCTGAACGCCCGGCGCGGCATCCATCCCCTACAAGACAAGGAATACCGAATGATCCCGATTTTTATTGGATACGACCCCCGGGAGGCGGTCGCGTATCACGTGTGCAGCAACAGCATCGTGCGCCAGGTCTCGCAGCCCGTGTCCTTGAATCCGCTGGCCCTGCGCAACCTGGGTTTTTATGTCGAGAAACACACCGACGGCAGCAACCACTTCATCTACAGCCGCTTCCTGGTTCCGCACCTGATGGAGTACCGCGGCTGGGCCATCTTCATGGACGGCGACATGCTGCTGCGCGACGACATCACCCGCTTGTGGGAGCTTCGCGACCCGACCAAGGCGGTGATGGTGGTCAAGCACGACTACAAGACCCGCATGACCGAGAAGTACCTGGGGTCCAAGAATGAAAACTATCCCCGCAAGAACTGGTCGAGCGTAGTGCTGTGGAATTGCGAACACCCTGCCAACCGCGCCCTCACGCCGGAATTCGTGCAAGGCGCAACGGGCGCCCAATTGCATCGCTTCACCTGGCTGGAAGACGATCTGATCGGTGAACTGCCCAAAGTCTGGAACTGGCTGCCCGATGAGTTCGGCGCCAATCCCGAGGCCAAGCTCCTTCACTTCACGCTCGGCACCCCCTGCTTCCACGAATTCGCCACCACGCCCATGGCGGACGAATGGCACAGGGAAAGAATGTTGATGGACTATTCACTTCAACGCGTTACCCCACAACCGTAACCCAATCATGAAAAGAAAAATTTGTGTCGTCGTCGGCTCGCGGGCCAACTACAGCAGCATCAAGGCCGTCATGCGTGCCGTAGCCGCTCACCCTGCACTGGAGCTCCAGGTGGTGGCCGGAGCCTCCGCGCTTCTGGACCGCTACGGCGCGGTCGTCGACATCATGGAGAAAGACGGCTTTACCATCGACGCCCGCCTGTTCATGCTGGTCGAGGGCGAAACGCCGGCCACCATGGCCAAGTCCACCGGGCTGGGCCTGATCGAGTTGCCGACCATCTTCGAGAGGTTGCAGCCGGACGTGGTGCTGACCGTCGGCGACCGCTTTGAAACCATGGCGACCACGCTGGCCGCGGCCTACATGAATATCCCGCTCGCGCACACCATGGGCGGCGAGGTGTCGGGCAACATCGACGAAAACATCCGCCACGCGATCACCAAATTCGCGACCATTCACTTTCCCGCCTCCGAAGACGCCCGCAATCGCATCATCAAGCTCGGGGAGCAGCCCGATACCGTTCACAACGTCGGCTGTCCGCGCATGGACCTCGTGGCGGGCTTTCTTCGCAACGAAACCGAGGTCAGCAACCAGCTGCTGAGCGAAGGCGTCGGCAGCAGCTTTGACGTCAAGGGCGATTTCCTGCTGGTGTCGCAGCATCCTGTTACCGGCGAATACGGCAGCGGCGAACGGCAGGTTGCGGCGACACTGGGCGCCTGCCTCGAACTCGGCATGCAGACCCTGGTGCTGTGGCCCAACGCCGACGCCGGTTCCGAGGACGTCTCGCGCGGCATCCGCAAGTTCCGCGAACAACACCCGGACGCGCCTTTCAGGTACGTGAAGAACCTCCCGCCTGAAATCTACATGCCGCTCATGGCCCGCACGCGCTGCTTGATCGGAAACTCCTCGAGCGCGATTCGCGAAGGAGCGTTCATCGGGACGCCCGCCGTCAACATCGGCTCACGCCAGACGGCGCGGGAGCGCGGGCAGAACGTGGTCGATTCCGGCTACACCCAGGCTGAAATCCTGGCGGCCATCCGTGACCGCCTGAAGACGGGGCGTTTGCCCTCGAACCCCATTTACGGCGACGGCCATGCAGGGCCGCGTATCGCCGAGATTCTGGCGACCGCAACATTCAACATCAACAAAGTCATCACGTACTAAGCAGTACGCCAATGCAGGGGGAGCCGGTTATGCAAATGCTTGAGCGAGGCGCTGTCGCCGACGAGTCTTCGATCGCCGAAGGCGTGGAGCGCCTGAAACCGTGGCGCTATGGCCACAGCAATGGCCGCAGCGCGCCCATCGAAGGGGATGCAAGCATCGCGGCCATCGAGCGGAATTTCGACTCGCGCGCGGAATTGACGGCAATGTTTGAAGCCGTGCTTGGCGGCCGCAGCGCGGACCAGCTGCGCGTGCTCGACATGGGCTGCCTGGAAGGCCATTACACGGCGCTCATCGCCAAAATGGGCTTTAAGGAAGTTGTCGGGATCGACATCAGCGATGAGCATTTGCGCCGGGCCGAATTCCTGCTGGGCCAGTACCACGGCTTCAGCAACTACAAGCTTGTGCACTGCGCCGCCACCGACATCGAGGGCATCAGGTCGCTGGGGAAATTCGACATCATTCTTTGCCACGGCCTTCTGTACCACCTGAAAGACCCGCTGCTGGTGTTCGACATGTTCGAAGAGCTGGCCGACCCGGGCAAGCCGTTGATTGTTTTGCTGAACACGCAATTCAAGGGGGATTTTTTCAACCTGGTGACCCGTTCGCCGCTTGGGGAACTGCAGGTGAAGTTTTCCATGGATGCGTCCAGTTCGGTGGCTGGGAAATACCTGTACTCACCGAAAGACCAGTCGGTTTTCGAGCGCTTGTCTTTGCGGCTGAACCCGGCGGCGCTGCACGCAACGCTGCAGCAGTACGGCTACCAGGAAGTCGCATCGCTCGACACCCCGCGCGGCACGCTTTTCGGCTACTCCATGAACCTGATTTGCCGAAAAGCCCCCAGTGGCGACGCGCCTCGGGCCCTGTCCTGGCTGAACGGTGAAAAGCTGCGCCCGGTATCCGTGTCCGCCGGCGTCTGGCACGGCCGCTCGGTCGACGGGTTTCACTTCGACAAAAATCTCCTGATTCGCGCGTGGCTCGGCCTGGACTGGTTTTTCCGCAAGGCCATCCACGTCATCACGGTACGCCGGAAAATACGCTACCGGGCCAAAATCCGGTGAGATCCGGCACCGGCCGGTGCATTCCATCCGAGCAGACAAGGACGGTTTATCCGTTTTCCCCATGTCCATGAGCCCATTGCGCATCGCTGCTGTGATCCCGGCCCGGGGCGGGTCGAAAGGCATTCCCTACAAGAACCTCGCCGATCTCGGCGGGCGGCCGCTGATCGCCTGGACCATCGCCGCGGCGAAGGCCGCGCACGGACTGGATCGAATCATCGTATCGACCGACGACGAAAGGATCGCGGCGTCTGCGATAGAGCACGGCGCCGAGGTGCCTTTCCTGCGCCCGACGGAGTTTTCCGGCGACAACGCGCCGGCGCTCGACGTGATCCTGCACGCGCTCAAGGAACTCAAGACGCCGGGCGGTGAGGCTTATGACGCGGTGGCGTATCTGCAACCGACTTCCCCGTTTCGCAGCGCCGCCCAACTCACCGAAGCGATTGCACTGTTTGGCCAAGAAAGGCCGGACACCCTGGTGAGCGTGACGGCCGTGCCGCACAACATGGTCCCGGCCTCCCTCATGCATCCCCTGGGGCCTTCGGCGCCGCTGATGCTCCAATCCCCGGTCGGGCAGAAATTGCGGCGCCAGGAAAAGGAAAAACTGTTCGCCCGAAACGGCCCCGCCATCCTGATCGTTTCCGCCTCCGACGCCCAACTGCACGGCCGGCTCTACGGGGAACGCGTGCTGGGCTTTGAAATGGACCGTTTGTCATCACTGGACATCGACGATCCGATTGACCTGGAGATGGCCAGGCACCTGCTTCCACTGCTGCAACACCCATCCAGTCCCGCCCTGTGAGCAGTTCCCGCATGCTGACCAATACGGCCTGGAACCTGGCGGGGCTGGGCGCGCCCATCCTCGCGGCGGTCGTGGCCATGCCCTTGCTGATCGGCCAGTTGGGCGATGCGCGATTCGGCATACTCGCGCTCGGCTGGATGGTCACCGGCTACTTCGCGCTGTTCGATTTCGGGGTCGGCCGGGCCACCACGCGCAGCATGGCGGCTTTGCGCAAAGCCTCCGCCGAGGACGAACATGCCAGCGTCTTCTGGAATTCCCTTTATGTGCATGCGGGCCTGGCGTCGCTGGGGGGCCTGCTTTTCGCCGCCGCGGTGCCCTGGTTTGTCGACATCGCTTTTTCCATCTCGCCGACGCTGCGGGACGAGGCTTATGCGGCTTTCTACTGGCTGGCGTTTTCGGTGCCGGCGCTGGTGCTGGCCTCGGCTCTGCGCGGCCCACTGGAGGCGGAACAGCGATTCGACCTGGTCAATGCGGTGAAAATGCCGATCAGCGCGCTGAATTACCTCGCGCCCTTGCTGGCATTGCAATTCACCCACAGGATCGATGCCGTCATCGCGGTGATCGCCCTGTCACGCTGGCTGGCGACGCTGGCCTACGCCGAGCTGTGCCGGCGGGCGGTCCCGCTGCAGCCGGGCCACCGGTCGCCGCGCCGGGGCACGATGACGGATTTGCTGAAGGACGGGGGCTGGCTCACCGTCACCAGCATCGCGGTTCCGGCCATCATGATGCTGGACCGCGGCCTGATCGCGCGGCTGGTGTCCCTGGAAGCGGTCACCTACTATGTGGTGCCCTACGAAGTGGTCACGAAAATGTGGGTGCTCTCAGCCAGCTTGCTGGGGGCGGCCTACCCCCTGATGAGCGCCAGCAAGGGGCATGACTTGCACCGGCTTTGCGACCAGACCCTGCGCTGGCTGCTGGTCACGGCAACGCCGGCGACATTGGTGGTGGTCATATTTGCCGACGACCTCCTGCGCCTGTGGGTCGGCCCGCATATCGCGGCACACAGCGCCCCGGTGATGCAGTGGCTTGCCATCGGCGTCTGGATCAACATACTCGCGCAGGTCCCCCTGACCGCATTGCAGGCCTCGGGCCGCGCCAGGATCGTCGGCAGCATCCAGCTGCTTGAGCTACCCTTTTATGCCGTGCTGGCCTCGAGTCTGATCCTGCGCTACGGCATCACCGGTGCCGCCGCGGCCTGGGCGCTCAGGGCCGCGATCGAATGGCTGGCCTTGAGCTTCTCCCTCCATCGGACCGAGGCGCACCCGGGTCGCTGGCCGGGCATCTCGCCGATTCGCCTGTTCCTGCTTTCTGCAACGATAATTGCAAGCGGTTTGACCGCCTGCGCAACGCCATTTGCCGTCAAGTGCCTGCTCGCCCTGCTTCTGATCGCCGGCCTGGCAGGCTGGCAGTGGCGCTACCTGCTGACCACCGAAGAGCGCGGCAAGCTCCTTGCGCGCATCCCGCGGCGGACGGCCACCAAATAATTCGCCATGAACAGCACGCCCCTTGTTTCCATCGTCGTACCGGCCTACAACCACGCAGGCTATTTGAAGGAGTGCATAGAGAGCATCCTCGCCCAGGACTATCCCCAGGTGGAATTGATCGTGCTGGATGACGGCTCGACCGACGCGACGCCCGGCATGCTACGCGCTTACGGAGAGCGCTTTCGCTGGGAAAGCCAGGCCAACATGGGGCAATCGGCCACCCTCAACAAGGGCTGGAGCATGGCCACGGGAGAGATTCTGGCGTACCTGAGCGCCGACGATGTCCTTAAGCCGCAGGCGGTGTCCGAAGCCGTGGCCGTGCTGAATTCCCGGCCGGAGATCGTCGCGACCTACAGCGATTTCGATTTGATCGATGAGCATTCGCGGTCCGTCAGGACCATCGCCGCGCGCGACTTTGACGCGAGGGACCTTGTACTGGACCTGGTCTGCCAGCCCGGGCCCGGGGCCTTCTTCCGGCGTGAAGCTTTCCTGCGGGCCGGGCCCTGGAATCCGGAATTGCGCCAGAACCCCGACCTGGATTTCTGGCTGAGACTTTCCCTGGTCGGAAATTTCCTGAGGATACCCAAGGTGCTGGCGGGATTCCGTGTTCACGAAGGCTCCGCGACCTACCAGTCCACCAACATCAGCAGGGCGGATGAACCCGTCCTGATGACCCACCGCTTCGTCGCCACCGCGGGCCTGCCTGACTGGATCGCCGCGGCAAGCCATCGGGTCGTCGCAACGGGCTACATCGCCAGCGCGCAGCTGCATTTGCGCGCCGGCCGGCCCGTGATGGCTTTGCAGAGGATAGCTTCCGCCATGCGCGCAAGCATTGCGACACTGCTCTCAGCACGCGCGGCGCATTTGTTGCTCAGCGCCTTGACGGGGCGTTTTTTCCATCGGGTCCGCTCCACCTGGGCGAGGTGGAGCACATGACGCGCCGGCCTCCCGAACCCGCTTTTTCCGGCGGCGCCCCACGATGAAAATCACCGAGAGTTATCCTGGCCTGCTGTTTCTCCTGATCCTCGCGGTTTACCTGCCGGGGCTGGTTGCCGCCGTGCGCCTTCCCCGGCTCGCGGCCATGCCCGTCGTGACCTTCACGTTCCTGGGAATGTTTCTTTTTACCGCGGCGGGAAGCTGGCAGGTCATGACGCAAACGCACTACCTGCCCCACCTGACAAGCGAGGGGGTCTGGACTTCGGTTGCCGCGGGCACCGTGGGAAGCGGCCAGTTCGTCATCATGCTGCTGACGCAGGCATTGTTGTTCTATGCGATAGCGGGCCCCTACGTCTACCTGAAAAGGCATGCCGCGGTGGCGGCGCCGGCTGCCGCGCCGGTGGATGGGATATTGCGGGCCATTCTCGCGCTGGGAATGGTGACCGTCCTGTTCCTGTATTACCTCAAGGTCGGCCGATTTTTGCTGTTCGACCTGCTCGCCGGCAAGATCAACCGGATCAACATCCTCGAGTTCCGGGCCCTGACTTACGGACTGAAAGAGTACCCATTCTTTCGCCTGGGTTTCCTGGTCTTTCCAGCGCTGGTCGCGGCTTTGTCGATCGGGATCGCCTCCGCGCGGGGCCGCATGAAATTTTCCGACCTGCTGTGGATCGCCGCTTGCCTCGTCCCTCCTTTGCTGCTGGCCGAAAAAGCGGCCATCCTGAACATGTCGGCCGTGCTGTTTATCGCCTACGGCATCCATCTGGGCCGGCATGGGCGCGCCCTGGGTTCCGCGCTGAACGGCAAAACCCTGGCCGCCATTGCCCTGGCATTCGTGCCGACAGCGGCGACCTACTTCATTTATTTCAATACCGCGAGCGACAGCTTGCGCGAGGTCGCCAGCCAGTTTCTTTTCCGGATAACAGGCGTCTATTCCCAGGCGCTGGCCGCCACCGTGGGATTCGTGGAGGCCCACGGCTACCTGCACGGGACAACGCTGCCGAACCTCAAAGGGCTGCTCCCGCACGAACGCTTCAACCTCGAGGCGGCGATGCAGCTGTTCCTCGGCGGCCTGGAGGTGAGCTCGCAATCCGCGGTGGCGGGCGCCACACCCGTGCCCGCGACCGGCGAGGGCTATGTCAATTTCGGCTGGCCGGGCTTCGTGCTGTTCGGCGGCATCTCCTTCCTGTGCATGGTCCTGATACAGGAAGTGCTTTTACGGCTCCGCGCGGGCGCGGTCTCCTGGGCGCTCTCAGCCTGGTATGGCTATCTGGGCTTCACGCTTTTTACGACCAGCCTTTTTGCCACTTTCATTTCCCTGATCCACACCGTCGTCGCGGTGGGCGTCATTGCGATATGGCATGTGGCGGGACGGCTTCTTGAGCGCAGGCAGCCATGAGAACCGCCGGGACGGGAATCAACAGGAAGGTGCTGGTCATACTGCCTTCACCGCTCATGGCGCGCAACTTTCTGCGCACGGACATCCTGCGCCTCCTGGGGTCGGGCGAAGAGACCGAGATTACCGTGGCCTCCCCCAATCCCGACGATCGCGAGCTGGTGGAACAAAAGGGGGCGAAGTGGCATCCCTACTTTCATCCGCGGCGCTCAAAGATTGTCGGCGAAGAGGGCCCCCTGGCGCGGCTGTTGCGGGCGGGCCGCTACGCCCGCTACCTGGCCGGCCTGTTTTTGCACATGGGCCTGACCTACCGCATCAATACACTCTCCGGTTTTGAGGGGTTCTCGGCACGGCTGCGGCAATCCTTCAGCCTGCGCAAAACCTATCTGCGGGAAGGCCTGCCCATGTCCCGCGTGTTTGGCTTTCCTTTCCCGAAAAGCCTGCCCCTGTACCGATTTCTCTACCGGTGCTACTACCGGCGCTGGCAGAGCTTCGGGCCGGTCGAGAAATTCGTGGCGCAAGTCCAGCCTGACCTCATGATTCTGTCCATGGTGCAGACCCACATGATCACGCCCTATGCCCTGGCGGCGCGCCATCTCGGGGTGAGGATACTGGGCATCAATGGAAGCTGGGACCAGCCTACCACCAAGGGGCCGGTGTGCCCCGGCATTGAACGCATCGTGACTCAGAACGACATCGTGCGGGATGAACTGGTTCGATACCACCAGATCGCCCCGGAAAAAATAAAATCCATAGGCTGGCTGCAGATGGACGCCTACTTCCACCAGTCGGAGGTGGCGCGCGAGGAGGTGCTGCGGCGCGCGGGCATACCCGCCGCGCACCGCTACATCCTGTTTGCGGCCAACGCGCCAAGGCTGGGCCTGCACGAGCCGGAAGTGTTCAAACAGCTGGCCATGCAGGTCCAGGCGAATACATTCGGCGCGGACGTCACCCTCATCTGCCGCTGCCACCCCCAGGACCGCGACTGGCGCGCACGCTGGGGATGGGCCTTGGACATGGAGCGGGTCGTGGTCGACCCCCCCGACCTGGGGCCTCTCGGCCACCTGGCCTCCATGGTCCGCCATGCGGGCTTGGTCATCGCGTCCGCGGGGTCCATCAACCTGGACGCCGTGGCGCTGGATACGCCGACCATAGGCCTCGCCTGGGAAGACGCGGGCCTGCCCTATTGGGACCGGCCGGCCCGCGCTTATGATCTTGAGCATTTGCGCGAATTGCGCCATGAATCGGGAATGATGTTTGCCCGCGACCTTGCTGAACTGCTCGCAGCCTGCGCACGCTACCTTGCCGACCGGGAGGCCGACGCCGAAGGAAGAGAGCGGCTCAGGCACCGCTACCTGTACCGCCTGGATGGCGGCGCGGCGGCCCGCCTGGCCGACGAGGTCAAGGAGATGCTGGCATGACACTTTTTGTGGTCACCGGGGCAAACGGTTTTATCGGCCGCCATCTGGTCGCCAGCCTGGTCTCGGACGGAGTGCGGGTCCGGGCCTTGACCCGAAAGCAGCCCGACGCCAAAGACAGGGTCCCCGGCATCGAATGGGTTGTCGGCGACACGGCCGACCGCGAGACCTGGGAGAGGCTGGTGGAGAAGGATTGCATCGTGGTCAACCTTGCCTTCTCCAACACCCGGGCGGGCGCAGCGGCCGTTGAGGCGACAGCCGAGATGATCGAAGTCTGCGCCAACGCCGGGATTGCCCACCTGATCCATTGCAGCACGGTGTCTGTTTACGGCCGGGCGGATGAAACCATTCTGACCGAGGACTCGCGCTGCACCCCGCTGGATGCCTATGGCCAGGTGAAGCTGCGCGTAGAACAGGTGCTGGCCGACAAGGTGGGGGGGAGATTCCCGGTCACCATCATCCGGCCCTCCGCGGTATTCGGCGAAGGTGGTGAAGCGCTGATCAAGCTGCTGGATGAACTGGTCGAGGGAAGCCGAACCGTCAATTATTTGCGGTCCTCCATGTTCGGCCGGCGCAAGACGCACCTTGTTCCTGTGGAAACCGTGGTTGCCGCGCTCAGGTTCATCGGCGCCAGGCCGGGACCGGACGGCATAGAAATGTTCATCGTGTCCGACGACGACGATCCTTTCAACAATTTTCGCGATGTCGAGCGGGTGCTCATGGATGAGCTGAAACTGCCGCATTACCGTATCCCCCGCCTGCCGTTGCCCCGCTTCTTGCTGGAGACATTGATGCGCTTCATGGGCCGCGCCAACGTCAACACCCAGACGGAATACCGCTGCGACAAACTGTCAAACGCCGGATTCGTCAAGCCGGTGACGCTGAAAGCCGCGCTGCAGCAATTCGCGGCGACGCACATAGCCCCGCATGGCAACAACACGCCATGAAAGTGCTGAACGTCAACCACCTCCTGGATCCGGAAACGGGAGGGGGCACCGCCGAGCGAACTTTTCAGCTCAGCCGCTTCCTGCAGAGAGCGGGCATCCAGACCACCGTGCTGGCACTTGACATTGGCCTCAGCCAGGCACGACGAGATGAACTGGAGAATGTGAAGGTGGTGGCGCTGCCCTGCCTGAACCGGCGGTATTTTGTGCCGTGGGCATCACCGGGTGTCATCCCTACATTGGTCGCGGATGCGGACGTGGTCCATCTCTCGGGGCACTGGACCCTCTTGAATGCATTCGTGCACAAATCCTGCCGCCGGCAGGGCAAGCCCGTTGTTTTCTGCCCCGCCGGGGCGCTGACAACCTTCGGCCGCTCCCTCAAACTCAAACGCGCCTACGATGCATGGGTTGGCCGCGAGCTGGCCCAGTCCGCGGCGGCATGCGTGGCCATCACCGAGCAGGAACGCGCGGACTTCGCCGCATACGGGGTGCCGGCCGGACGTGTGACGGTAATCCCGAATGGAATCGATCCCAGGCAGTACACCGGCGACCCGGACGCGGAGCGCGGGATTCGCGAGCGCTTCCAGATCGGGACCGCTCCTTATGTCCTGTTCCTGGGCAGGCTTAACGCGATCAAGGGGCCGGACCTGCTGCTCGAAGCATTTTCCAGGGTCGCAAGCCGCTTCCCCGAGTTCCACCTGATCTTTGCCGGCCCGGATGGAGGACTGCAGGCGTCCTTGACGGAAAGCGCCGGGCAAAGCCCCCTCCTGAAAAAAAGAATACATTTCCCCGGCTACCTGGCCGGGGCGGACAAGACGGCAGCCCTGAGGGCGGCAACGCTGATGGCCATTCCGTCGCGCCGTGAAGCCATGTCCATTGTTGTGCTTGAGGCCGGGATATGCGGCACACCGACTTTGTTTACCGATGCTTGCGGCCTGGAGGGCATCGCGGCCCAGGGCGCCGGAACCATGGTGGAGCCCTCCGTGGAGGCGCTGGCCGGCGGGCTGGCGGCTTTGCTGGCCGAGCCAGCCTCCATGCGCGCAGCAGCCGCTCGCCTGGAAGCGCTGGTGCGCGAAAAATACCTGTGGGACATGCAGGCGGCACGTTATGTGACCTTGTATGAGCAGATCCTCGGCAAAGCGCGCGCATGAGGCTGCTCGTCATCAGCCAGTACTTCTGGCCGGAAAACTTCAGGATCAACGATCTCGTTGAGGGATTGCTTGAACGCTCGCACGAAGTGACCGTGCTCACGGGCCTTCCCAACTACCCTTCCGGCAAGCTGTCCCCGGGATTTGGCTTTGGAGGCCCTTACAAAGGCCGGTTCGGCGGCGCGCAGGTCATCCGCGTTCCGCTGGTACCCCGGGGCAATGGCCGGGCCATCCGGCTTGTCCTCAACTACTTTTCGTTTGCCTTGACGGCAAGCCTGCTGGGCGGCTGGCGCTGCAAAGGGCCTTACGATGCCATTCTGGTTTTTGAACCTTCGCCGGTGACGGTCGGCATCCCGGCCCGGGTCATTTCGCGTTTAAAAGGTGCGCCCATCCTGTTTTGGGTCCAGGATTTGTGGCCCGAAAGCCTCTCGGCCACCGGTGCGGTCAAGTCGCCGCGGGCCCTGAACGCGGTGGCCGGCCTGGTGCGCTGGATTTACCGGGGTTGCGCGAAAGTGCTGGTCCAATCCGAAGCCTTTGTCCAGCCGTTGCTGGATCTGGGCGTAGACGCGGACAAAATCCGGTATTTCCCCAACAGCGCGGAGGCAATTTACCAGGCCCCGCCCGCCAGGCAGGCATGGACCGCCCCGGCCCTGCCCACCGGCTTTCGCATCATGTTTGCGGGGAATATCGGAGCGGCGCAGTCCATCGAGACGATGCTGGCAGCCGCGGAAATCCTCCGGAGCCACCCGGATATCCACTGGATTGTTGTCGGAGACGGCCGCCTGGCGACATGGCTTAAAGAAGAAGTGGCCAGGCGCGGGCTGGGCGCCCATATTCACCTGGTGGGGCATTTCCCGCTGGCGGCCATGCCGGAGTGGTTCGCACAGGCCGACCTGATGTTTGCCAGCCTGCGCCGGGACCCGGTATTTGCCCTGACCATTCCGTCCAAAATCCAGTCCTACCTCGCTTGCGCAAAACCCATTGTTGCCGCCCTGGACGGCGAAGGAGCCCGTGTCGTCAACCTCTCCGGTGCAGGTGTGGCCGTGCCAGCCGAAGACGCCCGGGGACTTGCCGAGGCCGTGCTGAAAATCTATAAAATGGACTCTTCCGGACGCAAGGTATTAGGAGACAATGGCCGGAAGTACTACGAAAAGCACTTTGACCGTGAAAAGCTTCTTGACAAACTGGACGAGTGGCTGTCTGAAGTAAAAAAGAAATGACTGCCGGCGTACGAGGCCGATCCGGGGTGGCCGGCGGCGGCGCACCACATGGGCTTCGACCAAGCCACCGGGATCCATATCTGAATTTCAGCTGAAAGCGTGCCACAAGAAGCCAGTCTCCAGGCGCGCGCTCAGTTCAAGGTGTAGTTAAACCCTCGTGGCGCCTCATTTGGATTCCCGTCTTACATGACAGAGCATATTCACCGCCTGCCTCATTTTTTGAGGCGGGAACACCCAATCAATCGATGAGCACAGTACTGATTCTTGGCGCAAGCGGAATGCTGGGTAGCGCCGCCTTGCGGGTTTTCGCAGAGTCCGGCGCGCATCAGGTGGTCGGTGCCATCCGCTCCAATGCCAGCAAGGCCCTGTTCCCGCCGAACCTGCGCAAGCATCTTGTCGTGGGAGGGGACGTTGAAAACCCCGACTCGCTGATCCAGCTGTTCCAGACCGTGCGGCCGCAGGTGGTGATCAACTGCATCGGCCTGATCAAACAACTGTCGCACGCCGGTGATGCGCTCAGCGCCATTCCGGTCAACGCCCTGCTGCCGCATCGCATCGCGCGACTGTGCGAGCTGGCGGGCGCACGGCTGGTGCACATCAGCACCGATTGCGTTTTTTCGGGAAAAAAAGGCGGCTACCTTGAGAGCGATGCGCCCGACGCGGAGGACTTGTACGGCCGCTCCAAGCTGCTGGGTGAAGTGGACTACCCGCACGCGATCACTTTGAGAACCTCCATCATCGGGCACGAGCTGGCCGGCGCCAACGGCCTGATCGGCTGGTTCCTGCAGCAACAGGGCGCATGCAAAGGCTACGATAAGGCGATTTTCTCGGGCCTGCCCACCGTGGAGCTAGCTCGCCTTGTCAGGGACGTCGTTCTGCCGAGAACCGAGCTGCACGGCCTCTACCACGTGGCGTCGTCCCCCATCAATAAATATGAGCTGCTCACCATGGTCGCCACCGCTTACGGAAAAAAAATCGAGATCACCCCGGACTCACGGCTGGTGATCGATCGCTCATTGAATGCGCAGCGTTTCAACGCGGTAACCGGCTACACCCCGCCGCCGTGGCCCGACCTCGTTGAGACAATGCACCGCTACGAGGTATCCCGCGATGTTTGACAACAAAGTCCTCTTGATCACGGGTGGAACCGGGTCTTTCGGCAATACGGTGCTCAAGCGCTTTCTCGCCACGGACGTGAAGGAGATCCGGGTCTTCAGCCGCGACGAGAAAAAGCAGGAGGACATGCGCATCGAGCTCGGCAACGACAAGGTGAAGTTCTACATCGGCGACGTGCGCTCATGCGAAAGCCTCACGCAGGCGATGGTCGGCGTCGACTATGTGTTTCACGCCGCGGCGCTGAAGCAGGTGCCTTCGTGCGAGTTTTACCCAATGGAGGCAGTGCGGACCAACGTGCTGGGCACCGAAAACGTCCTGAACGCCGCTATCGCTTCCGGCGTGAAGCGGGTGGTGGTGCTAAGCACCGACAAGGCGGTATATCCCATCAATGCGATGGGCATCTCCAAAGCCATGGCGGAAAAGCTCATGGTGGCGCGCTCCCGCATGATTCCCGAATCGGGGCCGGTCATTTGCGCCACCCGCTACGGCAATGTGATGGCATCGCGAGGTTCGGTCATACCGCTGTTCGTGAACCAGCTGCGCACCGGCCAGCCGCTGACCTTGACCGACCCGAAGATGACCCGCTTCCTGATGTCGCTCGAGGATTCCGTCGATCTGGTTCTGCACGCGTTTGAACACGCCCAGCAGGGGGATATCTTCATCCAAAAGTCTCCCGCCTCCACCGTCGCGGACCTGGCCCAGGCCTTGCAAGAGCTTTTCGGCCGGCAAGCGCCTGTGAACATCATCGGCACCCGCCATGGCGAAAAACTCTATGAATCCCTGATCTCCAGGGAGGAAATGGCGAAGGCCGAAGACATGGGCCGCTATTACCGCATTCCGGCGGACAACCGCGATCTCAACTACAAAAAATACTTTGTCGAGGGCGAGCAGAACATCTCGGACCTGGACGACTACACCTCGCACAATACCGAGCGGCTTGACGTGCCGCAGATCAAATCCGTGCTCCTGAAGCTCAGCTACATCCAGGAGATGCTTGGTGCTTAAAGTCATGACGCTGGTCGGCACCCGGCCCGAATTGATCAAGATGAGCCGAGTCATCGCCGAGCTCGACAAGCAGGTCACGCATGTGCTGGTGCATTCGGGACAGAACTACGACTACGAGCTGAACCAGGTCTTCTTCGATGAGCTGGGCATCCGAAAACCTGACCATTTTCTCGAAGCAACCGGTGAGACGCCGGCGCAGATGATCTCGGAAATCATCGCCAAGGCGGACGCCGTCTTCGCCGCGGAAAAGCCCGACGCGCTGCTTTTGTACGGCGACACCAATACCTGCCTGGCCGTGATCGCCGCCAAGCGCCGGAAGATCCCGGTGTTCCACATGGAAGCGGGTAACCGCTGTTTCGATCAGCGGGTACCGGAGGAGCTCAATCGCAAGGTGCTCGACCACCTGAGCGATATCAACCTGGTGCTGACCGAACACGCCCGCAGGTATCTGCTGGCGGAGGGCATTCGCCCTGAAACCATCATCAAGACCGGCTCCCATATGGAAGAGGTGCTGGCGCACTACATGCCCGGCATCCTGGCGTCCACCGTGCTGGCACGCGAAAGCCTCACGAAGAACCAGTTTTTCGTTGTGAGCGCGCACCGCGAGGAGAACGTCGACACGGCGGAAAACCTCGTCGACTTTCTGGACACCTTGCATGCGATCGCTGATGCCTACCAATACCCGGTTATCGTCTCAACCCATCCGCGTACGCGCAAGCGGCTTGAAGCCCTGGGGAAATCCCTTGAGCATCCCTTGATCCGGTTTTCCAAGCCATTCGGCCTGCTCGATTACATCCACCTGCAGATGGCGGCTTTCTGCGTCCTCTCGGACAGCGGGACGATTACCGAGGAAGCCTCCTTGCTGAATCTGCCGGCAATTACAATCCGGAACGCTCACGAGCGCCCTGAAGGCATGGACGAGGGCACACTGGTCATGAGCGGGCTGAAGAAGGACCGCGTGCTGGACGCGATTCGCGTTGTGACGAGCCAGCACGACCGCGAAAACCGCGTGATGGCGGTAGTTCCCGATTACCAGGGTGGAGCGGTGTCCAAGCAGGTTGTCAGGATTGTGCTCAGCTATACCGACTATGTGAATCGGACGGTGTGGTCCCGGTAAACGCAGCCCCTTGGAACTGCCCCTTCCGTCTGCGCCAGCAAAGCAAGCAAGAATTAAATTTTCAAATTGAGAGAACCATGGAAAAAATTCCTTACCCCAAAGATATCGTCAAAGCGGACTTTACCGGTGAACATGGTCACCTCAAGGCGAAATACGGACTGCCCGAGGACGTCGAGTTTTGCGTGAAATGCGTGATCTCCAACCAGCGCCCCAATTCGGCGGTCGAATACAGCCACACCAAAGATTCGAAGAAAAAAACCATTAACTTCGACGAGCATGGTGTTTGCGACGCATGCAACTTCGCGGAAAAAAAGAAGGCCACCATAGACTGGGAAGAGCGGGAGCGCAACCTGGTTGAACTGTGCAATCGCCATCGCAGCACCGACGGCAGCTACGACTGCATCGTGCCGGGCTCAGGGGGCAAGGACAGTTTTTACGCCTCGCACATCCTGCGCACCAAATACGGCATGCACCCCCTGACGGTCACCTGGGCGCCGCACGTTTACACCGACTGGGGATGGAAAAACTTTCAAAGCTGGATCCACGCGGGCCATGACAACCTGCTGATGACGCCCAATGGCCGCGTACACCGGCTGCTGACCCGCCTGGCGGTGGACAACCTGTTCCACCCGTTTCAGGCGTTCATGTTCGGCCAGAAGGCGCTCGCGCCGAAAATGGCATTGCTGCACAAGATTCCGCTGGTGTTCTACGGTGAAAACGAAGCGGAGTACGGCAACCCGATCGGCGATACCGAAACGGCCAAGCGCGACTGGTCTTACTTCACCGCAGCAGACCAATCGAAGGTCAGCCTGGGCGGCGTCAGCGTGCCGGACTTGAAGCAGCACTTCGGGGTGGAGCACCAGGACTTGCTGCCTTACCTGCCGGCCGACCCTAACCAGATCGAAGAGCAGAAAATCGAAGTGCACTACCTGGGCTACTACCTCAAATGGCATCCCCAGAGCTGCTACTACTATGCGGTCGAGCACGGCGGCTTCGAAGCTTCCCCCGAGCGCACTCCCGGTACCTACAGCAAATACAACAGCATCGACGATCGCATCGACGATTTCCACTATTACACGACCGGCGTGAAGTTCGGCCTGGGCCGCGCCACCTATGATGCCGCCCAGGAAATCCGCTCGGGTGACATCACACGCGAAGAAGGGGTCGCGTTGGTCAAGCGCTTCGACCACGAATTTCCGGAGCGGTTTGCCGATGAAATATTCCGCTATCTCAGCATCCCGTCCAAGGAATTTGGGGAAGCCGCCAGCGCGATGTTTGAGCAGCCCGTGCTGGACAGGGAGTACTTCATGAAACTGGCGGACACCTTCCGCTCGCCCCATCTGTGGAAATGGGAAGACGGGCAGTGGAAACTACGGCATGCGGTGTGGCATGGGTAATGTACGCCTGATTCCCCGCCTGGACATCAAGGGCCCCAACCTGATCAAAGGGATCCGGCTGGAAGGCCTGCGGGTGATGGGCGACCCGCAGGAATTCGCATTGCGTTACTACGAAGCCGGCGCCGACGAGCTCGTCTACATGGACATCGTGGCCAGCTTATACGGGCGCAACAATCTCAGCGACATCATTCGCCGCGCCGCGGACCAGGTCTACATTCCGATCACGGTCGGTGGTGGCATCCGCTCCGTGGACGACGCCCGCCACATTCTGCGCTCGGGCGCCGACAAGGTCGCCATCAATACCGCCGCCGTAGCCGACCCCAGCTTGATCACCAAGGTATCGCGCCGCTTCGGCTCGCAGGCCATGGTGCTCTCGATCGAGGCGAAGCTGACCGCCCCCGGCAAGTGGGAGGCCTACACCGACAACGGCCGCGAGCGTACCGGCCTCGATGTCATTGAATGGGCGCGCAAGGGTGTGGAACTCGGCGCCGGCGAGATTCTGCTGACCTCCGTGGACCGCGAAGGAACGCGCAAGGGCTTCGAAGTCGACCTGATACGCCAGATCAGCCAGGCCGTTCCCATTCCTGTGATTGCCAGCGGCGGGATGGGAACAGTCGAGCACCTGATCGATGCGGCCAAGTCGGGAGGAGCGGATGCGGTGGCCATGGCCGACGTGCTGCACTACAAGAGGCTGGCGCTGCCGGACATCCGCGCCGCCGCGCTGAAGGCGGGCCTGAACGTAAGGGATGTTCAAGCATGACCGTCAAAATCACCATCGCCGACTATGGCGTGGGCAATTTGCTCAACGTGGCCCGGGCATTCCAGCACTGCGGTGCCGATGTGCACGTCACCGAAAACCCCGGGGAAATCGCCGGCGCGGAGCGCCTGGTGGTGCCGGGAGTGGGGGCATTCGAGGACAGCATCAACGAACTGACGCGACGCGGCTTCGCCGATGAAATCAAACGTTATGCGGAATCGGCACGCCCGCTGTTCGGGATTTGCGTCGGCATGCAGATGCTGTTTGACGTGAGCGAGGAGTTCGGCGAGCACAAGGGACTGGGCATATTGCCCGGCAGGGTCAAGGCAGTGCCCAACACCACAACCTCCGGCGAGATGCAACGCGTGCCGCATATCGGCTGGGGCCATCTGGTCCACCCCGAAACCGGCCGGACCTGGCAGGGCACGTTTCTTCAGTCGTTCGAGGCAGCCCGCCCCGCCGTGTACTTTGTCCACTCGTTTGCGGCCCACCCCGAACGCGACGGCGACCGGCTCGCCGACTGCCTGTATGGCGGGCACCGCATTTGCGCGGCGGTCAAACGCGACAACATCGTCGCCACCCAGTTTCATCCTGAACGAAGCGGTGAAATCGGACTGGCCATGGTGCGCAGCTTTCTTGCCCTTTGATATGCCTGCGGCGCGCTCATCACTCGCCGGTGCTTGCGAAAAATACCTGATTGTCAGCCTTGGCAGCATAGGCCGGCGCCACCTGGCCAACCTGAGGAAGCTCTGCCCGGACGCCCGGATTGGCGTACTGCGGCTGCACGCCACCGACACCGGTGCCGCAGTCCCGACGGGCGCCGACCATCAATTTTTCTCCCTTTCGGAAGCCTTGGCGTTCGCGCCGTCGGCGGCCATTGTTGCGGGGCCTGCGTCAACCCACGTCGACGTCGCGACGGCGCTGGCCGCCGCCGGAATCGCCCTGCTGGTTGAAAAACCCATTGCCCATACAAGCGCAGGCCTGGCCTCCTTGCTGGCCACCAGCTCTCAGGCGAACATACCGCTGATGGTCGGCTACAACCTGCGCTTTCTGCCCTCCCTGGTGGAATGCAAAAAACTGCTCGATGCCGGCGCGATCGGCCGGGTTCGCGGCGTACGCGCGGAGGTCGGCCAATACCTTCCGGACTGGCGGCCGGGAACGCGCTACCAGGAAAACGTCTCCGCCCGGCGCGAGCTCGGCGGTGGCGCGCTGCTGGAGCTCAGCCACGAAATCGATTACCTGTACTGGATGTTCGGCATGCCCTCGCGTGTCAGCGCACGCGGCGGCCGCTACAGCGAACTGGAAATCGATGTGGAGGACATGGTCGAGCTTTGCCTGGAATACGAGGACCCCGCCCGTCTGGTCAACATCCACCTGGATTTCCTGCAGCGGTCGCCAGCCCGCAGCTGCAAGTTCATCGGTGACCAAGGCACCCTGGTCTGGAACGGCATCACCGACAAGATCGATGTGTACTCCGTCGCCGAAGGCGCCTGGCGACACATCGACAGCCATGCGCAAGCGGACCGCAACGGAATGTACCTCGCCGAACTGCGCCACTTCCTGGACTGCGCACGCCGCCGGGAGCCGGCCCTGTGCGACGGCGTGCAGGGATATGATGTGCTGGCGATTGTGGAAGCGGCCAGGGCGTCGATGGCGCATGGCGCGGCTGTCGCCGTCCATGGATATGCAGGAACCTGAATTGCGCACAATAGCTTTCATCTTCGCCCGCGGCGGCTCCAAGGGTGTTCCCGGCAAGAACATCAAGATGCTCGACGGGAAACCGCTGATTGCTCATTCGATCGCGGTCGCGCGCGCATGTGCAAGCATAGAGACGGTGATCGTCTCCACCGACGACGCGGCCATTGCCGCCGTTGCCCGGGAGTATGGCGCCGAAGTGCCGTTCATCAGGCCGGCGGAACTCGCGGCCGACTCAAGCCCCGAATGGCTGGCCTGGCGCCATGCGATTGAATGGGTGCAAAAGGAAAGGGGCGCTTTTGACCTGTTCGTCAGCCTGCCGGCCACATCGCCCTTTCGAAACCGGCAGGACGTTGAATCATGCATTCAAGCACTGGCGGAAGATCCGGCCGCCGACATCGTGATCACGGTCAAGGACGCTGATCGCAGCCCTTACTTCAATATGGTGGTACTCGACCCCGAGGGATATGCCGGACTGGTCATCCCACCCAAGGCAAGCATTACTCGCCGGCAAGACGCGCCGGTGGTTTACGACATCACGACAGTCGCCTATGCCGCAAGGCCTTCATTCATCCTGAAAGCCAACGGGATTTTTGAAGGACGCATCAAAACAGTGAAAGTGCCGCCTGAACGGGCATTGGACATCGACACACCCTACGATTTCATGCTGGCCGAGGCCATTGCAAAAGTCAGGGCTTCGCAAACCGGGAATGTTTAGACCATGGAAGAAGAAGAATCTCGCTCGATATCGACCATGATGGACCTGTCGGGCCGCGTCGCCGTCATTACCGGGGGCGCGGGCCACCTGGGCCAGGCCATGGCGTCGGCCCTGTCCGAACTGGGCTGCTCGGTATGCCTGCTGGACCGCAATGCCGAGACGCTGGCAAAAGCCGCGGACCGGCTACGCGCAAAATGGAACCGGCCCGTCGAACAATTGCTGATCGACCTTGAATCAGAAGACGAGCGGAAAAACGTTCCGGCATGGGTGTCCCGGACATTCGGACGCGCCGACATACTGGTCAACAACGCCGGTTTTGTGGGCGACAGCACGTTGACCGGCTGGGTCGTTCCCTTCGAAGAGCAGGAGATCGGCACATGGCGCCGCGCGGTGGAGGTCAACCTCACCGCCGCATTCCATCTTTCGCAACTGCTCTCCCCCCTGCTGAAAACCAGCGGCAAGGGCTCCATCATCAACGTGAGCTCCATCTATGGGGTTGTGGGGCCGGACCTGGCCCTGTACGAGGGGACCACCATGGGTAACCCAGCGGCCTACGCCGCCAGCAAAGGCGGGCTTGTCCAGATCACGCGCTGGCTTTCCACGGTGCTGGCCCCGGACATCCGGGTGAACTGCATCAGCCCCGGCGGAATCGCGCGAAACCAGCCGGAAGCATTCCAGGAGCGTTATGTCGAGCGAACGCCGATGCGCCGCATGGGCCATGAAGAAGACTTCAAGGGAGCGGCCGCTTATTTCGCGAGCGACCTTTCGGCGTGGGTGACAGGACAAAACCTGATGGTCGACGGCGGGTGGACAGCATGGTGAATATTTCCCCCATGAAAACTTTCATCATTGCGGAAGCGGGCGTCAACCACAACGGTGACCCCAAACTGGCCATGGAGCTGGTGGACACCGCGGCGCGCTGCGGGGCCGATGCCGTCAAGTTCCAGAGCTTCTCGGCGGACAAGCTCGTCGCGCCCGGTGCCGAAAAGGCCGAGTACCAGAAGCGGGAAACCGGGGACGGCAACCAGTATGCCATGCTGAAGGCGCTGGAGATGTCGGAGGAATTGCACCGCAAGCTTTTCTCCCGCTGCGCCGAGGTGGGCATCGAATTCATGTCCACGCCTTTTGACGAGGCGGCCGCCGACTTCCTGCTGGCATTGGGCATGAAGCGCATCAAGGTTCCCTCCGGCGAAATCACCAACGAGCCTTTCCTGGCTTTTCTGGCCGCCAAGGGCGTGCCGCTGATTGTCTCCACCGGCATGGCGTCCATGGATGAAATCCGGCGTGCGGTCGAGGTGATTGAAGCCACGCGTAAAAGCAACGGGTTCAATGAGCCGCTGGCGAGCATGCTGACGATACTGCACTGTACGTCCAACTACCCGGCCGAATGCAGCGACGTGAACCTGCGCGCCATGCAAAGCATCGCCCGCGACGTGGCGGTGCCGGTCGGCTATTCCGACCACACACTCGGGTTGGCGGTTTCCACGGCGGCGGTGGCCATGGGCGCGACGGTCATTGAAAAGCATTTCACGCTGGACCGTTCCATGCCTGGGCCCGATCACAAGGCATCCCTCTCGCCCGAGGAGCTTGGACAACTAGTCAGGCAGATCCGGGATGTCGAGGCCGCCCTGGGCTCCCCGGTCAAACAACCTACCGCCTCGGAGCTGCCGGTTCGCGCACTGGTGCGGCGCAGCGTCACCGCGGCCAGGCCCATACGCGCCGGCCAGGCCATCACCGCCGCGGACCTGGTCTTGCTGCGGCCCGGCACCGGCATCCCGCCGGGCGACCTTCCAAAGGTGCTCGGCAAGCAGGCCGCGCATGACATCGACGCGGGGGCCACGCTTGGCTGGCCGGACCTGCGATGAAGCGCAAGGTTTGCTACATCACGGGCACCCGGGCCGACTTTGGCCTGATGCGCGGCACCCTGACAGCGCTCCGTGATTCTGAGGCGCTGGAACTGTCCATCGTTGTCACCGGCATGCACCTGTCGGACAAATATGGCAGCACTGCCGACGATATCAAAGCCGCGGGCTTGCCGGTCAATGCCCTTGTCGATGTCGACCTCGCGAGTGCGACCGGCGCCACCATGGCTAGAAACCTCGGGAAAATGGTGACCGGCTTCGTCGACGCGTTCCTGGATATCGAACCGGACCTGGTGCTGGTTCTGGGTGACCGGGGTGAGATGCTCGCGGGCGCCCTCTCGGCCGTCCACCTGAACATTCCCGTGGTGCACATTCACGGAGGCGAGCGATCCGGCACCATCGACGAATCCATACGCCATGCGATTTCCAAGCTCTCGCACTTCCACTTTGTGTCGACCAGCGAATCGCGCGACCGGCTGGTGCGGATGGGAGAGCAGGCCGCCAACGTGTACCTGACCGGCGCGCCGGGATTGGACGGCATAGAGGCCCTGGCGCTTCATAGCCGGGAAAAGCTTTTGCGGGATGCGAGGCTCGACCCAACCCGGCCAGTAGCCTTGATGGTGTACCACCCCGTCGTGCAGGAAACGGAAAATGCCGGCACCGGGACCACCGGGATCATCGACACCTTGCTGGCGCGCGGGCTCCAGCTGGTGGCCTTGAAGCCGAACTCGGACGCCGGCAGCGACCAGATTCGCGCGGCCCTTGAAGCGCACGCGGCGCATGGCGACGTCCGGGTCGTGACGCATTTCCCCCGGGAACTGTTTGTTTCATGGATGGCCGCGGCCGACCTCATGATAGGCAACTCAAGCGCGGGCATTATCGAGGCGGCCTCGTTCGGCACGCCCGTTGTCAACATCGGATCGCGGCAGAACCTGCGTGAACGCAACGCAAATGTCACGGATGTTGCCGTTGACCCGGCGGCCATCGGGCAGGCCGTGGAGCAAGCCCTGGCGCACGGCCGCTACGACCGCCACAACATTTACGGTGACGGCCACAGCGTTGAACGCATCGCCCGGCTGATTGAGACCCTTCCACTCGACCCATCGGTGATGATGAAATCGAATGCCTACTAAATTGCTCTACCTGATAGGCGCCGGCGGGCACGCAAAGGTCGTGCTGGACACGCTGCTGTCGTGCGATGCCCTGGCTTACGACGTCCGCGTGCGGGATGGCGCGCAACAGCTGCAGGGGCAGCAGCTTCTGGGATACCCGATCGAGGTGCCGGCGATCGCCGAGGAGATGCAAGGCCAGCCCTTTCACCTCGCCATCGGAAGCGGCCAGGCGCGCCGGCGGCTATTCGCCGCGCTGCTCGACATGAAGTCGCTCCCGCTGTCCATTGTTCATCCGGCATCCAGCGTTTCGCGCTTCGCGCGCATCGGGGACGGCTCATTCCTGGCGGCACACTCCGTGGTCGCCGCGGCCGCCTCACTCGGTCACAGCGTTATCATCAACCACGGCGCGGTCGTGGATCACGACTGCGTCGTGGGCGACTTCTCGCATATCGCGCCCAACGCGGCGCTCAGTGGCGGCGTCGTGGTGGGCTCGGGCGTGCTGATCGGCGCGGGTGCCAAAGTACTGCCAGGCATCTCCATCGGCGATGGCGCGGTGGTGGGCGCGGGCGCGGTGGTCACTGCGAACGTCAATGCGGGTGAAACATGGGTCGGAGTTCCGGCCCGGAATACGGCTAGGAGCTGAGGTGACGAATATCCAGAATGTGTCGATCACGCGTGATGCCAAGCTGCGTCAAGCCTTGTCAATCCTCGACCAGGCCGGCCTGGGCATCTTGCTGCTGACCGACAGGAACGGCCTGTTTGAGCGGACCGTCACCGACGGCGACTTGCGCCGCCTGGTGCTTGCCGGCACACAGCTGGAGGACACGATAGCTTCGCTGCCATCGATCCAGTCGCAAGTCATCAATACGCGGGCCTCGAGGCGCGAAGCACTCGACCTGATGAACCGCCATGCCATCAACCACCTCCCCGTGGTGGACGATTCAGGCAGGGTCGTCGAAATACTGGATCGCAAGGTGATCGACGAGCAGATCCTGCTTTCAACGCCCCACATGGGAAGCGCCGAAAGGGAGTTTGTCGAAGAAGCCTTTCGCACCAACTGGATTGCACCGCTGGGGCCCAATGTAGACGGGTTTGAGCAGGAGCTGGCCGAACTGGTCGGCGTCAAGTACGCGGCTGCGCTGTCCTCGGGGACCGCGGCGATCCACCTCGGCCTCATCCTGCTGGGAGTGCAAAAGGGCGACAGGGTTTTCTGCTCCACACTGACTTTCTCGGCAAGCGCCAACCCCATCGTCTACCAGGGCGCGGAGCCAGTCTTCATCGACTCCGATGAGGAGAGCTGGAACATGTCCCCGGCGGCGCTTGAGAGCGCCTTTAACACGGCAAAGCGCGAAGGCTGGATGCCGAAGGCAGTCATCGTCGTGAACCTGTACGGCCAAAGCGCCGACATGGACCGCCTGATCGGCATTTGCAATGCGCACAACGTGCCCGTACTCGAGGATGCGGCCGAATCGCTGGGCGCACGCTACAAAGGCAAGGCCAGCGGCAGTTTCGGCAAGCTCGGCGTCTATTCATTCAACGGGAACAAGATCATCACCACCTCGGGGGGCGGCATGCTGGTCTCCGACGACAGGGACCTCATCGCGAAGGCCCGCTTCCTGGCCACACAGGCCCGTGACCCCGCGCCCCATTATCAACACAGCCAGATCGGCTACAACTACCGCATGAGCAATATTCTTGCGGGCGTCGGGCGCGGGCAGCTCAAGGTGCTGGGCGAGCGCGTTGCGGCGCGCCGCGCGGTCTTCGAGACCTACAAGAGCGCTTTTTCAGGTGTTTCCGAAATCCAGTGGATGCCGGAGCCGGAGTGGAGCTACTCGACCCACTGGCTGACCGCCTGTGTCATCGACCCCGCCGTCGGCATCAACAGCCAGGAGCTCACCAAACGCCTGGCCGGGGAGCTGATTGAAGCGCGCCCCCTGTGGAAGCCCATGCACCTGCAACCGGTTTTCTCCCGCTGCCGTTACTTCCCGGAACCGGAAAAATCAGTTTCGGACCGCCTGTTTGAGCACGGCATATGCCTGCCTTCGGGCTCGAACATGAGTGAATCGCAAATTGCACGCATCGTCGCGACGGTCCGAAATATCTTGCGCTGAACCTGCGATTCATACTTTTGTGCTCTGCCCCCCCCGGTGACGGTTGCGGGTACCAGCCTCACCGGGGATACGCATAGCCCCAACCGCTGTGGATCGAGGCGCTTGCGGCATTGGGAGCCGGCCGCAAGGGGCTGCAAGCGCAACCGGCGGAAAAGCATTGCTGCAGGACTTTTCGCCGATAATCCCTCAGCTGCTTCGTGGGCAGGTGCGCAAGGCACCGGCCCGGATATTCGAGGCGCGAGGAGTATTTAACGCCCGAAGGCCCGCTGACGGGGGATGAGCACTCATCGAAAAACGGCTTCGTGCGGAACTTTTTGGATGTTTTTCTTGAAGCGAGTGTTTGACCTGGCGTTTGCCATATTTCTGGCTTGTATTCTGGCCTTGCCGATTCTGGTGGTGGCGGCTCTTGTTCGCCTGACATCGCCCGGGCCGGCGCTCTATTGGTCCGATCGTGTCGGCCGTCACAACAGGATTTTCCGGATGCCCAAGTTCCGCAGCATGCGCGTGGGTACGCCGGCTGTTGCCACGCACCTGCTGACCAATCCGCAAGCGCATTTGACCCCGATAGGCCCTTTCCTGCGCAAAAGCAGTCTTGATGAGCTTCCGCAGCTCTGGAGCATTTTGGCCGGCGACATGAGCTTTGTCGGCCCGCGGCCGGCCTTGTTCAACCAGACCGACCTCATCGCACTGCGCACCGAGAAAGGCATAGACGCCTTGGTGCCCGGGCTCACGGGCTGGGCGCAGATCAACGGCCGCGACGAGCTGCCGATACCCGAGAAAGTGGCTCTGGATGCCGAATACCTGCAGCGCCGGTCGCTGTGGCTCGACGTTCGCATACTGTGGTTAACCGCCGTGAAAGTGCTTCGCCGCGAAGGTGTTTCGCACTGACGGTGCCATCCCTATTTTGTATCAGCCCTCATGATAAAAAATAAACTTCTGAGCCAGCCGCGGCGCGTCAAGCAAATCGTTGTGCTATTGGCCGACGCGATGATGGGCGTCGTTGCGGTATGGGCCGCCTACTCCCTGCGCCTGGACACCTGGCACTGGCCCTACAGCCTGCACCAATGGTGGCCCTATGCGCTGGCGCCGCTCCTGGCGGCGCCGATTTTCTGGCGCAATGGCCTGTACCGGGCGGTGTTCCGCCACAGCGACATGGCCGCAATGCGCGCCCTGGCGGTCGCCGTGTCCTTGTATGCCGTGCTGTTCTTCGGCGTGCTGATGATAGCGGGATGGCCGGACGTGCCGCGCTCCATCGGGCTCCTGCAGCCCCTGATCCTGATGGTCATGGTGGGTGGAAGCCGCGCCGCGGCGCGGCAGTGGCTCAGCAGCCTTTCCGCCGGCCAGCGCCGCAGCACGCCCGTCAGCAACCTGCTGATCTATGGCGCGGGATCCGCCGGCGTTCAGATCGCCAATGCCATCGCCACTTCGCACGAATTCAAGCTGCTCGGATTTGTGGACGACAGCCCCTCGCTGCAGGGACTGACCATCAATCGCGTGCCGGTTTATGCGCCGGCAAATCTGAAGGCCATTGTGAGTGACCATGGCATCACCGACATACTGCTGGCCCTGCCATCCATCACCCGCACTCGCCGCAACGAGATCCTGAACGAGCTGCAGCCCTTGCCGGTGCACGTCCGCTCCCTTCCGGGCCTGACCGATCTGGCCCACGGCCGCGTAGCGCTGGCGGACATCAAGGATCTGGACGTTGAAGATTTGCTGGGACGGGACGCGGTGCCGCCGGATCGCGCCTTGCTGGCTCGCAACCTGTTCGGCAAAGTCGTGCTCGTCACGGGTGCGGCAGGCAGCATCGGCAGCGAGTTGTGCCGCCAGATCCTGCAGGAAAAACCCGCGCGGCTGATTCTTGTCGAACACAGCGAGTTCGGGCTTTACAGCATCCACCAGGAACTCCAGCACTTGTGCCAGCGCATCGCGGACCGCGAGGGCGCCACCATAGAACTGGCGCCCTTGCTGGCCAACGTCCGCGACTACGGCCGCATGCTCGAAATCTGCCGGGCCTACCAGCCGCACACCGTCTACCACGCGGCCGCCTACAAGCATGTGCCGCTCGTCGAGCACAACCCCGCCGAAGGGGTCGCCAACAACGTGCTGGGCACGCTCAATGCGGCGCGTGCAGCGATAGAGACCGGTGTCAGCCACTTTGTCCTCGTATCCACCGACAAAGCCGTGCGTCCCACCAACGTCATGGGCGCCAGCAAACGCCTCGCCGAAATGGTGCTGCAAGCGCTCTCGGCAACGCCGGCCCCGAGTTTCGGCCCTGAGGCCCCTGCCGTCGGCAACCGCACGCGGTTTGCCATGGTCCGCTTCGGCAATGTCCTGGGCAGCAGCGGCAGCGTTGTGCCGCTGTTCCGGCGGCAGATCGAGGCTGGCGGCCCCATCACCCTGACGCACGCCGAGGTGACCCGCTATTTCATGACCATCCCGGAAGCCGCCCAGTTGGTGCTGCAGGCAGGCGCCATGGCCGAGGGCGGTGAGGTCTATGTGCTGGACATGGGCCAGCCGGTGCGCATCATCGACCTGGCCCGCCGGATGGTGAAGCTCTCGGGCTTCACGGTGCGCGACGAAAACCGCCCCGACGGCGACATCGCCATCGAGGTCACCGGCCTGCGTCCCGGCGAAAAACTGTATGAAGAGCTGCTGATCGGCGACAACCCCGTCGCCACGCTTCATCCCCGCATCCTGAAAGCGCATGAAGAGTTCGTGCCCTGGGCGGATTTCCGGGAAGACCTGGAGCTGCTCAAGCAGGCCGTGAAAGCCAACGATACCGCCACCTTGCGGACACTGCTGCTCAAACACGTCAGCGGGTTCACGCCCGACGCCCAGGACAGCGACCTCGTCGGCCTGGCGAGCGTTTAAGAAGCTGTTCGGTTTCGCGCCTCAGGGCGCGGACACCGCCGCTTTAAACCTCAGGCCCGCGGCGTCCTTGCCCGAGAGCAAGGGTGAACCGCCCTCCAGAGGCCAGGCGATCCCCAGCGTGGGATCGTTCCACACAATGCAGCGCTCCTGCTCGGGTGCGTAGTAGTCGGTTGTCTTGTATAAAAATTCCGCGCTGTCGCTCAACACCAGGAAGCCGTGCGCAAGGCCGGGCGGCACCCAAAGCTGCCGGTGATTCTCCTCACTGAGCTCCAGGCCGAACCATTGGCCAAAACTCGGCGATGCCGGGCGGATATCGACAGCCACATCAAAAACCGCACCCCGCACCACACGGACCAGCTTGCCCTGCGGCTGCCCCAGCTGGTAGTGCAGGCCGCGAAGCACGTTTTTCGCCGACCGGCTGTGGTTGTCCTGGACAAAATTGAAATCAGTACCGGTCGCGGCATTGAACGCGCGCTGGTTGAAGCTTTCCAGGAAAAAACCTCGCGGGTCACCGAAAACCTTGGGTTCGATGATCAGCACATCGGCAATGGGCGTGGACGTGACTTTCATGAACGGCCGTTCTCTTTCAGCAGGCTCTGCAGGTATTGGCCGTAGCCGCTTTTGGCGAGCGGCTCCGCGAGTTTCTGCAGCTGGGCGTCATCAATAAACCCGTTGCGCCAGGCAATTTCCTCGGGGCAAGCGATCTTAAGCCCCTGGCGATGCTCCAGGGTCGCGATGAACTGGCTGGCGTCCAGCAGGCTGTCGTGGGTGCCGGTGTCCAGCCAGGCATAGCCGCGCTGCATGATTTGCACCTTCAATTGGCCCTGCTCCAGGTAACGCTGGTTGACCGTGGTGATTTCAAGCTCACCGCGGGCGCTGGGCTTGATAGCCTTGGCGATCTCGACGACCTGGGCATCATAAAAATACAGGCCCGTGACGGCGTAATTGCTTTTTGGCGTTTCCGGTTTTTCTTCAATGCTGCGGGCCCGTCCGGTGGCGTCAAACGCCACCACGCCGTAGCGCTCGGGATCCTTCACGTGATAGGCAAACACCGTCGCCCCCGACGTTTCGGCATCCGCTTCACCGAGCAGCCTGTGCAGGTCATGGCCGTAAAAGATGTTGTCGCCCAGCACCAATGCGCTGGGCGCACCGTTCAGGAATTTCTCCCCGATGATGAAGGCCTGGGCCAGCCCGTCGGGGCTGGGCTGCACGGCGTATTGAAGATTCATGCCCCACTGCGATCCGTCCCCCAGAAGCTGCTGGAAGCGCGGCGTGTCCTGCGGCGTGCTGATGATCAGCACCTCGCGGATGCCGGCGATCATCAGCGTGCTGAGCGGGTAATACACCATGGGCTTGTCATAGACCGGCAGCAATTGCTTGCTGATGGCCAATGTGGCCGGATGCAGGCGGGTGCCGGAGCCGCCGGCCAGGATGATGCCTTTGCGTTGAGTCATATGGATGTCATCAGGTAATTTCCGCCAGCATGCGGGCCACGCCCTGCTGCCATGCCGGAAGCTGCAAGCCAAAGGCGCCGCGAAGTTTGCTGGTGTTCAAACGCGAATTATGCGGGCGCACGGCCGGCGTCGGAAAGGCCGATGTGGCGACAGGGTCCACGGCGTCCGGTGAGACCCTGAGCGCCTTGCCGCTGTTAGCGGCGCATTCGACGACAAAGCGCGCATAACCGTGCCATGAAGTCTCGCCCGCGGCCGCCACGTGGTAGGTGCCCGCAAAACCAGCCGCGGAACCGGCCAGCGCGCTGCGCAGCATGTGGGCCGTGACGTCGGCCAGCAGGTCGGCCCCCGTAGGCGCGCCGAACTGGTCGCTCACGACCGTCAGGCGCTCGCGCTCGGCGGCCAGGCGCAGCATGGTTTTGGCGAAGTTGCCGCCCCGCGCCGCATAGACCCAGCTGGTGCGCAAAATCAGGTGCCGGCCACACCGGGCCGCGATGCGCTGCTCGCCTTCGAGCTTGGTGCGGCCGTAGACGCTGAGCGGGCCGGTCGGGTCGGTTTCTTCCCAGGGCTTGCTGCCGCTGCCGTCAAACACATAGTCGGTTGAATAATGCAGCAGCCATGCGCCGGCGGCGCCGGCCGCCTCGGCCAGCACGCCGGGGGCTTCGGCATTGACGATGCGCGCGTTGCCCGCATCGCTTTCGGCCTTGTCGACCGCGGTGTAGGCGGCGGCATTGACGATGGCGTCAGGCCGCACCCGGCGCACCGTCTCGCGGATGCCGTCCAGGTTGGCGAGGTCGCCGCAGAAATCCGTGCTGTGGCGGTCCAGCGCGACCAGTTCGCCGAGCGGTGCCAGGCTGCGCTGCAGCTCCCAGCCGACCTGGCCGCTCTTGCCGAAAAGCAGTACCTTCATGCGCGTTCAAGCCGCGGCCGTGGCGTACTGGGCCTCGACCCAGTCGCGGTAGGCGCCGCTTTGCACGTGCGTGACCCACTCGGGGTTGTCCAGGTACCACTGCACGGTCTTGCGGATGCCGGTTTCAAAGGTGTCGGCGGGCTTCCAGCCCAGCTCCCGCATCATCTTGCCGGCATCGATCGCGTAGCGGCGGTCATGGCCGGGCCGGTCCTTGATGAAGGCCACCTGTTCACGGTAGCTGCCGCCGGCGCGAGGGCGCAGCTCGTCGAGCAGGGCGCACACCGCGTGGACGATCTCGATATTCGGCTTCTCGTTGTTGCCGCCTATGTTGTAGGTCTCGCCGGGTTTGCCGGCTTCGAGCACACGGCGTATGCCGCTGCAGTGGTCCTTGACGTACAGCCAGTCGCGCACCTGCTGGCCGTCGCCGTAAACCGGCAGGGGCTTGCCGGCGAGGGCGTTGACGATCATGAGCGGGATCAGTTTTTCGGGGAAATGGTAGGGGCCGTAATTGTTGGAGCAGTTGGTGGTGAGCACCGGCAGGCCGTAGGTGTGGTGGTAGGCCCGGGTCAGGTGGTCGCTCGCCGCCTTGCTGGCCGAATAGGGGCTGTTCGGCTCGTAGCGGTTGGTTTCGCTGAAAGCGGGGTCGGCCGGCTGCAGCGAACCGTACACCTCGTCCGTGGACACCTGCAGGAAGCGGAAGGCGGCTTTTTCGCCGGCCGGCAGGTCCGACCAGTAGCGGCGCGCGGCCTCCAGCAAGCGAAAAGTGCCGACGATGTTGGTCTGTATGAAAGCTTCCGGGTCCGAGATGGACCGGTCCACATGCGACTCGGCCGCAAAATGCACGACGGCGCGCGGCTTGTGCCTGGCCAGCAGGTCCGCGACCAGGGCGCTGTCGCCGATGTCGCCCCGGACAAAAATATGCCGCGGGTCGCCCTTCAGGGGCGCCAGGGTTTCCATATTGCCGGCGTAAGTGAGCTTGTCCAGGTTGACGACCGGCTCGTCGCTGCCCGCCAGCCAGTCAAGAACAAAATTGGCGCCGATAAACCCGGCTCCCCCTGTAACCAAAATCATGAGCTCACCCTTCCATGCGCCGCTGCAGTGCGGCACCGGCACACATTATGCCCCTGGCCTGCGGGCGACAAGGCCGGAAAAGGCGGCCGGCGGCCGCCGCGGCCCCGGCTAGAAGTGGATGCCGCGCATCATCTGCTGCATGGCCACGGCCTCGGCGGACAGCTGCGGCTTGGCGCCCTTCTCGCCCTTGGCGGCCGAGGAATCGGGGAACATGCGGAAGCTGGTGTTCATGGCGATCTGGGCGATGCGCGGCACCAGCGCGTGCAGCAGCTGGCCGGTGATGCCCAGGCGCGTGGCGACACGCACCGGCTTGAAGATGCAGGCCTGCGCGATCATGTCGGCGGCTTCCTCGGGGGACAGTGTCGGCACGTTGTTGTACAGGTTGGTCGGCGCGATCATGGGCGTGCGCACCAGCGGCATGTTGATGGTGGTGAAGCTGATACCGACATCGGCGAACTCGCTCGAGGCGCAGCGCGTCCAGGCGTCCAGCGCGGCCTTGGAGGCCACATAGGCCGAAAAGCGCGGCGCGTTGGTCAGCACACCGATGGAGCTGATGTTGACCACATGGCCCTTGCGTTTGGCCGCCATCCCCGGCAGCAGCCCCATGGTCACGCGCAGGCAGCCGAAGTAATTGAGCTGCATGGTGCGCTCATAGTCGTGGAAGCGGTCGTAGCTGGCCTCGATCGCGCGGCGTATGGAGCGGCCGGCGTTGTTGATCAGGAAGTCGACGCCGCCGTGGTTGGCGATGAGCAGCTTGAGGAAGCGGTCGCAGTCGGCCATGTCGGCGATGTCCGCCGGGTAGGCCACGAACTGGTAACCCTTGGCCTTGGCCTCCTTGCAGGCCTCGTCGAGCTTGTCCTGGTCGCGCCCGCAGATGATGGTGGTCGCGCCGGCTTCGGCGAACTTGTGCGCCGCGGCCAGTCCTATGCCGGATGAGCCGCCGGTGACCAGCACCACCTTGCCGCCCACCGTGCCGCGCAGCGAGCGGTCGATGTGCAGGTCGGGGTCCAGGTGGCGCTCCCAGTAGTCCCACAGGCGCCAGGCGTAGTCCTTGAGGTTGGGGCATTCAATGCCGGCGCCCTTGAGCACGGCCATGGTTTCGCGGCAGTCAAAGCGCGTCGGGTAGTTGACGAAAGTCAGCATGTCCTCGGGCAGGCCCAGGTCGGCCATGACCGCATTGCGCACGCGCCGCACCGGCGCCAGCGCCATCAGGCTTTTCTTCACGCCGCGCGGTATGAAACCCAGCAGGGCGGCGTTCACGAAGAGGTTCATCTTGGGGGCGTGGGCCGCGCGGCTGAAGATGTCCAGTACGTCGCCGACGCGGTAGCCCACGGGGTCCACCAGGTGGAAGCACTTCTTGGCGATGCCGGTCTTGTGGCTGATGTGGTCCAGCGCGTCAACGACGAAGTCGACGGGCACGATGTTGATGCGCCCGCCTTCCAGCCCCACGGCCGGCATCCAGGGCGGCAGCAGCTGGCGCATGCGCTGGATCAGCTTGAAGAAGTAGTAGGGGCCGTCTATCTTGTCCATCTCGCCGGTGGTGCTGTCGCCGACCACCATGGCGGGGCGAAACACCGTCCAGGGCACCTTGCATTCCTTGCGCACGATTTTTTCGCTCTCGTGCTTGGTCATGAAGTAGGGATGGTCGTAGTTCTCGGCCTCCTCGAACATGTCCTCGCGGAACACGCCTTCATAGAGGCCGGCCGCGGCGATGGAGCTCACATGGTGAAAGTGCCCGGCGTCTATGGCCTTGGCGAACTCCACCGCGCTGCGCGTGCCTTCGATGTTGACGGCGATCTGGCTTTGCTCGTCGGCGCCCAGGTCATAGACGGCGGCCAGATGGTAAAAGTGCCCGACCTGGCCCTTGAGCTTTTTGATGTCCTCGCTGCTCACGCCCAGCTTCTTGCTCGTCAGGTCGCCGTGGATGGCGACAGCCCGCGCGGCGCTCACGCCCCAGTACTCCCTCAGCGCCGCGACCTTGCCGGCGCTTTCCTGGCGGATCAGGAAATGAACGGTCGTGCCTTTTCGTTCCAGAAGTTTTTTGACCAGGCGTTTGCCGATGAAGCCTGTGGCCCCTGTGACGAAATAATGCATGTTGTGTTTTCTCCGCTGAACTGTCGATCAAAAAACTGATTCTTGCTTAAACCGCATGACTCCCTATTCAGCAGAAACCCGCGCTCAGCGGCGCGGGGCCCGCTTTTCCATAGAGCGGGGCACCTAAACACCGCCGCGGGGAAGGCTTATATTTTCCAGTCTATGCGGCATACTGTCCGCGCCAATCCACAACCCTCACTGTCTGGAGTCCATCATGGTCAAGAAACTGCAAAAAATGAGCGCCGACAAAAAATCCGGCCCCCAGCTTTCGGGCGCCGTCAAAGAGTCCGCACAGCAAATCTGGCTGGCCGGCCTGGGCGCATTCTCCAAGGCACAGGAAGAAGGCGGCAAAGTGTTTGAAACCCTGGTCAAGGAAGGCCTGTCCATCCAGCGCAAGACCCAGGCCGTCGCCGAAGAGAAGATCTCCGAAGCCACCAACAAGATGGCCACCATGGCCACCGATATCCAGTCCAAAGCCGGCCACCAGTGGGACAAACTGGAAACCATCTTCGAAGACCGCGTCGCCAAGGCCCTGAACAAGCTCGGCGTGCCTTCCGCCAAGGATGTGGACGCGTTGATCGCACGCATTGACGAACTCAACCGCAACGTGCAAAAACTCAGCGGCAAGGCCCCCGCTGCCAAGACCGCCGCCAAGCCGGCCGCGAAAAAGGCCCCGGCCGCCAAGCGCCCGGCCGCGCGCAAGTCGGCCTAAGCACGGCGAGCTTCATAAAAAGGGACGCACCGTCCCTTTTTTTTCGCCTGTGCGTTTTGCTGCAAAGCAGCAAATATTGCCGGGGCCGCCGTCTACACTTTCTTCTCATGACCTCAGCCAAGCGTTCAAAAAGCAAGCCGTCCAACAGCCAGCCGCGCATTGCATTGGCCCTCGCCGGCGGCGGTCGTCTAGCTGCTGCGCAGCATGCCGACACGGCAAAAATGACGAAACGGGCCGCCACCGGGCCGCGCATTGCCTTGGCCCTCGCCGGCGGCGGCCCGTTGGGGGCCATCTACGAGATAGGCGCGCTCTGCGCCCTCGATGAATCCCTGCAAGGCATCTCTTTCACCGAACTGCACCACTACGTGGGCGTCTCGGCCGGCGGTTTTATCGCGGCGGGCTTGGCCAACGGCATGACGCCGCGCGAACTCTGCGCGGCCTTTATCGAAAACGACGACAAGGCCTCGGAGGTGTTCGACCCGGCCTGGCTGATGGTGCCGGCCTACGGCGAACTCCTGCGGCGCGGCATCACGCTGCCCGGCCTGGCCGCGTCGGCCGCATGGCGCGCCACCTTCGGGCGCAAATCTTTCGTCCATGCGCTGGAAGCGCTGGGGCCAGCCTTGCCCACCGGCATTTTTGCCAACGATGAAGTCGACACCCAGCTCGAAAAACTGTTTTCCAAGCCTGGGCGCACCAATGACTTTCGCGAGCTCCGCACCCGCCTGACCCTGGTGGCGACCAACCTGGACAGCGGCGACGCCGCGCCCTTTGGCCGTCCCGGCTGGGACCACGTGCCGATTTCCAGGGCCGTCCAGGCCAGTTCGGCCCTGCCCGGCCTGTTCCCGCCGGTGGAGATCGACAACCATTACTACGTGGACGGCGCCCTCAAGAAGACCATGCACGCCGGTGTGGCCATGGACGAGGGCGTGGACCTGATGTTCTGCCTGAACCCGCTGGTGCCCTTCAACTCCACGCGCGCGCCCCAGCTGGCCATGGACCAACGCGTCATGCGCCGCGGCCTGCCGCCCGAAAAACAGGCCATCCCGCGCATCGTCAGCGGCGGCCTGCCCGCGGTCATGAGCCAGACCTTCCGTTCCATGATCCATTCGCGGCTGGAGCTGGGCATGAAGCACTACGAGCACGCTTACCCCGACACCGACATCGTGCTGCTGGAGCCCGACCACCGCGACGCCGAGATGTTCCTGGCCAACACCTTCAGCTACCGGCAGCGCCGCGAACTGGCCGAGCACGCCTACCAGAAGACCCGGCAGATGCTGCGCTCGCGCAAGACCACGCTGTCGGCCAAGCTCGCGCGGCACGGCGTGAGCCTGAAGCTGGACGTCCTGGAGGACCCCAAGCGCCACCTGGTGGCCCCAAGGCCGGCCGCCACCCGCGTGGGCCGCGCCATCGCCTCGCTGGAGGAGGTGATGGAGGATTTAAGCCATGCGCTGCAATCGCCTTCCCGCAGGGCGCTGGCGGCGTAACCCAAAGGTTCTCTATCGGCGGATCAAGGTTTTGCGGACTTCCCTAGTTTCGCGCCGGCAGGCGCTGGGTTAGAGTTAAAGAACAATACAAGGTAGACAACTATGGCGAAAAAAGCGCCGCGCCGTACAGCAGAGCGGATCCTGGAGGTCACCCTGGACCTCTTCAACCGCTTTGGCGAGCCCAATGTGTCGACCACGCTGATCTCCGCCGAGCTCAACATCAGCCCCGGCAACCTCTACTACCACTACCCCGCCAAAGACGAGCTCATCAACTCGCTGTTCGACCGCTACGAAAAATCCCTGAGCGAGCTGCTCAACGCCAGCGACGGCGTGCGCGACGTGGAGGACGCCTGGTTCTTCATGCACACGCTGTTCGAGCTGATCTGGCAGTACCGCTTCCTGTACCGCGACCTCAACGACCTGCTCAGCAAGAACCGCCGGCTGGAAACCCACTTCCAGTGGGTGCTCAAGAACAAGACACGCGCCGTCAAGGGCCTGCTCGACGGCATGAGCCGCGCCGGCGCCATGACCATCGATTCGCGCGAGGTCGAGGCCACGGCCACCAGCATGGTGGTGGTGCTCACCTACTGGCTCAGTTTCGAGTACGTGCGCGACCCGCGCAACGCGCTGGAACCCGGCAACGCCCAGGCCGCGCTGCTGCGCGGCGCGCACCACGTGCTCAATTTGCTGATTCCCTACCTGGAGCAAAGCCAGCGCGCGCACCTGCAGGCCCTGGTCGGCGCTTACAGCAACCCGGCTTGAGTTCCCTCAAACCGCCCTCATCCATAACACAACAATTTTTACCAAGGAGACAAGACACATGGCCAAATGGACTGCCTTTCCCCATGCCGGCGACTACGCATTCGATGCCGCCAGCCTGAAAAAGAGCTGGGCCCGCCTGCACCTGGGCGACTGCGAACCCCTGCCCAAGAACGCCGATGTGCTGCAGGCCTGGGTGCTGTTCCACAACGGTGAATTCCAAAAGGCGTCTGACGCGGGCCTGAAAGCCGGCGGCGACGGCATCACGGTGGCCAACAAGGCCGCCAGCATGTACGCCACCTACCTCGAGACCAAGGAAAAAACCAAACTCGACCTCTTCATGGAAGTCGCCGCCCGCGCCGAGGCCCAGCAAAAAGACGACCCGAAAAACGCCAACGCCTGGTACTGGCAGGCTTATGCACTGGGCCGCTACAGCCAGGGCATCAGCGTGGCCAAGGCCCTGGCCCAAGGCCTGGGCACCAAGGTAAAAAACGCACTGGAGCAGGCCATCAAGCTCTCGCCCAAACACGCCGACGCCCACATCGCGCTGGCCGCCTTCCACGCCGAGGTCATCGACAAGGTCGGCTCGCTGATAGGCGGCATGACCTACGGCGCCAAGAAAGACGTGGGCCTGTCGCTCTACAAGGACGCCCTGAAACTGCACCCCGGCTCGGCCATCGGCATGATCGAGTACGCCAACGGCATGGTCATGCTCGAAGGCGACAAGAAGATGAAAGAGGCCACCAAGCTTTATGAGCAGGCGGCGGCCAGCAAGCCGCTGGATGCAACGGAACGGTTGGATGTGGAGATGGCCAAGGCGGAGTTGGAAGATTAGCTTGGCCGGTCTTGCGCCGGCGGCGCGCCCCTTGCTGAGGCTTGCTGGCCGGGGGTTGCCCGGCGGCAACTCACTTTTCTTTTGCTTCGCCAAAAGAAAAGTA